>NZ_JBFBLP010000011.1:0-280571 GCF_040686775.1 Streptomyces sp. NPDC079141 | reverse complement strand
GGCTTCATCGTTCGACTTGCATGTGTTAAGCACGCCGCCAGCGTTCGTCCTGAGCCAGGATCAAACTCTCCGTGAATGTTTACCGGTAATCCGGTGCAACACCACGAGAGCGGAACAGTCGGGCGGAATAGGCCCGACCGTTCACAGCGTCCTCGCTGTGTTTTTCAAAGGAACCTCGCCCCGACCTGATGGCCGGAGACGGGGTATCAACTAATCTGGCGTTGATTTTTGGCACGCTGTTGAGTTCTCAAGGAACGGACGCTTCCTTTGTACTCACCCTCTCGGGCTTTCCTCCGGGCGCTTCCCTTCGGTGTTCCAAACTCTATCAGGGTTTTTCCGGCCCTCTGACCACCATCCTGCGGGCATGCAGAAGGTGACCCCGAGATAGGATCTGACAAGTTGGGTGCTGCCAGGCAAGGACGCTTGGTTGCGTCGCTCAGCCTCAAGCAGGAGTACGACTGTACACGGGGCCGCAGAGCGGGTGCAAATCGATTGGGGTTATGGTCTAGACCACCAAACGGAAGCTCTCCGTGCGGAACCGGTACTACCTATGACATACCCTGCTGAACAGTGCGCCGTCCGGGACAGGTAGTGACGGCCCATATGAATCTCCACCCCTGGGAGGCTTCCCATGACCACCGTGACGTCCCCGCTTGCAGGACGCGCCATCGGACTGGCGGCAGTGCCTGATCCGGTCTTCTCCGGGGCCATGGTCGGCCCGGGTACAGCGATCGACCCCGTGCGTGAGCCCTCCGAGGCCGTCGCACCCGTGGACGGAGTCATCGTTTCCCTCCACCCGCATGCCTTCGTAGTAGTGGACGAGCAGGGACATGGCGTCCTCACCCACCTGGGTATCGACACCGTGCAGCTCAATGGCGAGGGCTTCGAGCTGCTGGTGAACAAGGGCGACACCGTGACCCGCGGTCAGGCAATCGTTCGCTGGGACCCGGCCGCCGTCGAGGCCGCCGGAAAGTCTCCGGTCTGCCCCATCGTCGCGCTTGAGGCCACCGCCGAGGCCCTTGCCGATCTCCGCGACGACGGTGATGTGAAGGCGGGCGACAGTCTCTTCGCCTGGAAGTGACGTCAGTGCCGTCCTCAGACGGCAAGCAACGGACAACCACCGCGGCGGCGGGACCCGCCGCACTATCGGAGACGGGTGAGATGGAGACAACGCTGCGAGGCGTCGGCGTGAGTCACGGTGTGGCGATCGGCGAGGTTCGGCACATGGGAACGGCGGTCCTGGAACCGCCGGCCAAGCAGATCCCGGCGGAGGAGGCGGAGCGTGAACAGGGGCGCGCCCGCAAGGCTGTGGAGGCTGTGGCAGCCGACCTGATTGCGCGCGGCAATCTGGCGGGGGGCGAAGCCCAGGCGGTGCTCGAAGCCCAGGCCATGATGGCCCAGGATCCCGAACTCATGGCGGACGTGGACCGACGCATTGCCGTCGGCAGCACGGCCGAGCGCGCGGTGTACGACGCGTTCGCCGCGTACCGCGAGCTGCTGGCCGGCGCCGGTGAGTACCTGGCCGGCCGTGTGGCCGACCTTGACGACGTGCGGAATCGTATCGTCGCGCGTCTGCTCGGGGTGCCGATGCCGGGCGTGCCCGACAGCGACGAGCCCTATGTCCTGGTGGCGCGTGACCTTGCGCCGGCCGACACGGCTCTGCTGGATCCGACTCTGGTGCTCGGCTTCGTCACCGAGGAGGGTGGGCCGACCAGCCACAGCGCGATTCTGGCGCGGGCGCTCGGTGTTCCGGCGGTCGTGGCGCTGCCCGGTGCCGGTGAACTGGCCGAGGGCACGATGATCGCCGTCGACGGCAGCACTGGCGAAATCTTCGTGAACCCGAGCGAGGAGAAGAAGGCACGGCTGGAGGCTGCGGCCGCGGAGCGCAAGGCGGCGCTGGCTGCTTCGACGGGTCCGGGTGCCACGGCTGATGGCCACAAGGTGCCGCTGCTGGCCAATGTCGGGGGCCCGTCCGACGTGCCGGCTGCTGTCGAGGCCGGAGCCGAAGGTGTTGGTCTCTTCCGCACGGAGTTCCTTTTCCTCGACGACAGCAAGAAGGCGCCGTCGGAGGAGAAGCAGGTCGAGGCCTACCGTCAGGTCCTGGAGGCCTTCCCCGAGGGCCGAGTCGTCGTGCGGGTGCTGGACGCTGGTGCGGACAAGCCTCTGGACTTCCTCACCCCGGGCGACGAGCCGAATCCGGCGCTGGGCGTGCGTGGTCTGCGGACGCTGCTCGACCACCCGGAGGTTCTGCGCACTCAGCTGACGGCGCTGGCCAAGGCGGCCGAGGGTCTGCCGGTCTACCTTGAGGTCATGGCGCCGATGGTGGCGGACCGTACCGACGCCAAGGCGTTCGCGGACGCGTGCCGTGCAGCCGGGCTTCAGGCGAAGTTCGGTGCGATGGTCGAGATTCCGTCGGCCGCGCTGCGGGCACGGTCGATTCTGCAGGAGGTCGAGTTCCTGTCCCTGGGGACGAACGACCTCGCGCAGTACACCTTCGCTGCCGACCGTCAGGTGGGCGCGGTGTCCCGGCTGCAGGATCCGTGGCAGCCGGCGCTGCTCGACCTGGTGGCGATGTCCGCCGAGGCGGCCAAGGCCGAGGGCAAGAGCTGTGGTGTGTGTGGCGAGGCGGCGTCCGACCCGCTGCTCGCTTGTGTGCTGACCGGTCTGGGTGTCACCTCCCTTTCTATGGGGTCGGCGTCGATTCCCTATGTGCGGGCGACCCTGGCGAAGTACACGCTGGCGCAGTGTGAGCGCGCAGCGGCTGCCGCCCGGGCGGCGGACAGTGCCGAAGAGGCGCGCAATGCCGCTCAGGCGGTGCTGTCCGGCGAGTAGTCGGCAACCGCACAGCATCAGGCTGTATTAAGAGGGGCGCTCCGCTTTCGGGTGGGGCGCCCCTTTGCGTTCAGTGGTGGTGGCCGGGCATCGTCCCTTGCTCGCCGAGGTCCGGTGGGACGGTGTAGTCCACGTTCGATTCCGGGGAGATGAGGTCACCGGAATCGATGTCGGTGCAGTAGGCGTCGAAGACCTCGCCGGCGGTGAGGGGTTCCAGCCCGTTTCCGCGTAGGCGCCAGCCGTAGATGCGGTCGGTGGTGCCAGAGGTGCTGGTGCGCATGACGAGTCCGCCGGCGCTCTGGGTGGCGATGCCCAGGGCGAGCACCGTGGTGAATTCGAGGGCCTCGGCCTCGTCGAGTTGTGTGGTGCCGTCGGCGTCCTGGTCGGCGTGCAGGACGGAGACGAGCGGTTCGGGATTGCTGGTGACACTGCAGACGAGGTGTCGGTGGCCGGGCTGGGCGGTGTCGAGGATACGGACGAGCAAGGACGAGGCCCGGGTGAAGGCCGCGCGGCCGATGTCCTCGCCGCAGGTTGCGCAGGCGCCGAGGTGGGCCAGGAGTGTGGAGGCGTACTCCCACGTGGCTTGGCGGACTGCCTCGTCGATGAGGGCGGGAACGAGGTCGGCCAGGGGCTGGCCTTCGTAGGGGAGGCTGGGGCCTGTGGTGGCGAGTTCGGCGGTGAAGCGTGTGCGGCTCGACGGGATGTCGGGGTTCAGACCGGTGTCGGTGCAGAACTCGGCGTACTCCTGTGGGTCGAAGAGGGCCACTGTCGTGTGGCTGCCCTGGGAGGCTCGGGTCCTGAGGAGGGCCTCGACCTGTTTGAGGTAGGTGGTGTGGTCGTCGAAGGTGAAGCTGCGATAGCACCGCATGGCACGGAAGTCGTGCTCGTCGGCCAGCAGGCCGATGGTGCCGGCGATTTCGCGGCGCAGGACGCGTCGCATGGTCTGGTGGTCGGTGTACGCCATCTTTCCCCCTGTGCACAGTCGATCAATGCTCACTCACAGTAACCGGGCGCACTGACAATGGGCCTGACCTCGAACTTTTCCCTCCACGCTCCGTGGTTCGAGGTCAGGCCGGGGGTGTTGTGCCGGACCTGGGGATCAGTCGCGCTTGCGGGCGAGGTCCTCGTAGAAGTGCAGCAGGTCGAGGTTGTCGATGGAGCCGGGGTTGACGGCCTTTTCCAGGGGGGTGCCCTGGAGGAGGCGCTTGACCGGTACCTCGATGCGCTTTCCCGTGAGGGTGTGCGGGATGCCGGGTACCTCGATGACCTCGTCGGGGACGTGACGCGGGGAGAGCTGTTCGCGGATGGTCTGCTTGATGCGGTTCAGCAGGGCCTCGTCGAGGACAGCTCCGGGAACGAGGTGGACGAAGAGCGGCATCCAGTAGCCCCCGTCGGGCTGTTCGATGCCGATGACGAGGGATTCCTTGATCTCGGGCAGTCGCTCGACGGCCTCGTAGATGTCGGCCGAGCCCATGCGCACGCCCTGGCGGTTGAGCGTCGAGTCGGAGCGGCCGTGGATGACGACGGAGCCGCGGGAGGTGACGGTGATCCAGTCTCCGTGGCGCCACACACCGGGGTAGGTGTCGAAGTAGCTGTCGTGGTAGCGGCTGCCGTCGGGGTCGTTCCAGAAGTGGATGGGCATCGAGGGCATGGGATTGGTGACGACGAGCTCGCCCACCTCGTCGGTGAGGGGCTTGCCGCTCGGGTCCCAGGACTGCAGGTCGGTGCCGAGGCCGGGTGCCTGAAGCTCGCCGATGTACACGGGGAGGGTCGGTACGGCTCCCGCGAAGCAGGAGCAGACGTCGGTGCCTCCGCTGACGGATGCGATCCACAGGTCGTCCCGGACCTCGTCGTGCAGCCAGCGGAATCCGTCGGGCGGCAGCGGTGATCCGGTGGTGGCCACGCACGTCACCTTCGACAGGTCGAAGTCGCGTGCCGGGTGTACGTCGGCCTTGCGGCAGGCCATGACGTATGCGGCGGAGGTGCCGTAGAGGGTGGCGCCCGTGCGTTCGGCGATGCGCCACTGGGCGCCGGTGTCCGGGTAACCGGGGCTGCCGTCGTAGAGGACGATCGTGGTGCCGGTGAGGAGGCCGGAGACGAGGAAGTTCCACATCATCCAGCCGGTTGACGTGTACCAGAAGAACGTGTCCTCGGGGCCGAGGTCGCAGTGCAGGCCGAGTTGCTTGAGGTGCTCGACGAGGATGCCGCCCTGGGACTGGACGATGGCCTTGGGCAGGCCGGTCGTGCCGGAGGAGTAGAGCACCCACAGGGGGTGGTCGAAGGGGACCTGCTCGAAGACGGGTTCCGTGTCGGCGGCGGTGAGGGCCGACCATTCCAGGGCGCCTTCGGGGGCTTCGGTGCCGAGGACGGGGATATGGACGACGGCGCGCAGGGTGGGCAGTTCGCGGCGGAGTTCGGCGACGATGTCGCGGCGGTCGTGTTCCTTGCCGCCGTAGCGGTAGCCGTCGACGGTGAACAGGACGACCGGTTCGACCTGCTGGAAGCGGTCGAGGACGCTGCGGGCGCCGAAGTCGGGGGCGCAGGAGGTCCACACGCCGCCGACGGCGGCCGTGGCGAGGAGGGCGACGACGGCCTGCGGGATGTTCGGGAGGTAGCCGCTGATGCGGTCTCCCGGACGTACCCCGAGGGCGCGGAGTTCGGCGGCGAGTGAGCCCACCTGGCGGCGCAGTTCGGACCAGGTCACGGGGGTCGGATCATGGGTTTCGTCGACGTGGAGCAGTGCCGGTTCCTCCGCGCGGGTCGCGGCTGCGCGGAGTGCGTGCTCGGCGTAGTTCAGGGTGGCCCCGGGGAACCACTGGGCACCGGGCATCGTGCGGGTGCCCAGTACGCGCGCGTAGGGCGTCGAGAACCGTACGTCGAACCACTGCGTGACGGCTTCCCAGAAGGTGTCCAGTTCGTCCACGGACCAGCGGTGCAGTGCCGCATAGCCTCCTGCGGAGGGTGCGCCGTGGTGTTCGGCCGCCCAGGCCTGGAACTTCGTGACCTGTGCCTGGGCGATGCGTGCCGGTTCCGGCTGCCAGAGCGGCTGGGGGTTCACGGTCGACATGGGGCGGCTCCCGGACTGTGCGCGTCGTGTGCGTCTTCCGCGCACGGGCGTGGGTGTGCGCGTGACGCGGCTGACACGGACGATGCCATGTGATCGACTTCTACACCAGGGTCCGCCTCACATAGTCCGTGTCGTGAAGATGTGGTCCCAGCACGGGTGAACGGCAGTTGAACGGCACCCATGTGTAGGGCGGGCAGTGGCAGGCTGAGCAGCATGGACGGTCGTGACCTGGTGCGTTCGATGAAGGTGGTCGCCTCTGCGGGGGCGGTCCAGAGGTTGCGGACCGTACGGGCGGCGTGGCGCAGGAGGCGTGCCGATGCCGCCGGGCTGCCGCCGCGGAGGGCCGAACGCGCGCGCGTGCCGGGGCCCGTGCAGGAGGTGGAGCCCGGACCGGGCGGTGGCCTCGTCCGGTTCAGCCGCGCCCGGCTGCGCATCACGGTGGCGGTGAACGGGGCCGTGTTCTGGGGCTGGGACGGTGCGGACCCCGAGCCGTCCTATGCGCTGGCCGGGCGGTGCCCGCAGCCGGATCCCAGGGCGGTGCTGGAGCCGGACAAGGACGGTGGCTGGCGGGTGGTGGCCGAACGGGTGACGGTCGTTGTCTCGCGGCACGGCGCCGTCGAGGTGCGTACGCCCGGTGGCGTGACGCTGCGCCGTGATCTCCCGCCACGATGGTGGGAGCCGGTGGACGGTGGGCCGGCGCGCTGGATGCAGCGGTCGGAGGTGGCCGCGGACGCGCGCTTCTTCGGGCTCGGGGGGCGGGCTTCGGGACCACGGCTGCGCAACGGAACGTACCGGCTGTGGAACACCGACCCCGGCCATGCGTTCGGGCCGGACGACGATCCGCTCTACATCACGATGCCGGTGCAGGTGGTCGTGGCGGACGCGGCCACGCACCTGGTGTTCCACGACACCTCGTGGGACGGCACGGTGATACTGCGGGAGGGCGAGGAGGGGGCCGGTTCCGGGCACGACCGGGCGGGGATGTCCGAGGTGCGGATGGAGGGCGGGCCGCTGCGTTGTTGGGTGATGGTCGGCACTCCCGCGCGCGTGCTGCTCACCTGGGCTTCGCTCACCGGTGCACCCGCGCTGCCGCCCGCGTGGGCGCTCGGTCACCACCATGCCCGCTGGGGCTTCGGCAGTGAGCAGGAGGTGCGGCGGATCGTTTCGGGGTATCAGGAGCGTGAGCTTCCGCTGGACGCGGTGCACCTGGACATCGATCACTACGACGGCCATCAAGTGTTCACCGTCGACCAGGAACGGTTCCCCAAACTGCCCCAGCTCGCCGAGGAACTCCGGCGGGACGGGATCCGGATGGTGTCGATCGTCGACCCGGCGGTCAAGGCCGCCCCGGGAAACGCGGTGTACGACAGCGGCAGCGCGGAGGACGCGTTCGTCCGCGACGCTTCGGGGCAGCTCGTCACGGGGGTCGTCTGGCCGGGGGAAGCGGTTTATCCGGACTTCACCCACGCGCGCGTGCGGCAGTGGTGGGGCGGTCTCTACGAGGAACGGCTCGCCCAGGGGTTCGCCGGCTTCTGGCACGACATGAACGAGCCGACGTCGTTCACCGCCTTCGGGGAGTCGACGTTGCCGCGGTCTGCCCGGCACTCGCTGGAGGGGCGGGGCGGTGATCACCGCGAGGGCCACAACGTGTACGCGCTCTCCATGGCCAGGGCGGCGTACGAGGGGTTGCGCGAGCTGGCCCCCGAGGACCGGCCCTTCGTCTTCTCCCGTTCCGGCTGGGCGGGCATGCAGCGCTACGGAGGCACCTGGTCGGGCGATGTCGCGACGGGCTGGCCGGGGCTGCGCGCCTCGCTGTCGCTGGTCATGGGGCTCGGGCTGTGCGGGGTGCCGTACTCCGGGCCGGACGTGGGTGGGTTCGACGGGAGTCCGTCTCCCGAGCTGTATCTGCGGTGGTTCCAACTGGGTGCGTACCTGCCCCTGTTCCGTACGCATGCGAGCCTTCGGGCGGGACGCAGGGAGCCGTGGGAGTTCGGTGCCCATGTGCTGGAGCATGCGCGCGTGGTGCTTCTGGAGCGGCGGCGGTTGCTGCCGTACTTCCTGACGCTGGCGCATCTGGCGCGGCGCACGGGGGCGCCCTATGTGCGGCCGTTGTGGTGGGGTGCGCCCGAGGATCGTGCCCTGCGCGACTGTGAGGACGCGTTCTTGCTGGGCGACTGTCTGTTGGTCGCTCCGGTGCTGGATCCGGGCGCGGACCGGCGTGCGGTGCAGCTGCCGCGGGGGCGCTGGTACGACACGGCGACGGAGCAGGTGTACGAGGGGCCGGGGCAGGTGCTCGTCGATGCGCCCCTGTCTCGCATTCCGGTGCTCGCGCGCGCGGGCGCCGTCGTCCCGGTGCGTGGGGAGGACGGCGAGCTGGAACTGGAGGTCTGGGCGCCCGCGCGCGGGCGGTCCGGGGGCGGGCTGGTCGTGTCGGACGCGGGCGACGGGTGGGCCGAGCCGGAGATCGAGCGGTACGTCGCCCGCTGGCAGGGTGAGCGGGTGGTAGTGGAGCGGGAGGGTGAGGGCGGTGTGAGCCGGCCGCCCCACCCGGTGCGCGTACGCGGGCTGGCTGAGCGCCGGGCTCAGTAGCGGCCGTCGAACCAGGCCCGTACGGCCACTGTGTGCAGGGGGAAGGCGAGCTCCTCCGGTCGGCGCAGGAGGTGCCAGCCTTCCGTCTCGTTCGTCTCCGCGGACGGCGGGAGGCCTTCGGCCGGCCGTTCCGGGAGCAGCCCGAACAGCAGCAGGTGGCCGTCGGGCGAGCTCATCGCGTCGACGAGTCGTACGTCGCGGCTTGCCGCGTCGATGCCCGTCTCCTCCTTGAGTTCGCGGACGACGGCCTGCCGCCAGTCCTCACGGTCGTCGATGTAACCGCCGGGCAGTGCGATGCCCCCGCGCGCGGGGGCGATGGTGCGGGTGATGACGACGAGGGCGGTGCCCTTCGTGTCGTACACCGGCTGGAGTGCGATCGCGACGGGCAGTGGGTTGCGGTAGGCAACGGTGCCGCAGACCGGGCAAGTGCGGGGCCAGCCGGCTACGCCCTCTCCAAAGGGCGCTCCGCAGCTCGAACAGTGGGAGTCGGGCGCGGAGTTGGGGGTGGAGTGCTGAGTTTCGGACACGCGGCGGACTGTATCCGATCGGCGGAGGGGCGGCTTCCGGGGGCGGGTCACTACCGGGCGACGGCACGGTCTGCCCATTCCCGGACACCCGTGGCAGACTTCTGACGTTCCGTCAGATATGGCTCCGGGGAGGGAACTTGTCGCGTACACGCACGCCTGTGATGGCCGGATGGTTCACCGAGGAAGAGGACGACTTCAGGCTTCTCGGGACGCGGTGTTCGGCATGCGCGTCGGTCTTCTTCCCACGCGAGGACACGCACTGCCGCAATCCGGGCTGCCCGGGCGGCAACCTGGAGGAGCTTGCGCTCTCCCGGCGGGGGCGCGTCTGGTCCTACACGGACAGCCGCTACCGGCCTCCGTCACCCTATGTGACGGATCCGGAACTTCCGTGGGAGCCGTACGCGTTGATCGCTGTGGAGCTGGAGGCCGAGCGCCTGGTGGTGCTGGGACAGGCGGTTCCCGATGTCACCGTCGCCGAGCTGACGGTGGGCATGGAGGTCGAGGTCGTGCCCGGAGTGCTCCACGAGGACGCGGAGACGGTCTGGACGACCTGGCACTGGCGGCCGACGGGGGGGACGGTGACGGCATGACGCAGGATGTGGCAGTACTCGGGGCGGGCATGCACCCCTGGGGCAAGTGGGGGCGCAGCTTCGTCGAGTACGGAGCGGCAGCCGCCCGAGCGGCGCTCGCCGACGCGGAGTTGGACTGGCGGGACATCGGATCGGTCGTCGGTGCGGACACCGTGCGTGGCGGCTATCCGGGGTATGTCGCCGGCGCGACCTTCGCCAAGACCCTGGGCTGGCAGGGCGCCCGGGTCACGAGCGTGTACGCGGCGTGTGCCTCCGGGGCGCAGGCCATCAGCACCGCGCGGGCCCAGATCCTGGCGGGTCTGGCCGAGACGGTGCTCGTCGTGGGTGCCGACGCCGCTCCCAAAGGGTTCTTCCGGCCTGCGGGAGGAGATCGGCCCGACGATCCCGACTGGCAGCGCTTTCGGATCCTCGGGGCGACCAACCCGACGTACTTCGGGCTGTACGCCCGTCGTCGCATGGCCCTGCACGGGGACACGCCCGAGGACTTCGCGCAGGTCAAAGTGAAGAACTCGGCCATGGGGGCGCTGAACCCGTACGCGCGCTACCGCAAGCGGGTCACAGCGGAGGAGGTGGCCGCCTCCGCCGTCGTCGCCGATCCGCTGCGGCTTCTGGACATCTGCGCGACCTCGGACGGCGGGGCGGCACTGGTGCTGTCCAGCATGGACTTCGCGCGTCGGCACGGTGCGGCGGAGCCGGTGCGGATCCGGGCGGTGTCCACGGTGACTCCTCGCTACCCCACCACCGTGCTCGACCTGCCGGACATCGCGACGGACTCCGCTGCGGCCGTGGAGCCCGCCGGCGAGACGTTCCGGGCGTCCATCGCGCGTGCCGCGTACGAGGAGGCGGGCGTCGGTCCCGAGGATCTTGGCCTGGCGGAGGTCTACGACCTGTCCACCGCACTGGAGCTGCAGTGGTACGAGGACCTGGGGCTGTGCGGAGAGGGGGAGGCGGCGAAGTTGTTGAGAGAGGGCGCGACGGGCCCGGGCGGGCGCATACCCGTGAATGCCAGCGGCGGGCTCGCCTCCTTCGGCGAGGCCGTTCCCGCCCAGGCTGTCGCTCAGGTCTGCGAGCTGGCCTGGCAGTTGCGCGGAGACGCGGGCGGCCGCCAGATCGTGGGGGCGAGCGTGGGCATCACGGCGAATCAAGGGCTGTTCGGGCACGGGTCGGCGGTGATCGCCGTGCGGTGAGCGAGGGGAAACGGGCCGCGAGCAGGGATCTCCACCGTGCGTGACCACCCCGGAATCCTGCGTGAACGTCTCATGAACTGCACTCGGGCGCACGACAGGAACGCCATCATGCTCCCGTGCGCTCCTGGTCGGACACTCTCCGCTTCGCCTTCCAACCGGTGGTCAACCTGACGACCGGCGGGGTGGCCGGGCTGGAGATTCTTGCCCGCCCGGAGACCGGCGACATCCTGGCCGAAGCCCGGCGCGATCCCGAACTCGACGGCGGGCTGGCCGTGTCGGCGGTGCGTGCGGCGGCCCACAAGGAGACACTGCTGCCACTGCACGTCAACGTGTTCGCCGGCACCCTCGCCGACCTCGGCGGGCTCGCCACGCTGTACGACGCGGTGCGGCAGGCGGGGAGGATGCCCTGGGAGGTGACGCTCGACGTCGGTCCGCCGTACACGCACGTGCCGCAGCAGGCGCTTCTGGAGGCGGTGGCCGCGTTGCGGGAGCAGGGCTTCCGGATCAGCGCGGACGGCGTCGGGGACGGTGACGTACCCCTGCGGCTGCTCGTCGACATGGCGCCCGATCTGGTGAAGCTCGACGCGTCGCTGCTCGCGCGGTCGCCGGCGGTGCGGGCGATGCGGACGCTGTGCGACCAGCTGGGGGCCCTGCTGTGCGTCGAGGGCGTGGAGACCGAACTGCAGTGTGCGGCGGCGCTGTCCGCCGGAGCGCAACTGGCGCAGGGTGAGCTGTTCGCGCCGCCGACTCGGCTGCCTGCGGCGGACGTATACGTTCCGCCCCGCTCCCCCGTCGGCAGTGTGCCGCCGCGGTCGGGGCCGGCGGTGCGGCAGTTCGTACGACCCGCCGCGCTGCTGCCCGCCACCGCCTCCGCGGGGCAGGTGCGGGCGCTGCTGACGGGGTCGCCGGACGTGTCCGGGGTCCTGCTGGTGGACGCGCGCGGAATGCCGGTGCGGTCGGTGCACCGGTCGCGCTTCCTGTTGTCGATGTCGGGACGCTTCGGCCACGCCCTGTACGCCGACCGGCCCGCGTTCAAGCTCGGCGACCCGCCCCGGACGGTGGGGGTCGATGCCACCGCCTGGGAAGTCCTGGACGTGGTCGCGATCGGCGGCCGGGACCGGACGTCGGACGACGTGGCGGTGGTCGACCGGTACGGCCGGTGCGTAGGCGTCGTGCGGCTCGCGGATCTCGTGCGGGCGCTGGCCGAGACCCGGGTCGAGGAGGCGGCCGGGCTCAATCCGCTGACGCGGCTGCCCGGTTCGGACGCGATCACCGGTGAGGTGGACCGGCGGATCGCGGACGGACGGACGTTCGCCCTCAGTTGGCTGGACGTCGATCACTTCAAGCAGGTCAACGACGGCGCCGGATTCGCCGCGGGCGACGAGTTGATCCGGTCCGTGGGGCAGGTCCTTCGGCAATCGGCGTCCGGAAGCACCAGCGTGGGACACATCGGAGGTGACGACTTCCTGGTCCTGGCAGATCCGGAAGGGATGGATCCGGTGGCCTCGACCGTGTTGGACGCGCCCTGGTCGGCGGGCGGGCGCTCCGTCACGTTGTCGTTGGCCACTGTCCTGTGCATGCCGGGAAGCGTGCGCGATCACCGGGAGGCCGCCGCCTGTCTGGCACCGCTGAAGCAGGCCGCGAAGGCGTTGCGCGGGGCCAGTTGGGTGCTCGGGCGCGCCGGGCTGCCGGGACACGAAGTCCGTCGCGGGGCAGGGGCGTCGGCTCCGCAGGCGCAGTGCGCGGTGATGGAGCCGGGAAGAGGCTGAAGTCAGGCTGCCGGCAGCATCACCGCTGTGAACGTCCCACCCCGCCGCGGCCGTCCGACGTCACCCCGCTCTTCCCTCGACCGGCGCCGCCGGCACGCACGGCGACCCGGCTGTATCCCCGCCCCTGGTCTGCTTCGCCGCACGACAGTTCGGTCAAGCGGCACTGTTCAACGACCGGATGATCCAAACGATGGGCACGCGCGGGTGTGCCGACAACCGTTGCCGTCCGCGACCTTGACGCCCTTGGGACGTCGGTGAACACTTCCGGTGTCAGTCGACATCGCCGTACATTCTCGGCGTACCAGGCACTCTGCGCTGCGGGGGCCCCGTCTGATCCGGGGCCCGCTCCCCCACGGGGCGATGCGACGACGACGGCACGCTCGTCACGGACGCCGGGCGGGGCGCGGGACCTCCCTGCCTTCGGCTGAAGTCGCCGTGGGAAACGCACCCTGCACGGAGGACCGGGGGTCGATGCTCCCGGCCCAGGGCCTAGGAGCCGCCATGAGCAACGGAGACATCTTCCTCGGTGAAGTCATCGGTACCGCGATCCTGATTCTCTTCGGCGCCGGAGTCGTCGCCGCCGTCGTACTGAACTACTCCAAGGCGAAGGACGCCGGCTGGGTCGTCATCGCGTTCGGCTGGGGATTCGGCGTGATGGCCGGGGCGTACACCGCCCGCCCGCTGTCCGGCGGGCATCTCAACCCCGCGGTGACCCTGGGCATCGCCATCGACACCGACGAGTGGGACAAGGTGCACATCTATGTGGCCGGGCAGATGGTCGGCGCGATCCTCGGCGCGGTGCTGTGCTGGCTGGTCTACTACGCGCAGTTCCAGGCCAACGCCGAGGAGGACAAGGCCCAGCCGACGCTCGGGATCTTCTCCACGGCGCCCGCGATCCGCAATCCCGTGGCGAACCTCATCACCGAGATCATCGCGACCGTGGGCCTGGTGCTGCCCATCCTGGCCTTCGGACTGACCAAGGGGCTCGGGGAGTCCGGTACCGCGATCCTGATCGTCTCGTTCCTGGTGGTCGGCATCGGTCTGTCGCTCGGCGGTCCCACGGGATACGCGATCAACCCGGCCCGCGACCTGGGCCCGCGGATTACGCACGCCATCCTTCCGATCCCCAACAAGGGCACCTCGGACTGGGGTTACGCGTGGATTCCGGTAGTGGGACCGCTGATCGGCGGGGCGCTGTCCGGGCTCATCTTCAACGCAGCCTTCTGAAGGAACCGACGAAGGGGACGTCATGACGGACAAGTTCGTCGCCGCTATCGACCAGGGCACCACCTCCAGCCGCTGCATCATCTTCAACCAGGACGGCGCGATCGTCGCCGTCGACCAGCGCGAGCACCGCCAGATCTTCCCCAAGCCGGGCTGGGTGGAGCACGACGCCACCGAGATCTGGTCCAAGGTGCAGGCGGTGGTAGCCGGGGCGATCGCCAAGGCCGGACTGCGCGCCGACCAGCTCAGCGCGCTCGGCATCACCAACCAGCGTGAGACGACGGTCCTGTGGGACCGCGCGACGGGCAAGCCCGTGCACAACGCGATCGTGTGGCAGGACACCCGAACCTCGGCGCTGTGCAACCAACTCGGCGGCTCGGACGGGCAGGACCGTTTCCGCGAGCAGACAGGGCTGCCGCTGGCCAGCTACTTCTCCGGCCCCAAGGCGGCCTGGCTGCTGGACAACGTGCCCGGACTCAGGGCCCGCGCCGAGCGCGGCGAGATCGCGTTCGGCACCATCGACTCCTGGCTGATCTGGAACCTCACCGGCGGAACGGACGGCGGACACCACGTCACCGACGTGACGAACGCCGGGCGCACCATGCTGATGAACCTGGAGACTCTCCAGTGGGACTCCTCGATCCTGTCCGCCATGAACGTGCCCGAGGCCGTCCTGCCGGAGATCAAGTCCTCCGCCGAGGTGTACGGAACCGCCGTCGGCCAGCTCTCCGGTGTGCCCGTCGCCTCCGCGCTGGGCGACCAGCAGGCCGCGGTGTTCGGGCAGGCCTGCTACGACGTGGGCACGGCGAAGAACACCTACGGCACGGGCAGTTTCCTGCTGCTCAACACCGGCAACCGGCCGGTGCCGTCGAAGAGCGGGCTGTTGACGACGATGGGGTACAAGATCGGCAGTGAGGCGCCGGTCTACTGCCTGGAGGGGTCAATAGCCATAACGGGCGCGCTGGTGCAGTGGTTCCGCGACCAGCTCGGCATCATCCGCACCGCCGACGAGATCGAGTCCCTGGCGGCAAGCGTCGACGACAACGGCGGCGCGTACATCGTGCCCGCCTTCTCCGGCCTGTTCGCGCCGTACTGGCGCTCCGACGCACGCGGCGTCATCACCGGCCTGACGCGGTACGTCACCAAGGGGCACCTCGCGCGCGCGGTGCTGGAGGCGACCAGCTGGCAGACGCGGGAGGTCGTGGACGCCATGTACCAGGACTCCGGGGTGCACATCACGACCCTGAAGGTGGACGGCGGCATGACGAAGAACAACCTGCTCATGCAGCACCAGGCGGATGTGCTCGATGTGCCGGTGATCCGGCCCAAGGTGTCCGAGACGACCTGTCTGGGCGCCGCGTACGCAGCCGGGCTGGCGACCGGCGTGTGGAACGACCTGGACGAGCTCAAGGCGCACTGGCAGAGGGACGTCGAGTGGACGCCCGCCATGGAGGCGTCGGTGCGGGACCGTGAGTACCGCAACTGGCGCAAGGCGGTGGAGAAGAGCTTCGGCTGGCTGGAGGACGGCGAGGAGTAGCCGCACACGCGCGTGGGCTTGGACTGCGGCCCGTACCCCGGTCGGCGGGGGTACGGGCCGTGCCCGCGGGGGCTATGTGGTGACGGTCTGCCGGCGGTCCGCCGCGTGGGCCATGGCGTGCCGGACGACGCCGATGAGGACTTCCTTGACGGACTCCCGGTCGCGGGCGTCGCACAGCACGAGCGGCACGTCGTCGTCGAGGTCGAGGGCCTGACGGACGTCGTCGGCGGGGTAACGGGCGGATCCCTCGAAGCAGTTGACGCCGACCAGGAAGGGTATGGCGCGCCGCTCGAAATAGTCGACGGCGGCGAAGCAGTCCTCCAGGCGGCGGGTGTCGGCGAGCACGACGGCTCCGAGGGCGCCCTCGGACAGTTCGTCCCACATGAACCAGAACCGCTCCTGGCCCGGTGTGCCGAAGAGGTACAGCACGAGGTCCTCGCGCAGGGTGATGCGGCCGAAGTCCATCGCCACGGTGGTCGTGTGCTTGCCCTCCACGCCGCTCGTGTCGTCCACCGGGCGTCCGGCCTCGGTGAGGAACTCCTCGGTGCGCAGCGGCCTGATCTCGCTGACCGCGCCGACGAGGGTGGTCTTGCCCACGCCGAAGCCGCCGGCCACAAGGATCTTGAGCGTGACGGGCTCGACCGGAGGCTTGCCGCGCTCAGAACGCCCGAAGATCATCGATCTCTTCTCCTGCTTGATGGGGGTCGGGAGACGGTGGGCCGTAGCCTCCGCCGCCGGGGGTTTCGATGACGAGGACGTCGTCGGGGCCGACGTCCGCCGAGTCGCTGCCGTCGAGTGCGGTGATCGTGCCGTCGGCCCGCTCCACCCGGTTGGCGCCGAGCGCGCCGGGTTCGCCGCCGGCCATGCCGTAGGGCGGGACCCTGCGGTGCTGGGACAGTGTGGAGACGGTCATGGGCTCGTGGAACCGGATGCGGCGTACGGCGCCGTCGCCGCCGCGCCATGCTCCGGCCCCGCCGCTGTCGCGCCGGACGGCGAACTCGTCGAGCTGTACGGGCAGTCGCCACTCCAGGACCTCGGGGTCGGTGAGCCGGGAGTTGGTCATGTGGGTCTGCACCACGGGCGCGCCGGGGAAGCCGTCACCCGCGCCGGATCCGGAGGCGACGGTCTCGTAGTACTGGTGACGCTCGTTGCCGAAGGTGACGTTGTTCATGGTGCCGGAGCCCTCGGCCTGGACGCCGAGCGCGGCATAGAGCGCGCCGGTGATCGCCTGGGAGGTCTCCACGTTGCCCGCGACGACCGCGGCCGGCGGCTCGGGGGCGAGCATGGAGCCGGGCGGCACGACGATCCTCAAGGGGCGCAGGCAGCCGTCGTTGAGCGGGATGTCGTCGTCGACCAGGGTGCGGAAGACGTACAGGACCGCGGCGTTGACGACCGAGAAGGGGGCGTTGAAATTGGTGGTCAGTTGGGGTGAGGTGCCGGTGAAGTCGACGGTGGCGGAGCGCTTTTCGCGGTCCACGCGCACGCGTACCCGGATGACGGCGCCGGAGTCGGTCTCGTAGGCGTACTCGCCGTCGTCCAGGGCGTCGATCACCCGGCGGACCGCTTCCTCCGCGTTGTCCTGGACGTGGCGCATGTATGCCTGGACGACGTCGAGGCCGAAGTCCTCGATCATGTGGGCGACTTCGTCGACGCCCTTCTGGTTGGCGGCGATCTGGGCCCGCAGGTCGGCCAGGTTGGTCTTCGGATTGCGGGAGGGGTAGGGCGCCTCGGTGAGCAGGCGCAGCGTCTCCTCCTCGCGGAAGCGGCCGTCCTCGGCAAGGAGCCAGTTGTCGAAGAGGACGCCCTCCTCCTCGATGGTGCGGCTGTCGGCGGGCATGGAGCCCGGGGCGATGCCGCCGATCTCGGCGTGGTGGCCGCGGGAGGCGACGTAGAAGAGAATCCGGTGACTCTCCGTGCTCTCCCTCTCGAAGACCGGGGTGATCACCGTGACATCGGGCAGATGCGTGCCGCCGTGGTACGGGTCGTTGACCGCGTAGGTGTCGCCGGGCCGCATCTGCGTGCCCCGCCGCCGGATGACCTCCTTGACGCTCGTCCCCATCGAGCCCAGGTGGACGGGGATGTGCGGGGCGTTGGCCACCAGGTTTCCGTCCGGGTCGAACAGGGCGCAGGAGAAGTCCAGGCGTTCCTTGATGTTGACGGACTGGGCCGTGGACTCCAGGCGGGCGCCCATCTGTTCGGCGATGGACATGAAGAGGTTGTTGAAGACCTCAAGGAGAACGGGATCCGCTTTCGTATCGAGATCGGAACTCTCCGTAATCGCCGCGCGTTCCATGACCAGATGCCCGTCGTCGGTCGTCGCGGCCCGCCAGCCGTCGTCCACGACGGTCGTCGCACCGGCCTCGGCGATGATCGCGGGGCCGATGACGGACTCGCCGGGAGGAAGGTCCTCTCGGCGGTGGAGGGGTACGTCGCGCCAGGTGCCGCCGGTGTGGAGTCGGACGGTGTCGGGCGCGGAGGCACGGCCCTGGTGGGTGGCCAGGGCGGAGAGATCGGGGGGTTGTGTGATGCCGGTGGCTTCCACGGAGAGGGCTTCGACGACGATCGGGCGATCGAGGGTGAAGGAGTACGTGGCTCGATGACGTTCTTCGAAGGTGTGGCGCATCGTGTCGGGCTCGGTCAGCTCGACGGTGAGTGTGGTGTCGGTGCCGTCGTAGCGGAGTTGGGCGCGGCGGGTGACCTGGATACGGTCCTGGGGGACGTCCTCGTCGAGGAGTTCGGCGCGGGCGGCGGCCTCCAGATCGTCGGCGGTCTTGAGGACGCCGGGCATCGAGGCGGCCTCCAGCGGGGCCTCGACGGACTGTTCGCGCATGGCCGTGGTGTCGGCGAGCCCGATGCCGAGCGCGGAGAGGACACCGGCCATGGGCGGCACGAGCACGGTGCGGATGCCGAGCGAGTCGGCGACCTTGCAGGCGTGCTGACCGCCGGCACCACCGAAGGTGGTGAGGGCGTACCGGGTGACGTCGTGGCCCTTCTGCACGGAGATCCGCTTCACGGCATTGGCAATGTTGGCAACGGCGATCTGCAGGTAGCCCTCGGCGACCTGCTCGGGCGTGCGGTCGTCGCCGGTCCGCTCGCGGATCTCGCGCGCGAGGGCGGCGAAGCGGTCGCGGACGAGCTCCGCGTCGAGCGGCTGGTCGCCGTCCGGGCCGAACACCTCGGGAAAGTGGGCGGGTTGGATGCGGCCGAGCATGACGTTGGCATCGGTGACGGCGAGCGGGCCGCCGCCGCGGTAGCAGGCGGGCCCCGGGTCCGCGCCCGCCGAGTCGGGGCCCACCCGGTAGCGGGATCCGTCGAAGTGGAGGATCGAGCCGCCACCGGCCGCGACGGTGTGGATGTCGAGCATGGGGGCACGCAGCCGGACGCCGGCGATCTGGGTGGTGAAGACGCGCTCGTACTCGCCGGCGAAGTGCGAGACGTCGGTGGAGGTGCCTCCCATGTCGAAGCCGATGACGCGGTCGAAGCCGGCCAGCTGCGACATGCGGGCCATGCCGACGATGCCACCGGCGGGGCCGGACAGGATGGCGTCCTTGCCACGGAACTGTCCGGCCTCGGCGAGGCCGCCGTTGGACTGCATGAACATCAGCCGGACGCCCTCAAGTTCGTCGGCCACGTGCTGCACGTAGCGGCGCAGCACGGGCGAGAGGTAGGCGTCGACGACGGCGGTGTCCCCGCGCGGGACGAGCTTCATCAGTGGGCTGACCTCGCTGGACAGCGAGATCTGGGGAAAGCCGGCGCGGGCGGCCAGGCGGCCGACGGCCTGCTCGTGGGCGGGGTGGAGGTGGCTGTGCATGCAGACCACGGCGACGGCGCGGATCCCGTCGTCGTACGCCTGGCGCAGTGGCCCGGAGAGTGCCTCCAGGTCGGGGGCGCGCAGGACGGTGCCGTCCGCGGCGATGCGTTCGTCGATCTCGATGACGCGCTCGTACAGCAGCTCGGGGAGTTCGATGCGGCGGGCGAAGATGCGGGGACGGTTCTGGTAGGCGATGCGCAGGGCGTCCCGGAAGCCGCGGGTGATGAGCAGCAGGGTGCGCTCGCCCTTGCGTTCCAGAAGCGCGTTGGTGGCGACCGTGGTGCCCATGCGGACGGCCTCGACGGGGTCGTCGGAGCCCTGCATCAGCGCGCATACGCCCGCGACGGCCGCGTCGGCGTAGCGCGCCGGGTTCTCCGACAGGAGCTTGTGCGTGAGCAGCCGGCCGTCCGGGCGTCGCGCGACGATGTCGGTGAAGGTGCCGCCTCGGTCGACCCAGAACTGCCAGCCTGTCACGTCAGTACCCCGCTTCCGCGCCGGTCACAGCGCCCGGAGGCCGTTGATCACGTCGCGCAGAATACTCTCGTCCACCAGTTCCGCAGGGGGAACCGGCCGGTTCACATGGACGAGTTCCCCGTCCACCAGGTCGCCGACGAGGACCCGGACCACTCCGATGGGCAGGTCGAGTTCGGCGGCGAGTTCGGCGATCGACTGGGGGGCGTCGCGGCACAGCGCGACGATGTCCACGTGCTCCGGGGACAGCGTCGTGTCCTCTTCCGGATCGTCGGCGTGCCGCTCCGTGACGACGACCGCGATGAGGTCGAGCCGGTGCTGGGCCGCACTGGTGGTGCGGCCGCGCGTCATGGCGTACGGACGGACGACCGGTCCGGCCTCGTCGTCGAACCAGTGGCTTCTTCCCTGACCGTCTGGGCTCATGTCATCCCACTACCCGCCAGAGGGCAGATCGGTGCGTGGAGCCGCGGCCAGATGTACACCGACGCGCTTGACCAGGAGGGTCATCTCGTAGGCGACCTGGCCGACGTCGGAGTCGGCAGCCGAGAGGACGGCCAGGCAGCTGCCGTCTCCCGCGGCCGTCACGAACAGGAACGCGTCGTCGAGTTCGACGACCGTCTGGCGCACGCTGCCGGCCTCGAAGTGGCGGCCCACGCCCTTGGCGAGGCTGTGGAATCCGGAGGCGACGGCGGCCAGGTGCTCGCTGTCCTCCCGGGTCAGGTCCTTGGACGCGCCCGTCGGCAGGCCGTCCCCGGAGAGCACGATGGCCTTGCGGATACTGGCGACGCGATCCACCAGGTCGTCGAGGAGCCAGTTGAGTTCCCCGGACTTGTTGGTCGCTGTATGGCCGGTCACCTTCGGTGCGGTCATCGACCGTCCCCCTTTGTCGTTCCTCGTGGTGCTGTGCCGCTGTGGGCGTCGTCGCCCGCGGCGTTCTCGTCGCGGCCCCGCTGCCAGCCGCGCTGGAGCGAGGCCATGCGGCTGCGTACCTCGTCCGCGTCCCGTTCGACGGGCTCCACCCGGTCCTCGGTGGGCCGGACGGGGTCCTGTCGGAGCTGCGGGGCGAGGTTCGCCTGTCGTACGCGCCGGGGCAGCGGTCCCGTGTCGGAGCCGGTCTGGTGCTCCGTGGGGGCCGGACGGCGGTCCGGTGCGTCCGTCCTGCTGGATTCGATCGCGGCGCGACGGGTGCGTCGGGGCAGTGCGGGGGGCTCCCCGGTACCGTCCCGGCCGGCGGCCGCCGCGGTGTCGGCTCGCGCCCCGGGCGGATCCGATGCGCCGGGGCCGCGGCGCAGGGGTGCGGCCCCGCCGCGCCGGGTCGGCAGCGCCGCGGTGGGAGCCGGCTGCGGGTTGCTCGGGCCAGACGCCGGCCCGTCGGCAGTCCCGCCCCGGCGCTCGGCGACCGGACGTCCATGGGAGCTGACCAGCTTGGGCGCATGCCGGCGGGGCAGCGGCACCGGGGCGCTGAGGTGGTTGTCCGTGGCGTCGTGCCCAAGGCCGCCGGAGGTGGGCGGTTCCTGGCGGGCGTGGTCGTCGTGTCGGGCGTCGGTGGTGTCCTGGGCGCGGCTGAGGTGGGAGCGGCGGGGCCGGAACAGCCCGCCGCGCTCGCCGTCCTCGTCGTCCAACGCGTCCGGGAAGTCGTCCAGGGCGTCCAGGTCGACTGGCGCCTCCAGTTCGACCGGGCCGTCCAGCAGCTTCGAGGGCAGGCCCGGCAGCTGCACGGGCACTTGGGCGAGAGCGCTCCGGCGGCTCTCGTCCAGACGGCCGGCCTCCTCCAGCCGACGGCTCTCCTCCAACTCGGCTTCCTTGGAGGGGCCGGGCCGGTCGAGGCGGAAGCCGATGCCGTTGGTGTCGGGGATGTCGTCCGTCAGCAGGGCGTCGGGAATGAACACGACGGCCGTGGTGCCGCCGTAGGGCGACGGCTGCAGGGAGACGCGGACGTTCTGCCGCTGGGCGAGCCGGCTGACCACGAAGAGGCCGAGCCGGTCGGTGTCGGAGAGCTCGAACTCGGGGGTCTCGGCGAGCCGGAGGTTGGCGTCCAGGAGAGCGTCGGCGGCCATTCCGAGTCCGCGGTCGTGGATCTCCAGGGTGAAGCCGTTGGCGACACGATCGCCGAGCACATGGACGGCGGTGTGCGGCGGGGAGAACACCGTGGCGTTCTCCAGGAGTTCGGCCACGAGATGGGTGAGGTCCGCGACCGCCGGTCCGGTGACGGCGACGCGCGGAAGGCGGCGTACCTCGATGCGCTCGTAGTCCTCGACCTCGGCGACGGCGGCCCGCACCACGTCCATGAGCTGGACGGGTTTGCGCCACTGCCGGGAGGGGGCGGCGCCGGAGAGGATCACCAGGCCCTCGGCGTGCCGGCGCATACGAGTGGTCAGGTGGTCGAGGCGGAACAGGTCGGCGAGTTCGTCGGTGTCCTCGGTCCGGCGTTCCATGGTGTCGAGAAGGGTGAGCTGCTTGTGAAGGAGCACCTGGCTGCGACGGGCGAGGTTGACGAAGACCTCGGAGACGCCGGCACGGAGCTCGGCCTGCTTGACGGCGGCCTCGACCGCAGCTCGCTGGAGGGTGTTGAGGGCCTGGCCGACCTCGCCGATCTCGTTCTTGTCGTACTCCAGGCGCGGGACCTCGGTCTCCACGTCAACCTGTTCGCCGACGGACAGACGGCGCATCACGCTGGGCAGTCGGACGCCGGACGCCTCGTGGGCCTCCAGGCGCAGCTGCCGCAGGTCGCGGATGAGACCGCGGCCGATGCGCACGGAGAGGAACAGCGAGACCAGCAGGGCGATCAGACCGAGGACGCCGGCGATGGCGGCCTTGGCGATGACGCCCATCGCGACGGGACGGACGCGGTCCTGATAGCGGTCGCCCGCCTCGTCGTTGAGCTTGCCGAGCTCTTCCAGCACATGGCCCGCCGCGGTGTCCCAGCTCTTCGCGGTGACACCGCTCGGTGTGCCGGGGCCGGCCGCGACGGCGGAGTCCTCGGCCACGAAGAGGCGGGCGGTGTCGGCGTTCTTCCAGAAGCGCTTGAAGCGGTCGCGCTCCCAGGAGGGCAGGAGCGCGAGGTTGACCTCGTAGATCAGGGTGCGCTGGGCGGCGTAGTCGGAGACCTGGCGGACCTCTTCGCGGGAGAGCCTGCCGACGACGAGGGCGGAGCCGAGCAGGGCGTCCTCGCGGGAGAGCAGTTCACGGGCGCGGGCGAGGCTGACCAGGGCGCGGTACTGCTTGTCCATCTCCACGTTGTCGACGACATGGAGGTTGGCGAGCAGGATGTAGCAGGGCTCGACCATGTCGTTGTAGAGCTTGAGGGCCTGGGCGCGGTTGACGGTGCCGTCCTCGATGCTGCGCCGCAGGGACGTGATGCCGTCGAAGGCGTCCAGGACGGCGGTCATGCGCTCGTCCGTGCCCTGGCCCATCGCGTCACGCACGTCCGGCTTCTCCGCGTTCCTGCGGATCTCGGAGACGGCCTTGTCCGTGGCGATGCGGCTGCGCCTGAGGGCGGCGAGCCCGTCGGAGGCCCGTGGGTCGGCCAGGTAGACGAGGGTCTGGCGACGTTCCTGCTGGAGCACCCGGACGGTGTCCTCGATGGGGTAGGCGATCTTCTCAACGACGGAGGACACGTTGAACAGCTCTTGTGCCTCGCGTCCCGTCAGTACCGTGGCGAAGCCCCAGATCGCACTCAGGGACACCAGCGGCACGAGAAGCAACGCCACGATCTTCCGGCGGATGGACTTCCCGCGAAAGCGCATGGCCTCCCCCAGCTCGACCCCCGCCGGCCCGGGGGCACACATGTACGTCAACAAACGGCGCGAGCCTACTACCGACGCATGCGTAACTCGAAGAGTCATCCGGAAGCCGAACTTCCGCACCAGGGTCAAGACATGGGGAGTTGTCCGATCATTACGGGAGATTGCCTCCCCGAATCCGGCGTCTGCCACCGAAACCAATCCGGCCGCCCTGTCAGGTCAGTTGGCCGGTTTTCTTCCGTCATCGGGAATCTTCCGGGCGCGTCGTTCGTCCTTCTCTACGGGAAATGGGGGCGGAATCGGCCACAGGAGCCGCATCCCGTCACCGGGCGGCGTAAAACAGCGCAAGCCGGGCAGCCACTGGGGAGCCGGGTCTTCGGGCGCAGGAGCGAGGGGTGTGCTGGCGGTGGGGAGTGACACGTTGATGGGCACGGCGGAGCGGCGCGTGGCATCCGACGAGAGCGGGGCGACGGCGCCTTCGACGGTGCGACAGGGCGTCCAGGCGCCGGATCACGACATTCCGGCACGGGGGCGTGCGGTCATGGGCGCAGACGATCTTTGTCCGGAGACCGACCGCCGACCGGCACCGTACGCGGGTGCCGGCCGGGTCGGCGAAGGCTCCGCCGAGCGTGCGACGGCGCGCGAGCAGGCGCCTTACCGGCCGCTGTGGGTCGAGGAGCCGGCGCGGCGCCGGAGGATGCCCGATCCGGTGCGCACGGCGGCAGTTCGGGCCGTGCTGATCATCGCCGTGACGCTGATACAGGCGATGGTGGCCTTCCTGTGCACCTTGGCCGGATCGTGGCTGGCGTTCCCGATGGTGCTCAGCAGTGTGGCCAGCACGGTGGTGGCCACCTGGGGCGCGCTCGACGTCTGGGTGACCCGCCAGGTGTGGAACCAGCGCAACGGCGTGGTCTCGGCGCCGAGCAGCACCGCGCGTGCGCTGCGACGCGAGCGGCGCAGGGCACGGCGACAGGCACGGACCGCCGAGCGGGCCCAGGAGCGGATACGCGGGCAGGGCGGCACCGGGCAGCTGTCGCACCCCTGACGGGCGGACGGGCGGGACGGGCGGCGGACGCTGCCGCCGCCGAGTGGGCGGCCCAAGTCGGCCTTCCCGCTGGGGGTTCAGTCGCCTGGGTGGACAGTCACTGGGACGCTGGACGGTTACTGGGACGCTGGACGGCCACCGGGACGTTGGACAGTCGCCGGGGCTCCGAGAGTTCGCGTGCCGACCCTCCGCCCCCTCAGGCACCTCCGCGCCCCCCTCCCAGCCCTCAACACGCAGCCGACCCCACCCGCCCCTCCCCCCCCTCCCGCGCAAGCTCACGTCGTGCCCGCATGAACGGGCGTGGGCGGTCCACGGAGAGTACGGCGGTCGTGTGGCCGTCCCTCTTGTAGAGGGCGAGGAAGCCTCCGTCGGCCGGTGCCCCGTCGGCAAGGCCGCCAACCCGTGCGTCACGACGATGATGATCGGCGAGAAGTGCGCGGATCTGCTGAAGGAGGACGCCCTTTAGGCCTGCTGGGGCTCCTGGGCCGGCTGGGCCTGGGGCCGCTTGAACATCCGCGTCGCCGTGATCTCGCTGTGCACCGCCTCCTCCGTCCGGGCCTGCTGCGGCAGCCCCGGGCGGAGGTGCTCCTCCACGCTGATGTACTTCAGGCCCGCCCTGAGGTCGGCGTCGTTCCGCAGCCGGATGACCAGCGGGAACTCGGCGAGGGCGGTCGTGTCGAACAGCCCTGTGGTGTACAGCAGCTGGACTCCCAGGGCGTCCGACACGGCCCGCTGGAGCTCCAGCAGGTATGTCGCGTTGGCACGCCCGATTGGGTTGTCGAGGAACAGCGTGCCCGCGTGCCGGTGCTTGTCCCGGCCCCGGTCGTTGGACCGGAGCGCGGCCATCGTGCAGTACAGCGCGATGGCGGCGGTGAGCAGCTGACCGCCGGAGAACACGTCGCCCATCTGCCCGACCGGCACGCGCTCGGCGCGCAGCACGGCGTCGGGCTTGAGGATCTCCACGGCGATGCCCTTGGGCTGGAGGGCGGCGCCGACACCGCGCAGCAGCAGGGACATTCCGTCGCGGCGCAGGTCGGAGTTCTTCTTCACCGCCGCGCGGGTCGCCTCGTCGATGACCTCCCCGAGCCGCTCGGTGAGCGTGGCCTGGTCGGGCTCCTCGAAGCGGATGCGCAGGAACTCCTGCCCGGACCACTCGCCGAGGCCCTCCGGCAGCCGGGAGAGCCGCTGGGCCGACCGCAGGGTGGCGAGCGCCGACTCCACCAGCCCGCGCAACCGGTCCACGATCGAGTCGCGGTTGCGCTCCAGCTGCTCCAACTCGTCGGTGAGGACCCGCAGTCGGGGCGCGAACGCGTCCGCCCACTTCTGGGCGTGCTCGGGCAGCGCGGAGGCGGGCAGCTCACGGATCTGCTGCCGCGCGGGCGTGCGCACCTGCTCGTAGCGCGTGGCGTTGGCGTGCCGCACGAGAACGTCGCTCGCCTCGCGTACGGCGGCCTCGGCGGCGGACAGGTCTGCGGCGCAGCCGCGCAGGGACCGGCGGGCCTCGGCGGCGGACTGCCGGGCCTCCTCCAGGCTCCCCGGGTACGGCTCGGGCTCCTCCTGCTCCTCCTCGGCGGCGTGCTCGCGCAGCAGGTCGCGGAGCATCGCGGCGATCTCGTCGAAGCCGCCGGCCGCGTCCTCGGCGGCGCGGTGTGCGTCGAGCAGTTCGGCGTGGGCCTCGCGGGCCTGGCCGAGTGCCTCGGTGCGCGAGGCGAGTTCGGCGGTCGCCGTGCGCAGCAGCGCCTGGGCGTGCTCGGCGTCGCGCGGCTGAAGCCCTTCGGACAGCTCGGTGTGCGCCTCGCCGTCCTCGGGCGCGTGCCGCTCGGCCTCGCCGCGCAGCCGCCCGAGCTGCTCGCTCGCGGTCGACATACGGGTCTCCAGGAGCTGTACGAGCTCCTCCGCGCGCGCGGCGGCCGCCTGCCGGGAGGGTCCGTCGGAGCCGTCGGGCGACTGAAGCAGCTGCTCCGCGCGCGTGCGGACCTTGTTGCTCAGCCGGTCCAACTCCGCGCGCGCCGCGCTCTCGTCGCTCTCCGCGCGGGCCTGCTCGGCCCGCAGATCGGCGCCCACACCGACCTTCTCGTACACCTGCGAGGCAGCCCGATAGGCCTCGCGCAGGGCGGGCAGCGACGCCTTGGGAGCATCCGCCTCGGTCTCCGGTACGTCGTCGGGGGCGCCCGCGATCTCGGAGCGCTCGGCGCGCAGCGCACGTGCGGTGCGCCGGGCGTCGTCGGCGGCGCGCTGGGCGGCGCGCCGGTCCTCGTCGGCGGCGCGGGCGCGCTCCAGGCAGACCTGGGCCCGGGCCTCCGACTCGGCGGCCTCGTCGGCGAGTTCGCGCAGGCGGGCCTGCCAGCCGGAGCGCTCGCGCAGCCGGAAGGCGAGTCCGGCGAGGGCGTCGGCGGCCCGCCGGGCCTTCTGCGCGGCCTCCTGCCGCTCGTCGCGCGCCTGGGCGGCCTCGGCGGCGGCTTCGTCGGCCTCGGCGCGCACGGTCCGCGCCTCGGCCAGCTCGGCCTCGCTCTCCTCGGCGAACGCGCGCGTCTGTCCGGCGGCCTCGCCCAGCTCGGCCATCCGTCCGGCGGGGCAGCCGGTGCGCCAGGAGGCGAGCCGCGCGGCCAGCTCCCGGTCCTTGCCGAGCCGCGCGGCGAGGTTGCGGATCTCCTCGTCGCGTTCGGTCGCCCGCGCGCGCAGCGCCTGCCGCTCCTCGTCGGCGGCGTGCTCGTCGTGCATGGCCGGGTTCGGCGGTACGAGGAAGACGTCGCCGCTCTGCGTGTCCGTGCCCGGCGTCGGCGCGAGCAGGGCGGCGGCGGTGCCGACGGCCACGGCGGACCGGGGCAGCAGCGCCGCGTCGCCGAGTACCTCGCGGGCACGCGCGTGCGTGTGCGGGTCGGTGATGATCACGCCGTCGACCAGCTCGGGTCGGGCGGCCAGCACGCGCGCGTGGTCGGTGGGGTCGACGGCCTGGGCGAGGTAGCGCCAGCCGGGCAGTGCGGGGATGCCCTGCTCGCCGAGGAACTCCACGGTCGCCAGCACGTCCGGACCGGGCGGCAGCAGTCCGCCGTCGCCGAGCGCGCCGAGGATCCGGGAGTCGTCGGCGGCGGCCGTCCGCAGCTCGAACAGCTGCCGTTCGGCGGAGGAGACGGCGTCGTCGAGGAGTTCGCGCAACTCGTCGGCGAACCGGTCGAGTTCCTCGGGGCTCAGCCCGTGCGGGCCGTCGCTCTCCTGGCGGGGCTGCGGCAGGGCCCCTCTTGTCTCTCCGGTCAGGCTGAGCAGCTCCGCCAGCCGTTCCTCGGCCGCCAGCGCCTCCGCGAGCCGGCGCTCGGCCTCGTACGACCGCTCCGCCGCGGTCGCCGCGTCGGCCGCGCGGGCCGCGGTCAGCTCCGCGCGTGACTCCGTGGCGGCCGCCTCGCGCGCGTGCTCCGACGCCCGTCGGGAGGCCTCGCGCGCGGTGTCCCAGGCGGCGACGGCCGTCTTCTCGGCGTCGCTCGCGGCGAGGGCGGCGCGGGCCGGGTCGGCGTCCGGGGCGCTGTCGTCGAGCCAGCCGGCGCGCACGGCCTCGGCCGTCTCCTGCTCGACCTCGGCGAGCCGCTGCTTGAGGTGCCCGACCTCACTGCGGGCCCGCTGGGCCTCGGTGGCGGCGGAGGTGGCGTCCCGGTGGGCGGCCTCGCCGACCTCCTGGAGGGCGGCCGAGCGCTCCTCGCCCTCGTTGGCGAGGTTCTCGGCGCTCTCCGCGGCCGCGTGCAGCGCCCGTACGAGGTCGACGGCGGCCTTTGCGCGGGCGGCGAGCGCGGGGGCCGCGTCGCGTTCGGCCTCCTGGATCGCGGCGGCCACGCGCGCGACCCGGTCGGCGGCGGCGCGGTGGCGCAGCACGGCCTCGGCGGCCTGCCAGGCGGAGTGCAGGGTGCGTGCGTCGGCGAGCTCGCGCTTCTGTGCGGCCGCCGACTTCTCGGCGGCGGCGAGCGCCAGCGAGGCGTGCCGGTAGGCGAGTTCGGCGGCGACCGAGGCGCTGCGCTGCCGCGCCGCCTCGGCGTGCGTGACGGCGTATGCGGCGGCGGTGACCCGCTGGGCGAGGTCGGCAGCCCGCACGCGCTCCTGCACGCCGCGCGCGGAGAGCCGGCGGGCCAGCGTCCTGGTGCGCCGCTCGGCCCCGGCGTGGATGTCCCGCGCGCGTGAGCGGACCTCGGCCGCCTCGACGATCCGTCCGAGCAGGTCGACCGACCCGGCGGTGAAATCCCGTTCGGCCATCAGCTCGGCGCGGCGGCCCAGCTTGTTGCCGAATCCGCTGACCAGGTCGGCGAGCCCGTCGGTGTCCCGGGTGTCCGTGACCGCGCGCAGCAGCAGGTCGGTGAAGTCGGAGTCCTTCTTGACCGCGAAGAGACCGGCCGCCTCGCCCTCGTCGGCGTTCATCTCCCGCTGGTAACGGAAGAGTTCGGGGTCCAGGCCGAGGTCGCCGAGGTGCTCGATCCAGCGGTCGTGGATCTCCTCCCAGTGCACCTCCAGGTGCGGGTACGCCTTGCCCGCCTCGGTGAGGGCGTCCCGGAAGCCCTTCATCGTGCGGCGGCGGCCCTGCGCTCCCGACTGGCCCTCCACGGCGGGCCGTACGGCGGTGGACTCGGCGACGGGGAGGTTGTCCAGGCTGAGCCCGGGGCCGGGCCGGAAGGAGTACCAGGCCTCGGCGAACTTCCGCGGGTCGTTGGAGACCTGCCGTCCCCGCCATTCGCTGACCTTGCCGACGACGACGCACTCGCCGGTGAGCGTGTGCTGCCACTCCAGGGCGACATGCCCGCAGTCGTCGGCGAGCAGGAACTTGCGCAGCACACCGGAGCTGGCGCCGCCCAGGGTGTTGCGGTGGCCCGGCAGCATCACGGAGAAGATCAGCTTCAGGAGTACGGACTTGCCGCCGCCGTTCTCCAGGAAGAGCACGCCGGCGGGCGCGGGCCGGCGCGGCGGGCCGACGGGCTCCTCCTCGAAGAACTCCGCCTGGGTGGGCGCGGGGTCGGGCACGGGCTCACCGACACCCCGCAGGTCAAGCACGGTGTCGGCATAGCGCGCACCGGCGGGCCCGATGGAGTAGAGGCGGACCCGGGACAGCTCGTACATGGCGGACTCTCGTAAGTCTTCGGCAGGTGGGGGGAGTTCAGGAGTGGAACGGCAGCCCGGCGTCGGCCACCAGCTCCAGGTCGTCGCCGTCCTCGGGCGGCAGCAGCGTCGCCGTGCCGTCGGTGACGGGGACGACGCCCAGCTCCAGCAGCTCGGCCAGCGCGGCGCTGCCGGCCATGTCGCGGACCTGGAGCTGGTAGCGGGCGGTCGTGCGGTACGTGCCGCCGTTGTCGTCGCCCGTCCGCTGCAGGAAGCCGGAGTCGGTGAGGAAGGCGACGGCCTTGCCGACGATGCCGGTGGTGGAACCGGCGAGTCTGCGGGCGTCCTTGGTGGCGCCGGTGGCGGAGCGTCTGGCCCAGATCCGCCAGGCGGCCTCCAGACCGGGCGCGTCGGTGGCCGGGTCGGTGTTCTCGCCCTGTTCCTCGGCGCGCTCCTCCAGCCGCCGGCAGGCCTGGCGGACGAACGCGTCGACGCCGTTGACGGAGACCCGCCCGATGTAGCCGTCGTCGGCGAGGTCCTCGGGCCGCGGGAACGCCAGGGCGGCCACCGCGAGATGGGCGAGACCGTGCAGGAAGCGGTCCCCGGAGTCGGCCGAGGTCCGCTTCGCGTAGTCGCCCATGCGCACGGCGAACACCGAGTCCTCGGCGGCGGTCACCGCCATCCCCGCGCGCGGGGACACCTCCAGCACGACCAGCCCGAGCCCGGCGGCCACGGCGTCCGCGAGCCGCGCGAAGGGCGGGTCCTCCCGGTAGCGGCGCAGCAGCTCCGTGTACTCCTGATCGCGCGCCGGCTGCAGCTTGGGCTGGAGCCCGAAGGCGACGAGCCGCGCCGCGTCGGCGGCGTCGGCGGGCGTGACGGCGGCGGAGACCGGTGCGGGGCCGGTCTCCTGCTCACTCCACTCGACGTGCTCGCTCACGGTCGGTCTCCTTGCTGCGCTGTCACTCGGTTCATGCCGCTTCCGTCCTGTCCGCCGCCATCCCGGCCGCGTCCAGCAGGGCCGTGCCGACGATGAGGTCGGCCCCGCCGAACTCGGGATCGTCCAGCTCGGTCCCGTCGTCCACGGCGAACAGCAGCTTCTCCTCGCCCTGCCGGTAGGCGGTACCGACCGGCGGGCTGGCCGCGTGCACCGCCAGCAGGGCCACGAGATACGGCAGATCGGGATCCGACCGTCTGGCCTCGGCCAGCAGCCCCGACAGCCGCCGCGGGGCGTCCGCGGGCAGGTCCAGCAGTTCCGTCGCGGCGGCGAGCTGCTCCTCGCTGAACCGGCTGTCGTCCGGGGTCGCGATGAGGTCCGGCTCGGGCATCTCCGCGCCCAGGTGCTCCCGCTCCACCGGCGGCGTCAGCAGTATGTCGACCAGATCCGTGACCCGGACGGACACGGGGGTGCGCAGCCCGGTCCCGCGCGCGAAGAACGCGTCCGTGACGCGCACGGCCTGTCCCACGGCCAGCGGCAGCACGGGGGCGACGAGATGCCCGTACAGGTCTGTCCCCGAGGTCGTCATGGGGGTGGCGAAGGCCTGCCGGTCCTGCTCCGCGCGGAACAGCGGCCCGGCCTCCAGCAGGCGCGACTGCAGCTGGGTGTGGCGTCGGATGCAGTCCTTGACGATGTCGACCAGCTCGGCGGCCCGCCGCTTCTGCTCGGGGTCCTCGGACTCGTCGCGGGCCTTGCGGATGTTGGTGAGGATCGCGTTCTCGTGCCGGTAGCGGTCGGCCACATGGTCCAGCGCCTCGGCGATCATGTCGGGCACGGCGTTCAGCCAGTCCACCGCGCGGACGTTGCGCCGGGTCGCGTCCAGGGCCTTGCGCAGGGTCTCCGAGTACTGCACGGTCCGGTACCGGGCCTGCTCGGCGGCGAGCTGGGCGTCGGCCAGGCGGCCCCGGCTGATCAGCACCTCCAGCTTGACCTCGGCGGCGATCTGCGCGCTGGTGACGTCGGTGTCGAGGGCGCCGACGAGGACGTTGACGGCCTCGTCGGTGGTGCGGAGGTAGACCGTGCCGCCGGGGCCCGGCACCTCCTCGATCAGCTTGAAGTCGTAGTCGCGGCGCACATAGGTGCCGTCGGGCGCGAAGGTGCCGTACACGGCGCGGAAGCCGCGGTCGACACTGCCGACGTTGATCAGGTTCTCCAGGACCCAGCGGGCCACGCGCTCGTGCTCGGCGACGGGCCGTCCCGGGGCCTGGGCGGCGATGCGCGGGATGAGCCGGGCCACGATCTGGTCGTGGTCGGCGCCCGTGTCGAAGTCCATGTTCAGGGTGACCAGGTCGATGGCGGCGAGCGCCACCTCGGCCATGCCGTACACCGAGTACTCGCCCGCCAGGTTGGCCTTGCGGGCGTCGAGGTCGTGCAGCGGGGCGGTGCAGGCGAGCGCGCGCAGCCGCCGCGCCAGTCCCTCGTCGGCGGCCGGACCCGGCGCGGGTCGCGGCCCCGCGCTGAGCTGGGGCGGAACGCTGTCCGTCGGTGCAGGCGAAGTCACGGTGCACAGACTAGGTCCTCGGTCTGACATCGACCCAAACGACCCAGAAGCGACGGGCGTCACTCCCGCACGACAGACCTCAGCCGAGGCCCGTGCCGTCCTCGCCCACCCGGCGCCGGTAGACCTCCACGACCCGGCGCAGGGAGTCGTCGAGGTAGACGGCGAGGAGCCGCTCGGCCCGGTCCCGGTCCCCGTCCTGCAGGGCCTGGAGGATCTCCAGATTGCGGACCAGATACGGCTCGTGCAGCCGGCGCGAGTCGTCCACGACGTGGAAGGCGAGCCGCAGTTCGGCGAAGACGCTGCGCATCAGCTCGTCGGTGCGGTCGCTGCCCGCCAGCGAGACCAGCTCCCGGTGGAAGTGGATATTGGCCGTACCCAGGCCGTTCCAGTCACCTTCGTGAGCGGCCCGCTGCCCCTCGGCGACCGCCTCGACGAGGCCGTCGAGCGCGTACGGCGGCTCGCCGAGCCCTCGGACGACCGCGCACTCGACCAGGCCGCGGGTGCGGTAGATGTCCTCGACGTCCTCGACGCTCAGGACCCGCACGAAGACGCCCCGGTTCAGCTCGTGGACGAGCAGGCGTTCGTGGGTGAGCAGCCGGAACGCCTCGCGGAGCGTGTTGCGGGAGACGCCCAGGGCGCCGCCGATGCTGTCCTCCGACAGACGGGTGCCGGGCGGGAAGTACCCCTCGGCGATGCGGGTCCTGAGGATGTCCGAGACCCGCTCGGCGGTGCTGGTGCGCCCCAGGAGGGCACGGTCGTCGGCCAGACCCGTCAGCTGCTGTGCCATGCCCGGAATTCAATCGCAGACACAAGAACGAAACAACACGGGTATTGAGGGATCGTTCAACGATCCTCTACGTTGCTCTGCACGGCGCCGCTTCCCTCACCGCGGCGCCGACCGCTTCCGCACGGCACGGCTCAGTCCCAGCACCCTCCGTCTCCCTCTGCGAGGTGCACATGAGCACGACCCCTCCCACCACCCGCACCCGTCCCGCTACAGATGACCGACGCGCCGACGACGGCGCGCTGGGCTGGCTGCGCGCCCTGGGCCCGCGAGGCCGCCGCGCCTTCGCCGGCGCGTTCGGCGGCTACGCCCTGGACTCCTACGACTACTTCACCCTGCCGCTGAGCATGGTGGCGCTGGCCGCGTACTTCGGCCTGGACAGCGGCCAGACCGGCCTGTTCACCACGGTCACGCTCGTGGTCTCGGCGGTGGGCGGCGCGCTGGCCGGCGTGGTGGCGGACCGGATCGGCCGGGTCAAGGCGCTGATGATCACCGTCATCACGTACGCGGTCTTCACCGTGGCCTGCGGCTTCGCGCCCAACTACGAGACGCTGCTGGTGTTCCGCGCCCTCCAGGGCCTCGGGTTCGGCGGCGAATGGGCGGTCGGCGCGATCCTGGTCGCCGAGTACGCGAGCGCGAAGCACCGCGGCCGCACCCTCGGCGCGATCCAGAGCTCCTGGGCCGTGGGCTGGGCACTGGCCGTGATCATGTACACGCTGGTCTTCTCGTTCCTCGGCGACGACCTCGCCTGGCGCGTGATGTTCTGGACCGGCGCGCTGCCCGCGCTGCTCGTGGTCTGGATGCGGCGCCGCGTTCATGACGCGCCCCAGGCGGTGGCGGTGCGCGAGCGGAGCGCCGGGCGCGGATCCTTCGCGGCGATCTTCAAGCCCGGCCTGCTGCGCACGACGGTCTTCGCGGTCCTGCTCTCGACCGGCGTCCAAGGCGGCTACTACACCCTGGCCACATGGGTGCCGACCTACCTGAAGACGGAACGCGAGCTGTCGGTCGTCGGTACGGGCGGCTATCTGACGTTCCTGATCTCGGGCGCCTTCCTCGGCTACCTGACCGGCGGCTATCTCACCGACCGGCTGGGCCGGCGCCGCAACATCTGGCTGTTCGCACTGCTGTCGGCCCTGTGCATCCTGGCGTACGCGAACATCCCGAGCGGCGCCAACACCCTGCTGCTGATCCTCGGCTTCCCCCTCGGGTTCTGCATGTCGGCGATCTTCAGCGGCTTCGGGTCCTTCCTGAGCGAGCTGTACCCGACGGCGGTGCGCGGCACGGGACAGGGCTTCACGTACAACACCGGCCGCGCCGTGGGCGCCGTCTTCCCGACGACGGTCGGCTTCCTGGCCGACAGCTGGGGCGTGGACGGAGCACTGGTCTTCGGCGCGATCGGCTACGGCCTGGCGGCGCTGGCCCTGCTCGGGCTGCCGGAGACGCGCGGGAAGGAGTTGGCGTGAACCGCACGGACGACCGCCCCCTGACCGTCGTCGACGAGCACGCGCACGCGTGGCGGCCGAGGGACGCCCGGGCCCGCTTCCGCGCGGGTCTTGCGGGCCCCACCGCCGGCGTCGCGGCCGGCCACACCCAGGTCAACCTGATCTCGGTGCCCGCCGACTGGGCGTACGACATGCTGCTGTTCTGCCAGCGCAACCCCAAGCCCTGCCCGGTGCTGGACGTCACCGACGCCGGGTCCACCACGACCGTCCTCGCCGAGCGCGCGGACCTGCGCACCGATCTGCCGCGCTACCGGGTGTGGCAGGACGGTGAGCTGGTGGACGAACCGACGGACGTGCGGGCGCACTGGCGCGGCGACCTGGTGTCGTTCCTGATCGGGTGCAGCTTCACCTTCGAGTGGGCGCTGACCGAGGCGGGTGTCCCGATCCGCCACATCGAGCAGGGCCGCAATGTCCCGATGTACGTGACCGACCGTCAGTGCCGTCCGGCGGGACGGCTGCACGGCCCGATGGTGGTGTCGATGCGGCCGGTCCCGCCGGAGCACCTGGCCGCCGCGATCCGGGAGAGCAGTCTGCTCCCGGCGGTGCACGGCAGCCCGGTGCACTGCGGCGATCCCGCGGGGCTCGGCATCGACGACCTCGGCCGCCCCGACTTCGGCGACCCGGTGGACGCCGCGCCCGACGACATCCCGGTGTTCTGGGCCTGCGGGGTGACCCCGCAGGCCGCCGTGACGGCCTCGCGGCCGCCGTTCGCCATCACGCACGCACCGGGACAGATGTTCGTGACCGACGCCCGCGACGAGCAGTACCGCGTGGCCTGAGAGAAAACCCGAAGGATCCATGACCCCGATCGATCTGAACGCCGACCTCGGCGAGGGCTTCGGCCGCTGGCGTCTCACCGACGACGAGCGGCTGCTGTCCGTCGTCACCAGTGCCAACGTGGCCTGCGGATTCCACGCCGGGGACGCGGCCACCATGCGGCGGGTGTGCGAACTGGCCGCCGCGCGCGGGGTACGGATCGGCGCCCAGGTCTCCTACCGCGACCTGGCGGGGTTCGGACGGCGCGCGATGGACGTGCCGCCCGCCGAACTCACCGCCGAGGTGGCCTACCAGATCGGCGCTCTGGAGGTCTTCGCGCGCGCGGCGGGCACGCGCGTGTCGTACGTCAAGCCGCACGGCGCGCTCTACAACCGCGTCGTGCACGACGAGGAGCAGGCCGGCGCGGTCGCCGACGGCGTGCTCCTCGCCGACGCTTCACTGCCCGTGCTCGGGCTGCCCGGCTCGCGCCTGCTGGAACTGGCCGAGAAGGCGGGCCTGCCGACCGTCACGGAGGCGTTCGCGGACCGCGCCTACACCGACGAGGGCACGCTGGTGCCCCGCGACCGGGAGGGCGCCGTGGTCACCGACCCGGACGCCGTCGTGGAGCGGTCGGTGAGCATGGCCCGCTTCGGCACGGTCGACGCCCACTCCGGGACGCGCATCGCGGTACGCGCGCGTTCCCTGTGCCTGCACGGCGACACGCCCGGCGCGGTGAACCTGGCCCACCGGGTGCGCGAGCGGCTCCAGGAGGCGGGCGTCCGGGTGGAGGCCTTCGCATGAGGGCGCTGCCCGTCGGCGACGGCGCCCTGCTCGTCGAGGTGTCCTCCGGCGAGCAGGCCCAGGCACTGCACGCGGAGCTGCTGCGCCGCCGTGCGGAGGGCTCGCTGTCCGTCCGCGAGATCGTCCCCGCGGCCCGCACGGTCCTCCTCGACGGCGTCCCGGACCCGGCCCGCCTGGCCTCCGAACTGACCGCCTCCGAGGTACCACCCACACCCCCACGCGCGCGTGAGGTCGTCGAACTCCCGGTGCGCTACGACGGCCCGGACCTCGCGGACGTCGCCGCGCACTGGGGTGTGCGCGAGGAGGAGGTGGCCCGCATCCACGCGGACACGGAGTTCACGGTCGCCTTCTGCGGTTTCGCACCCGGCTTCGGCTATCTCACCGGCCTGCCCGCGCGCTACGACGTACCGCGCCGGGCCACCCCGCGCACGGCCGTCCCCGCAGGTTCGGTGGCCCTCGCCGGCCCCTACACGGGCGTGTACCCGCGCTCCTCGCCGGGTGGCTGGCAGCTGATCGGCACCACGGAGACGGTGCTGTGGGACCACGCGCGCGTACCGGCGGCGCTGCTGGCACCGGGGACGCGCGTGCGGTTCGTTCCGGAGGGTCCGGTGGGGTCCTCATGACGGACCGCGCCCTGGCCGTCGTACGCGCCGGAGCCCTCACCACCGTGCAGGACACGGGCCGCCCCGGCCACGCCCACCTCGGCGTGCCCCGCTCCGGCGCCCTGGACGGTCCGGCGGCGGCCCTGGCCAACCGCCTGGTCGGCAACGCGCCCGAGGCGGCGGTGCTGGAGACCACCCTCAACGGCGTTGCCCTGCGCCCGCGTTCGACCATCACGGCGGCGGTCGTCGGCGCGCCCTGCCGGGTCACGGTGGACGGCCGCCCGGTCGCCTGGGGCGCCCCGGTGCGCGTCCCCGCCGGCGCCGTCCTGGACGTCGGACCGGCCGTCTCCGGCCTCCGCAGCTACGTGGCCGTCTGCGGCGGCATCGCCGTCGAGCCGGTCCTTGCCAGCCGCTCCACGGACCTGCTGTCCGGGCTGGGCCCGCCGCCGCTCACCGACGGCACGGTGCTGCCGCTGGGACACCCGACGCACCTCCACGCGCGCGTGGATGTCGCCCCGCAGCCCGCGCCACCCACGGAGCTGGTCCTGCGCGTGACGCTCGGCCCGCGCAACGGCTGGTTCACGCCGACGGCCGCGCGAACCTTCACTTCGCGGACGTACCACGTGTCACCGGCGAGCAACCGCATCGGCCTGCGCACCGAGGGGCCGACCCTGGAGCGCTCGGTGACCGGCGAACTCCCCAGCGAGGGCATGGTGCTGGGCGCGGTCCAGGTGCCGCCCGACGGCAGACCGGTGGTGTTCCTGGCCGACCACCCCACCACGGGCGGCTACCCGGTGATCGGGGTGGTCCGCACGGCGGATCTTCCGGCGGCGGCCCAGGCGGTACCGGGTACGCCGGTCCGCTTCTTGGAGGTGCGCAGGCGCTGAGGCGCCCTTCAGGGGCAATTACGCCTCCCGCACCGCCAAAGAGGCCAACGCCGCCGACACCGCGGCCGAGGCCCGCACATCGAGCCGCGCACTCGTCCCCCGCGCCCGGTGCCGCATCTCGTCGACGGCAAGCGTAAGAAGCTGCGGCAGCAGGTCGGTGCACCGCCGAGCCACCCACCCCGTCCCCGCGGTCGCGAGCCACCACAGACTCGCCGACTTCGTGGGGGCAGGGAACTCCGGCTCCGCCGAGGGCGCGAAACCCGTCGCCAGCCCGCCCTCGGCGAGCAGCGCATGGAACCGCAGGGCCAACTGCCGATGCCCCCGCTCACCGGGATGCAGCCGATCCGCACTCCACATCGCACGGTCCGTGAGCCAGGCGCCCTCGGACGCATGCAGATGCACCGCCTCGTACCGCTCGGACAGCGCGTGCACGACGGCGTTCACCGCACGCTGCCGCCGAGCCAGCGGACGTGCCAACGCGCCGGGCAGGCCGAGCATCGCGCCGGGGTCGGGCAGGCAGGCCGTGAGCAGGACGGCGCCCTGCCCGGTGAGGGCCGCGTACACGGTGTCGAGCCGGGCGGCGACGGCACGGATGTCGAAGGTGCAGCGCAGGGTGTCGTTGACGCCGACGACGACGGAGGCGACGTCCGGCCGCAGTGCCAGCGCGGCGGGCAGCTGCCGTTCCAGCACGTCGCGCGTCTGGGCTCCGCTGACGGCGAGGTTGGTGAACTCCACGGGCTGTTCGGCGAGCCCGGCGGCGAGCAGCGCGGCCCAGCCGCGCCACCCGTCGCCGACGGGATCGCCCACTCCTTCGGTCAGCGAGTCGCCGAGGGCGGCGAAACGCAGGGGTCTCATCCGACGCCCTCCGCCACCCTCGTGCGCCCGGGAACCGGCACGTCGTGCGCGGTGAGGAAGGCCGCGACCGCGGTGTCCCAGCCGAAGCACTCCGCACGCGCGCGTGCCGCCTCGCGCCGCTCCGTCGCGGGGCGGGCGAGAAGCAGCTCCACGGCGTCGGCGAAGCCCTCCCCGTGGTCCGCCGCGACGGCCCCGGCGGCCCCGATGACCTCCGGCAGCGCGGAGGACGTGCTCACCGCCACGGGCGTGCCGCAGGCCATCGCCTCCAGGGCGGCCAGACCGAACGTCTCCGCGGGCCCCGGCGCCAGACACACGTCCGCGGACGCCTGGAGCGCGCCGAGCAGACCGCGGTCGGAGACATGCCCGAGGAAGGTCACCGGCAACCCGCGCTCCCGTGCCCGCTGTTCGAGCCGTGGGCGCAGCGGGCCGTCACCGGCGACCACCAGCACCGCCCGCTGCCCGCGCGCGAGCAGCGCCTCCAGCGCGTCCAGCGCCGTTCCGGGCCGCTTCTCCACCGAGAGCCGGGTGCACGTCACCAGCAGCGTCTCGTCCCCGCGCGCGTGCCGTGCCCGCAGCCCGGGGTCGTGCAGCGCGGGGTGCCGTTCCACCAGGTCGACCCCGAGCGGCGCCCGGACGACGTTGCGCGCCCCGATCCGCACGAACTCCCGCTCGGCGAACTCCGTCGTGCACACCACGCGCGCGTAGGTGTGCGCCGTACGGACGTTGAGGGCGTCGGCGGCGCGGCGGGCGGCGCCCTCGGGCAGCCCCCAGGTGCGCAGGACGCCGTCGGCGGTCTCGTGGGAGACCATCACGGCGGGCACGCGGGCCCGCCGTGCCCACTTGCCGGTCCACCGGAGCGTCGTACGGTCGGACACCTCCAGGCGGTCCGGGGCCAGTTCCTCCAGGAGGGCGGCCACGCGCCGCTTGTCGGTGAGGACGCGGTAGCCGCCGGTGCCGGGCAGCAGCGGCCCGGGCAGGGTGATGACCCGGCCCTGCTCGGTCTCGCGGTCGCTGTGGCTCTCACCGGGCACGATGAGCACGGGCTCGTGCCCGGCCGCCTTGAAGCCCTTGCCGAGCTCGCGCAGGGCGGTGCGCAGCCCGCCCGAGGCGGGCGCGACGAAGTTGGCGAGACGGACGATGCGTATGGGGTTCACGCGGCCACCGCCGTCCTGCGGCTCGCCAGCACATCGGCGTAGTGGCCGATGAGCTGGTCGCCGACGGCCGCCCAGGTGCGCCCCTCGACCATGGCGCGGGCGGCGGCTCCGTAGGCGGAGCGCAGGGCGGGGTCGGCGGCGAGGGCCGCCACCGCGTCCCGGACGGCGGCCGCGTCGCGCGGCGGCACCAGCAGCCCGGTGTGCCCGTGGGCGACCAGGTCCAGCGGGCCGCCCGCGGCGGGCGCGACGACCGGCACTCCGCTGGCCATGGCTTCCTGCACGGTCTGGCAGAAGGTCTCGAAGGGGCCGGTGTGGGCGAAGACGTCCAGCGAGGCGAAGATCCGGGCGAGGTCGTCGCCGGTGCGACGGCCGAGGAAGACCGCGCCGGGCAGCGCCTGTTCCAGACCGGGCCGGCTCGGCCCGTCGCCCACGACGACGACCCGGACGCCGTCCAGGCCGCAGGCTCCGGCGAGGAGCTCGATGTGCTTCTCGGGGGCGAGCCGACCGACGTAGCCGACGATCGTCTCGCCGTTCGGGGCGAGTTCGCGGCGCAGCGCCTCGTCCCGGAGTTCCGGACGGAAGCGGACGGTGTCCACACCGCGCGGCCACAGCTTCACCCGGGGCACGCCGTGTGCCTCCAGGTCGTTCAGGGAGGCGCTGGAGGGGGCGAGGGTGAGGTCGGAGGCCGAGTGGACGGAGCGGATGCGCCGCCAGGCGGCCGCCTCGCCGGCGCCCATGTAGGTGCGGGCGTATCCGGCCAGGTCGGTCTGGTAGACGGCCACGGCGGGGATGCCGAGCCGCGCGGCGGCCGCCATGCCGCGGACGCCGATGACGAAGGGGCTGGCCAGGTGGACGAGGTCGGCGTTGTGCTCGACGAGCGTGGCGGCCAGGCGTCGGCTGGGGAGAGCGACGCGGACCTGGGGGTAGCCGGGGAGCGGGAGGGAGGGGACATGGACGACGGGGCAGGGCGCAAGGGCGCCCAGCTTGTGCCCGGGAGCGGGGGCGGGGGCGACGACGACGGGGGCGTGACCGCGATCGACGAGGTGTCGGGCGGTCTGGAGCGCGCAGTGGGCCACGCCGTTCACATCGGGGGGAAAGGATTCGGTCACGATGACGACACGCATACCGGTGTTGTCGCCGTACTGGACGTGGCCGCGTCAAAGTGGATCTTTCCGAACGACAAACGTCCCATGAGCGTTGCGCTGCACACCCGAGCGGGTCAGGCCGCGTCCATGCCCGCCTGACCCGCGGGTCATCCGTCGTTCACACGGCGGGCGTGTCAGGCCCGATCCGGCTGCGTACGGCTGTCTGGACCTCGGCCTCCTCGGCCGGGTCGGCGGCGAGTCGGCGCAGTCGCTCCACGACCCGGTTGTCACCGGTCTCGGCGTGCCGGGCGGCGATCTCGCGGGTGGTCTCCTCGCAGTCCCAGAGGCACTCGACGGCGAATCCGGAGGGGAAGGAGGGGTCGGTGGCGGCTAGGGCCCGGGCGGTCCGGCCGCGCAGATGGGACGAGGCCGTCTCGCGGTAGATATGGCGCAGGACGGGGGCGGCGCAGGCGATGCCGAGCCGTCCGGCGCCGTCCACGAGGGTCCACAGGGTCGGTGCGTCGGGTCCCTCGCCCCGTACGGCTTCCCGCAGGGCCGCGAGGACCAGTTCGCTGTCCTGGGCTCCGCCACGGCAGGCGAGCATGCGTCCGGCGGAGGCACCCAGGGGATCGGGGCGCCGGGCCCAGCCGCGCGCCCGGTCCACGGCGGCGACGCTCCGCATGCGTTCGAAGGCGTCGACGGCGGCGTCCACGACGGGACGCGGGCCGGTGCTCACGGCTGCCTCGATCAGGTCGAGGGCATCGGGATCGTTGTTGTCGGCCAGGTAGCGCAGGGCGGTGCAGCGGGCTCCCTCGCTGCCGTCCTTGGCGGCCTGGACGATCTCGGGCCGGTCCTCGGGGCCGGCGACGGCCGTGAGACACCGGGCGGCGGGCACATGCAGTGCGGCGCCGCGTTCGACGCCCTGCTGGGCCCACTCGAAGACGGCCTGCACGCTCCACCCCGGCCGGGGCCCGGTAGGTCGCATCTGCCGTTGCCAGCGGTCGAAACAGCCCGTCTCCTGAGCGGCACGCACCCGCGTGGCGACGGATTCGCGCGGATCCTCGGCCCACAGCCGCCAGGGGCGGGGCTCGAAGGCGTCGCGCACGGCCGCGGCCAGTTCGGCCTCGCCCTCGGCGTCGGTGGCGAACCGGGCCAGGACGGGCGCCGCGAGGGCGCGCAGCCCGGCGTCGTCGTCCCTGAGCGCCAGCTCGTCCAGCGCCCAGGCCCAGTTGGAGCCTGAGGCGGCGTACCTGCGCAGCAGTTCGAGCGCGTCCCGCCTGCCGTAGGAGGCGAGGTGACCGAGGACCGCGAGGGCCAGCCCGGTACGTGACTCCTCGGTGTCGAAGAAGTCCTCGACGTCGAAGAGGTGCGCCTCGATCTCGTCCAGCTCGCCGTTGAGGTCGAGGAAGAGTCGGGCGTAGTAGAGGGAGCGGTTCTCCACCTGCCAGTCGTGGCGGGGGTCGCTCAGCACGCAGTGGTTGAGCGCCGCGAGCGCTTCGGCTCGCGGGGCGGTGAGCGCGTGCAGCGTTCCGTCGCCGCGGCCCCGCTGAAGCAGGCCGAGCAGCGTACCGCTGGGCGCTATGACCGGATCGAACATGGGAAACAGCCTCACATCAAGCGTCGACGCAACCGGGGATCGTGCTTTACCTGGCCGCGTGACAACACGTCGGGGCGCCCGCCGTTTCCTGCTTGCTGTAGACCATCTTCCTCTGCCTCTCGTCGGTGGCCCATGCGGACCGCATCACGGCCCGCGCGGTGCGGCAACACCTGCCCAGCCATCGCGTCCGTGAATCACGACGTCATGATGACTCGGCAGTTCCATCTGCCGCGACCGAAATTTCGGCGGCCCTTTACCGCCTCCCCCGTTTTCTGTGTCTTCGCTGGTCAGAACATTCGGTTCACTGTGCGTCGAACAATTCGAGCAGTTCGGTCTTGCCGAACATGCGGGCGGTGTCGACGGCCGACGGAGTGCCCGCCGACGGATCGGCGCCACCCTCCAGAAGGGCCTTGATGACGTCCGTCTCACCCTTGAACACGGCCCCGGCGAGCGGGGTCTGGCCTCGGTCGTTGACCCGGTCCGCCTCGGCACCCCGGGCGAGCAGGGCGCGCACCGCCTCGGCGTGGCCGTGGTAGGCGGCGAGCATCACCAGGGAGTCGCCCCGGTCGTTGGTGAGGTTGGCCGGAACGCCCGCGTCGACGTACGCCACGAGCGCCTCGGTCCGCCCCTGCCGGGCCAGATCGAAGATCTTCGTCGCCAGCTCCACGACCTCGGGGTCGGGGGCTTCGCTCATCGGCCGGACCGCCTCTCATTACAACCGTTCAGGTGAATCGCCAGGGTACTGGCTCCCGCGGCACATGACCCGTTGTGCCCGAGGTAAAGATCACCACGAACCCGGTCGGACGCAAGAGCCCAGCTCAACCGGCCCAGGACGGCTCCGCCACTTGGGGGAAATCTGGGAAAATTCCCCCATTTGCACCTTTTATCGTATGGATACATCCTGTGAGCCTGGAAGTACTCATGGTGACTGTCCCCACGAACCAGGAGAACTCAAATGATCCTGTCCATCTCAGGCGTGGTCCTGCTCGGCATCATCGTCTTCCTCTTCTTCAAGAAGGACGGACTCAAGGCGTCGCACGCCCTGGTGGCCGCACTCTTCGGCTTCTACCTCGCGAGTACCGCCATCGCCCCGAGCATCAAGGCCGGCGGCGAGAGCCTCGCGAGCCTCCTCGGCGGCATCAAGTTCTGACGCCGCACGTCCCGTCCGTACGCACCTTCAGGAGACACCAGTGGCCCGGCGCCCCCTCCCCCGCATCCTGAGTACAGGCAGCGCGCAGATCGCCCGGAGCCGGGAGCTGGCCCGGACGGCGGCCGACAGCGCCACCGACGTCCTCCATCCACTGATCACGATCACCCGCGGACTGCGCCGGCTGGCAGCGGCCGGGCGGCGCAAGTGGGCCGACACCCCCAAGGACAAGCGCGGGCCGCTGCTGTTCCTGGTGGCCTCGGTGATCCTGGTCGTGGCGCTCGTGCCGTACGGCCCGCTGCTCGCCGTCATCACGCTGATGGCGGCGGCAGCCTGGCAGGGCCGGGACCGCACCCCACCGGCGCCCGAAGGCCCCGACGAGTCCCAGACGGAGCGCCTGAAGTCGCTGTACGAGGCCCTCGTCCCGTACTTCTCGGCGGCCGAGGACCCCGCCCCGCTGTACTCCCACGGCGGTGAGTGGGAGAACGTCTTCCCGGGGTACGAGTTCGACGCCTCCGGACGCGTCACAAGCCTCACGATCCGCTACCCGGCCTACTTCACCGACGGCGAGCCCGAGGCCCGCGGCCGCATCGAGCACCTGCTCACCGCGAAGTCGGGACGCGGCCGCGAATACCGCTTCACCTGGGACGAGGAGGGCAACCAGCTCTCCCTCGCGGTCCTGCCGCCGCTGCCCACCGACATCGCCGCCCAGCGTTTCGTCACCGCCCCCGGCGAGACGGTGCTCGGCTTCACCGACCCCGGCGAGGTCCAGCGCACGCTCCCCCTCACCCACGGCGAGGAGCAGCGCGACATGCCGCCGGTCGTCTGGCGCACCGGAATCCGCTCCACCGAGCCCCATCTGCTGGTCCTGGGCCAGCCCGGCAGTGGCACCTCCACCCTGCTCCGCTCGATCGCCCTCCAGGCGCTCCAGTACGGCGACGTCGTCATCGTCGAGGGCGGCGGCACCGGCGAGTACGCCTGCCTGACCGGCCGCGACGGCGTGCTCGCGGTGGAGTGCGCGGCGGCCGGAGCGCTGGCCAGCCTGGAGTGGGCCGCGCACGAGACGGAGCGCCGGCTGATCGCCATCAACCGCGCCCGCCAGGCCGGCCACCCGCCGCCCGAGGACACCAAGCGCCCCCTGTGGATCCTCCTGGACCGCCCGACCGCCTTCGCCCACCTCGCCGCCGCCGACGGCCACAAGGATCCCCAGTCCCTGCTCCAGGTGCCCCTGCGGCACGGCCGCGCGGCGAACGTCACGGTGGTCGTGGCCGACCAGTTCGACAGCGCGGAACTCCTGAGCGAGCCCGTACGGCAGCACACACGCGCGCGTGCCGTCCTGGGACCCGCCACGGCCGACCAGCTCACGGCGGTCCTGGGCGCACCCGCGCAGACCACCCCGATCGCCCAGGTCCCCCCGGGCCGCGGCTACGCCCGCCTGGGCACCGGCCCCGTCCTGCGCCTCCAGGTCCCGGCCACCCCGGACCCCTACGACGACGCCACGAGCGACACCCACCGCCAGGCGGTCCTGGACCTGCTTCCGCCGCGCACGACCCCGGCGGACGCGGAAGAGCACCCCGAGCCGGTCCCGGCCGAGGCCTTGGTGGCGGAGACTCCCCAGCCGACGTCCTAGTTGTCGAACCGGACGACGAGGCAGTGCCGGCGGGATCAGGCCACGAACGTCCGAGGCGTCTCCCCGCCCGCGGTCCCGCCGCTCTCCACCAGCCGCGCCGCCGCGGCCAGCCGTACCGCGGCCTCCTCCGCCACCGCTCCGCCCACGGTGAACGGCAGCCGCACATACCCCTCGAAGGCGCCGTCGACTCCGAACCGCGGTCCGGAGGGCACACGGACGCCCACCCGCTCGCCCGCCTCGGCAAGGCGTGAGCCGGACAGTCCGCCCGTGCGGACCCACAGGGTGAGTCCGCCCTTCGGGACCTCGAACTCCCAGTCGGGCAGCTCCCGCCGCACCGCGGTGACCAGCGCCTCCCGGTTCTCAAGGGCCTGATGCCGGCGCAGCTCGACGGCCTGCTCCCAACCGCCCGTGCTGAACAGCCAGTTCACCGCGAGCTGCTCCAGCACCGGTGTCCCCAGGTCGGCATAGGCACGCGCGGCGACCAGGCTGCGGATCACGTCCGGCGCCGCCCGCACCCATCCGATGCGCATCCCCGCCCAGAACGCCTTGCTGGCCGAGCCGACGGTGATGACGGTGGCCCCGGCCGGGTCGAAGGCGCAGACCGGCCGGGGCATGTCGACATCCTCGTCGAGCCAGAGCTCGCTCATCGTCTCGTCGGCGACCAGCACCGTCCCGGCCGAGCGTGCCGCGTCCACCATCTGCCGCCGCTGGTCGTCGCCGGCGAGCGCGCCGGTCGGGTTGTGGAAGTCGGCGACGACATAGGCGATCCGGGGCGCCGCGTCGCGCAGCACCTGCCGCCAGCGGTCCATGTCCCAGCCGTCCAGCCCCTCGGCCATGGCGACGGGCACCAGGCGGGCGCCCGCCTCCCGCATCAGCTGAAGAATGTTGGCGTACGACGGCGACTCGACCGCGATGCGCTCGCCCCGCCCGCCAAAGAGGTGGCAGATGGCGTCGATGGCGCCCATCGCCCCGGTCGTCACCATGATCTGCTCGGGCATGGTCGGGATCCCGCGCGCGGTGTACCGCTCGGCGATCATCGCGCGGAGCGCGGGCAGTCCGGCCGGGTAGTCGCCGTGCGTGTGGGCGTACGGCGGCAGTTCCTCCAGGGCGCCCTGCACGGCCCGGGTGAGCCAGGGCTCGGGCGCGGGAAGGGCCGCGCAGCCCAGGTCGATCATCGAGCCGAGGGCCTCGGGCGGCAGGGGTTCGAGCCCGCGCGCGGGCAGCGGGTTTCCGGCCGGGACGGCGGTCCAGCTGCCGGCTCCGCGCCGGGACTCCAGGAAGCCCTCGGTGCGCAGCGCCTCGTAGGCCGCGGCGACCGTCGTACGGCTGACGGACAGGGAGAGGGCCAGTTCGCGCTCCGCGGGCAGCCGGGCTGCCACCGGCACCCGCCCCTCCAGGACCAGCAGCCGGATGCCGTCGGCGAGCGCGCGATAGGCGGGCGGGCGGCGCGTGCCGGGCCCCGCGGGGCGGTCCTGCTGGGAGCTGAGCAGCCGGGCGAGCTGAGCCGGCCCCACCGCCGAAGTCCACTGCGCCATGGAAATCAGTCCACCTTCCCCGAATTGGCCCTGGATGGCCGTTCACCTCAAGCCACAGGGTGTCATGAACCAGGCCACTACCACCACAGGGGGGACTCTCTTGTCCACTACAGGCCGCCTCGGGCGACGGTTGATCCAGCTGTACGCCGGTCTCGCGCTGTACGGGGCTAGCTCGGCGCTGCTCGTCGAAGCGGGCCTCGGCCTGGAGCCCTGGAACGTGCTGCACCAGGGCCTCGCCGAGCTGACCGGCCTCACGATCGGCGTCGTGTCGATCATCGTGGGCGCCGCGGTGCTCCTGCTGTGGATCCCGCTGCGCCAGCGGCCGGGCCTCGGCACCGTCTCCAATGTGTTCGTGGTCGGCATCGCCATGGACGGCACGCTGGCCGCGCTCCCCGAGGTGCACTCCCTCTCCGTCCGGATACCCCTTCTCGTCGCCGGCATCGTCCTGAACGGCGCGGCCACCGGCCTCTACATCGCCGCCCGCTTCGGTCCGGGCCCGCGCGACGGCCTGATGACGGGGCTGCACCAGCGCACCGGCCGCTCGATCCGGCTGATGCGTACGGCCGTCGAGATCGCGGTGGTCGTCTCCGGCTTCCTCCTGGGCGGCACGATCGGCGTCGGCACGCTGCTCTACGCGCTGACCATCGGCCCGCTCGCCCAGCTCTTCCTGCGCGTCTTCGCCGTCCCCCAGGCACCCGGCGGCAGCACGGTCGTTGCCACCGGTCAACCCCGTCGGGCCATACTGCGACGGTGAGCACGCCGATACGCCACCCCTATCTCGACCATCCGGGCCCGATCCCCTTCGCCCACCGCGGCGGCGACGCCGAGGGCCTGGAGAACACCCAGCTGCAGTTCCGGCGCGCGGTGGACCTGGGCTACCGGTACCTGGAGACCGACGTCCACGCCACCCGCGACGGCAAGCTGGTCGCCTTCCACGACTCCACGCTGGACCGGGTGACCGACGGGGCGGGCAGGATCGCCGACCTGCCCTGGGCGGACGTACGGCACGCGCGCGTGGCCGGGCAGGAACCGGTACCCCTCTTCGAGGAGCTGCTGGAGGCCTTCCCCGAGGCGCGGTGGAACGTCGACGTCAAGTCGGAGTCCGCGCTGCTGCCCTTCCTCGACCTGATCGAGCGCACCCGCACCTGGGACCGGATCTGCCTCGGCTCCTTCTCCGAGGCGCGCGTGGTGCGGGCCCAGCGGCTGGCCGGGCCCAAGCTCGCCACCTCCTACGGCACCCGCGGCGTGCTCAATCTGCGGCTGCGCTCCTGGGGCGTGCCCGCGGCGGTGCGCCGCTCGGCGGTCGCCGCGCAGGTTCCCGAGATGCAGTCCGGCATCCAGGTCGTCGACCACCGCTTCCTGCGCACCGCCCACGCGCGCGGGCTTCAGGTGCATGTGTGGACGGTCAACGAGGAGGACCGTATGCACCGGCTCCTGGACCTCGGCGTCGATGGCATCATGACCGATCACATCGAGACATTGCGCAAGGTCATGGAGGACCGGGGCGTCTGGGTCTGACCCGGCGGCCCGCGGCCCGGACGGGGAAGCGAGGGCGCGGGTGGACACCGGCACCATGGAGACGAAGGCGGCCGAGGAGGCCGCCGGGCGGCGGCACGAGCAGCGCGGCTGGTACTTCTACGACTGGGCGTGCTCCGTCTATTCGACGAGCGTGCTCACCGTGTTCCTGGGCCCCTATCTGACGTCGGTGGCCGAGGAGGCCGCGGACGCCGACGGGTTCGTCCATCCCCTCGGCATCCCCGTGCGGGCCGGGTCCTTCTTCGCCTACTCGGTGTCCCTGTCGGTGATCGTGGCGGTGCTGGTGATGCCCCTGGTGGGCGCCGCCGCCGACCGCAGCGGCCGCAAGAAGCCCCTGCTGGCGGCCGCCGCGTACACCGGGGCCACGGCGACGGCGGCCATGTTCTTCCTCGACGGCGACCGTTATCTCCTCGGCGGCCTGCTGCTGGTGGTCGCGAACGCGGCGCAGTCCGTGGCGATGATGCTCTACAACTCCTATCTGCCGCAGATCGCCCCGCCCGAGGAGCGCGACGCGGTCTCCTCCCGGGGCTGGGCCTTCGGTTACGCCGCGGGAGCCCTGGTCCTTGTCCTGAACCTGGTCCTCTATCTGGCGCACGACTCCTTCGGCGTCTCCGAGACCACGGCCGTCCGTATCTGTCTGGCGTCGGCGGGTCTGTGGTGGGGCGCCTTCACCCTCGTACCGCTGCGCAGACTGCGCGACCGCCGCGCCTCCCCCGCCAAGCGGACGACCGCGTCCGGCTTCCGGCAGCTCGCGGCGACGATCCGCGACATGCGCCGCCATCCGCTGACACTGGCGTTCCTGCTGGCCTACCTCGTCTACAACGACGGCATCCAGACCGTGATCACCCAGGCCTCGGTCTACGGCTCCGAGGAACTGGGGCTCGGGCAGTCGACGCTGATCGGCGCGGTGCTGCTGGTCCAGCTGCTGGCGGTGGCGGGCGCTCTGCTGATGGGGCGGCTGGCCCGGACGTACGGCGCCAAGCGCACCATCCTCGGCTCGCTGGTCGCATGGACGGTGACACTGGCGGCGGGGTACTTCCTGCCGGCCGGGGCACCGGTGTTCTTCTTCGTGCTGGCGGCCGGCATCGGGCTGGTACTGGGCGGCAGCCAGGCACTGTCCCGCTCCCTGTTCTCCCATCTCGTCCCGCCGGGCAAGGAGGCCGAGTACTTCTCGGCGTACGAGGTGAGCGACCGCGGCATGAGCTGGCTCGGCCCGCTGCTGTTCGGGCTCACCTACCAGCTGACCGGCAGCTACCGGGACGCGATCATCTCGCTGGTGGCCTTCTTCGCCGTCGGATTCGTGCTGCTCGCCCGGGTTCCGGTCCGGCGGGCGATCCACGACGCGGGCAACCCGATTCCCGAGAGGATTTAGCGTTCAGCGCGAAAGGGCTGTAGTGTACGCGTTTGGCCTGCCAGGCGTACCGTTACTGCGCGTCAAAGATGCCGAAACGCTGGGTGACATCTGCTAGCAGATGTGACAAACCGGGCGCTGGTGGGTACAACAAGGGGCGGCTACGACGGCGACGCATGACCCGGAACGGGAATCTTTACCGCCGACCGGACGTTGACCGGATGACGACGACAGCGACACCTGTCCTGTGGGCGACAAGCCCGGGAGGCACGATTCATGAGTGAGCGAGCTCTTCGCGGCACGCGCCTCGTGGTGACCAGCTACGAGACGGACCGCGGCATCGACCTGGCCCCGCGCCAGGCCGTGGAGTACGCATGCGAGAAGGGGCACCGGTTCGAGATGCCCTTCTCGGTCGAGGCGGAGATCCCGCCGGAGTGGGAGTGCAAGGTCTGCGGGGCCCAGGCACTCCTCGTTGACGGCGACGGCCCTGAGGAGAAGAAGGCCAAGCCCGCGCGTACGCATTGGGACATGCTGATGGAACGGCGCACCCGCGAGGAGCTCGAAGAGGTCCTTGAGGAGCGCCTGGCCGTTCTGCGTTCCGGCGCGATGAACATCGCGGTCCACCCCAGGGACAGCCGCAAGTCGGCCTAGTTCTGCCGGGACCGGAACCCGATACGCACAACAAGAACCGCGGGCGCCGTACGTTCAAGTACGGCGCCCGCGGTTCTTCGCGTGTGTCCGGGGCGCTCGGTGTGCGTCCGGCTCAGTGGGTCAGCGGCGGACGCGGCTCCGGCGGGGTGTCCCCCGGCTCGTCCCTGACGACCTCACCCTGCACGACCTTTCCGTCGGGCCGGTGAATACGAGCCTGCTGGAAGGCGTCGCCGAGGGTGCCGGGGCCGGCCTGGCGGAACCTGCGCTCCAGGGAGCGCTCCGCATACCGGCTCAGCCCCTTCTGCACCGGCGGGACCAGCAGGAGCAGGCCCACCACGTCCGAGATCAGCCCGGGCAGGACCAGCAGCAGGCCGCCGAGCATCATCAGACCGTTGCCACCGCCGCCCTCGGCGGGGGTCCCGCCGTTCTGCAGGGCCTCGTTCAGCTTCTGGAAGGCGCGCCTGCCCGCCCGCTTGATCACCACCGAGCCGAGCACGACGCCGGCGAGCAGGAGCAGGAACACGGTGAGGCCGCCCGCCGCGCCCGCGACCACGGTCAGCAGCCAGATCTCCAGCACCAGCCAGGCGGCGATGCCGAGCGGCAGGAACCTGCGCAGCCGGGAGCGCCGGGGCCGGGCGGGATGCGTGGGAGTCGGAGCGCCAGTCGTCATGCATCCAGTGTGCCTGGCCCCGGCTCAGTGCGGGATAAGGGGATGATCAACGGGGCTTGTGCGGCGTAGGGCTACGACGGCGGCGTCTGAGACGGCTTGGTCGGCTCCGCGGGCGGCGTCCGGGACGGCCCGGTCGGGTCGCTCGGCTCCGCGGGCGGCGTCCGGGACGGCTTGGTGCGGTCCAGCAGCTTGCCGACCCGCTCCTTGGCGCCCCAGGTCGTGACCCGCCACAGCGCCTCCACGAGGATGTCGCGGCTCATCTTGGAGTCGCCGTGCTCACGCTCGACGAAGGTGATGGGCACCTCCACGACGTGATAGCCGGCCTTCACCGCGCGGCGGGCGAGGTCGACCTGGAAGCAGTAGCCCTGGGAGGCGACGTCGTCGAGGCCGAGGCCCTCCAGGGTCTCGCGGCGGAAGGCGCGGTAGCCGCCGGTGATGTCGCGCAGCGGCAGGTCGAGGGCCATGCGCGAGTAGAGGCTGCCGCCGCGGGAGATGAACTCCCGGCTCTTGGGCCAGTTGACGACCCGTCCGCCGGGCACCCAGCGGGAGCCGAGGGCCAGGTCGGCGCCCTTGAGCGCGGTGAGCAGACGGGGCAGTTCCTCGGGCTGGTGGGAGCCGTCGGCGTCCATCTCGATCAGGACTCCGTAGCCCTTCTCCAGGCCCCAGCGGAAGCCCGCGAGATAGGCGGCGCCAAGCCCCTCCTTGCCCCTGCGGTGGAGCACCTGGACGTGGTCGTCCTCGGCGGCGAGTTCGTCGGCGAGCTTGCCGGTGCCGTCGGGACTGTTGTCGTCGGCCACGAGAACGTGCGCCTCGGGCACGGCGCTGCGCACCCGGCCGACGATGGCCTTGATGTTCTCCGCCTCGTTGTAGGTCGGGATGATCACCAATGCCGTGCCGAGCGGGCCGAACCGCCTCCCTGAGTCCCGCGCCTCGCGGGTCTCGTCGCCGTCGTTCACTGCTGCCCCTTCGTGTCCGTCCGCAGACGTCCACCATAGTGGCCGCGGCCTGCTATGACGTGACATCCCGTTCGTATGGTGGTGTCGATTCCAGAAGAACGGGGTAGGGCTCAGCTTTTCGGATCATGTGTCCTGCGGATGGGGGCCCGGCGCCCTTCGGGCCGACCTGGGGCCCGCTGGCTGCGGGTCGACCGAAAGCCGTTGTCTACTGAGCGCCCGGGCCCCACCCGGGGTCACACCTCCCCGACCGGCCGGAACGTTCCCTCGCCGCGGCGCGGGCGCTGAGCCTGGCTCCCAGTGGCGGTGCCCCGGTGCGGCACACCGTCCCTGACCCAGCGGCGCTGAGGCGAGGACCTGAAGGTTTTGTCGTTCCCCGGTCGGGCGTCCGGTGGTGGACTCGGCAGAACCTACCGGCCCGCTGCCGTCGGCTGTCAACAGTCGTTTGACCTGCGATTCTTTCCTCAACTGCCTGGTCAGCGCGGAGGATGCGCAGGTCGTGCGAGGCGACGGTGACGCACGATCGGCCGCACGAGGGCGCGGGAGATCACTCGCCCGGCCGTACGAACACCGTCCGTCCGCCGACCACCGTGCGCAGACAGACGGGCAGGTCACGGCCGGGTGTCAGGTCGGGCAGGCCGGGGGTGCCGGAGCGGGGGTCGGTCGACCAGCGCGCAACCCGGTCGTCCGGCGCCTGGACCACTAGTTCACCGGTGCGCCATACGGCGTAGTCGGCGGGGGCGCCGGGGACCAGGACGCCCGCGTCGTCCCGGCCGACCGCGCGCCAGCCGCCGCGCGTGTGCGCGGTGAACGCGGCCCGGACCGAGACGCGGTGCTCGGGCGTCTGATGGAAAGCGGCCGCGCGGACCGTGCCCCAGGGGTCCAGGGGGGTGACCGGGCTGTCGGAGCCGAAGGCGAGGGGCACACCGGCCCGCAGCAGGGCCGCGAAGGGGTTCAGGGCGCGGGCCCGGTCGGTACCCAGGCGCCGTACGTACATGCCGTCCTCGCCGCCCCACAGCGCGTCGAAAGCCGGCTGGACGGAGGCGGTCAGGCCGAGCTCGGCGAAGGCCGCGATCGTCTCGGGGGTGAGCAGCTCGGCGTGCTCGACGCGGTGGCGGGCGGCGCGGATGCGGGCGAGGCCCAGCTTCTCGGCGGCGGCCCGCACGCCCTCGACGACCGCGGTGACGGCGGCGTCGCCGATCGCGTGGAAGCCGGCCTGGAGGCCCGCCTCGGTGCAGGCGGCGACGTGGGCGGCCACGGCTCCGGCGTCGAGGTAGGCGATGCCGGTGTGGTCGGCGTCGGCGTAGGCCTGGTGCAGACAGGCGGTGTGCGAGCCGAGGGCGCCGTCGACGAACAGGTCCCCCGCCGCGCCGGCCGCGCCGAGGGCCCGGGCCTTGTCGACGTCCTGTTCCGCCCAGTAGCCGACCACGCGGGGGCCGGGCTCCTCGGCGGCGAGCCGCAGCAGGCCGGTGAAGTCGTCCTCGGAGGAGATGTCCGGGCCGCCGCACTCGTGGAGGGTGCCGATGCCGAGGGAGGCGGCGTGGGCGAGGGCGGCGCGCTGGGCCTCGACGCGCTGTGCGGGCGTGACCGCGCCGAGCGCTGTCGCCCGGACGGTGTGGTGGGCGTCGGCGGTGAGCGGGCCGTCCACGCGCCCCAAGGACGTCATGTCGAGCAGGGCCGTCGTCACGACCGCCGAGTGGACGTCGATGCGCGACAGGTACAGCGGGCGCCCCGAGGCGGCCTCGTCGAGCTCGGCCCGCGTCGGGGGGCGGCCGCCGGGCCAGCGGGAGGAGTCCCAGCCGTGGCCCAGCAGGACGCGGTCCTGGGGGCGGGCGGCGGCGAAGTCCCGTACGAGGGCCAGGGCCGCCTCCAGGGATGGGGCGGCGGACAGGTCGAGGCCGGTCAGGGCGAGGCCCGTGGCGGTGGTGTGCACATGGGCGTCGGTGAAGGCCGGGGTGACGAGCGCGCCGTCCAGATCCACGACCTCGTCCACGCCGTCCGCGAAGGCGTCGGCGGCGCCTTCCGAGCCGACCCAGGCGACCTGGCCGTGCTCGACGACCATCGCCGTGGCGAACGGGTCGGCGGGGCTGTGGACTTCTCCGCGGCGGAGCAGGACGGTCTTCGGCTCGGACTCGGCGGTGCGCTCACTCATGGGGGACAGTCTCCCGCCTCGTGCCGGCCGTCCGACACGCAGGTGGGGTCAGATACGGGGCGGCCGTGCCTCGTAGGGGGTGGAGAGCACCACCGTCGTCCGCGTGGAGACCCCGGCCAGCGACCGCAGCCGGGCCAGCAGTTCCTCCAGCTCGTGCGGGGTGGCCACGCGCACCTTGAGGATGTAGTTCTCGTCGCCGGCGACGCTGTGGCAGGCCTCGATCTCGGGCACGCCGGCGAGGCGGTCCGCGATGTCGTCGGGTGCGCTGGGGTCGAACGGTTTCACCGAGATGAAGGCCGTCATGGGCAGCCCCACGGCCTCGGGGTCGACCACGGCGGCATAGCCGCGGATGACGCCACGCTGCTCCAGCCGTCGCACCCGCTGGTGCACGGCGGACGTGGACAGGCCCGTGGCCTTGCCCAGATCGGTGTAGCTCATCCGCCCGTCCTTGACGAGCAGCTGCACAATTTGTCGGTCCAGCTCCTCCATGGCGCAAGAACCTACAGTGCGTCTGATCTCCTCGGATACCTGAGCGGCCCAGGTCATGCCCGGTTTGTGATGTGACCGCGTGAAGTCTGTGAGCCGCCTGGGGGACAAACCGGCCGCGCCGGGCACCTGCGCGCGGCATGTGACGAACGCCACAGCTCTCGGGCGACCTCTGTGATGTTGCCGTGATTACCGCCAAGACGTGGCGGGAAGTGCTTGCTGTGGTCGAGGCCGCAGTGCCTGAACGGCCCAGCCCGAGGGGGAGAATCCCATGCAGAGTCTTAAGCGCCCTGGTCGTACCGCACCCAAGCGCCCGCAGCTTGTCGTCGAGCCCGAGCCGGAGGGCGTCGAACCCGACGTATCCGACCTCGCCGACGACGAGTTCGACGCGTACGACACCTTCGAGATGTACCGGGTGATCTGCCCGGACTGCGCGCAGCCCATCGCCCTGCTGGCGGACGAGGAGGTCCTGCCGGAGCACGCGCTGTGCGTGTCGCCGTGGAACCCGTTCGGCCTGACGGTGTGCGCCGGAACCGGCCGCCGTGCCGCCGACGCCCGCTCCGCGGACGAGTCGGCCGAGCCCCAGGAGCAGGACACGGCCCTGCTGCTGACGCTCCCTCAGGGGCTCGACTGGCGGACGCAGCCCTTCTCGCACGTCGGCGGCCCGGGCTCGCGCCCGATGCGGGTGCCCGCGATGCGGAACCAGGCCGCCTGAACGCACCGCGAAGCGGTCACTCAATCCCAGTAGCTGCCCTGCACCATGGCTCGCAGACTGCCGTGGTGCAGGATCAGTGTGTCCGGGTCCGCCGGGACGGCGACTTCGCCGAAGTGGGCCTGGCGGTAGGCGATCCGCAGCATCACGACGCCGTGCCGCAGGGCGGCGTACAGCGTGTAGAAGTCCATGTCGCGCGGGGTGTGGCCGGTGAGCTCCGCATAGCGGGCCTCGACCCGGTCACGGCGCAGGAAGTCGGGCAGGCCGCGCTGTCCGAAGGCGACCGTCAGGTCGTGGAAGAAGCGGTGCAGATAGACGGTCCAGCCGAGGTCGACCTCGCGCGGAGCCAGTGCCGCCATCTCCCAGTCCAGGACGGCCGCGGGTTCGAACCCCTTGTAGACGACGTTCCCGATCCGCGCGTCGCCCCAGTTGAGCACCGGCGCGCCCGGTTCCCGCGGCCAGAGTTCCTCCAGGCGGTCGAAGGCGGCCTCGATCAACGGTGAGCGGGCGAGACCGTCAACCACCCATTCGTAGTACGCACGTTGGGCGGCGACATGCCGGCGCAGCGCGTCGCCCTCACCGGGCAACGCCAGGAACTCGGCGTCCCGCACGGGCACTTGGTCATGCAGCCGGGCCAACAGCCCCACCGTCGCCGCCTCCAGCCGCGCGCGCTCCTCGTCGCTCGCCGCGTGCAGCCAGTTGCCCTCGTAGGTGTACGGCATCACGTCCGGCGGGACGCGCCCCTCGACGCGCTCCATGACGAAGAAGGGCGCCCCGAGCGGGCCGGCGTCCTCCTCCAGCCACAGCACCTTCGGCACGGGCACGTCCGTGCGTTCGGCGACGACACGCATCGTCCGGTACTGGCGCGGCATGTCGTACACCGGGAAGACGGTGTACGCCGCCGGATCCGCCGCGAGCCGCAACGCACAGCCCCGCACCGGGGGTTCGGGGTGCTCGATGTCGAAGAGCAGGGTCTCGCTGGACAGGCCGTTCGACGCGGGGACGGTGACGCCGACCGCCTTGGCGCCGGGCAGCCGGGTGCCGAGCCAGGCGGTGAGGCGGTGGGCGATCTCCTCCGGGTCGCGGGTGGTGGTGCGCGGGCGGGGTGCTGTGGCTGCCATGAGGTGAACCCCCTACGGTGCGACCGACGTGAAGTCCGTGAAGCCGCTCGGGTCGTGCCGCCCGAACGAGCCGTGCTCGAAGATGCCGTGGCCGACCTGTCCGTCCAGGTGGAAGCGCGCCGCGTGGTCGGTGACGCCGTACGCGGTCAGGGGGTGCGCCTCGGTGAGGTCGTAGGTGCGCCGGTCGACCCAGCCGCGCCCCTGCCAGGTGCCGTGCTGCCAGTCGTCGGCGGGCGGGTAGCCGGCGCCGATGGCAAGCGGGGAGGAGGTGAGGACCTCCACCTCCAGTTCCTGGGGCTTGCGGACGTCGCCGAGATGGACGACGGCGCGTTCGGGGTGGCGGGTGCCCGGGCGGTAGGTGATCTCGGCCTGGGGCCAGCCGAGTTGGCGGTCACGCCGGCCGGGGCGGACCAGGGTCGCCTCGTTCAGTGAGCGGTGCCCGTCCGCGTCCTCCTGGACGATCACCATCAGGAACCGGTCCTCGAACCGGACCGGGCACCAGATCCAGTGGAAGCCCTCGGTCGGGTGCTCCTCGGCGAGCCGTCCACCCTCCTCCCCCGGTACGGGCCGCACGCCCCAGCTGCGGTCGCGGGTGCCGGTCCACTCGGCGGCGGTGACCCGGAACTCCTCGCCGGCCGCGCGGATCACGCCTGCCACGCTTCCCGCCTGCACGAACCGGCGCCCTTCGAGGGTCAGCCGGTCACCGCGGCGCTGGAGGTGATGGGGTTCCCACAGGGCCGGGAAGTCGGCGGTCCAGGTCAGGTCGTACGACAGGGAGTCGTCCTCGCCGACCAGCCGCAGTCGGCTCAGCGGCCGCTCGACCTCGATCCTCAGCGGTCCGACGGCGAGCCGCATCCGATCGTCGCCGAGCGCGTCCGAGGCCCGTACCGCGTGCAGGGTGTCGCCCACGCGCAGGGTCGCGTAGGAGTCGATCACCCCGAGGTTGGGATACACCCCGAGGCCGAGGATCAGCAGGGCTCGCCCCCGGTGGTCGAGGACGTGGAAGATGCAGCGGTCGTAGGCGTTCCGGTCGCCGGTCGCGACATGCTTCATGGACAGCGGGACCTGGTGCACGGGGTACTCGTCGAGCGGTACCGGGCGGTCGTCGTCGGCCACGGGAAACCTCCCTGGAGGCGGGCTGGCCTGACGGTACGTCAGGCAACCTCGGGTGGCCAGAGAAGGAACCGGACGCCCGCGAACGCACGCCCGATTCCGTCCATCGGTGACCTGCCCGGTCGCCCCCGCGTTCCCCTGGTATGACCCCCACATATTCAACGACCGGGCGTCAGCGACGCATCTTCGTGCCACCACCCGCAGAATCGGTTCCGCAGCCCCCTCCGCCGCATCGGGCCCCGCCGCCCCAGCCGGCGCCGCCGCAGCTCCAGGACCCGCCCATCTACCGTGATCTGCTGCGGACCTGGGCCGACCGCGGCCGCACCCTGCCGGGCCGCCACGACCCGGAGTGGGTCCGGCTGGCGGCGCCGACAGTGCGGCCGGGGCAGTTCAGCGCCCCTCGGGACCCGCGAGGTGACGGGCGATGACCATGCGCTGGATCTGGTTGGTGCCCTCGACGATCTGGAGCACCTTGGCCTCGCGCATGTAGCGCTCGGCCGGGAAGTCGGCGGTGTAGCCGTAGCCGCCGAGGATCTGGACGGCGTCGGTGGTCACCTTCATCGCCGCGTCCGTGCAGTGCAGTTTGGCCATGGCCGCCTGCTTGGCGAACGGCCGGCCCGCGTCCCTGAGGCGCGCGGCGGCCAGGTACAGCGCGCGGCCCGCCTCGATCTGGGTCGCCATGTCGGCGAGCATGAAGCGCAGCCCCTGGAAGTCGGAGATCGGCCGCCCGAACTGCCGCCGCCCGGTGGCGTACGCCACGGCCTCGTCCAGGGCCGCCTGGGCCACCCCGATCGCACAGGCCGCGATGCCGAGCCGCCCGGAGTCCAGCGCGGACAGGGCGATCGCGAAGCCCTGCCCCTCCTCGCCGAGCCGCCGGTCGTCCGGGACCCGGACGCCGTCGAAGTGGACCTGCGCGGTCGGCGAGCCCTTCATGCCCATCTTCTTCTCGGGCGCGGCGCCGCTCAGACCCGCCGCGTCACCGGGCACCAGGAAGGCGGTGATCCCGCGCGGGCCGTCCTCGCCGGTGCGGGCCATGACCGTGTAGAAGTCGGCGATGCCGCCGTGGGTGATCCAGGCCTTGGTGCCGGTGATGACCCAGTCTTCGCCGTCCCGTACGGCCTTGGTGCGCAGGGACGCGGCGTCCGAACCGGACGAGGGCTCGGACAGGCAGTAGGCGCCCAGCAGGCCCCCGCCGAGCATCGCGGGCAGGTGCTCGACCTGCTGCTCCTTGGTGCCGTAGGCGGCGAGCGCGTAGGAGGCCAGCGTGTGCACGCTGACGCCGAGGCCGACGGTGAGGCGGGCCATGGCGAGCTCTTCGAGGACCTGGAGGTAGACCTCGTACGGCTGGTCGCCGCCGCCGTACTCGGCGTCGTAGGGCAGGCCGAGCAGGCCGGATTCGGAGAGCAGGGTGAAGACCTCGCGCGGGAAGTGTCCGGCGTCCTCCTCCTCGGCCGCCTTCGGGGCGATCTCACGCTGGGCGATGTCGCGGACGAGCGAGATCAAGTCCCGGGCCTCGTCCGTGGGCAGTTGACGGTCCACCGGCTGCGGGGCGTGGTCGGGCATGGCGACGCTCTCCTCCCTGTCGGGCACATCGACGGGTGTGCGCCTTGGGTGGGGCGACTCCGCCGGGTCTGACTGATGTCGGCCGATGCTCGCTCTCCCGGGTCTCGGAAGCGGCTGACCAGCGGCTGCGCGCTGTGAGTATGCCCGATCGCAGGCATCCCGTCACCAGTTAACGACCGCTTACTCCAAGAATAATCCACGGGCGAACGGCGAGGTCGCCAAATTGGTCCGAACCATTGACCGCACTGGTCTAGTCCTCCTACTGTGCGGACCAACGCTTTACCGCGTTCATGCCAATCGGCGCGCGTTCCCCTCTCCCCCACGAGGAGACACCCGATGCACACTTCGCACCGCCCCCGTGCCCGGTTCCGATCCCTGATCTCCGCCGCGTGCGCGGCCGTCCTCGGCGCCGGGCTGCTGGCCGGCGCGGGCACGGCCACCGCCAAGTCCTCCGCCCCGGAGGTGACCGCCGGCTCCAAGGTGATCGGCTACTTCACCGAATGGGGCACCTACGACCGCAAGTACTACGTCAAGAACATCGAGACGTCGGGCTCCGCGGCCAAGCTCACCCACATCAACTACGCCTTCGGCAACGTCACCGGCGGCAAGTGCGTGATCGGCGACAACTACGCCGCCACCGAACGGACCTACACCGCGGCCGAGTCGGTGGACGGCGTCGCCGACACCTGGGACCAGCCGCTGCGCGGCACCTTCAACCAGCTGCGCGAGCTGAAGAAGAAGCACCCGAACCTCAAGGTCCTGTGGTCCTTCGGCGGTTGGACCTGGTCGGGCGGCTTCGGCGAGGCGGCACGGAACCCGGCCGCGTTCGCCCAGTCCTGCTACAACCTCGTCGAGAACTCCAAGTGGGCGGACGTCTTCGACGGCATCGACATCGACTGGGAGTACCCCAACGCCTGCGGCGCCACCTGCGACACCAGCGGCCGGGCGGCCTTCAAGAACCTGATGCAGGCCCTGCGCGCCAAGTTCGGCACCGGCAACCTGGTCACCGCGGCGATCACGGCCGACGCCACCGCCGGCGGCAAGATCGACGCGGCGGACTACGCGGGCGCCGCCCCGTACGTGAACTGGTACAACCCCATGACCTACGACTACTTCGGCGCCTGGGACGCCACCGGCCCGACGGCTCCGCACTCACCGCTCAACTCCTACGCGGGCATCCCGAAGGCCAACACCTACACCTCGGCGACCATCGCCAAGCTCAAGGGCCTCGGCATCCCGTCCGCCAAGCTTCTGCTCGGCATCGGCTTCTACGGCCGCGGCTGGACCGGAGTCACACAGTCGGCGCCCGGCGGTACGGCGACCGGCCCCGCCGCGGGCACCTACGAGCAGGGCATCGAGGACTACAAGGTGCTCAGGACCAAGTGCCCGGCCACCGGCACCGTGGGCGGCACGGCCTACGCCAAGTGCGGGAACAACTGGTGGAGTTACGACACCCCGGCGACCATCGCGACGAAGATGACGTACAAGAACCAGCAGGGTCTGGGCGGCACGTTCTTCTGGGAACTGAGCGGTGACACCGCAGGCGGTGAGCTGATCAGGGCCATCAACTAGCCCCCGCGAGGGGGGACTTGGGGCGGGGGACCACGAGCTCCCGCCCCTTCGTCACGCCTCCCGGCGGGCGGGCGGCGGGGCCGGGTGGGCGGGGTCGAGCTCCTCGATGGCACGCATGGCGCCGCCCAGCGTCTTCACCAGCAGCTCGCGCATGGTGTCGCGGGAGAGCGTGGGGCGGTCGATCCAGTCCAGGGCGGCGCCCTCGACGCTGCACACCCAGGCCACCAGGCCCATCCGGGCCAGCGGGGAGAGGTCGGCACGCCCGTACGCGCCCTCGGCGATGGTCGTGACGATTGCCTCGCGCACACCGTCCCGGATGGCGTGCACCTCGGCGTCGAAGCCGACGCCGCCGCTGACGATCGTGCGGTAGGCGGCCTGGTTGTGCTCGGCGTAGCGCAGATAGCTGTCGATCGTGCGGTGGACCCGGTCCACCGGGGGCAGTTCGACGCCGCTGCCCGCGTAGGTCACGAGGTCGGCGACGGAGTCCTGGATGATCGCCAGGTAGTAGCCGCGCTTGGACTGGAAGTAGTAGTAGATCAGCCCCTTGGCGACATGCGCCTGCCGGGCGATGTCGTCCATCGAGAGCGCGTCGTAGGAGATGTCGGCGAACAACCTCCGCCCGATGGAGATGAGTTCGGCACGGCGCGCCGCCGACCGCTCGGTGCCGCGCGCCCGGGGACGGGGGACGGCATCGTGCTGCTGACTGATACTCAATTTCGACCCTGGTCTCCAACGGGCGGCGGGACATCCGCAGTATGACAGGTCAAATACGGGGTCGGGCCACGGTGGACGGGGCGTTGGTCAGAGCAGGCCCAGCTGGGTCGCAAACATGGCGACGACCACGACGAGGACCCAGCCCATGACGTGCTCCAGGACCTTCGGGCCGTCGTCCTTGGGGCCGCCGGTGCGGACGCGTGCGGCGGTGGCTGAGTTCGCGGTCATGGCTTCTCGCTGACGTCGTGCGTGCGGGACGGAGCCCCGTGTCGTTCTGTCCACCTTGCCACCCGGCAGGGCATTTGCGGCGGAGACCTTGGTCACAGCGAACGGCCCCCGCCGCTGCCCCGCGAGGGCCGTTCGCCCCGGCCGTCAGCGCACGCCGACCGCCGCGAGCGCCGCGCACTGGCGCACGCTCGGACGGGCGGGGAAGTACAGATAGCAGACGCCGCCGGTACCGGAGACCACCTTTCCGGTGGAGTTGTACCGCTTTGTCCTCAGCCAGATGTTCTCGAACTCCCGCCGCAGATACACGCGCCGCACCGCCTCGTTGCTCGGCGAGGCCGGGTCGTTGGCGATCACGTCGCCCTCGGCGGTGAAGCCGATCACGGTCATCAGGTGCCCGGAGGTGCCGTAGCCCGCCCCCGTGAGCTCCTCCCTGAGGAAGGACTGGGACGTTATGGCCGGGATGCCGGCCGCGATCAGCGTCTCCAGGTCGGTCAGCGAGGCGAGCCGGGTGACCACGCCCCGGAGGTCCTTGAACGTGGCCGCGTAGGCGGCGTTGAACGGCCAGTTGCCGCAGCCCGCGTACTGGTAGTCGTAGGTGTACCGGGCCGCGTGGCACACCTGGGGGTCGGCGAAGGAGGGGTCGACCCAGGCCAGCTGCTCATCGGTGAGCCGGCCGCCCCAGTACTCGATGATCATCTGCGAGGAGGTGGGGCTGCACCAGGCCTCGCCGCCGTTGTCGTACTCGGGGTACTGGCCGACGTGGATCTCCTGCGAGTACCGCGGGACCGTCAGCTCCTGGGCGAGGCCGGGGGTGGAGGCCGGGACGGTGAAGCGGTCGGGGACGTCGGAGCCCATGGCGCCCACCCGCCACACGGTGGGGGTGATCCTCGCGCCGGGCTTGCGATAGAGCGTCAGCCGAAGCCGGTACGAGGTGAGGCGCAGCCCGGATGCCGTGTCGTCGATCGCGAAGGTGTCGGTCCAGATACTGCTCTTGCCGTCGCCCTGGTCGTCGACGGAGGTCCGCCTGATGTCCTCGTCACCCGCGGCCCACCGGCCCATCACGAACCACGGCGTGTCCGTGCCGTCGGAGTACGTCCCCCTCAGCTCGACCTGGATCCAGGTGCCTGCCGGGGTGTGCGCGTTCCAGGAGGCGATCGCCTCCGTCGAGGGCACGGTGAGCCGGTGCACCGGGGAGGTCCAGGTGGCGTACTCCCAGGTGGCGGTCTTGCCGGTGTGCGGGTCGGTGTAGTCGATGGTGCCCACCGGGGCGCCGATCACGATGCCGGGACGGGCGCCCGCGACGGCGCGGGTGCCCTTGGCGGAGCCGGAGCGCCAGTCGCTGTACGTCGTCCAGGCGCGGTTGTCGATCGTGCGGGCCGGAGCCTCGGCGGCTCCGGCGGTGTCCGTCGCGGGGCCGGCGGCCGCCGGGCCGGCGCCACCGGCCACCGCTGCGGCGACCGCGACGGCCAGAACGGTTCTGCGGGACGGCTGTTCGGATCTGCTCATGGGCGGAAGACCCCCAGGTGTCCGAGTCGGGGCAGGTCCAGTGCACGGTGTGTGCGCCAACTATGGACGCAGGCGAAGGCTCCTGCCAGCACTTCGGCCCATGCCGCGCCAGGAATATTGGCCTCGACCACTGGCATGCGCCGGGGCTCCGCATCACTAGACTTCCGGTGCACGCACGACTCACCCCGGGACCAGCCATTCACGACCTCGCCGCACGGCTTCGCCGCCTCCCCGCGTCCTGCGGGCCGGTGCGTCTGATCGGGGTCGACGGGCACGCCGGCTCCGGCAAGTCCACGTTCGCCGCACGGCTGGCCGAGGCCCTGGACGGGGCGCCGGTGCTCCATCTCGACGACCTGGCCAGCCACACCGAGCTGTTCGACTGGACCGGCCGGCTGCTCACCCAGGTGATCGAGCCCCTCTCCCGCGGCGGGACGGCGCACTACGCCCCCTACGACTGGCGCGCCCGCCGCTTCGGGACGCCACTCCCCCTGCCGCCCGCCCCGGTGATCCTGATCGAGGGGGTCGGCGCCGGACGCCGCGCGCTGCGGCCGTATCTGGCCTGTCTGCTGTGGATGGACCTGGCGCCGGCACAGTCCTGGGCGCGGGGGCGGTCGCGGGACGGTGAGGAGCAGCGAGAGTTCTGGGACGGATGGGTAAAGGCGGAACAGAGTCACTTCTCCGCGGACCCGTCGCGACCCTTCGCCGACATTCTGGTGCGGCAGTGCGAGAAGGGGTACGAGCTGCTTTCCGGGCCTGCTGGGACCGCTGAACCGGGCGGCACTTTCACTCAGAGTGATGGACCATCCGCAATGTGGTGAACTTGTGAAGACGGGCCCGCGAGAACTTGCCGGAGTGCTCCAACTCGGCTTGACCCAAGGGTCGTACAGGTCTTACGTTCTCAATGTGCGGCCGTTCGAGGCCGCCCCTCAGACGCGAAGCCCCCGGTTGTTCCCCCGTGATCGGGGGCTTCGTTCTGCCCGCGGCCCGTTTTCCGGGCGCGACGAGGCGTGATTCGCTCACCCTGGGTCACCATCCCCCGTGCATGCCATCCGCTCCCACCTCACCAAACGGCCGGTGCGGCACCCTGGGGCGGGCGACACCACCGCAGGTACGATGCCCTCGGTGCGACCTAGGACGGACTGCTCTGCGCACCGCGCAACTCCGGTCCGCAGTACGGCGGTTCGATGAAGGCGGCCGACGGGCGACGGCCCGGGGGCCAACCGACGGGGGCACGGTTTGTGGGGGACGTGATGGACTTCGGCACGCAGGGCCCCGAGGCCCCGGCCGACCTCGCCTGGCTGCGAGGCGTGGATGCCTACACCATGGGCGCTTATCCGCAGGCGGAGGAGGAGTTCCGCACCGCGGTGCGGATCGATCCCGGGATGGCCGACGGCTGGCTCGGCCTGCACGCGCTGCGCGTCGACACGACGACCGCGCTGCTCAGGATGTTCCGGCACCGGGACCGCTTCGGCGAACAGCGCTCCCGGCACCGCCGCACCCTCAACTCCTGGTACTGGCTGGGCTGGTGGGTGCAACCGGTGCTGGAGAGCCCGCGCGACCTGCTGCTCGCGCACGCCTCGCACTGGCTGGACGGCCGCCATGTCCCGGAGCTCGACCGGGCGCTCGCGGGCCTGCCGCCGGTGGACGCCGACCCCCAGGTGCGCTTCCTGCACGCCTGCCGCGCCTACCTGGTCAAGGACTGGGAGCAGCTGGTCCGGCACACCGACCCGCTCCTGGACGACGCCATGCTCGGCATCGAGGCCGGTCTGTTCGGCGGCATGGCCCGGGTCCGCCTTGAGATGTACGGCCAGGCCGAGCCCCTGCTGTCCGCGGCCCTGATGCGCTGCCGCAGCGAGCAGCCGCAGCGCAAGGAACTGCGCTACTGGCTGGCCCGGGCCCACGAGGGCACCGGCCGGTCGGCGGCCGCCCTCCCCCTGTACCGGGCGGTGCACCGGGTCGACCCGGCCTTCATGGACACCTCGGCCAGACTCGCGGCGATCGCCGAGGGCGACGGCTACGACGACGCGGGCGACCTCGCACCGATCACGCTCACCGGGCTCGGCCAGGACATGGTCGAGGGCCCGGACGGCCTCGACCCGCTGTTCGGCATGGAGGGACGGGACCTGAAGCTGTCCGACCCCGGTCTGCCGCCCACCGGTCCGCTGCCGCCGGTGCCCGATCCGGCGGTGCGCGAGAAGGCCGGGCCCAGCGCCCAGCCGTTGCCCGCCGGGCCCACCGATCCCGGGTTACTGGAGGAGGCCCTCGCCGAGCTGGAGCGCATGGTGGGCCTCGAACCGGTCAAGCGCCAGGTCAAGGCGCTCTCCGCGCAGCTGAACATGGCCCGACTGCGGGCAGGGCAGGGCCTTCCGGTCCAGCCGCCCAAGCGGCACTTCGTCTTCTCCGGCCCCTCCGGCACCGGCAAGACCACGGTCGCCCGCATCCTGGGCCGGGTCTTCTACGCCCTGGGCCTGCTCGGCGGCGACCACTTGGTGGAGGCGCAACGGGCCGATCTGGTGGGCGAGTACCTCGGCCAGACAGCCGTGAAGGCCAACGAGCTGATCGATTCCGCACTGGGTGGCGTGCTGTTCGTCGACGAGGCGTACTCGCTGTCCAACTCCGGCTACGGCAAGGGCGACGCGTACGGCGACGAGGCCCTCCAGGTGCTGCTGAAGCGGGCCGAGGACAACCGCGACCACCTCGTGGTGATCCTGGCCGGCTATCCGGAGGGCATGGACCGGCTGCTGGCCGCCAACCCCGGCCTGTCCTCGCGCTTCACGACCCGCGTCGACTTCCCCTCCTACCGTCCCCTCGAACTCACCTCCATCGGCGAGGTGCTGGCCGCGGAGAACGGTGACGTGTGGGACGAGGAGGCGCTGGACGAGCTGCGCTCGATTGCCGGGCACGTCGTGGACCAGGGGTGGATCGACGAGCTCGGCAACGGGCGGTTCCTGCGGACCCTGTACGAGAAGAGCTGTGCGTACCGGGATCTGCGGTTGACCACCTATCCCGGCACGCTGACGCGGGACGACTTGTCGACACTGCGGTTGCCGGATCTGATGCAGGCGTACGGCGAGGTGCTGTCGGGAAGGGGCCCGCAGGATCCGTCGGCCATGTGACCTCCGGATCCCGCGGGCGCCCGCCCCCGCCTACGACGCCAGCATCTGCTCCGGCTCGGGCTCCGGCTGCTTCGGCACCTCCCGGTGCGCCGGGTCGGTCACCTCGCCCACCAGCAGTTCCAGTACGTCCTCCAGCGCGACCAGCCCCAGTACCTTGCCGGACGCGTCCGCGACCTGCGCCAGATGCGTGGCCGCCCGGCGCATGACCGTCAGCGCGTCGTCCAGCGGCAGCTCCGAGCGCAGCGTCGTCATCGGCCGCCAGACCTGCTGCGGGACGGCCCGGTCGGAGTCCTCCAGGTCGAGGACGTCCTTCACATGCAGATAGCCCATGAAGGCGCCGGTCTCCACCGCGACCGGGAAACGGGAGTACCCGGTGCGGGCGGTGAGCTCGACGATCTGCCCCGGGGTGACCGACGGCGGGACCGTCACCAGCGACTCGCGCCTCAGGAGCACGTCCGTGACCGGGCGGGAGCCCAACTCCAGGGCGTCCTCCAGCCGTTCCTGCTCCTCTGGGTCGAGCAGCCCCGCCTGTCCGGAGTCCTCGACGAGCCGGTTGAGCTGCTCGCTGGTGAAGACCGCCTCGACCTCGTCCCTGGGCTCGACCCGGAAGAGCCGCAGGATGCCCTGGGCGCAGGCGCCGAGGGCGAGGGTGATCGGCCTGCACAGACGGGCGAAGGCGACCAGCCCGGGGCTGAGCCACAGCGCGGCCTTCTCCGGGGCCGCCATCGCCAGGTTCTTCGGGACCATCTCGCCGATGACGAGGTGGAAGAAGATCACGGCCGCCAGGGCGATCACATAGCCCAGCGGGTGGATCATGCCGTGCGGCAGGTGCATCCACTCGAAGACCGGCTCCAGCAGATGAGCCACCGTCGGCTCGGCAACCGCGCCGAGGGTCAGCGAGCAGACGGTGATACCGAACTGGGCGGCCGCCATCATCTGCGGCAGGTGTTCCAGGCCGTACAGGACCTGGCGGGCCCGCTTGGTGCCGAGCGGTTCGATCTGGCTGCGGCGCACGGAGACCAGGGCGAACTCGGCGCCGACGAAGAAGCCGTTGGTGAGCACGAGCAGGGCGGCGAAGAGGAGTTGGAGCACGCTCATCGGACGGCCTCCACCACAGGCGCGGTGCGCACGAGGCGTACCCGCTCGGCGCGGTAGTGGCCGACCTGGCGCACCGACAGCCGCCAGCCGGGCAGTTCGGCCCGGTCACCGGGGACCGGGATCCGGCCGAGCAGGTCGGCGACGAGTCCGGCGACGGTCTCGTACGGCCCCTCGGGCACGTCGAGGCCTATGCGCTGGAGGGTGTCGACGCGGCAGCTGCCGTCGGCGTCCCAGGCGGGGCGGCCGTCCTCCGCGGGGGCGGCGGCGAGTTCGGGGACGTCCAGACCGTCGTGCTCGTCGCGGACCTCGCCGACGATCTCCTCGACGATGTCCTCCAGGGTGACCACGCCGGCCGTGCCGCCGTACTCGTCGACGACGACCGCGATGGGCTGCTCGCTGCGCAGCCGGGCGAGCAGCGGCCGGACCGGCAGCGTCTCGGGGACCAGCAGGGCGGGCCGGGCGATCCGGCCGGCCGGGGTGCGCAGCCGCTCGGCCGCCGGAACGGCCAGGGCGTCCTTGAGGTGGACCATGCCGACGATTTCGTCGATCCGCTCGCGGTAGACCGGGAAGCGGGACAGGCCGGTGGCACGGGTCAGGTTGACCACGTCCTCGGCGGTCGCCGACGACTGCAGCGCGCTGACCCTCACCCGCGGGGTCATCACGTGCTGCGCTGTCAGCTCGCCCAGCGACAGCGTCCGTACGAACAGGTCGGCGGTGTCCTGCTCCAGGGTGCCGGCCCGGGCGGAGTGGCGGGCCAGCGAGACGAGTTCGCCGGGGGTGCGGGCGGAGGCCAGCTCGTCGGTGGGCTCGATGCCGAGCGCGCGGACGAGACGGTTGGCGACGGAGTTCAGGCCGGCGATCACCGGGCGGAACACGCGCGCGAAGAGGTGCTGCGGACCCGCTACGAAACGCGCGACCTGCATCGGCCGGGACACCGCCCAGTTCTTGGGCACGAGCTCGCCGATCACCATCTGCACGGCCGAGGCCAGGAGCATGCCGATGACCACGGAGACGCCGGAGACGGCGCCCTCGGGGATGCCGATCGCGGTGATCGGGCCGTGCAGCAGCTCCGCGAGCGCCGGTTCGGCGAGCATGCCGACCACGAGGGAGGTGATGGTGATGCCGAGCTGGGTGCCGGAGAGCTGGAAGGAGAGCTCCTTCAGCGACTCGACGACCGTACGGGCGCGGCGGTCGCCCTCGGCGGCGGCCTTCTCGGCCTCCGGCCGCTCGACCGTCACCAGGCCGAACTCGGCCGCCACGAAGAAGCCGTTGGCGAGGATCAGCAGGAATGCCGCCGCAAGGAGCAGCAGGGGGATGGTCATGCCGCCGCCTCGGTATGTCGGGAGGGGGCGGCGCAGGTACTACAGGACGATCCGTCCATCGCTGGAGGGAGTCACTCCTCGGGTAGCAGGGGGCCTCTGAGGACCAGGGGGAACATCAGCGGCGGAGGCGCCGGGAAAACGCCTCCGCCAACAGATTAATCAAGACAGGGCTGTCTACGGCAGATGCCTCGTGCCGTGGGCCTCCACGAGCGCCCGCAGCGCGCGGGCGTCGGTGATGGCCCGCTGCTTGGCGATGCCCGGCTGAATGCCGAGCGCGGGCAGGCTGGTGCCGTCACTGAGGTTGAGGAACACCCAGGGGTCGCCGGGCCGGAGGTTCACCTGGATGATCTCGGCCCAGTCCAGCTGTCGCTTGCTCGCGATGTTCACCACGGTCACACCGGAGTCGTCGGCGACGACCTTGACCCGGGCGAGCATCGCCAGGACACCGAACATCAGCGCCCCGGTGAGGATGAAGCTGAGGCGCTCTCCGGGGCCGAGCTTCTCCAGCAGCAGGGCCACCGCACTGATCACCACGAAGATCGCGGCACCGGCGGTGAGCAGCACGGCACGGGTGCGTCCCGGCCGGAAGGTGACAGGAAGGGCAGGGAGTTCGGACATGACGTACGGCTCTCAGAGGCGGCAGGCGTGGATGGCCGTCGTCAGGATGGCCCGCGCGCCGATGTCGTACAGGTCGTCCATGATCCGCTGCGCTTCCTTGGCGGGGACCATCGCACGGACGGCGACCCAGCCCTCGTTGTGCAGCGGGGAGACGGTCGGGGACTCAAGGCCGGGCGTGAGGGCGACGGCCTTCTCCAGCTGCTCGACGCGGCAGTCGTAGTCCATCATCACGTAGGTCCGGGCCACGAGGACGCCCTGGAGGCGGCGCAGGAACTGCTGCACCTTGGGCTCGTTCTCCGCGGTGGTGTCCGCGTCGATCCGGCGGATGACGACGGCCTCGGACTTCATGATCGGCTCGCCGAAGACCTCAAGGCCCGCGTTGCGCAGGGAGGTGCCGGTCTCGACGACGTCCGCGATGACCTCGGCGACACCGAGCTCGATGGCCGTCTCGACGGCGCCGTCCAGGTGGACGACGGAGGCGTCGATGCCCCGGTCGGCGAGGTGGCCCTCGACGATGCCCTCGTAGGAGGTGGCGACCGTCTTGCCCTTCAGGTCCTCGACGCCGTTCGCGGTGCCGGGCTTGGCGGCGAAGCGGAACGTGGAGCGGGCGAAGCCGAGCGGGAGGATCTCCTCGGCCTTGGCGCCGGAGTCGATCAGCAGGTCGCGGCCGGTGATGCCGATGTCGAGGCGGCCGGAGGAGACGTAGATCGCGATGTCGCGGGGGCGGAGGTAGAAGAACTCGACCTCGTTCTCCGGGTCGACGATCCGCAGCTCCTTGGACTCCCGGCGCTGCTGGTAGCCGGCCTCATGCAGCATCTCCGCCGCAGGGCCTGACAGGGAACCCTTGTTGGGGACGGCGATGCGCAGCATGAGGTCGGCTTCCTTTGTTCGTTCTCTACGGGGGTGAGGTACGGGTACGGCTCAGAGGTGGGCGTAGACGTCGTCGAGGGAGATCCCGCGCGCGACCATCATCACCTGGACGTGGTACAGCAGCTGCGAGATCTCCTCGGCAGCCGCCTCCTTGCCCTCGTACTCGGCGGCCATCCACACCTCGGCGGCCTCTTCGACGACCTTCTTGCCGATGGCATGGACGCCCTTCCCGACCAGCTCTGCGGTGCGGGAAGTGGCGGGATCGCCGTGGGCGGCCTTGTGCTGGAGCTCGGTGAAGAGCTCCTCGAACGTCTTATTGGACATGGTGGCGCCCACTCTACGCGGTACGCGAAAAGCTCAGCGCCACGGTTCAGATACTGAGCGGAGCGTGGCCGCGGTGGCCACCGCGGCCGTCACCGCCTCGTGCCCCTTGTCCTCGTTGGAGCCGGGCAGACCGGCCCGGTCCAGGGCCTGCTCCTCGTTGTCACAGGTGAGCAGGCCGAAGCCGACGGGCACGCCGGTGTCCACGGAGACCTGGGTCAGGCCCTGGGTGACGCCCTGGCACACGTACTCGAAGTGGGGGGTGCCGCCGCGGATGACGACACCGAGGGCGACGATCGCGTCGTAGCCGCGCCCCGCGAGGACCTTGGCGACGACCGGGAGTTCCCAGCTGCCGGGGACCCTCAGCAGGGTCGGCTCGTCGATCCCCAGGTCGTGCAGGGCGCGCAGGGCGCCGTCCACCAGACCGTCCATCACCTTCTCGTGCCACTGCGCCGCGATGACGGCCACCCGCAGGTCGCCCACGTTGCGTACGGACAGTTCCGGTGCACCCTTGCCGCTCACGTCTCTCCTCGGTGTCCTTGCTTACTGGTTGCCGCACGTGGAGGCGGGGGTCGCCTCCAGCCAGGGCAGGTCGTGCCCCATCCGGTCCCGCTTGGTGCGCAGGTACCGGAGGTTGTGCTCGCCCGCGGTCACGGGCATCGGCTCGCGGTCGGTGACCTTGATGCCGTGGCGGACGAGCGCGTCTGTCTTGTCGGGGTTGTTGGTCATCAGCCGGACGCTGTGCACGCCGAGATCCTCAAGGATCTGCGCCCCTGCGGCGTAGTCCCGGGCGTCGGCCGGCAGGCCGAGTTCCAGGTTGGCGTCCAGGGTGTCGCGGCCGCGCTCCTGGAGCTCGTAGGCGCGCAGCTTGGACAGCAGGCCGATGCCGCGTCCCTCGTGGCCGCGCAGGTAGACGACGACTCCGCGGCCCTCGGCCTGGATGCGCTCCAGTGCGGCGTCCAGCTGGGGTCCGCAGTCGCAGCGCAGGGAGCCGAAGACATCGCCGGTGAGGCACTCGGAGTGGACGCGGACCACGACGTTCTCGCCGTCGCCGATCTCGCCGTGCACCAGGGCGACGTGCTCGACGCCGTCGACGGTGGAGCGGTAGCCGTACGCGGTGAAGGTGCCGTGGGAGGTCGGCAGATGGACCTCGGCCTCGCGGCGGACGGTGGGCTCGGCGCTGCGGCGGTAGGCGATCAGGTCCTCGATGGAGATGATCGTCAGGCCGTGCTTGCGGGCGAACGGGATCAGCTCGGGCAGGCGCAGCATCCTGCCGTCCTCGCCGGCGATCTCGACGATCGCGCCGGCCGGGCGCAGTCCGGCGAGCCGGGCGAGGTCGACGGCGGCCTCGGTGTGGCCGTTGCGCACGAGCACGCCGCCGGACTTGGCGCGCAGCGGGAAGATGTGGCCGGGGCGGACGAAGTCGTCGGCCACGGCGTCGCCGCTCGCCAGCAGCTGGAGGGTGGTGGCGCGATCGGAGGCCGAGATGCCGGTGCTCACACCGTGGGCGGCGGAGGCGTCCACGGAGACCGTGAACGCGGTCTTCATCGACTCGGTGTTGTCCTCGACCATCTGCGGGAGCCTGAGTCGGTCCAGTTCCGCGCCCTCCATGGGGGCGCAGATCAGGCCGCGGCACTCGCTCATCATGAAGGCGACGATCTCGGGGGTGGCCTTCTCGGCGGCGATGACGAGGTCGCCCTCGTTCTCGCGGTCCTCGTCGTCGACGACCACGATGGGCCGGCCGGCCGCGATGTCGGCGATGGCCTGCTCGATCGGGTCGAGCGACCAGTCCTCGATGTTGTCGCTGCTGTACAGAACCGGAGCCGTGCTCATGCGGGCGCTCCTTCCAGGACGGGCCGCGCGTCCTTGCGGGAACGCAGCCACCAGTCGCGCATGCCCCACAGGACAAGCGCGCCGTAGATGACGTAGACGAAGCCGGAGAAGGCGTAGCCGTTGTTGAAGCTCAGGGGGACGCCGACCAGGTCGACCAGGAGCCAGGCGAACCAGAACTCGACCATGCCGCGGGCCTGCGCGTACATGGCGACGATGGTGCCGACGAAGATGTAGGCGTCCGGCCAAGGGTCCCAGGACAGGCTCGGGTACGCCTTGAACAGCAGGGCCACGGCGACGGTGCCGGCGGCGCCCGCCGCGATCATCGCGCCGCGCTCGCGCCAGGTGGCGAACCGTACGGAGATGTGTCCGTCGGCGGCCCGGCCGGTGCCGCGGTTCCACTGCCACCAGCCGTACAGGGCCACGGCCATGACGACGGCCTGCTTGCCGGCGCTGCCCGTCAGATGGCCGTAGAAGGCGCCGAAGAGGATGAGGCCGGCGGCGAACTGCACCGGCCAGCTCCACACCGAGCGCCGCAGGCCCAGGGCGAGGGCGAGGAGGCCGAAGATGTTGCCGACCATGTCCGACCAGATGATGTGCTGGTCGAACAGGACGAAGGCCTCGGAGTTGAGCCAGTTCACCGCTGCGCTCCCTGACCCGCCGCGAGCAGCCGCTCGACGTACTTGGCGACGACGTCCACCTCAAGGTTGACCGGGTCGCCGGGCTGCTTGAGGCCGAGCGTGGTCAGGGCGAGGGTGGTGGGGATGAGGCTGACGGTGAAGTAGTCGGGGCCGGCGTCGACGACGGTGAGGCTGATGCCGTCGACGGTGATGGAGCCCTTCTCGACGACGTACCGGGCGAGGTCCGCGGGGAGCGAGACCTTCACGATCTCCCAGTTCTCGGACGGCTTGCGCTCCAGCACCTCGCCGGTGCCGTCGACGTGTCCCTGCACGATGTGGCCGCCGAGGCGGGCGCCGACTGCGGTCGGGCGCTCCAGGTTGACGCGCGAGCCGACGCCGAGGGCGCCGAGGCTGGAGCGGTTCAGGGTCTCGGCCATCACATCGGCGGTGAACTCGTCGCCCTCGTGCTCGACCACGGTGAGGCAGACGCCGTTGACCGCGATGGAGTCACCGTGCTTTGCGCCCTCGGTGACGACGGGGCCCCGCAGCCGGAAGCGGGAGGCGTCGCCGAGGTTCTCGACGGCCGTGACCTCGCCCAGCTCTTCGACGATTCCGGTGAACACTTCCCGGGTCCTCCTGCCTCAATAGGGCACGGACTCCGGGGCTGTCGATGACGACAGAAAGTACGGGCGACGACACCGGGAGCGACGCCGGAAAAACCCGTCCACGAAGGGACGAGCTCATATCGGCGGCGCGCACGAATGCCCGCCCGCCGCGCACTGCCTCCCATCCGGACTTTAACCGTCGGTCCAGGAATTTCACCTGGTCAACCGGCCGCTGGAGGCGACCGGGTCGCGGACTGTAACCGCCGGTTCGGACTTTCACCGACCCCGGAGTGCGCTGCTTCTGGTACAGAGCCAGTGTGCCACGCCTGATCGGCGTCCATGCGGGTGAGGGCTGTGGGGTGGCTCACAAGCCATGACCGGATACCTCCGTTCCTCAATTGGTCCATACCTATTGACGCATTGGTCTAGTCCTCCTTAGGGTCTGCGCAACTTCCCTGGAGAGGAACCGACTTGCTGTCACGCAACCGAGCCAGACCCGCCCTGCTCGCCGCCCTCGGCGCGGTCGCCGGCCTGGTGCTCGCGGGCCTGCCGGCCACCGTCTCGCACGCCGCCGACCAGGAGTCCTGCCGTCCCGACGGGCTGTACAAGACGCCCGGCGTCGACGTCCCGTACTGCTCGGTCTACGACGCCGAGGGCCGGGAGAAGATGGGCACCGACCACCAGCGCCGGGTGATCGGCTACTTCACCGGCTGGCGCACCGGCAAGGACGGCACGCCCGCCTATCTGGCCCCCGACATCCCGTGGGACAAGGTCACCCACCTCAACTACGCCTTCGCCCACATCGACGGCTCCAACAAGATCTCCGTCGGGGCGGACGGCGCCACCAACGCGGCGACGGGCATGACCTGGCCGGGCGTGAGCGGCGCCGAGATGGACCCGGCCTACTCCTACAAGGGCCACTTCAATCTGCTCAACAAGTTCAAGAAGCAGCACCCGAACGTCAAGACGCTGATCTCGGTGGGCGGCTGGGCCGAGACCGGCGGCTACTTCGACGACAACGGCACGCGCGTGAACTCGGGCGGCTTCTACTCGATGGCCACCAACGCCGACGGCTCGGTGAACCAGGCGGGCATCGACACCTTCGCGGATTCCGCCGTCGACTTCATCAGGAAGTACGGCTTCAACGGCGTCGACATCGACTACGAGTACCCGACGACCATGAAGGACGCGGGCAACCCGCTCGACTGGTCCCTCTCCAACGCCCGCCGCGCGGGCCTGGTCAAGGGCTACGCCGCCCTCATGAAGACCCTGCGCGAGAAGCTCGACCGGGCGGGCGCGGCGGACGGCAGGCACTACCTGCTCTCGGTCGCGGCGCCGTCCTCGGGCTATCTGCTGCGCGGCATGGAGACCTTCCAGGTCCAGAAGTACCTGGACTACGTCAACATCATGTCCTACGACCTGCACGGCGCCTGGAACGAGTACGTCGGCCCGAACGCCTCGCTCTTCGACGACGGAAAGGACGCCGAACTCGCGGCCGCGGGCGTGTACTCCACCTCCCAGTACGGCGGAATCGGCTATCTGAACACCGACTGGGCCTACCACTACTTCCGCGGTTCGATGCCCGCCGGCCGCATCAACATCGGACTGCCGTACTACACCCGGGGATTCAAGAACGTCACCGGCGGCACGGACGGGCTGTGGGGCAAGGCCCCGTCCACGAACTGCCCCGCCGGGTCCGGGCTGACCAAGTGCGGTGACGGCGCCAGTGGCATCGACAACCTCTGGCACGACCTCGACACCAACGGCAAGGAGTCGCCCGCGGGTTCGAACCCGATGTGGCACGCCAAGAACCTGGAGAAGGGCGTCGTCGGGGACTATGTGACCAAGTACGGCTTCCCGGCCGACACCGCGCTGACCGGCACCTACGCCCGCAAGTACGACTCCACGCTGGTCGCGCCCTGGCTGTGGAACGCCGAGAAGAAGGTCTTCCTCTCCACCGAGGACGAGCAGTCGGTGAACGCCAAGGCCGACTACGTCGTCGACAACGGCATCGGCGGCACCATGGTGTGGGAGCTGGCCGGTGACTACGGCTGGAACGCGGCCAAGGGCCAGTACGAGCCGGGGTCCACGCTGACGACGGCCATGTACGAGAAGTTCAAGTCGGCCTCCCCGTACGGCGCGAAGCGGTCGACGATCGACCTGCCGAGCCAGGCGCTGGACATCGACGTCGACTTCGGGCAGTTCCCGCTCGGTGACTCCAACTACCCGATCAGCCCCAAGCTGAAGATCACCAACAACACGTCGGTGGCTCTGCCGGGCGGTACGGAGTTCCGGTTCGACTACGGCACCTCGGCTCCCGGCAACGCCAAGGACCAGTCGGGCTTCGGGACTTCGGTGATCCGCAGTGACCACACGGGGACGAACGTCGGCGGGCTCAAGGGCGACTACCACCGTGTCTCGCTGAAGCTGCCGAGCTGGCAGACGCTGGCGCCGGGCGCGTCGGTGGAGCTGGACTTCGTGTACTACCTGCCGGTGTCGACGCCGTCGAACTGGACGGTGACGTTCGGCGGGACGACGTATGCGCTGGCCGGGGATCTGGCACGCGGGACGTCTGTGGTGGAGCCGGGGGGCTCGTCTCCCTCGCCCACACCCTCCGATACGGCGTCTCCCTCGCCGACGCCTACCGACGGGACCGGTGCGTGCACGGCAGCGGCCTGGAGCGCGACCACGGAATACCTCGGGGGCGCCACGGTGTCCCACAAGGGGCACTCGTGGAAGGCCAAGTGGTGGACGAAGGGCGAGGAGCCCGGCACCACCGGTGAATGGGGCGTGTGGCAGGACCTCGGCGCCTGCTGAGCCCCTCCCGGACCGGCCCGGCGGCGGTGACGACGGCCCTTGCCCGCCGCTGGGCCTCTCAACTCCTGCGTCTGGCAGGGTTAAGGGCATGACGACCGCGACCGCCGACGAGTTCGAGAGGCACCGGCCCCGGCTGTTCGGCCTCGCCTATCGCATGCTCGGCTCCGCCGAGGAGGCCGAGGACACCGTCCAGGACGCGTATCTGCGGTTCAGCGGAGCCGACCGTACGGCGATCGAGCGGCCGGGCGCCTGGCTCGCCAAGGTCGTCACCAATCTCTGCCTCACCCGGCTGACCTCGGCCCGGGCACGGCGCGAGCAGTACGCCGGCCCCTGGCTGCCGGAGCCGGTCGTCACCTCCGACGGCACGCTCGGGCCGCTGGAGTCCGCCGAACAGCGGGACGCGGTGTCCATGGCGATGCTGGTCCTGCTGGAGCGGCTCACACCGACCGAGCGGGCCGTGTACGTGCTGCGGGAGGCGTTCGCCTACGGCCACCGCGAGATCGCCGAGGTGCTGGAGCTGACGGAGGCCAACTGCCGTCAGCTGTACCGGCGGGCGGTGCTGCGGGTGGGCGATCCCGAGTCCCGGTTCGAGCCCGCGCCCGAGCGGCAGGACGAACTGGTCAGGGCCTTCGTCACGGCGGCCCGCGAGGGCGATCTCGCCGGTCTGGAGAAGCTGCTGGCGGCCGATGTGACCTGGTGGGGCGACGGCGGTGGCAAGGTCACGGCGGCCCGGCGGCCGATCCTGGGCCGGGAGAAGGTGCTGCGGTTCCTGGTGGGGACCGGTCAGCGGTTCCTGGTCGGGGTGGACTTCACGGCGGTCGAGGTCAACGGCGCGGTGGCGCTGGCCGCGTGGGACGGCGACAGGCTGGTCGGGGTGGTCGCCTTCGAGGTGCGGGACGGCCTTGTCGCGCATGCCCGGGCCGTGGTCAATCCGGACAAGCTGGGGTTCATGGGGCGTCAGCTGGCACGGGCGTAGCGGGCAGGCTGGTCGGAGCCCGTAGGGGCCGGCTGTCACATTTCAGGTGGGGTACTCGGTCCTGGCTGATGAAGGGTGTTCCGACCGGGAGCGCCCGGCATCCGAAGGGACTGAACAGCATGACCACAATCCTGGTGACCGGCGGCACCGGCACGCTGGGCCGGCTCGTCACGGAGCGGCTGCGCGCTGACGGGCACGAGGTGCGGGTGCTCAGCCGGCACGCCCAGCCCTACGCCGTGGACCTGCGGGCGGGCGGCAGCGGGCTGGACGCGGCCGTCGAGGGGGTGGAGACGGTCGTGCACTGCGCGAGCACGCCGCGCGGTGGGGACCAGGAGGCGGCGGCCCATCTGATCGCCGCTGCGCGGCAGGCCGGGGTCAGTCACCTGGCGTACATCTCGATCGTCGGGGTCGACCGGGTGCCGTTCGGCTACTACCAGAGCAAGCTCACCGTGGAGAAGCTGATCGAGGACTCGGGGCTGGGGTGGACCGTGCTGCGGACGACTCAGTTCCACGACCTGCTGGTCCAGGTGTTCGCCGGGCTGGCCAAGCTGCCGGTGATGCTGCTGCCGGCGGGGGTGAAGGATCAGCCCGTGGAGGTTGCGGAGGTCGCGGACCGGTTGGTGGAGCTGGCGGTGGGTGCGCCTGCGGGGCGCGTCGCGGACATGGCCGGGCCGGAGGTACGGACGCTGGACTCCCTTGCCCGGGCGTATCTGAAGGCGGTGGGCCGTAAGCGGGCGGTGGTGAACGTGCCTCTGGTGGGCCGGGCTTACCGCGCCTTCCGGGCGGGCGGGCATCTCGCTCCGGAGCATGCGGTGGGGAAGGGGACGTTCGAGGAGTATCTGGCGGTGCGGTTCGGGCGGTGAGGGGTGTTGTCCCTGGGGGCTGCCGCCCCCAGACCCCCGCTTCGGCCCTGAACGGGCCTCGTCCTCAAACGCCGGACGGGCTGAGTAAGTCAGCGTTTGAGGAGCGGGGGTCCAGGGGGCGGAGCCCCCTGGGGCGGGGTCGAAGGGGCGGCAGCCCCTGGAGGACGGGAATGGGTAAGGGCGGCGGGGGCGAGAAAAGCCCCCACGCCCACCTACCGCCCCGGCGGCGCGAACAACTCCTCCTGCGCACGGTCCCGGGCCGTCAGCAGCGCCCCGCGCAGCACCGCTCCCCCACCCAGCGTGCTGGCCCGCACCTCCGTGGGCAGCGGGGACAGCCGGGTAAGGCGTTCCTGGACGCGCGCCGCGAGGGCCGCGCCGCCCGCGCGGCCGATCTCCCCCGCCAGCACCACACACCCCGGATCCAGCACCGAGATCACCGCGGCCGCGCCCAGCGCCAGCCGGTCCGCCAGAGCATCGAGGAAGCCCTCGAACGCCCCGTCGGCGACCGCCGCCCGCACCAGCCCCGCCGCATGAGGCTCACCCGGCACCACAGCCGCCGTCACCCCGTGCGACAACGCCAGCGCCGCCACCGCCGCCGCCCCGGCGAGGGAGTGGAAACCCCCGTCGCAGTCGTGAGCGGAGGGCAGCCCGGCCGTCCCGGGTACCGGCAGGAAGCCGATCTCGCCCGTGCCGCCGGAAGCACCGCGGCGCAGGGCGCCGTCGAGGACGACGGCAGCGCCGACCCCGAGGCCCAGCCACAGCAGTACGAAGGTGTCCCGGTCCTGCGCCACCCCGTCCCGCTGCTCGGCCAGCGCGGCGAGGTTCGTCTCGTTCTCGACGCTCACCCGCGCCTGCGGAAGCCGTTCCTGGAGGGCGGCCACGAGGCGGCGGTGCCACTCGGGCAGGCCGGTGGAGCGGCGGAGTTCACCGGTCGCCGGGTCGATCAGGCCGGGCGCGCCGATGCCGACGGTGTGCAGCCGGTCCACGCCGGCCTCCTTCGCCGCCCGCTCGACCAGCGCCACCGCCTGCTCGACGGCCGGCCCCGTCCCGGTGTCGTCGGTGATCGGCCCGGACGCCTCGGCGAGCACGTCCCCCACCAGGTCGGACACGACGACGGCGACGCCCTCGGTGCGGACGTCCAGGGCCGCGAGATGGGCGCGGTCGGCGACGATGCCGTAGAGCTTGGCGTTGGGGCCGCGGCGCTGTTCGCCCGACTCTCCGACGACCGAGATCAGTCCGGCGGCGGTGAGGCGTTCGACGAGGTCGGCGACGCTCGGCCGGGACAGGCCGGTCAGTTGCTTCAGCCGGCCTGCCGTCAACGGGCCCTCCTGCTGGAGCAGTCGCAGGGCGAGGCGGTCGTTGATGGCCCGGGCGGTGCTGGGGGATGCGGGCGGCATGCCGGGATCCTTCCAGATCGGCAGGGCCGTGCGGTCCGCGGCCCGGCAAATCCCCTATCTATCAGGCAGGGTTCCTGATAGTTTACCGCGGCAGACGCCAGGACCGGGCACGGGGAGGGACCGGACAATGAGTGAAGTGGCCTACGACGCAGGCGAGGTGCGGCGGGCGCGGTACGCCGTGGCCGCCGTGTTCGCGGCGCACGGCGCGGTGACCGGCTCGTTCGCGACCCGGGTGCCGTGGATCCAGGACCACGCCTCGGTGAGTGCGGGCCAGCTGGGCCTCGCCCTGGCCTTCCCCGCGCTCGGCGCGTCGGTGGCGATGCCGCTCGCGGGCGGGATCACCCACCGCTTCGGCGCCCGGAACGCCCTGCGCGGACTGATCACCCTGTGGACGCTCGCGCTCACCCTGCCGTCCCTGGCCCCGAACCTCCTCACCCTCTGCCTGGCCCTGTTCACCTTCGGCGCCACCGCCGGCATGGCGGACGTGGCGATGAACGCGCTCGGCGTCGAGGTCGAGAACCGTCTGGGCCGGTCGATCATGTCCGGGCTGCACGGCATGTGGAGCGCCGGCGCCGTGCTCGGCTCGCTCGGCGGCACACTCGCCGCGCATCTCGGCACGGACGCCCGGCTGCACCATGCGCTGGCGGCCGTCGTCCTGACCGTGCTCGGCGTGACCGCGTGCGCCTGGGTGCTGGACCTCCAGGCTGCCCAGGGCGAGGAACCGCCGCCCCGGTTCGCCTTGCCGCCCCGCTCTGCCCTGCTCATCGGCGCGGTCGGGTTCTGCGCGGTGTTCGCGGAAGGGGCCAGCCTGGACTGGTCGGCCGTCTATCTGCGCGATCAGCTGGACAGTTCGGCGGGGCTGGCGGCCGCGTGCACGACGGGCTTCACGCTCACCATGGCGGTGGCCCGGATCGCGGGCGACAAGGTGGTGGACCGGTACGGCGCCGTCCGCACGGTCCGGTTCGGCGGCGTCGTCGCCGCGCTGGGCGGTCTGCTGATCGTCGTGGCGGGCCATCCCGCGGTGGCGATGACCGGCTTCGGGCTGATGGGTCTGGGCATCGCGGTGGTCGTACCGCTGTGCTTCGCCGCGGCGGGCCGCAGCGGCCCGAACCCCAGTCAGGCGATCGCGGGCGTCGCGACCATCACGTACACCTCGGGCCTGGTCGCGCCGAGCGCGATCGGCGGGCTGGCCCAGGCGACCAGTCTGGTGGTGTCGTTCGGTCTGGTCACCCTGCTGTCGTGCGGGCTGGCCGCGTTCGCGGGGGTGCTGCGCACCGCCGAGCGCGACCGGCCCACGATCAAGCGGCCGGACGCAGCAGTTCCCGACCCACGGCCCTGAACGTCTCACTCCACGGCGCGGGCCGGAGCGTGGCGGCGTCCAGTCGGACCAGTACCCGGGCGCCCTGCGCGTACGTCACCGCGCCGTCCGCCGAGCAGAAGCGGAAGCCGTAGGTCAGGCCGGTGTTGCCGAGCCGCTCCAGCCACAGGTGCACGGCGTACGGGCCCGGCCTGGTCACCGGCGCCTCGTAGCCGATCCGCAGTTCCTTCACCGCGTTGCAGGCGTCGCCGGCTGCGGCCCAGTCGCCCTCGAAGCGGAAGCCGTGCTCCTGCCACAGGGCGGCCCAGGCCCGCTCCACCATCACGGGGTACCGGGCGTTGTGCAGCAGTCCGAGCGCGTCGAGGTCGTCGAAGTGGACGGTGACGGGGACGAGCCGGCCGTAGGCCAGGGCGGGGGCTATGGGGGCTTCGGCGGCCACGGTGGTGCTCCTGGGGCGTAAGAGATGACAGCGCCTCATCCTAAGCGGTCGCTCAGCACCCCCTTTCACCCCTGACAATGGTCCGGACAACCGCACGCACGACCGAAAGCGAACCGCACCATGGATCTTGGCGTCCGCTGGAAACTGCACGGCGACGGACGCACGCCGGCGCCCGGCGCGGTGGTCCGGCCCGACGAACGGCTCTCCTGGCCCCGCACGGCCGGGCTCGGCGCCCAGCACGTGGTGGCGATGTTCGGGGCGTCCTTCGTGGCGCCCGTCCTGATGGGCCTGGACCCCAACCTCGCGATCATGATGTCCGGTGTCGCGACCGTCGTCTTCCTGCTGGCCACCCGGGGCCGCGTGCCCAGCTACCTGGGCTGCTCCCTGTCGTTCGTGGGCGTCGCGGCGGTCATCCGCGCCCAGGGCGGCAGCAGCGCGACCGTGACCGGCGCGGTCTTCGTCGTCGGCGCCGCGCTGTTCCTGGTGGGCCTCGCGGTCCGGCGGTTCGGGGCGCGGATCATCCACGTGGCGATGCCGCCGATCGTCACCGGCGCGGTCGTGATGCTGATCGGCTTCAACCTCGCCCCGGTGACCGCGGCGACGTACTGGCCGCAGGACCAGTGGACGGCCCTGCTGGTGATGCTGTTCACCGGTCTGGCCGTGGTCTGCCTGCGCGGCTTCTTCTCCCGGATCGCGATCTTCCTGGGCCTGGTCTTCGGCTACGGCATCTCGTGGGCCTTCGACCGGATCTTCGGGCAGATCCACTCCGTCGACGCGAGCGGCAAGCTCACCGACCACTGGCGCCTGGACCTCTCCGGTGTCGGCCAGGCGGACTGGATCGGGCTGCCGACGCTGCACGGCCCGTCCTTCGAGTGGTCGGCGATCCTGGTCGCCCTGCCCGTCGTCATCGCCCTGGTCGCCGAGAACGCCGGGCACGTCAAGGCGGTCGGCGAGATGACCGGCGACGACCTGGACGGCAAGCTCGGCACGGCCATCTCCGCCGACGGCATCGGCTCGATGCTCTCCACCGCGGTCGGCGGCCCGCCCAACACCACGTACTCCGAGAACATCGGCGTGATGGCCGCGACCCGCGTCTACTCCACGGCCGCCTACTGGGCCGCCGCCGGCTTCGCCCTCCTGTTCGGCCTGTGCCCGAAGTTCGGCGCGATCGTCGCCGCGATCCCGGGCGGCGTCCTCGGCGGCATCACCGTCATCCTCTACGGCATGATCGGCCTGCTCGGCGCCCAGATCTGGATCAACGCCAAGGTCGACCTGCGCAACCCGCTCAACCTGGTGCCGGCCGCCGCGGGCATCATCATCGGCGTCGGCAACGTCACCATGGAGTTCACCGACACCTTCCAGCTGAGCGGCATCGCCCTCGGCACGCTGGTCGTCATCACCGGCTACCACGCCCTGCGCGCCTTCGCCCCGGCCCACCTCAAGACCCAGGAGCCGCTCCTCGACGAGGGCACATCCTCCTACGACGAGGCCAGGTCGTAGGCGTACGACGGGCTGAACGTCCCCGGCGTCCCCTTGCAGCCGTCGGACTCCCCCGGCAGCTTGACCCACAGATAGGCGTCGATCCGGGCCTCGCCGGTGCTCAGGGTCGGCGCCCGGCCGATCTTCCGTCCGGCGGGGTCGCACCACTCGCCGTCGGCCGGGGCACCGTTGCCGTTGCGGCTGGTGTCGACGACGGCGCCGAGGCTCGCGGGGCCGCCGAGGGCGTCGAGGACCTGTCGGTCGTAGGCGATCTCGTCGGCGGTGGTGTGGAAGTTGGAGACGTTGCTGAAGATCCCGTCGGAGGACGCCGTCGAGGCGGCGCCGGCCTGCTTCAGCCAGCCCGCCTGCTTGCCGGCCGCGTGCCAGCCTGAGTGGCCGGCGTCGTAGTACACGCGCGCCCGGGGGTTGGCCTCCTTCAGGACGCGGCCGGCGCGGGCCAGGGAGGCGAAGCGGTCGGCCCGCTCGCCGCCGGAGAGGCACTCGGACTGGGCGATCGAGTCGGGCTCCAGGACGACGACGACATCGCCCGAGCCCAGCCCGGCGGCGAAGCGGTCGATCCAGTCGTCGTAGGCGTCGAGGTCGGGCGCCCCGCCCTGGCTGGCCCCGCCGCAGTCGCGGTCCGGGATCGCGTACGCCACGACGACCGGCACCCGTCCCTGCGCCGCGCCGCCGGAGGTGACCGCGCGGACCCGGGCGGTGATGGTGTCCGGCGTGAAGTCGGCGAACCACACCGCGGCCGGGTGGGTGGCGATCCGGGACTGTATGACGCCGTGGCGCGGGTCGCCGGCGTGGTCGCGGACCCAGTCGAGCACCTGGGACTCGGAATGGCGGTACAGGCGGGTGGACACGGCGGCCGTCTGCCGCTCGCGCTCGGTCCTGGACGGCGAGGGCGTGGCGGACGCCTCCTTCTTCTTCGTCGGCGAGGCGGTGGCGGAGGGCGGCTCGGTGGCCGGCGGGGACGGCGAGGGCACCGCCGGCAGGGACTCAAGGCGCGGTGAGTGGGTCACCTCGGGCCGGGCCTCGTCCGAGCCCCGCTCGTCGTCGAGCGCCGAGATCATCCCGGACGCGGTGCCGACGGCGACCACGACGGAGGCCGCCGTGACCATGGCGGCGCGTCGGCGCCGGGACCTGCGTGCTGCGCGACGCTGGGCACGTAAGCCAGCCACGGCGTCGATCCCCCTCCCCCACGACAGACGGTGCGTTCCCCCGTTCTGGGGAAGCGTCGGGCCCGCCGTCACTCCGGTCAGCCTAAAGCTGGGACTCTGCCCCCATGGCGCAATGCGAACAACTCACCACCCCCGTCGACGCGGTCGTCTCCCGTATGCGCGCCCTCGACGCGACCCTGCCCGAACGGGACGGCGTCGCCGTCTTCAACCGCGTCTACCTGGCGGTGACGGAGGCCGTCGACCGGCGCATCGACGCCGGCCGCTTCCCCGACCCGCGGGCCGCGATCACGCTGGACGTACGGTTCGCGGAGCGCTATCTGGCCGCGGTCGACACGGTCACGGACGACCGGCGCCCGCCCGCCTGCTGGCGGCCCCTGTTCCAGCTCCGCCGCCATCCCGGTGTACGCCCCCTGCAGTTCGCCCTCGCGGGCATCAATGCGCACATCGGCCACGATCTGGCGCTCGCCGTCGTGGACGCCTGTCGTACGCTCGACTGCGAACCCGCCGACCTGGAGGACGAGTTCGACCGCGTGGGTGATCTCCTCGTCTCGCTGGAGGAGCGCATCCGCGAAGATCTGATGCCGGGCCCCGACCTCCTCCAGATCGCCGACCCGCTCACCCATCTGCTCGGCTCGTGGAGCCTGGAGCGCGCCCGGGACGCCACCTGGTCCGCCGCGCGGGCGCTGTGGGCGCTGCGCCGACTCCCCGATGTGGCCGAGGAGTTCACCGAGCGCCTGGACGCGGTGGTGGGACTGGCGGGACGCATGCTGCTCACGCCGCTGCCGGACTGAGCCGGGTCCGACTGGCACATCCGCGTGCTCGCAGTACGTTGGCCGGTGGGGGCACACCGATCGCGAAGGAGCACGCAGTCATGGCCATCCGTCTCGGACTCGGTCTTCCCCAGCTCCGGCAGTACGACCTCGCGCGCGACGTGACGGACGTGGCCCGTACCGCCGAAGAGATCGGCTACGACAGCCTGTGGGTGTACGAACGGGCCCTTGTCCCCGAGAACCCCGCCCAGGGCCTGTACGGCGTCCCCGGCCTGCCCTGGCCCGACTGGTACCGCGGCATGGCCCATCCGCTGGTCACGCTGACCCTGGCCGCCGCGGTCACCGACCGGGTCCGGCTGGGCACGGGCATCGTGGTCGCGCCGCTGCACGGGCCGTTCCAGCTCGCCAAGGCCCTGGCCTCACTGGACGCGGCGAGCGGCGGCCGGGTGGTGGCCGGTCTGGGCCCGGGCTGGTCGACCGAGGAGTTCGCCGCCGCGGGCGTACGGCCGTACGAGGAGCGCGGCCGGGCGCTGGAAGAGGCGATCAAGGTCTGCCGGGCGGTGTGGGGCCCGGACCCGGTGTCCTACGACGGCCCGAACGCCAGGATCGATGCGGCCTTCGTGGGCCCCAAGCCGGTGCGACCGATCCCGGTCCTGGTGGCCGCGGGGGCCGCGAAGGCGCTGGCCCGGGTCGTGGACCACGGCGACGGGTGGATCCCGGTCGCCATGGGCGCGCGGGCCTATGCCACCGCCTGGCACCAGCTCCAGGACATCGCCGCCGAGCGCGGCCGCACCCGGTCGATCGACCGGGTGCCGCGGGTGAACGCCATGTACTCGGCCAAGGCCTACGACGGCGACGACCGCCACCCCTTCCAGGGCAGCGTCGACCAGATCGTGGCGGACCTCGCGGCGCACGCCGAGGTCGGCATGGAGGAGGTCCTCCTCGACCTTCAGACCACCCCGCGCGACGCCGAGGAGCTCAAGGACGTCGCGGCGGAGGTGTTCCGGGCGGTACGGGCCGCCGGGCTCTAGTCCTCGGGCAGCTCGACCGGCGCGATCTCGTCGTACTTGTCGCCCGGACCCGGGTTGGTCGCGTCGGTCGCCCCGCCGAAGTGGTGCATGACGCCCCAGACCGCGTTCAGCGCGGTCTGGATCGCGCCCTCGGCCCAGCCGGCCGTCCAGGAGATGTCGTCGCCGGCGAGGAAGATGCCCCGCTTGTCCTCCGGCAGCCGGTCCTGCATGAAGTGCGTGAACAGGCGGCGCTGGTAGCGGTAGTGGCCCGGCAGGTTGGCCTTGAACGCGCCCATGAAGTAGGGCTCGTTCTCCCAGGAGACGGTCACCGGGTTGCCGATGATGTGCTTCCTGATGTCGACCTTGGGGTAGATCTCGCCGAGCGACTTCAGCATGACCTCCATCCGCTCGTTCGCGGACAGCGGCAGCCACTTCAGGCTGTCGTCGCACCAGGTGTAGGAGAGGCAGATGACGGCGGGCTTGTCCGGGCCGTCGTCCAGCAGGTAGGTGCCGCGGGTCATGCGGTCGGTGAGCGTCATCGACATGACGTCCCGGCCCGTCTCCTCGTCCTTGTCCAGCCAGAACGGCCGGTCCACGGGCACGAACAGCTTCGAGGACTCCATGTAGTGGGTGCGCTCGATCGCCGTCCAGTGGTCGATCGGGAAGAGCGAGTCGTCGCAGGCGATCTTCGACAGCAGCATCCAGGACTGGGCGGTGAAGATCGCCGCCTGGTAGGTGCGGATGTCGCCGTTCGCGTCCGTCACGGTGATCCCGTTACCGGCGGTGCGGTGCAGCCGGGTCACGGCCGGGCGGGGCGCGCCGTTCTCGTGCAGGCTCGCGAGCGAGGTGCCGTACGCCCAGTGGACGATCTTCTCCGGCTCGCGCTCCCACAGACGCAGCGGCAGCTGCTGTGAGCCGCCGACGATGCCGCGGTGGTGGTCGTCGGCCTCGGTGTAGACGACGCGCAGGATCTCCAGGATGGAGTTGGGGAAGTCGGTGTCCCAGCCGCCGGTGCCGAAGCCGACCTGGCCGAAGATCTCGCGGTGCCGGAAGGACTTGAAGGCCTCGGAGTCGCAGAGGAAGCCGTAGAAGGTCTGGTTGTCGAGCTTCTCGACGAGCTTCGCCCAGATCTCGCGGATGCGCGGGACGTCACGCTCGCGCATGGCCTGGTTCATGTCGGAGAAGTCGGCGCCCTCGTCGAGACACTTGTTCCAGGCCTCGGCGACGTCACGGTAGACCTGCGGCAGGTCGGCGATGGTCTCGGCGTAGTGCGACTCGCCCTTGAGGTCGACGACGGTCGAAGGCGTCGCCTCGGCAAGGGGGTTGGGGAAGGGCCGGGTCTGAAGACCCACCAGGTCGATGTAGTGCTGGAGCGCCGTGGAGGACGGCGGGAAGCGCATCGCGCCCATCTCGGCGGTCAGGCCGTCGGTGCCCGGGCCGTCGAAGTCGACGGTCCGCAGCCGGCCGCCGATCCGGTCGGCCTCGTAGACGACGGGCTTGAGGCCCATCTTCATCAGCTCGTACGCGGCCACGATGCCGGACAGGCCGCCGCCGATGACCGCGACCTCGGTGCCGTGCTCGGTCGCGGGTATCTGGCCGAGCCCCGCCGGGTGCGCGAGGAAGTCGTCGTACGCGTACGGGAAGTCCGGCCCGAACATGGTGATCGGGGGCTGCTGCTCGTCGGCGTGCTGGACGGCGTTGGGCACCGTGGACGTCATGGGGTACGGACTCCTTGCAACACAGTGATCAGGGGGATGTCAGACCAGGGACCCGTAGAGGCCGGGGCGGCGGTCCGTCAGATACGGGTTGGCCTCGCGGGAGGCGGCCACGAAGGCGGGGTCGGCGTCGGCGAACACCAGGTCCTCACCGCGTCCGGCGCGGGTACGGGCGACCCCGTCGGGACCGGCCAGGGTCGAGAGCCCGACGAACTCGAACTCCCCTTCCTGACCGACCCGGTTGACGTACGCGACGTACATCTGGTTCTCGAAGGCCCGCACCGGGATCATCGACTCGGCGACGAACTGGAACGGGTGCATCTGCGCCGTCGGGACGACCAGGAGGTCGGTGCCGGCCAGGCCGTGGGCGCGGACGTTCTCCGGGAACTCGACGTCGTAGCAGATCATGAGCCCGACGCGGAGGCCGCCCAGTTCGGCCTGGACGACCGGCTGCTCGCCCGGCGTGAAGTGGTCCCGCTCGAAGCAGCCGAAGAGGTGGGTCTTGCGGTAGTTGGCCAGGCGGCTGCCGTCGGCGGAGATCAGCTGGGCCGAGTTGAAGACGACGTCGCCGTCGCGCTCGGGGTAGCCGTACGCGATGGCGAGACCGTGCCGTGCGGAGATCTCGGCGATCGCGTCCGCGGAGTCGCCGTCGGCGGGCTCGGCGAGCCGGGCGATGTCGTCGCCGATCGCGTACCCGGTCAGGAACATCTCCGGCGCGGCCAGCAGCCCGGCACCCGCGGCGGCGGCCCGGCCCGCGGCCTCGTCGAGCACCTTGAGGTTCTCGACGACCGAGCCGGGGCGGCCGGAGCTCTGGAGCAGGGCGGTGCGCATGCGTGTCCTCACCGGGGCGAAAAGGGTGGTTGTGGGGGCCAGATAGACGGTACGGGCGGCGGGCTCGACCGGACAAGGAGGAGCCGTTGCGCGCTGGTGAGCGGTTTGTTGCGTCGACGGCAGGGGCGGCGGCGATTCGTTGCGCGCCCCGAGGAGGAGCTCACGCCCCGAAGGGGCGCGGGGCTGTATCGATATGCGGCTCCGCCGCGCGGGCGCGACCAGCCACGACGGCGCCGCAGCCGGCGGAGCGCTCAATCGGAGCCCCTGCCCAGAAGCACCGCCGTCACCAGGTACGGAATCGCGAACACCGCGAAGACCGTGCTGTGCGCGGCCGTGCCGCCGAGGACCGCGTAGCCGGCGTACACGGTGATCGTGCCCAGCTCCGTGGCCAGTCCCGCGACCGAGGTGAGCGTGGCGCGGCCGGTGCCCTCGATGCGGTGCTGGAGCCGGGCGTCGGCGACGACGGTCGCCAGCTGGAAGCCGCCGAAGGCGAGGGCGACGAGGGCCAGGCCGAGCGGGGTGCGGGAGCCGGCGCCCAGGGCCAGGGCGAGCGCGGCGCCCGCGAGCAGCCAGGCGAAACCGCGGGTACCGAGGCGTTCGGCCCGCCCGGCGAGCAGGCTGCCCGCCGTGGCTCCCGTCCAGATCAGCAACAGCAGGTAGGGCACCAGCCGGTCGGGAACGCCGGTGTCCCGGACCAGCAGCGGGGTGTACTCGTCGAGCGCGCCCCACACCGCGCCGACGGCCGGCACGAGCAGGATCGCGCCGCGCAGGGACCGGTCCCCGCGAGCCTCGGAGAGTCCGGCGCGCAGGGTCGCCGACCAGCTGCCGCTCTCGGCGCCCGCCGCCTCCCGGTGCTCCGGGAAGCGGGTGGCCACCGCCGCCGTGAGCAGGCAGGCGAGCACGCTCGCCGCGCCCACCGCCGCATAGCCGCCGTACGCGAACACCGGCCCGGCCCCCGCCATCGCCGCCATGACGGCGACCAGGCCTGCCGCCTGGGCCCTGCCCATCACGCGCGCGTACCGGTCGGCCGCGCCGAGCCGGTCCAGTTCCTCGTAGACCAGCGCCTCCAGGGCACCGGAGCCCAGCGCTCCGCGCACGCCCCACAGCACGAAGCCGACCGCGAAGGCCCAGTACGAGGGGACGAGGACCCACAGGGCGAAGCCGACGGCGGTGAGCAGCGGGCCGAGCCACAGCAGCAGCCGGCGCGAGACGGCGTCGGCCCAGGCGCCGGAGGGCACCTCCAGCAGCACGCCGGTGACCGACCACAGGGCGAAGAGGGAGGAGATCTGCCACAGCGACAGCCCGGTGTCGACGAACAGCAGCGCGTACACCGGGTAGAGCAGGACGAATTCGTCGAGGAACGCGTAGCCGTACAGCGTGGTCGTCAGGCGGCGGACGCCGGTGTCGGGCACGCGTGCGGGTGAGAGTGTCATGAGGCCTTCCCGAAGGGGCGGATCGGACGCGGTGGGTACGGCGTCCGAGGCGGCCCTCGGGAGGCACGACTGGTGGATCAATGTCGCCAGGTCATGGCACCGATGTTAGGCGGGCCCGGCCCCTTCGTGCACGGAAAATGTGGTGATCACCGCCGCGTGGTCGGAGGGCCAGTCGTTGTCCTCGACGTCCGGCAGGAGCCGCGGACGGCCGCTGACATGCGTACGGGAGCCGAGCACCCGCAGTCCCCGGTGCAGCACGAAGTCGATGCGGTCCTGGGGCTCCTCGGCCTCGGCATGAACCGGCGACCAGGTGTGCCCGGGGTCCTGGACCGGGTCGGGATTGGCCTCCCGGTAGGAGTCCTTGAAGCCCGCCTCCTCCGCCGCCCTCGTCACCGGCCACTCGACGTCCGGCCAGTCCAGGTGGGAAGGGCAGTTGAAGTCGCCCACCAGCACGACCGGCACCGAGTCGCCGATCCTGCGCAGCGTGTCCCGCATCTGCGCGAGCCGCACGCCTTCGTGAACGGTCGGGTCCCCGTCGGTCACGTACGGCCCGTACGACCGGTAGTCGAGATGGGCCGTCCAGATGTCGATCTCCCGGTCCCCTACGGCGATCCGGGCGCCGGCCGCCCCGTAGAACCCGACGTCCGGGTCGCCCAGGCGGGCCGTGATCGGGAAGCGGCTGACGATGCCGAGGTTCTCCCCGGCCCGGTGGTGGTGCCAGCCGAGCGCCTCGGCGAGCTCCTCGGCGGCAGTGCCGTACGTCTCCTGGAGGCCGACCACGTCCGCACCGGTCTCGGCGATGATCTTGAGCTGCTTGGCCCGGTGGTCGCGCACCTTGGTGCCGCCGTACCAGAGGTTCCAGGTCATGACGCGCAGTTCGTACGGCAGCAGGGCGCGCAGTCGCTGCGGGGTGACGCCGGTCAGGGTGTCCAGGACGGTCCGTCCGGGCGCCGCGTCGATGGGGGCCAGCGAGGGCACGGCGAGGACGGTGCAGCCGGCCGCCTCGGCGGAGCTGACGCCGGTCTGCGTGTCCTCGACGGCGACGCAGGCGGCGGGGTCGACGCCGAGGGCGTGGCAGGCGGCGAGGTAGGGGTCGGGGGCGGGCTTGGTGTGCTCGGTGTCGTCGGCGGTGACGGAGACGGCGAAGCGTGCGCTGCCGAGCGCCTCCAGCACGGTGTCGGCGACGGCCCGCGGCGAGGCGGTGACCAGCGCGGTGGGCACACCGTCGCGGGCCAGGGCGTCGAGCAGGTCGAGCGCGCCGGGGCGGGGCACGATCCCGGTGCGGACGCGGTCGGCGAACCCCCGGTGGAGGGCTTCCGCGAGGTCCGCGGCGGGCCGGCCCGTCTGCGTGGCCAGCCAGTCCGCGGTGTGCTCGACCGGTCGGCCCAGTACGTCCGGCTCGTCCGCCTCGGTGAGCGGCCGTCCGGCGACCTGGGCCACCGCCTCCCACCACAGCCGCTCGGTGTCGACGAGGGTGCCGTCCATGTCGAAGAGCACGGCTTGAAGCATGTGGGTCTCTCTCATCCTTGGGTACGTTCCGCCACCAGCACCGGCCGCTCCGGCAGCGACACGCGCACGGCTGCGCCGACGGCGGGCGCCTCGTGGGCGGGCAGGTCGGCCTTGACCTCGGTGCCGCCGTCGAGTCGAACGGTGACCCGGACGACCGCCCCCAGGAAGGCGGTGGCCACGACCTGGGCGCCGCCCGTCTCGTCGGGCCGCACTCGAACGGCCTCGGGGCGCACCAGGACGTCCACCTCGCCGGTCCCGGGCGCCTCCCCGTCGACCGGCAGGCGCTGTCCGAGCACCTCTACCTCGGACCCCTTCAGGGATCCGGGGATGCGGCTCATCGTGCCGACGAACTCGGCGACGAACGCGGTGGCGGGCCGGCCGTACAACTCGGCGGGGGCGGCGCACTGTTCGAGCCGTCCGGCGCGCATCACGGCGACCCGGTCGGCCATGGACAGCGCCTCCTCCTGGTCGTGCGTGACGAACAGGGTGGTGATGCCGAGCTCCTGCTGGAGCCGCCGGATCTCCTCGCGCAGGCTCAGCCGCACCTTGGCGTCGAGCGCGGAGAGCGGCTCGTCGAGCAGCAGGACCCGCGGGCGCAGCGCGAGCGCGCGGGCGAGCGCCACCCGCTGCTGCTGTCCGCCGGAGAGCTGGTGCGGGAACCGCCCGCCCTTGTCGGCGAGGCCGACCAGATCCAGCAACTCGGCGGCCCGCGCCCGCCGTTCGGCCGTGCGCACCTTGCGCATCCGCAGCCCGAAGGCCACGTTGTCGAGCACGTCGAGGTGCGGGAAGAGGCTGTACGACTGGAACACCATCCCGGCGTCGCGGCGGTGCGCGGGGACGTCGGTGACGTCGTCGCCGTCCACCAGCACCGCACCGGCGTCGGGGTGTTCGAACCCGGCGAGCATGCGCAGGGCGGTGGTCTTGCCGCAGCCGGACGGGCCGAGCAGGGCGAGGAGTTCGCCGGGCCGGACCGCCAGATCGAGGCCGTCGAGGGCGAGGGTGGCCCCGAACGACCGGCGCAGGCCGCGGAATTCGACGGTGGCCGCCTTTTCGAGCGTCTTCATGATCGGGAGTCCTTAGGAATACGTCCGCCGAAGCCGGCGAGCACGAGGAGCAGCACCCAGGTCACCAGCAGGCTGAGCACGGACACGGCGACGGACAACTGGGCCTGCGAGCCGCTGACGTTGACGATCCACACGGCGAAGGGCTGGAAGCCGAGCAGCTGCGCCACGGTGAACTCGCCGAGCACCAGCGCGAGGGTGAGGAAGGAGGCGTTGAGCAGCGCGCCGCGCAGATTGGGCAGGACGGCCCGCACCAGCGCCTGCGGCCGGCTCGCTCCGCAACTGCGCGCGGCCTCGACAAGGGTGCGTACGTCGATGCCGCGCAGCCCGGCGTCCAGCGCGCGGTACACGAACGGCAGCGCCATCACGACGTACGCCAGGACCAGTACGACGGGGAAGTCCGGGTTCTGGACGGCCACGAACGTCTGGAACAGCGGCGTGCGCGACAGATGCTCGGGCCCCCACTTCAGGACGGTGCCGATACCGGCGACGAACGCGATCGGCGGGACGACCAGCGGCAGCGAGCACACCACCTCCACCACCGGCCGCAGCCGTTGTGCGCCGAGCCGCAGCGCCACGGTGGCCGGCACCGTCAGCAGCAAGACCACGGCGATGGTGGCGGCGGCCAGCTCCAGCGAGAGCAGCAGGCTGGAGACGAAGCCGTCGGTGGCGAGGATCCGGGTGTACGCCTCGAAGGTGAGGCCCTGGCCGGGCACGTCGACCGTGAAGACCACGGACGCGGCCAGCGGTACCAGGAAGTACAGCGCGGCGAGGCCCAGCACGCCCCCGCGCCACAGGTTCAGGCGAGCCATCGCGCACTCCGTCGTTGCAGGGGCAGGTACACGGCCATGACCAGGCCCGCGACGAGGACCATGTCGAGGCTGAGGGCGAGCGCCACGTTCTCCTGGCCGACCAGCACATTGCCGGACAGGGCGTCCGCGATCTGGAGGGTGACCAGCGGGACGGAGCTGCCGACCATCGCGGCGGCGGTGGCGTAGGCGGCGAAGGCGCTGCCGAAGAGCAGCACAAGACCGCCGAGGAGGCTCGGGGCGAGGACGGGCAGGGCGACGTGGAGCCAGTACTGCGCCGGGGTGGCGCCGTTGCTCTGCGCCGCCTCGCGCCACTGGACGCGCAGTCCCTCCAGGGCCGGGGCGATGGTGAGCACCATCAGCGGGACCAGGAAGTACAGGTAGACGATCACCAGTCCCCAGAAGCTGTACAGGTCCCAGCCCTTGTCGGTCAGGCCCAGGTGCCGGGTCAGCACACCGGCGTTGCCGAGGGTGGCGACGAAGGCGAAGGCGAGCGGGACGCCGCCGAAGTTGGCGAGCACCCCGGACGCGGTGAGCACGGCCTCGCGCAGCGCGCGGGAGCGGGAGGTCACCACGGCCTGCGCGAGCGGCAGTCCGAGCAGGGCCGCGAGGGCCGCGGAGACGGCGGACAGCTTCACGCTGCCGAGCAGGGCCGTCAGATACGCGCCCTGGAGCGAGGCGGTGAGGTTGGCCGTGCTGTACGCACCGGTGTCCTTGGCCGTGAAGGCGCCGTCCAGGACGGCGAAGGCCGGGAGCCCGAAGGCCAGCGCGGTGAAGGCGAGCAGCGGGACGACGGCGAGCCCGCCGAGGGACCGGCGCCGCCGCTTCACCGCAGCGGCGGGCGCCGTGTCGACCCGGGTGAGGGTGGCCGTCATCCGGCGACGGCCCCCGCCCAGCCCTGTCCGAGGACGGTCTTGGCCTTGTTCTGCTGGGCCCCGGTCGGGAAGGAGGGCGTCCCGGCGACCTCGGGCAGCTTGGCCGCGGCGGCCTTGTCGAGGGTGCCGGCCTGCTGCATTGCGGGCATCAGGGCGGGACGGGCGAAGCCCTTGAGCCACAGGTTCTGGCCCTCGGCGCTGTAGAGGTACTCCTCCCACAGACGGGCGGCGGCCGGGTGCGGGGCGTCCTTGTTGACGGCCTGGGAGTAGTACTGGGAGAACCTGCCGTCCTCCGGTACCGACACCTGCCAGTCGACGCCCTTGGACTTGAACTCCTCGGCGTAGCCGGCGTTGAGGTAGTCCCAGTCGATGCTGATCGGCGTCTCGCCCTTCTCGACGGTGGCCGGGGTGGACTCGACGGGCGTGTAGTTGCCGTTGTCCTTCAGCTTGGCGAAGAAGTCGAGGCCGGGCTGGATGTCGTCGAAGGAGCCGCCCTCGGCCAGCGCGGCGGCCCAGACGCCGCCGAAGGCCGAACCGGACTTGGTGGGGTTGCCGTTGAGCGCGACCTGGCCCTTGTAGACCGGCTTGAGCAGGTCGGCAAAGGTCTTGGGGCACACCTTGACGCGCTTGGCGTCGCAGCCGATGGAGATGTAGCCGCCGTAGTCGTTGTACCAGCGGCCCTGTGCGTCCTTCTGCTCCGCCGGGATGTCGTCGAACGCCTGCACCTTGTACGGCGCGAGCAGCCCCTGCTGGGCGGCGCTGAGCGCGAAGGAGCTGCCGAGGTCGAGGACGTCGGGGGCGCGGTCCTGGCCCTTCCTGGACGTCACGGCGTTGATCTCGTCCTGGCTGGAGCCGTCCGGGTTCTCGACCTGGACCTCGATGCCGTACTTCTTCTCGAATCCGTCGATGAGGGCGCCGTAGTTGGCCCAGTCGCGGGGCAGCGCGATGGCGTGCAGCGTGCCCTCCTTCTTGGCCGCCTGCACCAGCGCGTCCATGCCGCCGAGGTCGGCGGCGGAGGTGGCGGTGGCGGCGCTCTTGCCGTCGGCGGTGGTCGACGCGTCGTCGGGGGCGGCACCGCAGGCGCTCAGGGCGAGTGCGGCGACGACGGCGAGGGCTCCGCCACGGGCGGCGGTTCTCGGCAGGGACAGGGTCACGACTGCTCCAGGGGACGCACGAGGGTTCAGGAGATGCTGCGAACTTGTCTGAACAAGTTGGCCTCAGTACGCCCGTCGCGGGTGTCCCGCTCGTAAACAGTGGAGAAACCCTGAGCCCTGATTCTGTGCACAGTCCCGGCTGACACGGATCAACCACGGAAGTCGATTACGCTGATCACGCTGTGCACAGCAACCGAACCAGAGGGGAAGCATGGCGGCGCGACACGAGGAGATCGCCGACGAACTGCGCCGGGCGATCGACCGCGAGGAGTACACCGTCGGCAGTCTGCTGCCCGCCGAGACGGAACTCGCGGCCCGCTACGGCGTCTCGCGCGGCACCGTCCGGCAGGCGCTGGCGGCAGTCACCGCCGAGGGGCTGATCGGCTCGCGCCAGGGCGCCCGGCGCGTGGTGCTGGCCGGCCGCCGCAGCCAGAGCTTCGCCGAGCTGCGCAGCTTCGCCCAGTGGGCCCGCGCTATGGGCCGCGAGGCGACCGGGCACGTGGTGGCACAGCAGTTCCGCCCGGCCACCGCCGAGGACGCCGGGCGCCTCCAACTGGCCGTGGGTACCGAGGTGTTGCAGGTCCTGCGACTGCGCGGGCTGGACGGCGAGCCGGTCCTGCTGGAGCGGACCGTGTACGCGGACTGGATCTCCCCCGCCGTCGCGTCCATCGAGCCGGACTGTCCGTCCGTCACCCAGCGCCTGTTCGAGGACACCGGTCTGGTCTTCGCCTACGGCGAGCATGTCATCGACGCGGTGGCGGCGGGCGCCCAGGACGCGGAACTGCTCGGCATCCGCCGCACCAGCCCGCTGCTACGGGTCCGCCGTGTGACCACGACCCGCGAGGGCCGCCCGGTGGAGTGGTCGGACGACCGCTACCGCTCGGACGCGGTGAGCTTCAGCGTGCACAACTCGATAGGGAACAACGCGCTGGCCCGGAAGACGGGCGACGCGCTGTAGGACCGTCAGGTCGGTGACCCGGAGGAGAAGCGCCGCAGCAGCGGCGACAGCACCAGCACCGACTTGGTCCGTTCCACGAACGGCTCCCCGGCGATCCGCTCCAGGACCCGCTCGAAGTGCCGCATGTCGGAGGCGAAGACCTGTACGACCGCGTCCGCGTCCCCGGTCACGGTGGACGCGGCCACGACCTCCTGGTACCGCTCCAGACCTCGCCGGATGGTGTCCGGCGAGGTGTTGTGCCGGCAGTAGATCTCGACGAACCCTTCGGTCTCCCAGCCGAGCGCCGACGGGTCGACCCGTACGGTGAAGCCGGTGATGGCTCCGGTCGCGCGCAGCCGGTCCACGCGCCGCTTCACGGCGGGCGCGGACAGGCCGACGAGTTGCCCGATGTCCGCATAGGAGCGGCGGGCGTCCTCGGCGAGGGCGTGCACGATGCGTTCGTCGAGATCGTTCAGCACTGCGGGTGGTTCACTTCGTTTCTGCTGTGGCAAGACGGGAACGGCGGAAGCCGTACACGAAGTAGAACACGAGACCGGCGGCCATCCAGAACCCGAAGACCACCCAGGTGACGGTGTCGAGGCTGAACATGTTGTACGCGCAGAACAGGAAGCCCAGGACCGGCAGGACCGGCCCGAAGGGCACCTTGAACGTGCGCTCCAGCTCCGGGCGCTTGTAACGCAGGACGATCACCGCGATGTTGACCAGGGCGAAGGCGAACAGCGTGCCGATGCTGGTGGCGTCGACCAGCTTGCCCAGCGGGATCAGCGCGGCGAGCACACCGCAGAAGGCGGACACGATGACCGTGTTGAGGCGGGGCGCGCCGGTCTTCGGGTGGACCTTGCCGAGCGCCTTGGGCACCAGGCCGTCGCGGGACATCGCGAAGAGGATGCGGGTCTGGCCGTAGAGGACGGTCAGGACGACGCTCGCGATGGAGATGACCGCGCCGAGGGCGAGCAGGGTGCCCCAGAAGGTCTGGCCGCTGGCGTCGTTCATGATCGCGGCGAGGGAGGCCTCGGAGCCCTCGAACTTCGTCCAGTTCCAGGCGCCGACGGCGACAGCGGCGACGAGGACGTACAGCACGGTCACGATGATCAGCGACAGCATGATCGCCCGGGGCAGGTCCTTCTTGGGGTTCTTCGCCTCCTCACCGGCGGTGGAGGCGGCGTCGAAGCCGATGTAGGAGAAGAACAGCGTGGCACCGGCGGCGCTGACGCCGGCCATGCCGAGCGGCATGAAGTCCTCGTAGTTGCCGGACTTGAAGCCCATGAAGCCGACGGCGCAGAACAGCACCAGGGCGGCGATCTTCACGGCGACCATGATCGTGTTGGCGCGGGCGGACTCGCGGACGCCGCCGAGCAGGAACACCATCGCCAGCAGGACGACGATCAGGGCGGGCAGGTTGATGATGCCGCCCTCGCCGGGCGCCGAGGACAGCGCGGCCGGGATGGTGACCCCTATGGTCCCGTCGAGCAGCTCGTTGAGGTACTCGCCCCAGCCGACGGCGACGGCGGCCACGGACACGCCGTACTCCAGCACCAGGCACCAGCCGCAGACCCAGGCGACGAGTTCGCCCATGGTTGCGTACGCATACGAGTACGAGGAGCCCGCGACCGGGATGCTGCCCGCCAGCTCGGCGTACGACAGCGCCGAGAACAGGGCCGTGAGACCGGCGATGACGAACGCCAGGGTGACGGCCGGGCCGGCCTCGGGGACGGCGTCGCCGAGGACGACGAAGATGCCGGTGCCGAGGGTGGCACCGATGCTGATCATGGTGAGCTGCCACAGTCCGAGGGAGCGCCGCAGCGAGCCTCCCTCACCCTGGCCGCCCTCGGCGACCAGGTGTTCCACGGGCTTGCGACGCATCAGACGCGCGCCGAGCCCCGGGGACGGGGGTGCGGCCTGTGTCTGCTGCGGGGGTGTGCCTTGATCGAGCACGCGCTGACTCCTTCGTCGCTGCGACTGCGCGACGGAGACCAGGCGGATACTGCGGGAACCCACCGAGCGGGGTCCCCGCCACGCCACGTACGAGGCGACAGCCTATGAGCTGGGGCGTTGCCGTTGTAATGCAGCAACCTTGCGTGTGCCCGGATGATCATTGCGTTGATCGGGGCTGGGCGGGCGTTCGTTGCACGACGGCTGTCGACCGTTGCGCGGGGCCCTTCCGGACCCGGAAACGCGAACGGCCCCCGTCGTGTTCGACGGGGGCCGTTCGGACGGACTGTGCGTCAGCTCCAGCTGGCGTGCAGCGGCTTGCCCTCGGCGTAGCCGGCGGCGCTCTGGATGCCGACGACGGCCTTCTCGGCGAACTCCTCAAGGGAGCCGGCACCGGCGTAGGTGCAGGACGAGCGGACGCCCGCGATGATCGAGTCGATCAGGTCCTCGACGCCCGGACGGGCCGGGTCGAGGAACATGCGCGAGGTGGAGATGCCCTCCTCGAACAGCGCCTTGCGGGCGCGGTCGTAGGCGGACTCCTCCGAGGTGCGGTTGCGCACGGCACGCGCGGAGGCCATGCCGAAGGACTCCTTGTAGGCGCGGCCCTGGGCGTCGTGCTGGAGGTCGCCCGGCGACTCGTAGGTGCCCGCGAACCAGGAGCCGACCATCACGTTGGACGCACCGGCGGCCAGCGCCATCGCCACGTCACGCGGGTGCCGGACGCCGCCGTCCGCCCACACGTGCTTGCCGTACTTCTTCGCCTCGGCTGCGCACTCCAGCACCGCCGAGAACTGCGGCCGGCCCACGCCGGTCATCATGCGGGTGGTGCACATGGCGCCGGGGCCGACACCGACCTTGATGATGTCCGCGCCCGCCTCGATGAGGTCGCGCACACCCTCGGCGGCGACGATGTTGCCCGCCACGATCGGGACCTGCGGGTCGAGCGCGCGCACCACCTTGATCGCGCTGATCATCGACTCCTGGTGGCCGTGCGCCGTGTCGATGACGAGCGTGTCGACACCGGCGTCCAGCAGCTGCTTGGCCTTGCCGGCCACGTCGCCGTTGATGCCGACGGCGGCGGCGATGCGCAGCTTGCCGTTCGCGTCCACGGCGGGCGTGTACAGCGTGGCGCGCAGGGCGCCCTTGCGGGTGAGGATGCCGGCGAGCTTGCCGTCGGCGTCCACGGCCGGGGCGTAGCGCCGGTTGTGGTGGTCGAGGGTGTTGAAGGCCTCGCGGGGGTCGATGTCCGCGTCGAGCAGCAGCAGGTCGCGGGACATGACCTCGGCGAGCTGCGTGAAGCGGTCCACGCCGGTCAGGTCGGCGTCGGTGACCACGCCGACCGGCTTGTGGTCCTCGTCCACGACGACACCGGCGTTGTGCGCGCGCTTGGGCAGCAGCGCCAGCGCGTCGGCGACGGTCTGGTGCGGGGCCAGCACGATCGGGGTGTCGAGGACGTGGTGGCGGCTCTTGACCCAGGAGACGACATCGGTGACGACGTCGATCGGGATGTCCTGCGGGATGACCACCAGGCCGCCGCGCCGGGCCATCGTCTCGGCCATACGGCGGCCGGCGATGGCGGTCATGTTGGCGACGACGAGCGGAATCGTGGTGCCCGTGCCGTCCGGGGAGCTGAGGTCCACGCCCTGCCGCGAGCCGACCGCGGAGCGGCTCGGCACCATGAACACGTCGTCGTACGTCAGGTCGTACGCGGGCTGGATGTCATTGAGGAAACGCACGTGCTGCACATCCCAGTCGATCAAAGGTGGCCCCCGGACAGGTCAGCCAGGGGGAAAGAGCACGTACTTCATTGTCCCATGTCGGCCGGAATGCCATACACAGTCTGTTCATCCAGGCTGGTCAGACGCCGTTAGGAGGATCCTCCAAGCGCAAGGGCCACGGTGACCGCGGAGGCCTGCGAGAACACCTCACGGGCGATCTCCCACTCCTCCGGACGCGCCCCGGCAAACAGCTGCCAGTTCCGTACGACGACCACGACGGCGTCCTCGGGCCACAGGCCGGGATCCGACAGGACGTCGGCCAGCGCGTCCCAGTTGCGGCCGAAGTAGTCCGGCAGCCCCAGGTCCCGCAGGCACCGGTCCATCAGCCCCGCCTTGTCGGTGACCCCCGCGAGGTCCAGCGTGGCCAGGACTTCCGTCATCTCAGTACCGCCCTGAACGAGTCGTGGTGAATGTCGGTGCACACAGAGCAGCGCCCCGGGAGCGAACCGCAGCAGCATGCCACCGATGCCGCCACGGCCCCCGCCCCCGGGGCGCTCCCGTCATGACCTTCCGTCAGAGGCCGTCCGGGTCGGCCCGGTTCAGCGCCGGCTTCGGCGTCGGCCCGGCCGTCATCAGGACGTCCGCCGCCGCCGTGTCCGTCACCAGGCTGGTGACGAGCCCGGAGCGCAGCACCGCGTCGATCGCGGCCGCCTTCCGCTGCCCGCCCGCGATCGCCACGACCTCGGGGATACGGCGGAGCTGGTCGGCCTTGACCGTGATACACCGCTCCCCCAGGTCACGGCCGATCCGGCGGCCGTCGGCATCGAAGAGGTGCGCCGACATCTCGGCGGCGACGCCGAGCGAGGCGTAGTGCGCCCGCTCCTGGTCGCTGAGCATGTCGTGCACCGTGGAGATGCCCGGCTCCCAGGAGCCGATGGAGACACAGGCGACCGTGACCTTGTCGAAGTACTCGAAGGCCCGGGCGATCCCGGTCTGGTTGCGCAGCGCCGCCGCGGTGGCCGCGTCCGGCAGCAGCATCGGCGCGTAGATGGGGTGGGCGTCGCCGCCCGAGACCTGGGCCGCCCGGCGGACCGCCTCCACCGAGCCGCGCTCGGCGGTGCCGGCGTCGTACACGCCCGTCAACTGCACGACCGTGCACGGCGGCAGCCGGTCGAGGGCGGCCGCCATGTGGATGGTGGACCGGCCCCAGGCCAGCCCCAGCACATCACCTTCGTTCACCAGCTCGCCGAGCAGATCGGCGGCCACTTCTCCCAGGTTCTCCGGATCGGGAGACTCCTCGGCCTCCGCCGGGGACTCCACCACGACGGCATGCCGCAGGCCGTAGCGGGCGCGCAGCGCGTCCGAGCGCTCTGCGTCCAGCTCGGCGGGGACTCGGATCTCGATACGCACGAGATCCCGTTCAAGAGCGGTCTCCAGGACCCGGGCCACCTTGAAGCGGCTGACGCCGAACTCCTCCGCGATCTGGATCTTGGACTTGCCCTCAAGGTAGAAGCGGCGGGCCATGGCCGCCGCCTGCACCAGCTCAGCGGGTCCCATCCGCATGGCTGACCGGCCCGCCGACATACCCGACACGGCGATCTCCTCACTACTGCTGTTCACACTCTGGATTCGCCGTTCATCCTTGCAGATCCGGCGCGCTTGATCAGCCCTGATGGGCGCCGTTCACGTTCCCTTGGCTCAGTGGTCGCATGCCCAGGCCGCGGACTTGGACACGGTTTCCGCCTGTGCACGCAGGGCGCGGACCGCTTCGGCGGGGTCCTGAGCCCCGTACACCGCCGAACCGGCCACGAAGACGTCCGCGCCCGCCTCCGCGCACTGCTCGATCGTCGAGGCCGAGACCCCGCCGTCGACCTGAAGCCACAGCTCAAGGCCGTGCTTGCTGATCAACTCGCGGGTCCGGCGAATCTTCGGGAGCATGATGTCGAGGAACGCCTGGCCCCCGAAGCCCGGTTCGACCGTCATGATCAGCAGCATGTCGAGCTCGGGGAGCAGGTCCTCGTACGGCTCGATGGGCGTCGCGGGCCTGAGCGCCATGGAGGCACGGGCCCCCTTGGCGCGGATCTCGCGGGCCAGACGCACGGGCGCGGCGGCGGCCTCGACGTGGAAGGTGACGGAACCGGCCCCCGCCTCGACGTACTGGGGCGCCCACCGATCGGGGGCCTCGATCATCAGATGGCAGTCCAGCGGAGTGTCCGTCGCACGGGCGAGCGACTCTACGACCGGCACACCGAGCGTGAGGTTCGGGACGAAATGGTTGTCCATGACGTCGACGTGGAGCCAGTCGGCTCCTTCGACCGCCTTCGCCTCGTCCGCGAGGCGGGCGAAGTCGGCGGACAGAATGCTGGGATTGATCTGCGCGGCCATGACCCAAGCGTATGCGCTCCGCCGAAGTTGAGCGGCGGGGGTATGGGGGGTGGCGGTTTTGGGCCGTCTGCGGGTTGTATGTGGCTGGTCGCGCCCACGCAGCGGCAGCCGCAAGTCAAGTACAGCCTCGCGCCCCTCGGGGGCCGGTGCGGAGGTTTCCATGCGGAGTGACCGGGGTGTCGCCCACTTCGTCTGTGGACGACGGGCCAAGTGGGTCGTACTGGTGCTGTGGCTCATCCTGCTGTTCCTTACGGCGCCGTTCGCCCAGAAACTCACCGATGCCCAGGACAACGACGCCGCCTCCTGGCTGCCCGGCTCGGCCGAGTCCACCCAAGTGCTGGAGATCTCCGAGGACTTCAGGCCCGAACAGATACCCGCGGTCGTCGTCTATGCCCGGGAGAGCGGGCTCACCGCCGCGGACAGGGCGGCCATCGAGGAGGACGTCCAGCAGCTCAAGCAGCTCTCCGACCACGGCATCCGCGGCGACGAGACCCGCGGCCCGGTCTACGACCGGGAGACCGATCCCCGCGCCGCACAGATCTATGTGCCGATCACGATGGACGAGAAGGGCTGGGAGCGGATCGCGCCCGCGGTCGACTCCATCCGGGAGGACGTCGGCGAGGGCGGGAACGGCCTCGCCGTGCACATCACGGGCCCGGGCGGCACCTCGGCCGACTTCGCCGAGGCCTTCGAGGGCATCGACTCCACCCTGCTGCTCTCGGCGATGGCGGTCGTCATCGTCATGCTGCTGATCACCTATCGCAGCCCCACGCTCCTGCTGGTCCCGCTGCTCGCCGTGATCGCCGCCCTGTTCACCTCGCAGGCCCTGATCTACCTGCTCGCCGAGCATGCGGGCCTGACGGTCAACGGCCAGAGCGCGGGCATCCTCACCGTCCTCGTCTTCGGGGCGGGCACGGACTACGCGTTGCTGCTCGTCGCCCGCTACCGGGAGGAGCTGCGCCGCCACGAGGACCGGCACGAGGCGATGGCGCTGGCCCTGCACCGCGCCGGCCCGGCCGTGATCGCCTCCGGCGCGACCGTCGTCCTGAGCATGCTGGTGCTGCTGGCGGCCGAGATGAACTCGACGAGGGGTCTCGGCCCGGTGGCGGCCATCGGCGTGGCGGTCGCCCTGCTGGCGATGATGACCCTGTTCCCCGCCATGCTGGTGATCTGCGGCCGCTGGATCTTCTGGCCGGCGATCCCGCACCTCGGCACCCCGAACCCGGCCGACAGCGGACTCTGGGCCCGCATGGGCCGCCGCTTCGCCGTCCGTCCGCGCATGGTCTGGGGTGTCACGGCGGTGACCCTGGCGATCTGCTCCCTCGGCCTGATCCAGATGCGTGCCGAGGGCATCAGCAACGCGGACGCCTTCACCGACAAGCCGGACTCGATCACCGGCCAGGAGGTCTCGGCGCGCTACTTCCCGGCGGGCAGCGGCGATCCGCTGGTCATCATCAGCAACCAGGCGCAGGCCCAGGAAGTCGGCCGGGCCGTCGCGGAGACCGAGGGCGTGGTTCCCGAATCCCTGGGCCTGCCGGCGGGCACCAAACCCTCCTTCGAGGGCAAGGTCCTCTTCGAGGCCACGATGTCCGACCCCGCCGACAGCGAGGCCGCGAAGCAGACGGTGGAGCGGGTCCGGGACGCCGTGCACGCGGTGCCGGACGCCGACGCGCAGGTCGGCGGCGGTACGGCAGCCCTGCTGGACATGGACGAGGCGACCACGCGCGACAACATAGTGATCATCCCGCTGGTGCTGGTGGTCGTCCTGCTGATCCTGTGCGTGCTGCTACGCGCCCTGATCGCCCCACTGCTGCTGATCGGAACGGTGATCCTGTCGTTCGCCGCGGCCCTCGGGATCAGTGCGCTCGCGTTCCGGTACCTGTTCGACTACGCGGGCGAGACGACGGACTTCCCCTTGTTCGTCTTCGTCTTCCTGGTCGCCCTGGGCATCGACTACAACATCTTCCTGACCACCCGGATCCGCGAGGAGGCGGCCCGCCAGGGCACCCGCCAGGGCACGGTGACCGGCCTCGCCGCGACCGGCGCGGTCATCACCTCCGCGGGCCTGGTCCTGGCCGGCACCTTCGCCGCCCTGGGCACGCTCCCGATGGTCGCCTTCGCCGAGATCGGCTTCGCGGTGGCGCTGGGCGTGCTCCTGGACACCTTCATCGTGCGGTCGGTCCTGGTCACGGCGCTGTTCCTGGACGTGGGGAAGAAGGTGTGGTGGCCGCATGAGCTGGCCCGCCACGACGGCGCGGAGACGCCGTCCGCGGAGAAGGAATCGGTGAGCCAAACGCCCTGAGGGGCGCGGGGCTGTCTCGATGTGCGGCTCCGCCGCGGTGGGGGTCCCTCCCGCGCGAGCGAAGCCGAGCGTGGGGGAGCGACAAGCGACGGCGGACCCGCGCCCGCCTCCGCTACGGCGCCGTCCGCCGGATCAACGCCAGATACATCGCGTCGGTCCCGTGCAGATGCGGCCACAGCTGCACATCGGGCCCGTCCCCCAGATGCGGCACGCCGGCCATCAACGGCCGCGCGTCCATGAGTTCCGCCGAGGGGAACTGCTTGAGCACGTCGTCCACGACCGCCCGCGTCTCGGCGAGGTGCGGGGAACACGTGGCGTACCCGACGACGCCCCCGACCCGCACGGACTCAAGCGCGGTCCGTAGCAGGGCCCGCTGCAGCGGCGCGAACCCCTCAAGATCCTCCGGCCGCCGCCGCCACCGCGCCTCCGGCCGCCGCCGCAGCGCGCCGAGCCCGGTGCACGGCACGTCCATGAGCACGCGGTCGAAGGCGCCGGCCTGCCACGGCGGCCGGGTCCCGTCGGCGGCGATGACCTGATACGGCCCCGGGTTCCCGGCCAGCGCCTTGGCGACCAGTCCCGCCCGGTGCGGCTGCTTCTCGGAGGCCAGCAGTACGGCACCGCGCTCCGCGGCCAGCGCGGCGAGCAGCGCGGCCTTGCCGCCCGGCCCGGCACACCCGTCGAGCCAGCGCGCGTCGCTCCCTTCGAGCGGCGCGTTGGCCAGCGCGAGGGCGACGAGCTGACTGCCCTCGTCCTGCACCCCCGCACGCCCCTCCCGTACGGCCTCGATGGCACCGGGCTCGCCGCCCTCGGCCAGCCGCACGGCGTACGGCGACCAGCGCCCCGGCACCGCGGCGTCCTCGTCGAGGAGTTCCTCGGTCGTGGCCCGCCCGGGCCGGGCGACCAGAGTCACCTCAGGACGCTCGTTGTCGGCCTCCAGCAGCTCCTCGATGCCGGCGCGTCCGCCGCCGAGCGAGTCCCACAGCGCGGAGACGACCCAGCGCGGATGCGAGTGCACCACGGCGAGGTGGTCCTCGGGGTCCTCGTCGTAGGGCGGGGCGACCTGTTCGATCCACCCGTCGAGATCGTGCTGGGCGATCTTGCGCAGCACGGCGTTGACGAACTTGGCCCGCCCGTCGCCGAGGACGACGCGGGCGAGCTCGACGGAGGCGGACACCGCGGCGTGCGTCGGGATCCGTGTCCCCAGCAACTGGTGCGCGCCGAGGCTCAGCACGTCGAGCACCGGCGGGTCGACCTCCCTGAGCGGCCGGTCGACACACGCGGCGATGACGGCGTCGTACGTCCCCTGCCGCCGCAGCGTGCCGTAGACGAGCTCGGTCGCCAGGGCGGCGTCCCGGCCGTCGAAGTCCCCCTTCTCCCGCGCCTTTCGCAGCAGGGGCGGCAGAACGAGGTTGGCGTAGGCGTCCCGCTCGTCCACGGCCCGCAGGGCCTCGAAGGCAAGGATGCGGACGGGGTCCTTCTGGGGCCGACGGTAGGGCTTGCCGGGTTTGCGGGGCCGACGGGAGGTGTCGCTCACGAAAAAGGTGCTCCGGATTGCTGGATGAAGTGTGCGTCCAGCGTACGTCTCGCCCCTGCCCGGTGCGCGGCCGGTCAGGCGCCCACGCGCTCGCCTTCCCCGATGCGCACACCGCGCGCCCAGTCCGCCGCCCGCATCGGCTTCTTGCCCTGGGCCTGCACCCACAGCAGCTCCACGGCGTAGGAGCCGGTACCGACGTGGACGCTGTTCTTGCCGACGGACAGTTCGCCCGGGGCCAGGTCGGTGCGCTGCGGCACCGGCGTGACCTGGATGAGCTTGAGCCGCTCGCCCCGGAAGACGGTCCAGGCGCCGGGCGCCGGGGTGCACCCGCGCACCACCCGGTCCACGCGCAACGCGGGCGTGGCCCAGTCCACCTGGGCGTTCTCGACGGTGATCTTCGGGGCGACGGTGATGCCGTCGCCCGGCTGCGGTACGGCCTTCAGCGTGCCGTCCTCGATCCCGTCCATGGTCGCGGCGAGCAGCCCGCTCCCCGCGAACGCGAGCCGCGTCAGGAGGTCTCCGGCGGTGTCGGTGGGCCGGATCTCCTCGGTGACGGTGCCGTAGACGGGACCGGAGTCCAGCCCTTCCTCGATGAGGAACGTGGACGCACCCGTGATCTCGTCGCCCGCCATGATGGCGTGCTGCACGGGAGCGGCGCCGCGCCAGGCGGGCAGCAGCGAGAAGTGCAGGTTGACCCAGCCGTGGGCCGGGATGTCGAGGGCGACGCGCGGCAGCAGCGCTCCGTATGCGACGACGGGGCAGCAGTCCGGCGCGATCTCCCTGAGCCGCTCCAGGAATTCGGGGTCCCGCGGCTTGGCGGGCTTCAGCACCTCGATCCCGGCCTCCTCGGCCCGCTCGGCCACGGGAGACGCGACCAGCCTCCGCCCCCGCCCGGCCGGCGCGTCGGGCCGCGTGACGACGGCGGCCACGTCGTGCCGCCCGGAGGCGATCAGAGCGTCCAGAGCGGGAACGGCGACCTCGGGGGTACCGGCGAAGACGAGCTTCATGGGCGGGTAAGGGCCTCTCGGGCGGAAACGAGTGACGGGCAGCCCCCAAGTCTATGACCACCAAGGAGGAGCCGCCGACGGCGAGAACCCCCACAGGAGAGCCGGCCGAAGGCCGAGGCGCGAACAGGCGCACTACGGCGCACGCATATGCCACCACGCCCCCGCTGCGTGACCAGCGGAGCGTAAACGCGTTGGTCAAGAAAGAGTTGACCACAGTGGGCCGCACATCGCGCGGCCCCATCCTTTTCAACGCCGGTTCGAGAGGCTTGTTCATGGCCGACCACGCAACCCACGACGCCCAGGCTCGGGCCAGCCTGCACTTGCTGGTGCGGGACATCGAGCGGGTCCGCCGGCAGGTGGACGCACTGCGCACCCTCACCGCCCAGTTGGGCAACGTCTACCGCCCGCGCCGCTCCGGCCCGTCCACAGGCTTCGTCGTCTACGGACGCGCCCCCGCCCCGACGGTTCGTCTCGCCCAGGAGCTGCGGGACAGTGTCGAGACCCTGGTCACGGCCGCCGTGGACTTCGACCGTTCACTCGGCTTCTCGTGGGACGCGGTGGGCTCCGCCCTCGGCGTCACCAAGCAGGCGGTCCACCGCCGCTACGGCGCCCGCCGCGCCGCGACCCAGGCCGCCGCCGAGGCCGAGCGGACGACCGAGCCGACGGGCAGCCGCACGGTCAACGTCAACACCGGCATCCCCTCGGTGCCGACGGTCCCCGCGGCCAGGTCCATGCCGACCCAGCCGACGGCGGGCAGCCCCGTCCTCCGCGACGAGGCAAGACCCACGGCCTTCCCCGGCCCCCGCAACGGCTGACACCCCCAGCCCCTCTGTCCTCCCGCGCCGACATCGGGAGGACAGGGGCCGCGACAGCACGCCAGCGTCCCTGCCTTCCCGCCCTCACGGCGCGAGCCGTCCGAGCCGCCTGCGCCCACATCCGGAAGCCAGGGCCCGCACCACCCCCGCCACCGCACCTCACCCAATGTCAGGCGGATCGACCCGAACCCGCACCGCGGCCTCCCCGCCCGCACCGCCGCGGGCCATCCGAGCCGCCTGCGCCGCCTTCAGCGCCGCCGCCAGCGCGGACCCGCTCCCCGGCGGCACCCGGATCAGCGCACGCTCCCAGTGCTCCCCCGCCGGCGGCGCCCCGGTCCTCCGTGGCCGCCCCGCGGCCGTGACGGGCAGCGGCACCGGGCCCAACACCTCGGCATCCCGAGGCAGTTCCACGGCCCGCAGAAACTCCCCGACCGCCTCCGTCGCCCCCGACACGGCCGCCATCCGCGACACCGGCGGAAAGCCCAGCTCGGCCCGCTCGGCCAGCTCCCGCACCGCATGGCCGACGGGATCCCATCGCACCAGTGCCTGCACGGGCCGCAGGGTCGGCTCGGCAACGACGACCACGGTCCCCCCGGCGCCCTGCGGCCGCACCAGCGAGGCGGCCGCGATCCATCGCCGCAACGCGTCCTCCCCGGCCCGCAGATCGGGCCGCCCGAGCATGGCCCACCCGTCCAGCAGCAGCGCCGCCGCGTACCCGCCCTCGGCGACCGGCTCGGCCCCGGGCGTGCTCACGACGAGCGCGGGCGCGCCCGGCACCGTGTCCAGGACATGCTCACGTCCGGAGGTCCGCACCGGCACGGCGGGAAACGCCCGCCCGAGCTCCTCCGCGGTCCGCCGCGCCCCGACCACCTGCGCCCGCAGCCGGAAGGAACCGCACTCCGGACAGTGCCAGGCGGCCTCCTCACGCCCGCACCACCCGCACCGCAGCGCATCCGCGTCCTGCGCCTCCAACGGCCCGGAGCAGTGCCGACAGCGCGCGGGGGCCCGGCAGTTGGCGCACGCCATCCGCGGCACGTACCCCCGGCGCGGCACCTGAACAAGCACGGGCCCTTGCCGCAGCGCGTCCCTGACGGCCTGCCAGGCGAGCGAGGGCAGCCGAGCGGCGCGCGCGGCCTCGTCCCGGGCGAGATCGGTGTCCCCGACGGTCCGCACCAGCGGAGCCGCGGCCCGTACGTGCTCCCGGGCGGCGACGAGCGGCCGCGCCCACCCGCTCTCCACGAGCTGCGCGGCCTCCACGGTGCAGCTCCAGCTGCCCAGCAGGAAGCCGCACTTGTCCTGGGCGGCCCGCAGCAGCAGCACATCGCGCGCATGCGGCTGCGGCGCGTGCGGCTCGCTGTGGCTGTCGTCCCCGTCGTCCCAGATGGCGACCAGTCCGAGGTCCCGCACCGGCGCGAACATGGCGGCGCGCGTCCCCACGACGGCCCGTACGGAGCCCCGCCGTACCGCCAGCCACTCCCGGTACCGCTTCTCGGGCCCGGCGTCGGCGGTGAGCACGGCGTGCCGCCCCTCCCCCAGCAGCGAGGTCAGCGCGGCGTCGGCCCGCGCGACGGCCCGTCCGTCCGGCAGCACGACCAGCGCCCCCCGCCCGGAGGCGAGGGTTGCGGCAACCGCCCGGGCCAGCTCGTCGGCCCACTCGGGCCCGGGCAACGCGTTCCACACGGCACGCGGCGCCCCTCCCGAGGCCAGCGACTCCAGGAACGCGGCCCCGTGCTCGTACCGCCGCCAGGACCCCGCCTCGGGCGCCGTCGGCGCCGGCCGGGGCTCCGGCGAGGGCCGCTGCTCGGCCCGCGCGTTGCGCGGCGGCACGGCGAGCTGAAGCACATCGGCGAGACTCCCCGCGTAGCGGTCCGCGACCGCCCGCGCGAGGCCCAGCAGCTCCTCACTGAGCACCCGCTCCGGCGACACCACCTGCGCCAGCGCCGCCAGCGGCCCGGAGTAGTCGGACTCGGCGAGCCGCTCCACGAGGAACCCGTCGATGAGCCCCCCGCCCTCACGCCGCCCGTCCCGCACCCGATGCCGCCCGGCCCCGAACCGCACCCGCACCCGCACCCCCGGCTGCGCGTCCGCGTCCAGCTCCGCCGGCACGGCGTAATCGAAATACCGATCGAGATGCAGCACACCCTTGTCGACCAGTACCCGCGCAACCGGCAGCTGCTCCGCCAGCGCGGCCCCCCGCCACGTCCGGGGCTTGGCCCGGGGCTCCTTGGCCTTGCGCACACTCTCCCGAATCAGCGCGAGCTGCTCGGGCGGCGCTCCTTCGGCGCCACCACCGCTCTGCCCGTTATCGCTGCTCACGCTTGCATTCTTACCAAACACCACTGACAACCGACGCCCGCCCTGGATCGCCCCGGCCGCGGACCACGCCCACCGAGCGGCGCTTTCGCCGGGCGGACGCCGACTCCCCCGAGATCACGAACGTAGAGAACCGCAAGTCCGACCGTCCGGCCATTTCCCTCCCACGATCCGGCCCGAACCCAGCCCCGGACGCTTGGATCCGGCCTCCGGGCCGGTATCAGAACTGGAAACACGAAACTCCGCCGACCGCCTTGCCCGGACCACCGCACCGGCCGACGCTGGAACGCGACGACGGACGGCCCGGATCGTCGGCGGCGTCGGCATGAGGGGGGATCACATGCTGGAGCAGCCACCTGTGTTCGGCGCCGAACTGCGCCGCTTACGCATGACCGCCGGGCTCACGCTGGCCCAGTTCGCCGCTTCGGTGCACTACAGCAAGGGCCAGGTCAGCAAGGTGGAAACGGGCCGGCAACGAGCGACGCCCGAGTTCGCCCGCCTGTGCGACGCGGCCCTCGACGCGGGCGGCACGCTCGAAGCCCTCGCCACCCCCCACCCACGCCGCCGCCGGACCGCCCTGTCCCACGCCCCCGACCAGGCAGGAGTCATGCGAGGCGAACCCCGCAAGCCGGCCGAAGCCGCCCCACCGCCACCGACCCGTCGGCAACTGATCACGGCGGGAGCGATGTCCGCGTTCGGCATCGCGGCCACCGCACCGCCTCAGCCCGAGCCGACCGGGCAGCCACTGCTGGACGCATACCGCCTCCTGTTCGACCAGTACCGCCGCATCGGCCAGATGTCACCGCCGCGAGCCCTGCTGCCGGCGCTCGCCGAGCAGACGAACGCCCTGCGCGCCCTGGCCACCCGTACGGACAGCCGTACGACACAGGGCCTGCTGGTCCTCGCGGCACGCTTCGCGGAGTTCACCGGCTGGATGGCGCAGGAGGCGGGCGACGAAGCCGCGGCCGCCCGCTGGACGGACCACGCCGTGGACATCGCCCACGGCGCGGGCGACCGCCGGCTGGCCTCGTACGCACTGGTCCGCCGCGCCCTCATCTCCTACTACCGGGGAGAACCGGCCGACGCCGTCGCCCTGGCCGAAGGCGCCCTCTCCGGGCGGCTCCCGCCCCGCATCCGTGCTCTGGCGGCACAGCGCGCGGGCCAGGGGCACGCCCTGGAGGGTGACTACGACGCCTGCATGCGCCGACTCGACCAGGCCCGTGTGCTCTTCGGCCGCGCGGCGGCCGAGGAACCCGAGCCGAACGCACCCGTCCTCGGCTCGGCCCACCTCGCCGACCCGGTCTCCATGGTGACCGGCTGGTGCCTCGTGGACCTGGGCAGGCCCCGTGAGGCAGCCGACATCCTCGACGCCCAGTGCGCCCGTCTGCCGGCCCACGCCCTGCGGAACCAGGCCCGTTACGGCGTCCGGCGCGCCCTGGCCCACGCCCGGGCCGGAGAGATCGAGCACGCCTGCGAACTGACCGGGCACTTGCTGCGGCACACGGCCTGCGTGGGCTCCGAGACCGTCGCCACCGATCTGCGCCGCCTCGCCCGGGTCCTGGGCCGCCACCCCCGTCAGCCCGCCTACCGGGCCGTCGCGGCCCCGCTCACCGCCGCCCTCACGCCGTCGGAACTCTGACCGACGCCGTCCCTCCCCTTTCCAGCAGAGAGGTCGTTCCGTCATGCCCGAAATCTTCATCAACTACCGCACCGGCGACGGCGAGCAGGCCGCCGCGACCCTCGACAACGCGCTGCGCGCCCGCTTCGGCAACGAGCGCGTCTACCGCGCCAGCCGGTCGATCTCACCCGGCGACCGGTTCGACGACGACCTGATCACCAATGTGCGCCACAGCTCGGTCCTCCTCGCCCTCATCGGCGACCGCTGGCTGGACAAACCTGTCCTCGGCAACGACGACGACTGGGTCACCAAGGAGATCCTGGAGGCCTACCGCTACGACATCCGGATCATCCCGGTGCTCATCGGCAGGCGCACGGAACGACCGGCCAAGCGCGACCTCCCCGACTCCCTGCTCTGGCTCCCCGACTGCCAGACGCTGCGCTACGACCATCAGAACGACGAACGCGACCTGAAGCACATCGGCGACAGCCTCGCGGCCCTGGTCCCGGCCCTCGCGGCAGCCGACCGTACGTCCGCCGAGCCGGACGCACCCGCGGCCACCACCAACGCCACCGGCGACCTGCACCACTCGCAGGCGATCCAGGTGGGCCAGGCCACGAACAGCCCCATCCACATCGGCCCCGACGAATCACAGCACCACGTCCACCAGAGCGGCGACGGCGCGAACTACGTGGCGGGGGACAACCACGGAGGCATCCGCCAGAACTTCGGCACCACGCCCAGGGCCGAGGACGACGAACGATGACCGAGGCTCCCGAGCCACACTTCCGCGACCAGTACAACGTCTACGTCGGCCAGCTCCTCACTACGCCGCCCACACCTGCCCGGAAGGTCGCCGAGCACCAACTACGCAGCCTCCAGCGCCGGTTCACCCGCCCGCAGGGCATCAACGACGCCTACGACACGCTGGCGGAGCACCGCATCGTCTTCCTCGACGGCACCCCGGGCAACGGCCGGACCACGGCGGCACGCGTGCTGCTGCGGGAGCTTCCGCGCGGCGCGGGAACGTACCACGAGATCGACACCACGGAGGTGGGCAGGGCAAACGAGGTCCTCTCCCCCGATCTCGTCGGGGAGGGGGACCGGATGCTGCTGGACCTGTCGGCGTCGGGTGAGGCCGTATGGAAGCAGCACCACGACAGACTCCTCGGCTTCTACAAGGTCCTCCTGGACCAGCAGGCCCACCTCGCCGTCGTGCTGCCGCACGCGTACCAGCTGAGTCCGGACTTCACCGAGTACCGCAGGACGGTCAGCCGTCCCGACGGCCTGCGAGTGATCGCCTCCCACCTGCGCGCCCACGGCGTCGACACGCGTGATCGGGAGCCGCCTCCGCCCGCCCTCGGGGAGTATCTCGCCGTCCACCCGCCCATGCGCGAACTGGCCCGGCTGGCCGACCTCATGCTGGAGGCACGCGAGACGCTCCAGCGCGGCGGCTCCTTCGCCGAGTGGTACGAGCTCGCGATCGCGGCTCAGGCCACCCGGTCCCATGAGGTGGACTCCTTCGTCCCCGCTCTGCGGAAGGGCTCCCAGCGCGCGCTGCTCCTGACGGTCGCCATGCTGCACGGGGCACCCGTGGACGCCGTTCACCACGCGGCGGCGAAGCTTCAGCAGCAGTTGGGCATCCCCCCGGACGACCGCCCGCTCCTGGAGCACAAGGGACTGGCAGAGCGCCTGCGGAAGGTGGCGGCGACCCGTGACGCCTTGTCCTGCGCGCACTTCGAACAGCTTCGCTACGACGATGCCGTGCGCCGTCACTTCTGGCTGAACATGCCGGATCTCCGCGAGCCGCTGCGGCACTGGGTGGACGAGGTGCTCACCCTGCCGCAGCTGCGCCCGGTCGACCACGAGCGCCTCGTCGAGCGCTTCGCCGAGCTGTTCCGGGCCACGGACGGACTGGCCGGCCTGATGCCCATCGCCTCCGAGTGGGCGGAGAGAGACGACAAACGCTCCGCCTACCAGCGTGCCGCCGCGGAGCTCCTCAGCTGGGGTGTGCGGAACGAGGACACCGGCTCGACGTTCCGGGCGGAGATCTACCGCTGGTCGGTCAGTCCGATGGGGGACGGGCTCCGCCGGGTCCTGGTCGAGGTGTGCGCGCAGGTCATGGCGGTCCAGTACCCGGAACAGGCAGTGGTCCGGCTGCACCAGCTGGGCCGACGAGAGCCTGACGGGCGCCGCAGGGCCCGTGACGCCCTGCTGGGATTCGTGGCCCAGGACGTCCATCTCCAGCGCCATCTCCTCTTCCGCCTGGCCGTTCACCCCCCGGCCAAGCCCGAGTACAGAGAATTCGACGCCCGGCTCTTCCTCGACCTCCTCGCCCTGCCGACCCGGCCCCCGCACGCCTTCCTGCGCGGAGCCGTGACCCGGGACTGGCTCACCGTGTGCTGGACCGCCGTGTTCCGGCACACCGACAGCACGATCCGGCCGGCCCGTCTCCAGCGGTGGATCGCCGAGGTGGACCGGGCAGAGGACCCGACGCTCCTCCCGCACGCCCTGAACGTGCTCATCGACGCCGCCGCCGACGACCACCCCGCCCTCAGCCAGGTCTACGCCACGGCCAGAAGGTCCCTCTCCGCCGAACAGACCTCCCTCCTGCTGGCCAGGATCCACGAGGTGCAGCGCGCCGGCCTGTCACGACGGACCAAGCCACAGGAGGAATCACCATCATGAGTTCGGGTCAGAAGACCGTGTCCGTCTTTCTGATGTTGATCAGCTCGATGCTCGTTCTGATCCTCGGCCTGTACGTCTCCTGGCCGCTGTGGGCCTGGCCCGTCGCCGTCCTCCTCCTCGGCGCCTCCTGGGCGGGGGCGACGGCCACCGCGTCCCGGTCGAACCGGGGGAAGCTGTTCCCGGACACCGTCACGGCACCGCCCGTGCCGGAGGTGGAACGCCGCGAGCTGTCCGTGAGGGACGTCGCGCTGCCCAGCGCCCTGGACGACTACGACTTCCTGCTGTCCGCGACGGTCCGCTGGTGTCCCGAGAAGCCCTATGCGCAGGAGACCGGTGTCCACCACGGAGGCCTGGCGGTGGAGGCCGTCCTCGCCCGCGCCGGAGAGCTCACCGCGGGCCGTGACCCGTTCCGCAGCTCCCTGGTCCAGCACGAACTGAGCGGCGCGCTGGCGGAGATGCGCCACGACCGCACGGGACACATCCGGGTGATGGCCCTCGATGTCGTCCTCCGGCTCTCCGAGGAGGACCAGCGCCGGCTGGACCGTCTCGCCGCGATCCGCAAGGACGAGGAGCTCTGGGAGCACGAGCGCAAGTGGGAGAAGAACCGGCGGGCCTATCTCGGCGAGGATGTCCTGCGGGACACAGGGCGTGCCGTCGTCTGGTGGCTCGCCAAGAACGAGGACCACGTGGAGAAGACGGTCCAGGACATCGGGCTCCTCGCCCAGCTCTCCTCGGCAGCCAACAACGAGCGCGTCGCCGAGCCCTTCCGGCACCTGGTGCCGGAAGCCTTCTCAGAGGTTCCGGTCACGGGGGCGGAGGTGGAGGCGGAGCGCGGTCCGGCCGACCAGTTCACCGACTTCATGCAAGGGCTGGGCTTCTCGCCCGGGGCGGACGACTGCGTGCTGCTCGCCGAGCAGGTGGCCATGGCCATCAAGGACAAGGACGTGGCCGAGGAGATCCGCAGGCGCTTCGCCCCGTCACCGGCCGAGGACGAAGACGCGGACGGGGAGGAACCCGAGCCGCCCTCGACCGGCCTGGGGCCCGCCGCCGAGGCCTAGAACGGCGGCGAGGCCCGGCTCCCCACCAGGGAACCGGGCCTCGCCCACGACTTCAGAGGCTTACAGCCCCACAGCCTTCCGCAGCGCCTCCACGCGGTCCGTGCGCTCCCACGTGAAGTCGGGCAGCTCACGGCCGAAGTGGCCGTACGCGGCGGTCTGGGCGTAGATCGGGCGCAGCAGGTCCAGGTCGCGGATGATGGCCGCCGGACGCAGGTCGAAGACCTCGTCGATGGCCTTCTCGATCCTCTCCGCGTCGACCTTGGCGGTGCCGAAGGTCTCGATGAAGAGACCGACCGGCTCGGCCTTGCCGATCGCGTACGCGACCTGCACCTCGCAGCGCGAGGCCAGACCGGCGGCGACGACGTTCTTGGCGACCCAGCGCATCGCGTACGCGGCCGAGCGGTCGACCTTGGACGGGTCCTTGCCGGAGAAGGCGCCGCCGCCGTGGCGGGCCATGCCGCCGTAGGTGTCGATGATGATCTTGCGGCCGGTCAGGCCGGCGTCGCCCATCGGGCCGCCGATCTCGAAGCGGCCGGTCGGGTTGACCAGCAGGCGGTAGCCGTCGGTGTCCAGCTTGATGCCCTCGTCCAGGAGCGCCTTCAGCTCCGGCTCCACGACGAACTCGCGGATGTCGGGGGCGAGCAGCGACTCCAGGTCGATGTCGGACGCGTGCTGCGAGGAGACGACGACCGTGTCCAGGCGGACCGCCTTGTCGCCGTCGTACTCGATGGTGACCTGCGTCTTGCCGTCCGGGCGCAGGTAGGGGATGGTGCCGTTCTTGCGGACCTCGGACAGCCGCTTCGACAGGCGGTGCGCCAGGAAGATCGGCAGCGGCATCAGCGTCGGCGTCTCGTCGGTGGCGTAGCCGAACATCAGGCCCTGGTCGCCCGCGCCCTGCTTGTCCAGCTCGTCCTCATCGCCCTCGACCCGGGACTCGTACGCCGTGTCGACACCCTGCGCGATGTCCGGGGACTGCGCGCCGATCGACACCGAGACGCCGCAGGAGGCGCCGTCGAAGCCCTTCTTCGACGAGTCGTAGCCGATCTCAAGGATCTTGTTGCGGACCAGCGTCGCGATGTCCGCGTACGTCTTGGTCGTGACCTCTCCGGCCACATGCACCAGGCCGGTGGTGATCAGCGTCTCGACGGCGACCCGGGAGGTCGGGTCCTCGCGCAGAAGCGCGTCGAGAATGGTGTCGCTGATCTGGTCAGCGATCTTGTCGGGGTGACCCTCGGTCACGGACTCCGAGGTGAACAGGCGACGGGACACAACGCTCCCTGGGGTTGCAGCGGCTGCTGGCTGATCATTGGCGGACGGGACGGGGGCTGCGCCCGGCGTCATCCGAGAACAGTTTATCGGTCGCGCTCGGCCGCGGGCCCACCTGTCTCGCCTCTCGGGAGCGCTGTGACCTGCGGCACGGGCATTCTGCCCAATCCCGAGCGGGCTTGACCAGGGGCGCCACGCCCCAATGTGCGGGGTTTCAGGGTCCGTGGGCCGAATGCAACATTCAGCTCAGGCGTTCGACGACGAGATCCCACACTGTTTCGGCCAGGGCTTCCTTGGGGCCGTGCGGTATGGGCTTCTCGGTGCCGTCGGCGCCCAGCACCACGGCCTCGTTCTCCTCGGAGCCGAAGGTCTTGCGCTCCCCCACCTCGTTCACCACGAGGAGGTCGCAGCCCTTGCGTTCCAGCTTTGCCCGGCCGTTGGCCAGCACGTCGTCGGTCTCGGCGGCGAATCCGACGACCACCTGACCGGGGCGGGCACGCTCGGCCGAGATCTCCGCAAGGATGTCCGGATTCCGCACCAGGACGATGGGCTCGGGCTCCTGGCCGTCCTTCTTCTTGATCTTTCCGGCGGCGTAGGCGGCGGGGCGGAAGTCCGCGACCGCCGCCGCCATCACGACGGCGTCGGCGTCCGCGGCCGCCTTCAGCACCGCCTCGCGCAGCTGCACCGCCGTGCCGACCTGGACGACGTCGACGCCCGCCGGGTCGGCCAGGCCCGTGTTGGCCGCGACCAGCGTCACCCGGGCGCCCCGGGCGGCGGCGGTGCGGGCAAGGGCGTAGCCCTGCTTGCCGGAGGAACGGTTGCCGAGGAAGCGGACGGGGTCGAGGGGCTCGCGGGTGCCGCCGGCGCTCACCACGACATGCCGTCCCTTGAGATCCGGCTCGGTGACACCCCGGGCCAGCACCCGGCGGCAGACCTCGAAGATCTCGCCGGGGTCCGGCAGCCGGCCCTTGCCCGTGTCGACGCCGGTGAGGCGGCCGACGGCCGGCTCGATGACGACGGCGCCGCGGCGGCGCAGCGTCGCCACGTTCTCCTGGGTGGCCGGGTGCTCCCACATCTCGGTGTGCATGGCCGGGGCGAAGACGACCGGGCAGCGGGCTGTGAGGAGGGTGTTCGTGAGGAGGTCGTCGGCGAGGCCGTGGGCCGCCTTGGCGAGCATGTCGGCGGTCGCCGGGGCGACGACCACCAGGTCGGCGTGCTGCCCGATGCGGACGTGCGGCACCTCGTGGACGTCGTCCCACACCTCGGTGGAGACGGGGTTGCCGGACAGGGCCGACCAGGTGGCCGCGCCGACGAAGTGCAGGGCGGAGGCGGTGGGAACGACGCGGACGTCGTGGCCCGACTCGGTCAGCCTTCTGAGCAGCTCGCAGGCCTTGTACGCGGCGATGCCACCGCTGACCCCCAGAACGACCTTCGGCTTGTCCACCGTCTCTCCCCGGACCTCGGAAAACACGCCGCGCTCCCGGCGTACGACTCCATCACACACCACAGGCCCGACAGTCGCGCTGCCGGGCCTGTGGAAAAGCCAACTGCAATCTGAAAGTACTACTGCGCCGGGCCCTCGACGGCCTCGGACGTCAGCAGACCCGCGTTGATCTCGCGGAGCGCGATCGAGAGCGGCTTCTCGTGGACGTGGGTGTCCACCAGCGGACCGACGTACTCAAGGAGGCCCTCGCCGAGCTGCGAGTAGTACGCGTTGATCTGGCGGGCACGCTTGGCCGCGTAGATCACGAGGCTGTACTTCGAGTCGGTGGCCTCAAGAAGCTCATCGATCGGCGGGTTGATGATGCCCTCGGGCGCGGTGATGGAAGAGGACACGCTCTACCTTCCGATGGGTGGAAAAGAATCAGGCATGATCACAGAATTCGTGATCACACAACATCCATCAAGGCTAGCAGCTCGCGCGCCACGTCCTCGACGGAGGTGTTGACCAAGGTCTCGTCGAACTCCGGCTCGGCCGCCAGCTCGACCTTCGCCGCCTCCAGGCGACGCTCGATCACCTCGGGCGGCTCGGTGCCCCGGCCGGTGAGCCTGCGCACGAGCTCCTCCCAGGAGGGAGGAGCCAGGAACACCAGATGGGCTTCCGCCATGGACTCGCGGACCTGTCGGGCGCCCTGGAGGTCGATCTCCAGCAGGACGGGCTCACCCGCCTCCAGTCGCTCCAGCACCGCCGTACGCGGCGTGCCGTAGCGGTTGCCGGCGAACTCCGCCCACTCCAGCAGCTCACCGTTGGCGATCAGCTTGTCCATCTCCTCGTCGGTGACGAAGAAGTAGTGGACTCCGTGCTTCTCGCCGGGGCGGGGCTTGCGGGTCGTCGCCGACACCGAGAGCCAGACCTCGGGGTGTTCCTTGCGCATATGGGCGACGACCGTGCTCTTGCCAACCCCTGAGGGGCCGGAGAGCACGGTCAGCCGCGGACGTTCACTCATGCAGCGATTATTCCAGCAATCCCGGAGTGCCCGGGACTCCCTTCCCGGCAGTGCCCGGGCTCAGGAGCCGGTGCTGCCGAACTCACGCTCCAGGGAGGCGATCTGGTTGGAACCGAGGCCACGCACGCGGCGGCTCTCGGAGATGCCGAGTCGCTCCATGATCTGCTTGGCGCGGACCTTGCCCACGCCCGGCAGGGATTCAAGGAGGGCGGAGACCTTCATCTTGCCGATGACGTCGTTCTCCTGGCCCTGCTTGATGACCTCGTGAAGGGAGGCGCCGGAGTGCTTGAGTCGATTCTTGACCTCGGCCCGCTCCCGGCGAGCCGCGGCGGCCTTTTCGAGCGCGGCTGCGCGCTGTTCAGGGGTAAGGGGCGGAAGAGCCACGCCTACGTCACCTCGGATGTTGAACTGTCGGATACGGACCGGTGAGGAACCTAGTCGCCCCACACCTGGGGAGCCACGAGCAACACGCTTGCCCGTTCTCTCGTCGGAGACTAGCGGCCAAGTCCGCCAGAGTCAGCGAGAACAGAGGAAAAGTCCTGGTCAGCCTCCGTCAGGACGGACATTTCTGACATACTGCCCCGGATTTGAGGATGTATTCAGACTCAAGTCGACGCCGAACCCGTCGTCAGGCCACTCGAACAAGCGTCTAGAAACACCTGGACGACCGCCCCGGACGACTCAGCCGGCCGTCACGGCCGCCCGGATCTCCTCCGCGAAGCGCTCCGCGGCCGCACGCAGCGCCGTGACGTCGGGACCGTGCCGCAGCACCCCCCGGCTGACGTTCGGCACGACATTGCGCACCGCGGCGCCGAAGACGCGCGGGAGATCGGCCGGAGTGGCCCCCTGGGCGCCGATGCCGGGCGCCAGGAGCGGGCCGTTGATCTCCAGGTCGTACGACGACAGATCGCCGAGCGTGGCGCCGACGACCGCCCCGAAGGAGCCCAGCGGCTCCTCCCCCGCGTTCTCGGCGGCCAGGTGGGCCAGCATGGTCGCGCCGACGTTGCGACCGTCCCCGTCCTGCGTGCGCACCGCGTGCTGGACCTCGCCGCCCTCCGGATTGGAGGTCAGCGCCAGCACGAACAGGCCCGCGCCGCTCTCGCGCGCGAGATCCACGGCGGGCTTGAGCGATCCGTAGCCGAGATACGGCGAGACGGTCAGGGCGTCCGAGAACAGCGGGGCGTCCTTGTGCAGGAAGGACTCGGCGTACGCGGCCATGGTCGAGCCGATGTCGCCGCGCTTGGCGTCCATGACGACCAGCGCGCCGGCCGCCCGCGCCTCCTCGACCGCCTTCTCCAGGACCGCGACTCCGCGCGAGCCGAAGCGCTCGAAGAACGCGCTCTGCGGCTTGAGGACCGCGACCCGGTCGGCCATCGCCTCGACGACCGTGCGGCTGAACCGCTCCAGGCCGGCCACGTCGTCGTTCAGGCCCCACTCGGCGAGCAGGGACGCGTGCGGGTCGATACCGACGCACAGCGGGCCCCGGTCGTCCATGGCCCGGCGCAGGCGGGCGCCGAAGGGCTCCAGAACTGTCATGCGGACTTCCTCACGTCGGCGCCGACCGCGTCGGCGAGGGTGGCGTACGGGCTGGTGCGCAGTCGGGCGGCGAGGCCCTTGTGGACGGCGCGGCTGTAGAAGGGCCCCTGGTAGATGAAGGCGCTGTACCCCTGCACCAGCGTGGCGCCCGCCAGGATGCGCTGCCAGGCGTCCTCGGCGTTCTCGATACCGCCGACACCCACCAGGGTGATCCGGTCGCCCACGCGCGCGTAGAGGCGGCGCAGCACCTCCAGGGAGCGTGCCTTGAGCGGCGCGCCGGACAGTCCGCCGGCCTCCTTCACCAGCGAGGGTTCGGATGTCAGACCGAGTCCCTCACGCGCGATGGTGGTGTTGGTGGCGATGATGCCGTCCAGGCCGAGCTCCACGGCCAGGTCGGCCACGGCGTCGACGTCCTCGTCGGCGAGGTCCGGGGCGATCTTCACCAGGAGCGGCACCCGGCGGTTGGCGACCGTGCGGTCGGCGGCCTCGCGCACGGCGCTCAGCAGGGGGCGCAGCGCCTCGGTGGCCTGGAGGTTGCGCAGCCCGGGCGTGTTGGGCGACGACACGTTCACGACCAGGTAGTCGGCGTAGGGCGCCAGGCGCTCGGTGGACTTCACGTAGTCGCCGACGGCCTCGGCCTCGGGTACGACCTTGGTCTTGCCGATGTTCACGCCGACCACCGTCCTGAAGACGGGATTGCGCGAGGCCAGGCGCGCGGCCACGGCCAGCGAGCCCTCGTTGTTGAAGCCCATGCGGTTGATCAGCGCCCGGTCCGGCACGAGCCGGAACAGCCGCTTCTTGGGGTTGCCGGGCTGCGCCTCACCGGTGACCGTGCCGATCTCGACGTGGTCGAAGCCGAGCATCGTCATCCCGTCGATCGCGACGGCGTTCTTGTCGAAGCCCGCGGCGAGCCCGAACGGACCGTGCATGCGCAGCCCGAAGGCCTCGGTGCGCAGTTCCTTGTGGCGGGGCGCGAGGGCGGCGGCGACGAACGTGCGCAGCACCGGAATCCGCACCGCCAGCCGGATCCAGCGGAAGGCCAGGTAGTGGGCCTGCTCGGGGTCCATCCGGGTGAAAACCAGACGGAAGAAAAGCTTGTACATGTCGGTGTCCTCACCAAGAGGGGGACACCGTTTCCGGTGTCCCCCTCAGGGCTGCTAGTCGCGGGCCGCGGTCAGGTGTTCGGCGTGTTCCTGGAGCGAGCGGACGCCCACGTCGCCGTGGTGGAGGGCGTCGATGCCCTGGACCGCGGCGGCCAGCGCCTGCACGGTCGTCAGGCACGGCACGGACCGCGCCACGGCCGCCGTACGGATCTCGTAGCCGTCCAGGCGGCCCCCGGTGCCGTACGGGGTGTTGACGATGAGGTTGACCTCGCCGTCGTGGATGAGCTGGACGATGGTCTTCTCGCCGTTCGGGCCGGTGCCCTCGGACTGCTTGCGCACCACGGCGGCGTTGATGCCGTTGCGCTTGAGGACCTCGGCGGTGCCGGAGGTGGCCAGCAGCTCGAAGCCGTGCGCGACCAGCTCACGGGCCGGGAAGATCACCGAGCGCTTGTCGCGGTTGGCCACCGAGATGAAGGCGCGGCCCTTGGTGGGCAGCGGGCCGTAGGCGCCGGCCTGCGACTTGGCGTAGGCCGTGCCGAAGACGTTGTCGATGCCCATGACCTCGCCGGTGGAGCGCATCTCCGGGCCGAGGACCGTGTCGACGCCGCGGCCGTGGATGTCGCGGAAGCGCGACCACGGCATGACGGCCTCCTTGACCGAGATGGGCGCGTCCAGCGGCAGCTCGCCGCCGTCGCCCGTCCTCGGCAGCAGCCCCTCGGCGCGCAGTTCGGCGACGGTCGCGCCCAGGGAGATCCGGGCGGCGGCCTTCGCCAGCGGCACCGCGGTCGCCTTCGAGGTGAAGGGGACCGTGCGCGACGCGCGCGGGTTGGCTTCGAGGACGTAGAGGATGTCGCCGGCCATCGCGAACTGGATGTTGATCAGGCCGCGGACGCCGACGCCCTTGGCGATGGCCTCCGTGGAGGCGCGCAGGCGCTTGATGTCGAAGCCGCCGAGGGTGATCGGGGGCAGCGCGCACGCGGAGTCGCCGGAGTGGATGCCGGCCTCCTCGATGTGCTCCATCACGCCGCCGAGGTAGAGCTCCTCGCCGTCGTAGAGCGCGTCGACGTCGATCTCGATCGCGTCGTCGAGGAAGCGGTCGACGAGGACCGGCCGGGAGGGGCTGATCTCGGTCGACTCGGCGATGTAGGACGACAGCCGGGTCTCGTCGTAGACGATCTCCATGCCGCGGCCGCCGAGGACGTACGACGGCCGGACGAGGACCGGGTAGCCGATCTCGTCGGCGATGGCCTTGGCCTCGGCGAAGGTGGTGGCGGTGCCGTGCTTGGGGGCGGGCAGGCCGGCCTCCTTGAGCACGCGGCCGAAGGCGCCGCGGTCCTCGGCGGCGTGGATCGCCTCGGGGGAGGTGCCGACGACCGGTACGCCGTTGTCCTTCAGCGCCTGCGCCAGGCCCAGCGGGGTCTGGCCGCCGAGCTGGACGATGACGCCCGCGATCGGGCCGGCCTGGGCCTCCGCGTGGACGATCTCCAGCACGTCCTCCAGCGTCAGCGGCTCGAAGTACAGCCGGTCGGAGGTGTCGTAGTCGGTGGAGACGGTCTCCGGGTTGCAGTTGACCATCACGGTCTCGTAGCCCGCGTCGCTCAGCGCGAAGGAGGCGTGGACGCAGGAGTAGTCGAACTCGATGCCCTGGCCGATGCGGTTGGGGCCGGAGCCCAGGATGATGACGGCCGGCTTCTCACGGGAGGCGACCTCCGTCTCCTCGTCGTAGGACGAGTAGAAGTACGGCGTCCTCGCGGCGAACTCGGCGGCGCAGGTGTCGACCGTCTTGTAGACCGGGCGGATGCCCAGCGCGTGCCGGACCTCGCGGACGACGTCCTCGCGCAGGCCGCGGATCTCGCCGATCTGCTGGTCGGAGAAGCCGTGCCGCTTGGCCTCGGCGAGCAGGTCGGGGGTCAGCTCCGGGGACTCGGCGAGCTCGTCCGCGGTCTCCTTGATCAGGAAGAGCTGGTCGACGAACCAGGGGTCGATCTTCGTGAACTCGAAGACCTCCTCGGGCGTGGCGCCCGCGCGGATGGCCTGCATGACCGTGTTGATCCGGCCGTCGGTGGGACGAACGGACTCGGCGAGCAGCGAGGACTTGTCGCCGGGGTCGCCGACGAACGTGAACTGGCTGCCCTTCTTCTCCAGCGAGCGCAGCGCCTTCTGGAAGGCCTCGGTGAAGTTGCGGCCGATGGCCATGGCCTCGCCGACCGACTTCATGGTGGTGGTCAGCGTGGAGTCGGCCTGCGGGAACTTCTCGAAGGCGAACCGCGGTGCCTTGACGACCACGTAGTCGAGCGTGGGCTCGAAGGAGGCCGGGGTCTCCTGCGTGATGTCGTTCGGGATCTCGTCGAGGGTGTAGCCCACGGCGAGCTTGGCGGCGATCTTGGCGATCGGGAAGCCGGTCGCCTTGGAGGCGAGGGCCGAGGAGCGCGACACGCGCGGGTTCATCTCGATGACGATGACCCGGCCGTCGTCGGGGTTCACCGCGAACTGGATGTTGCAGCCGCCGGTGTCGACGCCGACCTCGCGGATCACGGCGATGCCGATGTCGCGCAGGATCTGGTACTCGCGGTCGGTGAGGGTCATCGCCGGGGCGACGGTGATGGAGTCACCGGTGTGCACGCCCATGGGGTCGAAGTTCTCGATGGAGCAGACGACCACGACGTTGTCGTGCTTGTCGCGCATCAGCTCCAGCTCGTACTCCTTCCAGCCGAGGATGGACTCCTCCAGGAGCACCTCGGTGGTCGGGGAGAGCGTGAGGCCCTGGCCGGCGATGCGGCGCAGCTCGTCCTCGTTGTGGGCGAAGCCGGAGCCGGCGCCGCCCATGGTGAAGGACGGGCGGACGACGACCGGGTAGCCGCCGAGCGTCTCGACGCCCTGGAGGACGTCGTCCATGGAGTGGCAGATGACCGAGCGGGCGGACTCGCCGTGGCCGATCTTGGCGCGGACGGCCTCGACGACCTCCTTGAACAGGTCGCGGTCCTCGCCCTTGTTGATGGCCTCGACGTTGGCGCCGATCAGCTCGACGCCGTACTTGTCCAGCGTGCCCGCCGCGTGCAGCGAGATCGCGGTGTTCAGGGCCGTCTGGCCGCCCAGGGTGGGCAGTAGCGCGTCGGGGCGCTCCTTGGCGATGATCTTCTCGACGAACTCCGGGGTGATCGGCTCGACGTAGGTGGCGTCGGCGATCTCCGGGTCGGTCATGATCGTCGCCGGGTTGGAGTTGACCAGGATGACCCTGAGGCCCTCGGCGCGCAGGATGCGGCACGCCTGGGTGCCGGAGTAGTCGAACTCGGCGGCCTGGCCGATGACGATCGGGCCGGAGCCGATGACCAGGACGGACTGGATATCGGTGCGCTTAGGCACGCTGGCCCTCCATCAGGGAAACGAAGCGGTCGAACAGGTAGGCGGCGTCGTGCGGGCCGGCTGCCGCTTCGGGGTGGTACTGGACGCTGAAGGCCGGTCGGTCGAGGAGCTGGAGGCCCTCCACCACGTTGTCGTTGAGGCACACGTGGGAGACCTCGGCGCGGCCGTAGGGGGTGTCGGAGACCTGGTCGAGCGGCGCGTCGACGGCGAAGCCGTGGTTGTGCGCGGTGACCTCGACCTTGCCGGTCGTACGGTCCTGGACCGGCTGGTTGATGCCGCGGTGGCCGTACTTCAGCTTGTAGGTGCCGAAGCCCAGGGCGCGACCGAGGATCTGGTTGCCGAAGCAGATGCCGAACAGCGGGGTGCCGCGCTCCAGCACCTCCTGCATGACGGAGACCGGGTGGTCGGCGGTGGCCGGGTCGCCCGGGCCGTTGGAGAAGAACACGCCGTCGGGGTTGACGGCGTAGACGTCCTCGACGGTGGCCGTGGCCGGCAGGACGTGCACCTCGATGCCGCGCTCGGCCATGCGGTGCGGGGTCATGCCCTTGATGCCGAGGTCGACGGCGGCGACGGTGAACTTCTTCTCACCGATCGCGGGGACGACGTACGGCTCCTTGGTGGCGACCTCGGCGGAGAGGTTCGCGCCCTTCATCTCGGGGGCCTGGCGGACCTCGGTGAGCATGATGCCCTCGTCGGGCAGGGCGTTGCCGGAGAAGATGCCGACGCGCATGGCGCCGCGCTCGCGCAGGTGGCGGGTGAGGGCGCGGGTGTCGATGCCGGAGATGCCGACGACGCCCTGGTGGCGCAGCTCCTCGTCCAGCGACCGCTTGGCGCGCCAGTTCGACGGCACGCGCGCGGGGTCGCGCACGACGTAACCGGCGACCCAGATCCGCTTGGACTCGGGGTCCTCGTCGTTGACGCCGGTGTTGCCGACGTGCGGGGCGGTCATCACGACGACCTGGCGGTGGTACGACGGGTCGGTGAGGGTCTCCTGGTAGCCGGTCATGCCGGTGGAGAACACGGCTTCGCCGAAGGTCACCCCCACGGCCCCGTAGGCACGGCCGCGGAAGATCCGGCCGTCCTCCAGGACGAGGACGGCGGGAACCTTGGTGGCTCCCCTTGTGGAGGTCGTCATCGTGCGCCTTCCGTGTTGTTGATCATCTGGTTCAGGGTGTCGACCCACTCGTTGTGCTCGGCGGCCGTGTCCGAGCGGAAGCCGGAGTCGATCAGGCGTTCGCCGTGCGCCCAGGTCACCACGAGCAGTCCGCCCTCGGTCAGGACCTTGCCGGCGATGCCCTTGTCGAGCCGGGCCTCGCGCAGCTGCTCGGCCGGGACGAAGAAGTCGGTCGCGCCGGGGCGTACGACGTCCAGTCCCGCGTCCGTCAGCGTGAGCTCGACCCGGCTGCGGGTGCCCAGGCCGTGCGCCACGATGCGGTCGAGCCACTGCCCGGCGGTGGTGGAGCCGTGGTAGCGGCCGCTCATGCTCAGTCTCACCGGCCCCGGCTCATCAGGCGCGCTGGGCAGCTCCGGGAGGTCGCCCTGGAGCGTGCCGCGCCACTTCCAGCCCTCGCGCATCAGCCAGTAGACGAGCGCGACGAACAGGGCGAGGCCGACGAGCCAGCCGATGCGGGCGGCCCAGTCGGTCACCTCGGCCGACTTCTGTTCTGCGGCGATGGTCAGGAGTGGTGTCACGTGAGCTTCCCGTCGACGAGCGTGGCCTTGCCCCGGAGCCACGTGTGCGTCACTCGGCCCGGCAGCTCACGCCCCTCGTACGGGGTGTTGCGGCTGCGCGAGGCGAAGCCCGCGGGGTCCACGTCCCCACGGTATTCCGTGTCGACGAGCGTGAGGTTGGCGGGCTCACCAGCCGAGACGGGACGGCCGTGGCCCTTCGCCTGCCCGATCTCGGCGGGCTTGAAGGACATGCGCTCGGCGACCCCGGCCCAGTCGAGGAGCCCGGTGTCCACCATGGTCTCCTGCACCACTGACAACGCGGTCTCCAGGCCGACCATGCCCATGGCGGCCGCGGCCCACTCGCAGTCCTTGTCCTCGTGCGGGTGCGGGGCGTGGTCGGTGGCGACGATGTCGATCGTGCCGTCGGCGAGCGCCTCGCGCAGCGCCAGCACATCACGCTCGGTGCGCAGCGGCGGGTTGACCTTGTAGACCGGGTTGTACGTGCGCACCAGCTCGTCGGTGAGGAGCAGGTGGTGCGGGGTGACCTCGGCGGTGACGTCGATGCCGCGGGACTTGGCCCAGCGCACGATCTCCACGGAGCCGGCGGTCGACAGGTGGCAGATGTGGACGCGGGAGCCGACGTGCTCGGCGAGCAGGACGTCCCGGGCGATGATCGACTCCTCGGCCACCGCCGGCCAGCCCCCGAGCCCCAGCTCGGCGGAGACGATGCCCTCGTTCATCTGGGCGCCCTCGGTCAGCCGCGGCTCCTGGGCGTGCTGGGCGACGACGCCGCCGAAGGCCTTCACGTACTCCAGCGCGCGCCGCATGATCACGGCGTCGTCGACGCACTTGCCGTCGTCGGAGAAGACGGTGACGCCGGCCGCGGACTCGTGCATGGCGCCCAGCTCGGCGAGCTTCTTGCCCTCCAGGCCGACGGTGACGGCGCCGATGGGCTGCACGTCGCAGTAGCCGTGCTCCTGGCCGAGCCGGTAGACCTGCTCGACGACGCCGGCGGTGTCGGCGACGGGGAAGGTGTTGGCCATGGCGAACACGGCGGTGTAGCCGCCGCTGGCCGCCGCGCGCGTGCCGGTGAGAACCGTCTCGGAGTCCTCGCGGCCGGGCTCGCGCAGATGGGTGTGCAGGTCGACCAGGCCCGGCAGCAGCACCTTGCCGGCCGCCTCGACGACCTCGGCGCCCTCGTCCGGGAGTCCCGTGCCGACGGCCTCGATGACCGAGCCGTTGATCAGCACGTCCTGCGGCTCGCCGCCGAGCACCTTCGCACCACGGATCAGGATCTTGCTCATGTGTCTTACTTCTCCTCGATACGGGTGTGGCTGACGGCGGGCTCGCTGCCGCCGAGCAGCAGGTACAGGACGGCCATCCGGATGGAGACTCCGTTTGCGACCTGCTCCACGACGGTGCAGCGGTCGGAGTCGGCGACCTCGGCGGTGATCTCCATGCCGCGGACCATCGGGCCGGGGTGCATCACGATGGCGTGCTCGGGCATCCTCGCCATGCGCTCGCCGTCGAGCCCGTAGCGCCGCGAGTACTCGCGCTCGGTCGGGAAGAACGCGGCGTTCATCCGCTCGCGCTGCACGCGCAGCATCATCACCGCGTCGGACTTGGCCAGGGTGCGGTCGAGGTCGTACGACACCTCGCACGGCCAGGTCTCGACGCCGACCGGCACCAGGGTGGGCGGGGCGACGAGAGTGACCTCGGCACCGAGGGTGTGCAGCAGATCGACGTTGGAGCGGGCGACGCGGCTGTGCAGGACGTCGCCGACGATCGTGATGCGCCGGCCGGCCAGGTCCTGGCCGAGCCCGGCGTCCCGGCCGACGAGGCGGCGGCGCATGGTGAAGGCGTCCAGCAGGGCCTGCGTGGGGTGCTGGTGGGTGCCGTCACCGGCGTTGATGACGGCGGCGTCGATCCAGCCGGAGTTGGCCAGCCGGTACGGCGCCCCGGAGGCGCTGTGCCGGATCACGACCGCGTCGACGCCCATGGCCTCCAGGGTCTGGGCGGTGTCCTTCAGGGACTCGCCCTTGGACACGCTGGAGCCCTTGGCGGTGAAGTTGATGACGTCCGCGGACAGTCGCTTCTCGGCGGCCTCGAAGGAGATACGCGTGCGCGTGGAGTCCTCGAAGAAGAGGTTGACGACGGTACGGCCGCGCAGGGTCGGCAGTTTCTTGATGGGGCGGTCGGCCACCCGGGCCATCTCCTCGGCGGTGTCGAGGATCTGGACGGCGTCGTCGCGGGTGAGGTCGGCGGCCGAGATGAGATGACGCTGCATCTGTCAGGCTCCGTAAGGCAATTCGGGAGTTTTCGGGCAAACAGGTACGCACGTCGGCACACCGAAGTGGCCGTGCGCCCGGCCTGCTACTGGGCGGTCTGCTTCACACCGAGCAGCACGGTGTCGCGACCGTCCTCCTCGGCGAGCTGGACCTTGACCGTCTCCCGCAACGACGTGGGGAGGTTCTTGCCGACGTAGTCGGCACGGATGGGCAGTTCGCGGTGGCCCCGGTCGACGAGGACCGCGAGCTGTACCGCGCGCGGGCGCCCGATGTCGCCCAGCGCGTCGAGTGCGGCGCGGATGGTGCGGCCGGAGAACAGGACGTCGTCGACGAGGACGACAAGGCGGCCGTCGAGGCCGTCACCAGGGATCTCGGTGCGGGCCAGCGCACGCGGCGGGTGCATGCGCAGGTCGTCGCGGTACATGGTGATGTCCAGCGAACCGACCGGGATCTTGCGCTCGGTGATCTCTTCGAGCTTGACGGCGAGCCGCTGGGCGAGGAAGACGCCTCGGGTGGGAATGCCGAGGAGCACCACGTCGTCGGCGCCCTTGGCGCGTTCGACGATCTCGTGGGCGATGCGGGTCAACACCCGCGCGATGTCAGGGCCTTCGAGAACCGGCCTTGCATCGGACGCTTGCATGTCCATACGAAAAGGACCTCCTTCTCCGCCTCACGGGACGGACCTTAAAGGACGTCGGGTTTGCGCCATCCACCCTAGCAGCCCGCGCAGCGACCCCGGTTCACCCCCTTGGCGTAATCGGCCGCCGCTCCCACGGAAGAGTCGGTGTGGACCATTCGGCTTGACGCACAAGAGTCACGCTGCGTAACCTCACAGTGAGTTACCAGCCGCGCGGCGGGAACACAGCCGGCCGCGTCGACACAGTGTCCGGGGAGCTATATGTCCAGCGAATACGCCAAACAGCTCGGGGCCAAGCTCCGGGCCATCCGCACCCAGCAGGGCCTTTCCCTCCACGGTGTCGAGGAGAAGTCCCAGGGTCGCTGGAAGGCCGTGGTGGTCGGTTCGTACGAGCGCGGCGACCGTGCCGTGACCGTGCAGCGCCTTGCCGAGCTGGCGGATTTCTACGGCGTTCCGGTGCAGGAGCTGCTGCCGGGCACGACGCCGGGCGGCGCCGCCGAGCCGCCGCCGAAGCTGGTCCTGGACCTGGAGCGGCTGGCCCACGTGCCGGCCGAGAAGGCGGGCCCGCTGCAGCGCTACGCCGCGACGATCCAGTCGCAGCGCGGTGACTACAACGGCAAGGTGCTCTCGATCCGCCAGGACGACCTGCGCACACTCGCCGTCATCTACGACCAGTCCCCCTCGGTTCTCACCGAGCAGCTGATCAGCTGGGGCGTGCTGGACGCGGACGCGCGTCGCGCGGTGTCCCACGAGGAGAACTGAGCCTTCTCCCGACTCAGCAGAAACGTGCCGCCGGGGTGGCCGGAACTTCACGGTTCCGGCCACCCCGGCGGCTTTCTGCGGGCTTCGGGGGCCACGGACGTACACAGAGAAGCCGGAGGGCCCGCAGCGTGTCGCTGCGGGCCCTCCGGCGATGTGCGTGCCCTTACGCCTCGTCCCGGCGCAGCGAGGGCTTGAGCTCCTTGAGCCGACCGAGCAGGCCGTTGACGAACGCGGGCGACTCGTCCGTGGAGAACTCCTTGGCCAGCTGCACCATCTCGTCGAGCACCACGGCGTCCGGGGTCTCGTCGACCCAGATCAGCTCGTAGGCGCCCAGCCGCAGGATGTTGCGGTCGACGACGGGCATCCGGTCCAGCGTCCAGCCGACCGAGTACTGCGCGATCAGCTCGTCGATCCGCCGTGCGCGCTGCGCATAGCCCTCGACCAGCTGCATCGTGTACTCGCTCACCGGCGGCTGCCGCGTGTCGGCCCGGGAGAGCCGGATCCAGTCCGCGAGGACCGTCAGGACATCGGCGCCGCGCTGGTCGCCCTCGAAGAGGATCTGGAAGGCGCGCTTGCGAGCCGTGTTGCGGGCAGCCACGGTTAGCTGTTCACCCGGCCGAGGTAGCTGCTGTCGCGGGTGTCGACCTTGATCTTCTCACCGGTGGTGATGAAGAGCGGGACCTGGATCTGGTGGCCGGTCTCCAGGGTGGCGGGCTTGGTGCCACCGGTGGAGCGGTCGCCCTGGACGCCCGGCTCGGTCTCCTGGATGACGAGCTCGACGGCGGCCGGCAGCTCCACGAAGAGCACCTCGCCCTCGTGCTGCGCCACGGTGGCGGTGAAGCCCTCGATCAGGAAGTTGGCGGCGTCACCGACGGCCTTGCGGTCGACCATGAGCTGGTCGTAGGTCTCCATGTCCATGAAGACGAAGTACTCGCCGTCCATGTACGAGAACTGCATGTCGCGCTTGTCGACAGTGGCCGTCTCGACCTTGACGCCGGCGTTGAAGGTCTTGTCGACGACCTTGCCGGAGAGCACGTTCTTGAGCTTGGTGCGCACGAAGGCCGGGCCCTTGCCGGGCTTGACGTGCTGGAACTCGACGACGGACCAGAGCTGGCCGCCTTCGAGCTTGAGCACCATGCCGTTCTTGAGGTCGTTCGTGGAAGCCACGGTTGCGGAATCTCCTGGACTGACGTGGACGACCCCGGGGCACGCACCTGCCTAGAGGGCGAGCAGCTCCTTGGTCGTGATGGTGAGTAGCTCGGGTCCGCCGTCCGCCTCGGGGCGGACGACGAGCGTGTCATCGATCCGGACGCCGCCCCGGCCCGGGAGGTGGACCCCCGGTTCGACGGTGACCGGCACGCAAGCGTCCAGTTTACCCATGGCTGCGGGGGCCAACTGCGGGTCCTCGTCGATTTCGAGCCCGACACCGTGCCCGGTGAGCGCCGGCAGGCTCTCCGCGTACCCCGCGGAGTCCAGTACCTGGCGTGCCGCACGGTCCACGTCACGGCAGGCCGCGCCGGGCGCGAGGGTCTCCCGGCCGGCCCGCTGGGCGGCGAAGACGAGGTCGTACAGCTCGATCTGCCAGTCCGCGGGGGACGTGCCGATCACGAAGGTGCGGCCGATCTCGCAGCGGTAGCCGCGGTAGGTCGCGCCCAGACAGACGGAGAGGAAGTCGCCCTCCTCGACCCGCCGGTCGGTGGGCCGGTGGGCGCGGCGACCGGAGTTCGGGCCGGTGGCGACGGAGGTCGGGAAGGCGGGGCCGTCGGCGCCGTGGTCGACGAGACGGCGTTCCAGCTCCAGGGCGAGATGCCGTTCGGTGCGGCCGACGAGGATGGACTCCAGCAGCTCGCCCAGCGCCTGGTCGGCGATCTCGGCGCCGATGCGCAGGCAGGAGATCTCCTCCTCGTCCTTGACCACCCTGAGCTGCTCGACGGCTCCGCCCAGCTCCGCAAGGCGCAGGCGGGGAGCCACCGAGCGGATGGCCCGGTGCCGGGCGACGGTGAGGTGGTGCTCCTCCACCGCCAGTGAGTCACCGCCCTGCGCGAAGGCGAGATCGGCCGCCGCGACGGCCGGGTCGCCGCCGGAGCCGGGGAGCGTGTGCAGGCGCAGGGCCTCGTCCGGGCGGCCTTCGGAACGGTCGTCCGGCGGGCCGCCGCACACGAGGACGTCCTCGGTTCGGCCGATCAGCAGGACTGCGCCCTGGGGGGCCGCGCCCGCGAGGTAGCGGACGTTGGCGGGGCGGGACACGAGCGCGGCGGCGCTGCCGCCGGCTTGGCAGCGGTCCCTGAGCCTGGTTCGGCGGGTGGCGTACACCTCTGACATGACACGAGCGTAGGAGTTTCGCAGGTGTGGCGCCGTTTGAGAGAGGCCGAGTGGGTTGTTCGGCGGGTGCGGGCCGGTGGGGGCCGGTCGCTGAGATCCCCGCCCCCTATGGGGCGCCTACCACTTCGGCGGGCTCGCGATGGAGCGGGCCAGTACGTCGTCCAGGACCTGCGCCGTCTGCGGTACGTCCAGCTGGGAGTTGTCGATGATCGGCAGGCCCGAGCCGTACCAGCCGGCCATCCGGCCGTGGATGCGGGCGACCTCCTCGTCGGTGAGGCGGCGGTTGCCGGAGCGTTCGGCGTTGCGTTCCAGGACTATCTCCAGGCCCGGCAGGAGAACCACCGGCAGCAGCCCCGGACCCACATGGCGCTTCCAGCCGCCGAGGCCGACGACCGGGCGGTCGGGGAAAACGGCGTCGTCGAGGATGCAGGAGATGCCGTTGGCCAGGAAGTTGCGGGCGGCGAAGCCGCAGGTGCGGCGGGCCAGGCGGTACTGCGCCTCGGAGTGGTCGTTCCAGCCCGTCTGAGGGTCGGCGAAGCCCGAGCGGACCCATTCGCGTACGTCGTCGAGGCTGATGTGGGCGGTGGGGACCCTGCGGTGGTCCGCCCAGTACTTGGCGACGCTGGTCTTGCCGGCGCCGGCCGGGCCGATGAGCAGGACCGCGATGGTGGTGGTCGCCGGGTCGGGCACGGCGGTGGCCGGCGGCGGGCTCGGCATGGCGACGGGGCCGCCGGGGGGCAGCGGGACGTGCCCGGTGGTGTCCGGGGCCGGCGGGGCCGGGACGTGGTGCGGGGGCGGGACCTGTCCCGGCGGGGGCGCGGTGAAGCCCGGGGGCGGCGGGGGCGCGGGGGCGGATCCCTGGTGCTGGGGACCCGGGTGTTGTGCGGCCGGTGACCAGCCGACGGCCGGTCCGTGCCCCGGCTGGTGGGGCGGCGGCAGCGGAGAACCCACTGCGTGCTGCATCCGGTGCCACTCCATCTCGTACGGGCCATGGGCGCTGGCAGCGGGGTACGACCCCGCTCCCTACCGAACGGTACCGCCCCCGGCCATCGATTGGTGAACGGCCGGGGGCGGTCCGAAGTGCCCGTGCCCGCAGGGAAAATCGGGCGTTCGACGCGGTGGCGGACTTACTGGCCCACTTCTCCGTACGCGGCGAGCAGCACCGCCGGGTCCGGTCCTTCCAGGACGGTGGGCTTGGCCAGGCCGTCCAGGACGATGAAGCGCAGGAGGTCGCCGCGGGACTTCTTGTCGACCTTCATGTTCTCCACCAGCTTGGGCCACTGGTCGTAGCGGTAGGTCAGCGGCAGTCCTACCGCTTCCAGGATCGTGCGGTGGCGATCGGCCGTCGCGTCGTCCAGGCGTCCGGCCAGGCGGCCGAGTTCGGCGGCGAAGTGCATGCCGACGGCGACGGCCGCGCCGTGCCGCCACTTGTAACGCTCGTTCTTCTCGATGGCGTGCCCGAGGGTGTGGCCGTAGTTGAGGATCTCGCGCAGGCCCGCCTCCTTCAGGTCGGAGGAGACGACCTCGGCCTTCACACGGATGGAGCGCTCGATCAGCTCGGCGGTGTGCGGGCCGGCCGGGGTGCGGGCGGCCTCGGGGTCGGACTCGATGAGGTCGAGGATCGCCGGGTCGGCGATGAAGCCGGCCTTGATGATCTCGGCGAGTCCGGAGACGTAGTCGTTGACCGGGAGGGAGTCCAGCGCGGCCAGGTCGCACAGGACGCCGGCCGGCGGGTGGAAGGCGCCGACGAGGTTCTTGCCCTCGGCGGTGTTGATGCCGGTCTTGCCGCCGACGGCCGCGTCGACCATCGCCAGGACGGTGGTGGGGATCGCGATCCAGCGCACGCCGCGCAGCCAGGTCGCGGCCACGAACCCGGCGAGGTCCGTGGTGGCGCCGCCGCCGACGCCCACGACGACGTCGGTGCGGGTGAACCCGGACTGGCCGAGCGCCTTCCAGCAGTAGGCGGCGACCTCGGCGGTCTTGGCCTCCTCCGCGTTCGGCACCTGGATGGCGACGGCGTCGTAGCCCTGACCGACGAGGTCGGCGCGCAGTGCGTCACCGGTGTCGGCCAGCGCCTCGGGGTGGATGACGGCGACCCGCTTGGCCTTGTCGCCGATCAACCCACCGAGCTCGCCCAGGAGCTGACGGCCCACCAGGACCTCGTAGGGCTCGCTGCCCGCCGTGCCGCCGACCTGGATCCGCGTCACTGCCTCGCTCATGCTTCTTTCAACTCCAGTGCGTCCAGGGCGGCTTGGGTGACTTCTTCGGGGCTTCGGCCATCGGTGGCGACGACCGCCGTGGCGATCTGCTCGTACAGATGACGGCGGGCCTCCATCAGCTCGCGCCACTGCTTGCGCGGGTTGACCGCGAGCAGCGGGCGGGCAGCGTTCAGACCCGTGCGCTTGACGGCCTCCTCGACGTCCATCGAGAGGTAGACGACCCGCTGTCCGGCCAGCAGGGCGCGGGTGTCCTCGTCCAGGATCGCGCCGCCGCCGAGGGCGAGGACGCCGTCGTGCTCGGCCAGCGCGGAGTGCACGGCACGCTTCTCGATCGCGCGGAAGGCGGTCTCGCCCTCGTCCACGAAGATCTCGGCGATGGCCCGGCCCTCGGCGGCGACGATGTCGTCGTCGGTGTCCCGGTAGCCGACCCCGAGTCGCTCGGCCAGCAGCTGTCCGACGGTGGACTTGCCCACGCCCATCGGGCCGACGAGCACCACCACAGGGTTCATCGGATCGCCAGGTTGTCGAGGTACGAGCGGACGTTGCGGCGGGTCTCCACGACGTTGTCGCCGCCGAACTTCTCCGCGACCGCGTCCGCGAGGACGAGGGCCACCATGGCCTCCGCGACGATGCCGGCGGCCGGGACCGCGGAGACGTCGGAGCGCTGGTGGTGGGCCTGCGCGGCCTCGCCGGTGGTCACGTCCACGGTCTGCAGGGCGCGCGGCACGGTCGCGATCGGCTTCATCGCGGCGCGGACGCGCAGCAGCTCACCGGTGGACAGACCGCCCTCGGTGCCGCCCGCGCGGCCGGAGACCCGGCGGATGCCCTCGGGGGTGTTCACGATCTCGTCGTGCGCCTTGGAGCCGGGCACCCGGGCCAGCTCGAAGCCGTCGCCGATCTCGACGCCCTTGATCGCCTGGATGCCCATGAGGGCGCCGGCGAGACGGGCGTCCAGCTTGCGGTCCCAGTGCACGTGCGAGCCGAGGCCGACGGGGACGCCGTAGGCCAGGATCTCGACGACGCCGCCGAGGGTGTCGCCGTCCTTGTGGGCCTGGTCGACCTCCGCCACCATCGCCTTCGACGTGTCCGCGTCGAGGCAGCGCAGCGGGTCGGCGTCCAGCTTCTCCACGTCGGCCGGCGTCGGGTACACGCCCTGCGGCGCCTTCACGGAGCACAGCTCGACGACATGGCTGACGATCTCGATGCCGGCCGTCTCCTTGAGGTACGACCGGGCCACCGCGCCCAGCGCCACGCGGGCCGCCGTCTCACGCGCGGAGGCGCGCTCCAGGATCGGCCGGGCCTCGTCGAAGCCGTACTTCTGCATACCGGCGAGGTCGGCGTGGCCGGGACGGGGACGGGTCAGCGGCGCATTGCGGGCCAGGCCCGCGAGGATCTCCGGGTCGATGGGGTCGGCCGCCATGACCTGCTCCCACTTCGGCCACTCGGTGTTGCCCACCATGACCGCGATCGGGGAGCCGAGGGTCAGTCCGTGCCGGACGCCGCCGAGGAAGGTGACCTCGTCGCGCTCGAACTTCATGCGCGCACCGCGTCCATAACCGAGCCGGCGCCGGGCCAGGTGGTCCGCCACCATCTCCGTGGTGATCGGCACGCCGGCGGGAAGGCCCTCCAGCGTCGCCACGAGTGCGGGACCGTGGGACTCCCCCGCGGTCAGCCAGCGCAACCTGCTCAACGGTGCTCCTCAGTGCTCGCGCCCTGGTACTGCCCTCGTACGCGCGTCCTCGCGTACGGCGATGGCGGAACAGGTGCGCGGCCCCGGCCCGCCAACTCCGATCCTCCCACGTCCGGGACCCCGGCCCCGCCGCCGGTCCATCAGACGGACGGGCGGATGTCAGGTTCCTGCCGTGCGGCGATCAGGCGGAGCCGTTCTCCGGACGCTGCTGCGGGGCGTAGGCGCCGAGGAAGTCGGCGCCGCTGGGCTGCTGCGGGGCTGCCTGCTGAGGGGCGTACGGGCCCAGGAAGTCAGCGCCGCTGCGCTGCTGCTGTGGCGGGACCGGCTGGGCCGTGCGCCGGGCACGGCGCTGGACGATCTTGTTCCGCAGCTTGAGGATCCAGGCCGCCAGAACGGCGACGATGATCAGCACGAGCACGGTGTTCTGCACCCAGTCGGGCAGGAACCACAGCAGGCTCTCGAAGATCTGGCTCTTGGCAGACGCCAGCGGCACGCCTGTGGACATGGAACGTTTCCCCTCCCGGCTCCACCCCCTGTGGAACCGGTCGGATCTTAGCGTTCCGCGAGAGCGTGCTCTCCCGCTTTGCGCATGGCGTCCAGCGGCGCCGGCACTCGGCCCGTCATCTGCTCGACCTGCAGCACCGCCTGGTGCACCAGCAGATCGAGACCGCTGACGACGGCCCCGCCGAACATGGACCAGCGGGCCGCGAGTTCGGTGGGCCACGGCTCGTAGAGCACGTCGAAGAGGGTGGCGGGCCGTTCGGGTACGGCGGCGGCCAGGGCGTCCGTCGTCCCGGCCGGCGTGGTCGCGATCACCAGGGGCGCGCGCAGCGCCTCGGCCGCGTCCGCCCAGTCCGCCGTACGCACCTCGACGTCCAGCCGCTCGCCCCACTGCCGCATCTCGGCGGCGCGGGCCTCGCTGCGGACGTAGGCGACGACCTCGCCGGTGCAGACGCGGGCCAGCGCGGCCAGGGCGGACGAGGCGGTGGCGCCGGCGCCGAGGATCGCCGCCGAGCCGACCTGTTCGATGCCGCGTTCCCGCAGGGCGGCGACCATGCCGGGGATGTCGGTGTTGTCGCCGACGCGGCGGCCGTCCTCGGTGAACACGACCGTGTTGACCGCCTCGACCGAGCGGGCCGTCTCGCTGATCTCGTCGAGCAGCGGGATGACCGCCCGCTTCAGCGGCATGGTCAGCGACAGTCCGGCCCACTCGGGCCCGAGCTCCGCGAAGAACCCGGGCAGCGCCGCCTCGTCCACCTCGAACCGGTCGTACGTCCAGTCCGTGAGCCCCAGCTCCTCGTACGCGGTGCGGTGCAGCACCGGCGAGAGGGAGTGGGCGATGGGCGAACCGAGCACGGCGGCGCGGCGGGCGTCAGTGGCCCGAACGGTCATGGCACTGTTCCTCAGTCGTTGTTCCGCGACGCGTTGAATTCCTGGCGCAGCTTCTCGTGCTCCGCGAGCGTCTTGGTGAACTTGCTGGTCTTGCCGTCGAGGGAGATGAAGTAGTACCAGCCGTCGTCCGTCGGGTCGAGCGCGCCCTTGAGCGCCTCTTCGCCGGGGTTGTCGATGGGGCCGGGCGGCAGTCCCTTGACGTAGTAGGTGTTGTACGGGTTGTTGTACTGCTTCAGCTCGGCGATCGTCAGATCGATCTCGCTCTGGTTCTTGATGTAGTTGTACGTGGAGTCGAACTCCAGGGCGCCGTACGTCTGCGGGTTCCCGGGCTTGAGGCGGTTGTAGACGACCTCGGCCATCTTGCGGAAGTCGTCGTGGCTGGTGCCCTCGGCCTGCGCCAGGCTCGCCACGGTGAGCAGCTGCCAGGGGCCGTCGAGGCCCAGATCCTCGGCCTTCTGCTCCAGGCCGAGCTCCTCGTACTTCTCGGTGGCCCGGGCGACCATCTCCTTGAGGACGGTCTCGGGCTTCTGGCCCTTGCTGGCCGCGTAGGCGGAGGGGTAGAGGAACCCTTCCAGCGGGTCCTTCACATCGGGGTTGTCCAGGGCCCAGTCGGGCAGCCCGAGGTCGTCGGCCTTCTTCTTGGCCACGCCCGCCGTGGTGCCCTTGGACAGGCCCAGGCGCTTGTCGAGCTTCGCGTAGACCGAGGTGTTGCGCTCCCCCTCGGTGACGATCAGGTTGTTCTGGCTCTTGGGGTCGAGCATCAGTTCCACGGCGCTCTCGGCGGACATCTGCTTGTTCAGCAGATAGGAGCCGGCCTGGATGCTGCCGGCCTCCTCGTTCTGCGTGAACGCGGAGACGAACGCGTCGACGCTCTTGACGACGCCGGCCTCCTTGAGCAGCCGTCCGATCTCGGCGCCACCGGCGCCCTTGGGGACGGTGATGGAGACCTGCTCGCCCGTACCCTCGCCCGCGTAGTCGGGAGCCGAGGCGAAACGATCCTGGTAGAACTGATACCCGAAGTATCCGACACCGGCGATGCCGCCGCCGAACACCAGCATGACCACCAGACAGGCGCATCCGCTGCGGCGTTTCTTGCCGCCCTTGCCGCCCCGGCCCCGCCGGTCGCCGCGGCCGCGCCGGTCCCCCGGCTCGTCGAAGTCGTCGTCATCGTCGCCGCCGCCCGCGAAGAAGGCGTGCTCGCCCTGGTCGGGGCCCGGATCCCAATCGGTACGCGGCTCCGGTTCCGGACTCCGCCGGTTCGGGGGCTCCGGCGGCGGGTAGGCCTCGGGCGTGCCGTAGTAGTCCGGCTGCTGCCCCTGATACCCGCCGGACTGCTGGCCGTAGGGGTCAGCGGGGTCGGTGTACTGGACCTGCGGGTGCGTGCCGGTGCCCCAGCCGCCGTTGTCGTAACCCTGCTGGTAGCCGTCACCCGGGTACTGCTGCTGGTTGTACTGCTGCGCCTGACCGTATCCGGCCTGTTCGCCGGTGCCCCAGTCGCCGTACTGCGGCTGCTGCGGCTGCTCTGGATAGTGCTGCGGCTGGCCGCCGTAGGGGGACTGCTGGCCGCCGTGGGCCTGCTGTCCTCCCCATCCACCGTCCCCGTAGTACGGGTCCTCGGGATGCCACGGTTCGGAGCCCTGGCCCCGGCCATACTCAGTCATCGATCCCCTAGAGCCGCGAGGCGGCGGTCGCGCGGCGTCCGGCCCGGCTTCCGTTCCGCCTCTCTTTGTGCGGCAGCTGTTCGAACACCGCCGCATCGCGCGGAACGTTACCGTATCGCGATCAGATGACCACTTCGACGCCCTCGCCCGGTGCTTTACCTGACACCCGTTCGGATTCCAGCGCCTGCTGGAGGATGATCACAGCGGCTGCCTGGTCGATGACCGATCTGCCCTTCTTGGACTTCACACCCGAGGCGCGCAGTCCCTGACTGGCCGTCACCGTGGTCATCCGCTCGTCCACGAGCCTCACCGGAACCGGCGCGATCATGCGGGCCAGTTCCTGGGCGAAGCCGCGGACCTTGACCGCGGCCGGTCCCTCGCCTCCCTTGAGGGAGCGCGGGAGACCGACGACGACCTCGATCGGCTCGTACTCCTCGACCAGTTGCTTCAACCGGCGCTGAGCCGCGGGGATGTCCCGGCCGGGGACCGTTTCCACCGGGGTGGCGAGGATCCCGTCGGGGTCGCACGAGGCGACCCCGATGCGGGCGTCCCCGACGTCGATGGCGAGCCGACGTCCTCTGCGCATTACTTGGCCGTCTCCCCGACCAGGCGCTCCACGGCGTCCACGGCCTCGCCGACGGCGGCCGGGTTCTGGCCGCCGCCCTGGGCGACGTCCGGCTTGCCGCCACCGCCGCCGCCGAGGGTCTTGGCCGCGGCACGGACCAGGTCACCGGCCTTCAGACCGCGCTCGCGGGCGGGCTCGTTGGTGGCGATGACCGTCAGCGGCTTGCCGCCCGCCACCGTGAACAGCGCGACCACGGCGGCCCGGCCGCCCTGGATGCGACCGCGCACGTCGAGGACCAGCTTGCGCAGGTCGTCGGCGGTGGTGCCGTCCGGGACCTGACCGGTCACCAGCGCGATCCCGCGGACGTCCTTGGCGGACTCGGCGAGACCGGCGGCGGCCTGCAGCACCTTCTCGGCGCGGAACTTCTCGATCTCCTTCTCGGCGTCCTTCAGCTTGCCGAGCATGGCGGAGACCTTCTCCGGGAGCTCCTCCGGACGGCCCTTGATCAGCTCCTGGAGCTGGGCGACGACCGTGTGCTCACGGGCGAGGAAGTTGTAGGCGTCGACTCCGACGAGGGCCTCGATACGGCGCACACCCGAGCCGATCGACGACTCGCCGAGCAGCTTCACCAGACCCAGCTGGGCGGTGTTGTGGACGTGCGTACCGCCGCACAGCTCCTTGGAGAAGTCCCCGATGGTCACGACGCGGACGCGCTCGCCGTACTTCTCGCCGAACTCGGCGATGGCGCCCTGCTTCTTGGCCTCGTCGATGCCCATGACCTCGGCGCGCACATCGAGATCGCGGGCGAGCACCTCGTTGATCTTCTGCTCGACGTCGGTCATCACGGCCGTCGGAACGGCGGACGGGGAGCCGAAGTCGAAGCGGAAGCGGCCGGGCTGGTTCTCGGAACCGGCCTGGGCGGCCGTCGGGCCGAGGGCGTCGCGCAGGGCCTGGTGGGTGAGGTGCGTGGCCGAGTGGGCGCGGGCGATGGCCGTACGACGGCGGCCGTCGATGGAGGCGAGGGCCTTGGCGCCGACGGTCACCTCGCCGAACTGGACGACGCCCTTGTGGACGTACACACCCGGGACCGGCTTCTGGCAGTCGCGGATCTCGATAACGGCACCGGAGTCGACCTTGATCCGGCCGGTGTCGCCGATCTGGCCGCCGCCCTCGGCGTAGAACGGGGTGCGGTCGAGAACGATCTCGACCTCGTCGCCCTCGGTGGCGGCCGGGGAGGAGGAGCCGTCGACGAGGATGCCGACGATCGTCGACTCGCCCTCGGTGTCGGAGTAGCCGATGAACTCGGTCTCGCCGGCGGAGTCGGCGATCTCCCGGTAGGCGCCCATGTCGGCGTGGCCGGTCTTCTTGGCCTGGGCGTCGGCCTTGGCGCGCTCCCGCTGCTCCTTCATCAGGCGCCGGAAGCCGTCCTCGTCCACGGACAGGCCCTGCTCGGCGGCCATCTCCAGGGTGAGGTCGATCGGGAAGCCCCAGGTGTCGTGGAGCAGGAAGGCCTTGTCGCCGGCGAGGACCGTGCCGCCGGCCGACTTGGTCTCGGTGACGGCGGTGTCGAGGATGTTGGTGCCGGCCTTCAGCGTCTTGAGGAAGGCGTTCTCCTCGGCGACGGCGACCTTCTCGATGCGCTCGCGGTCGGTGACCAGCTCCGGGTACTGCTGCCCCATCATCGCGATCACGGTGTCCACGAGGTCCTTGACGACCGGACCCGTGGCGCCGAGCAGCCGCATGTTGCGGATGGCGCGGCGCATGATGCGGCGCAGCACATAGCCGCGGCCCTCGTTGCCCGGGGTGACGCCGTCGCCGATGAGCATCACGGCGGTGCGCATGTGGTCGGTGACCACGCGCAGGGAGACGTCCGAGGCGTGGGCGTCGCCGTAGGCCACGCCGGTCAGCTCGGTGGCCTTGTCGATGACGGCCATGGAGGTGTCGATCTCGTACATGTTCTGCACGCCCTGCAGAATCATGGCGAGGCGCTCCAGGCCGAGGCCCGTGTCGATGTTCTTGCTCGGCAGGTCGCCGAGGATCTCGAAGCTCTCCTTGCCGGTGCCCTCGCCCCGCTCGTACTGCATGAAGACGAGGTTCCAGATCTCCACGTACCGCTCGTCGTTGACGGCGGGGCCGCCCTCGACGCCGAACTCGGGGCCGCGGTCGTAGTTGATCTCGGAGCAGGGGCCGCAGGGGCCGGGGACGCCCATGGACCAGAAGTTGTCCTTCATGCCCAGGCGCTGGATGCGCTCCTTGGGCACGCCGACGACCTCGTGCCAGATCTGCTCGGCCTCGTCGTCGTCCTTGTAGACGGTGATCCACAGACGCTCGGGGTCGAGGCCGTAACCGCCCTTGTCCTGGGGGCTGGTGAGCAGCTCCCAGGCGAGCTTGATGGCGCCTTCCTTGAAGTAGTCGCCGAAGGAGAAGTTGCCGCACATCTGGAAGAACGTGCCGTGGCGCGTGGTCTTGCCGACCTCTTCGATGTCCGGCGTGCGCACGCACTTCTGCACGCTGGTGGCGCGGTCGAACGGCGGCTTGACCTCACCCAGGAAGTAGGGCTTGAAGGGAACCATGCCGGCCGGGACGAGGAGCAGAGTCGGGTCGTCCGCGATGAGCGACGCCGAAGGGACGACGGTGTGCCCGCGCTCCTCGAAGAAGCTCAGCCAGCGGCGGCGGATCTCAGCCGACTCCATCAGTGGTCCTCATTCCGGTTGTACGAGTACGTCGTGCTGTCGATGACGTACGTCTTCGGCTTGTTGCGGTTCTCGATCGCGGCATGGCGCCGCTGTGCGGGGAGTTCGGGGTCCGCGTTGATACCCAACGCGTCCTCCAGCTCGGCCTCCCGCTGAGCCATGTTGTCGCGGACGTCGAGCGCGAAACCCACTGCTCGGTCCTTGATGCGGTGGCCCGCTTCGAGCGCCTTGTTCGTCGCGGTGACGGCGAGGTGCTCGGGGGTCAGCTGCTTCAGCTTGCGGTTGACCTTGGTGGTGGCCCACACACCGGCGGCGACGCCCGTGGTGAACCAGAAGGTACGGCGGAACATCGCCTGGTCCTCAGCCCTTCTTCCGCTTGTCCCGCCGGGCGGCCGGAACCGTGCGGCCCACGATCACCGTACGCCGGGGTGTCCTCGCGGGCACGTCGTCGTCCTTGCGGCCGGAGATGGCCCGGCGCACGCCGTAGCCGAAGGCCGCGACCTTGACCAGGGGGCCGCCGAAGGTGGAGGCCACGGTGCTCGACAGGGCGGAGGCGTTGGAGGTGACCTCCTGGACGTCCGAGGCGATCGAGTCGACCCGGTCGATCTGGGTCTGCGCCGAGCGCACCGCCGCCGAGGCGTCCGCCAGGAGCGGTACGGCCTGGTCGGTCACGTCCGCGACCAGCTTGGTGGTCGCCCTGAGCGTCTGGGCCAGCCTCGCGAGAGCCACCGCGAGGAAGGAGACCAGGATCGCCCAGAAGACGGCCACCAGGATCCCGGCCACCTCGCCTCCGGACACTGTGTGCACCCGCTCCCTGAAACGTGCCTCAACATCGAAAAAGTCGTGGACCGAGCCTATCGCGCCGGGGGTGGGGCTCCGAACCGGATTACCGCCCGCCCGGGCCCGAGTTGCGCGAAGCGATTGTACGGACTGAATACGGTTCAGTACGCTCCGTATTTCATGCGAGATCATCAGCGCGCGGACGCCCCGGTCATCGGCAATCTGCCCCTGGAGCCCGACGAGTTCGTCGGACGCTCGGCCGAACTCTCCGCGCTGGCCGAGACGCTCGGCGGTGCGCGACTGGTGACGGTGACCGGGGTCGGCGGTGTGGGCAAGTCGCGGCTGGCGGCACGGGCGGCACGGCGGTCCGCGCCCCGCGACGGGATCTGGCGGGTGGAGCTGGCGCCGGTGCGCGATCCCGGGTTCGTCGACCACGCGGTCGTGGCGGCGCTGGGACTCACCGACCACACCACGCGCTCACCGCGCCAGACGCTGCTCACGCACCTCGCCGGGCGCGAACTCCTGCTGCTCCTGGACGGGTTCGAGCACCTGGTGGACGCCTGCGCCGAGCTGGTCACCGAGCTGCTGGGCCGGGTGCCGGGCCTCAGGGTCCTCGCCGTGGGCCGCAGACCGCTGGCCGTCGCGGGCGAGCGGCTGTTCCCGCTGGCGCCGCTCACCGAACAGGAGGCGGCCGCGCTGTTCGCGGACCGGGCCCGACGGCACGGGGTGCGGCTCGGCGACGACCCGGGCGTACCGGAGCTGTGCCGCCGTCTGGACGGGATTCCGCTGGCCGTCGAGCTGGCGGCCGGGCGGCTGCGGGTCCTGTCCCCGGGGCAGCTGGCGGAGCGGCTTGAGGACCGGTTCCGGCTGCTGACCGGGGGCGGGCGGGACGCGCTGCCGCGCCACCAGACACTGCGCACGGCGATCGGCTGGAGCCATGAACTGTGCACGCCCGACGAACGGTTGCTGTGGGCGCGGCTGTCGGTGTTCGCCGGATGCTTCGACCTGGAGGCCGTCGAGTACGTGTGCAGCGGGCACGGGCTGCACGCCGACGACGTGCTCGACGTGCTCTCGGAACTCCTCGCGCAGTCCATCGTCTCCCGCGATGAGACCGCGACGGGCGTGCGCTACCGCATGCTGGACACCATCCGCGCGTACGGCGCCGACTGGCTGGCGGCGACCGGTGACGCGCAGCGGCTCGCACGGCGGCACCGCGACTGGTACCTCGGGCTGGCGACCATGTGCGAGCTCGACTGGTTCTCGCCGCGCCAGGACGAGGTGGTGGCGCGGGTCGAGGCGGAGCTGCCGAATCTGCGCTCCGCGCTGGAGCACTGTCTGGGCGAGCCGGACGAGGCGCACCTGGGTCAGTACCTGGCGGGCTCCCTGTGGTTCTGCTGGGTGGGCTGCGGCCGGCTGTCGGAGGGGCGGCACTGGCTGGAGCAGGCCGTCCAGCTGGACTCCGGCAACGAGCGGTCCCGGCTGAAGGCCCTGTGGGTGCTCGGGTACGTGGCGATCCTCCAGGGCGACACGGTGGCCGCGCTGGGCACGCTGCACGAGTGCCGGGAGGAGGCGGAGCTCGCGGCGGACCCCCTGGCCTCGGCCTACGCCGAGCACCGCACCGGGTGTCTGGCCCTGGTCACCGATGACATGGCCCGTGCAGAAACGCTGCTGCGCTCGGCGCTGGAGCGCTACCAGGAGATCGGCGAGCTCAACAGCAATGTGCTGATGGGCCAGGTCGAGCTCGGGATGGCCCGCGCGTTCCGGGGCGATCTGACGGACGCGGTACGGCTGTGCGAGGACGTCCGCCGGGTGTGCGAGGACCACGGCGAGCGGTGGGCCAGGTCCTACGCCCTGTACGTGCTGGCGTTCGCGGCCTGGCGCGGGGGCGACGCGGCCCACGCCCGTGACCTGCTCCACGACTGCCTGGACAGCGCCCACTCCTTCCACGACCTGCTCGGCTCGGTCCTGGCGGTCGAGCTGCTGGCCCTGGTCACCGCGACGGACGGCGACGCGGCGGAGGCCGCGGTGCTCCAGGGAGCCGCGGCCCGGATGTGGCCCTCGGTTGGCCTGCCCCTGTTCGGCTCGGCCCACTACAACGCGCCGCACGAACGGTGCGAGGCGATGGCGCGCGAGGAACTGGGCGACGAGCGCTACGAGGAGTGCGTACGGCAGGGCACACGGCTCGGCCGGGAGGCGACGGTGACGCGGGCACTGGGCCGGCCGGGGGCCGGGGCGCTGGAGGCGCTCCCCGCGCCGCGCGGTCCGGTGCGGCACACCACCGTGACCACCCGGGCCCTGGACATGCAGCAGCCCGCCGCCTCGCCCACCCGGAAGGGCGGGGAGACGGCGGGCTGAGGCGCAGAGAGTGCTACGACCGCTGAAGGATCAACGGGCGTAGTACTCGACGACGAGCTGCTCGTCGCAGATCACCGGGATCTCCTTGCGGTTCGGCTCACGGTCCAGGCGGAACGCCAGGGCCTTGAGGTTCACCTGGAGGTAGCGCGGGGTCTCGCCCTCGGGGGCGAAGCCGCCCTCACGGGCGATCGAGAAGAGGGTCTTCTCGCGGCTGCGCTCGCGGACCATCACGACGTCGTCGGGACGGACGCGGAACGACGGCTTGTCGACCTTCTGGCCGTTGACCTCGATGTGGCCGTGCACGACCATCTGACGGGCCTGGTAGATCGTGCGGGCGATGCCCGAACGCAGCACCAGGGCGTCGAGACGACGCTCAAGCTCGATGATCAGGGCCTCACCGGTCTTGCCCTGGACCTTCGAGGCACGCTCGTAGGCGCGGACGAGCTGGCGCTCGGACACGTCGTACTGCGCACGCAGACGCTGCTTCTCCAGCAGACGGACCTTGTAGTCCGAGTTCTGCTTGCGGCCACGGCCGTGCTCACCCGGCGGGTAGGGACGGGCCTCGAAGTACTTGACGGCCTTCGGGGTCAGCGCGATGCCGAGGGCACGCGACTTCTTGACCTTGGGGCGGGACTGGTTCGCCACAATCTCTCATTTCTCAGTGTTCGGCTTGTCAGGGTTGAAGGAGGTCGCATCCGCAGCCGGGGAAACCCATCAGGTCCGCTCGGGACCTTCCGGGCAGCCGCTCCCCTGGTCTGGGCACATACGTGCAGCACGCGAGTGGCCCACCGACCGGTCCCGCCGTACGACGGATGGTGGTGGGCTGCCCGCGACACCATTCGAACGGTGCGCGACGCTCCTGGAGTCCGACCCGGGGGCCAGGACTCCGGCTGACTGTCCTGTTCTGACTGCACAGGACGCAGCACTTCCAGGGATTCTACAGGGCGCTCAGGACCGCCTGCGACCGAGGCGCTTGCGGGTCCACTCCACGGCGTCCGCGTACCGCGACTCCGCCCCGTGCCGGGACGGCTCGTAGTACTCACGGTCCTTGAGCGCGTCCGGGGCGTACTGCTGCTCGGCGATGCCCTCCGCCAGGTCGTGCGGATACACGTACCCCTGGGCATGCCCGAGCTTGGCGGCACCCTTGTAGTGCCCGTCGCGCAGATGCGGCGGCACAGCCCCGGCCAGCCCCTTGCGTACGTCCTCCATGGCGGCGCCGATCGCGGTGGTCGCGGAGTTGGACTTCGGGGCCAGGGCGAGAGCGATGGTGGCGTGGCTGAGGGTGAGGGCGGCCTCGGGAAAGCCGATCATGGCTACGGCCTGGGCGGCGGCGACCGCGATGGGCAGGGCGTTCGGATCGGCGAGGCCGATGTCCTCGCTGGCGGAGATCATCAGGCGGCGGGCGATGAAGCGGGGGTCCTCGCCGGCCTCGATCATCCGGGCCAGGTAGTGCAGGGCGGCGTCCACGTCGGAGCCGCGGATGGACTTGATCAGGGCGCTGGCCACGTCGTAGTGCTGGTCGCCGTCGCGGTCGTACTTCACGGCGGCCCGGTCGACCGTCTCCTCCAACGTCTGCAGACCGATCTCCTGCTCGCCCTTGTCGAGCGCGGCCCCGGCGGCGGCCTCCAGGGCGGTCAGGGCGCGCCGGGCGTCGCCACCGGCGATGCGCAGCAGGTGGGCCTCGGTGTCCTCGGCGAGGGTGACGGCGCCCTTGAGGCCCCGCTCGTCGGTCAGCGCGCGCCGCAGCAGGCCCCGCAGGTCGTCGTCCGTGAGGGGTTCGAGCGTCAGCAGCAGGGAGCGGGACAGCAGCGGGGAGATCACCGAGAAGTACGGGTTCTCGGTGGTCGCGGCGATCAGCGTCACCCAACGGTTCTCGACGGCCGGGAGCAGGGAGTCCTGCTGGGCCTTGCTGAAGCGGTGGATCTCGTCGAGGAAGAGAACGGTCTCCTTGCCGTAGCCGCCGGTGGCGCGGCGGGCGCCGTCGATGACCGCGCGGACCTCCTTGACGCCGGCGGTGATCGCGGACAGCTCCACGAAGCGCTTGTTGGTGGCCTTGGAGACGACGTACGCCAGGGTGGTCTTGCCGGTGCCGGGCGGGCCCCACAGGATCACCGAGGAGGGTCCGGCGGGGCCGCCGCCGGACTCGCCGACCAGTCTGCGCAGGGGTGAGCCCGGCTTGAGCAGGTGCTGCTGGCCCACCACCTCGTCGAGGGTGCGCGGGCGCATCCGTACGGCCAGCGGGCTGGCTGCCGGGTCCTTTTCCTGGCGTTCTTCTGCTGCGGCGGTGAACAGGTCGGGCTCCACGCTGAAACCCTAAATCACCGCACTGACAATCCCGTCCGGGCTGTCAGCCGGTCCAGAAGTCCCACCAGCGGGTCAGGATCAGCATGCCGATGATGCCGATGTGCAGCACGGGCAGGACCCAGGTGAACTCGCCGAAGAAGCTCTTCAGCCACTGCGGCGCGGGCAGCAGGCCGTTGCGCACGTTGAACGAGGTCAGGTACCAGAACATGATGATCGTGGCGACCCAGGCCAGCGAGCACCACAGGCACAGCGCGTTGATCCGGTACAGCGACTGGAACATCAGCCAGGCGCAGAAGCTCACGCCGAAGAGCGCGCCCGCGTTGAAGGTGAGCCAGTACCAGCGCGGGAAGCGGGCGCGGGCGAGCAGGCTGACGCCGACGCAGATGACGATGCCGTAGGCGACGAGGCCGAGCATCGGGTTGGGGAAGCCGAAGACCGAGGCCTGGTCGCTCTCCATGACGCTGCCGCAGGAGACGACGGGGTTCAGGCTGCACCCGGGGACGAACGTCCTGCCCTCGACCTTGGCTTCGAGCAGCTTGAACTTGTCGATCGTGATGACCCACGCGGCGAGCAGTCCGGCGGCGCCGGTGATCACCAGCATCAGCGCGAACGCGCGGCTGCCGCCCACCGTGCGCGGCGCCTCGGCGGTGCGCTCCGGCTCCGGCTCGGTGGAGACGTCTTTGACTGTCGTCTTGCTCATCACGCCGATTCCGTCACTTGAGAGTTGGACCTTCTCCGGACACGGGTCATTGTGCCGCACACGCGCGCGTGCCCACCGTTCGCTGGAGATAAGGGAACCCGCGCGAGGGAATCGGAGCGTTCGATTCAGGACAGACGACGGGGGCCTCGCGTTGACGCGAGGCCCCCGTCGACTGCTCAGCCGAGCCGCGCCTCCAGCTCGGCCACGATCTCGTTCACGCCGATCGCCGTCTGCTCGCCGGACTCCATGTCCTTGAGCTGGACGACACCCTCGGCCAGATCCCGCTCGCCGGCCACGACCGTGTAGCGGGCGCCGCTGCGGTTGGCGTTCTTCATGGCACCCTTCAGGCCCTTGGCGCCGTAGGAGAAGTCGGCGGCGATGCCGACCTTGCGCAGCTCGGTGACCTTCGCGAACAGCACGCGGCGGGCCTCCTCGCCGAGCGGGACCGCGAACACGCTGGTCGTGGAGGGGAGTTCGAGCTCGACGCCCTCCGCCTCCAGGGCGAGGACCGTGCGGTCCACGCCGAGGGCCCAGCCGACGGACGGCAGCGCCGGGCCGCCGATCATCTCGGACAGGCCGTCGTAGCGGCCGCCGCCGCCCACCGCGGACTGGGAGCCCAGGCCGTCGTGGACGAACTCGAAGGTCGTACGCGTGTAGTAGTCCAGGCCGCGCACCAGCTTGGGGTCGTCCTCGAAGGAGACGCCCGCGGCCGTGATCAGCTCACGGACCTCCTCGTGGTACGCCTTGCAGGCGTCGCAGAGGTAGTCGCGCAGCAGCGGGGCGTCGCCGAGCTGCTTCTGGACCGACTCGCGCTTGTCGTCCAGGACGCGCAGCGGGTTGATCTCCGCGCGGCGGCGCGTGTCGTCGTCGATGTCCAGGCCGCCCAGGAAGTCCTGGAGCGCGGCCCGGTAGACCGGGCGGCACTCCTTGTCGCCCAGGCTGTTCAGCAGGATGCGGAAGTTGCGCAGGCCCAGGGAGCGGTACGCCTGGTCGGCCAGGATGATCAGCTCGGCGTCCAGCGCGGGGTCCTCGGCACCGATCGCCTCGGCGCCGACCTGGGAGAAGTGGCGGTAACGGCCCTTCTGGGGGCGCTCGTAGCGGTAGTACGAGCCCGAGTACCAGAGCTTGACGGGGAGGTTGCCCGCCTTGTGCAGGTTGGCCTCAAGGGCGGCACGCAGCACGGAGGCCGTGCCCTCGGGGCGCAGGGCGAGCCTGTCGCCGCCCTTGGTCTCGAAGGCGTACATCTCCTTGGTCACGATGTCGGTGGACTCACCGACACCGCGTGCGAACAGCTCGACGTTCTCGAAGCCGGGCGTCTCGATGTAGCCGTAGCCGGAGTTGCGCAGCGGGGCCGCGATCGCCTCGCGGACGGCCAGGTACTTGGCGCTGTCCGGCGGGATCAGGTCGTAGGTGCCCTTGGGGGCCTTGAAGGTGCTCACGGAAGGTCTCTCGTCACATTCCTCGTCGGGGAGCCTGCTGGGCTGCTCCCTGGCCGGCGCTCACCTGCCGCAGATACGGGTTGGTGGCGCGCTCCTGGCCGATGGTCGTCTGGGGGCCGTGGCCGGACAGCACCACGGTCGAGTCGTCGAGCGGCAGGCACACGCGGGCCAGCGAGTCGAGCATCTCGGCCATGTCACCGCCGGGCAGGTCGGTGCGTCCGATGGAGCCGGCGAACAGCAGGTCGCCCGAGAACAGGATCGGCGGGATGTCCGCCGCCTCGGGCATGCCGAAGGTCACCGACCCCTTGGTATGGCCCGGCGCATGGGCGACCGACAGCTCCAGGCCCGCCAGCTCCAGCTTCGTGCCGTCGGTGAGCTCGTGGACGTCGTCCGGCTCCCCCACGGTCAGCTCGCCCATCAGCGGCATGCCGATCGAGCGGCCGAGCGCCTTCTCGGGGTCGCTCATCATGTACCGGTCCTCGGGGTGGATCCAGGCCGGTACGTCGTGCGCGCCGCACACGGGGACGACCGAGGCCACATGGTCGATGTGGCCGTGGGTGAGGACGACGGCGACGGGCTTGAGGCGATGCTTCTTCAGCGTTTCCTCGACACCTTGGGCGGCCTGGTGGCCGGGGTCGATGATCACGCACTCCTCGCCGACGGCGGGGGCGACGAGATAACAGTTCGTCCCCCAGGCCCCGGCGGGGAACCCGGCAATGAGCACGATCGTCCTTCGTTGTGTCGGTTCGGGTGACAAGTCGGTGGGCTGCGCCTGAGGTCAGAGCCTACCGGCGCTGCCGATTCCTCAGCGAACCCATATACGGTACGGGGCACACGCAGACGGTCGACCCGCTGCACACACGCGTACCGGTCGACGTACGAGACGCATGAGGAGACAACCCCGTGGTCAGCCAGGAACAGCGGCGGCGTCAGCTCGCCCGGGAGAAGTTCTTGCGGCAGCAGCAGCGGCGCACGGACGCGCGGCGCAAGTCACGCACGCGCAATGCGGTGATCGCGTCGGCGGTCGGCGTCGTCCTCATCGGCAGCCTCGGGCTCTACACGGCCGGCGCCTTCGACGGGGACGACGGCAAGTCGAACGCCGGCGCGGAGGTCACCCCGAGCGCCACGCCGACCAGCAAGGCGCCCGACCCCTGTGAGAAGGCCGCCGAGGGCAAGGTCGAGACCATGAGCTGGAAGAAGGAGCCGGCCATGACCATCGACAAGTCGGCGGACTACACGATGAAGCTGGCGACGACCTGCGGTGACATCGACATAGCGCTGAAGGCCTCGGCCGCCCCGCACACGGTCAACTCGTTCAACTTCCTTGCGGGCAAGGGCTACTTCGACCACACCCAGTGCCACCGGCTGGTCGACAGCGGCATCTTCGTGCTCCAGTGCGGCGATCCGACGGCCACCGGCAGCGGCGGTCCCGGCTACACGATCCCGGACGAGAACCTCAAGGACAAGACCCTCAAGGGCGACGTCTATCCGGCGGGCACGGTCGCGATGGCCAACCAGTACAACGCGCAGACCGGGGAGGGCCGCGACTCGGGCGGCAGCCAGTTCTTCCTCGTCTACCAGGACAGTCCGCTGCCGGCCGACTACACGCCGTTCGGCACGGTGTCCGAGTCGGGCATGAAGGTCCTCAAGGAGCTGGCGGCCGCGGGAGCGCAGGCCGCGGACCCCACGACGGGCAACACGGCGCCGAACGCGACCGTGGTGATCAACAAGGCAACTGTCACCAAATCCTGACCCCTCAAGTGCGAAATTTCGGTCGCGCGGGATGCGGACAGGCAACCCGCCGGTCGCCTATGTTGGCCGTGACGAAACTGTGGACGATGCCCAGGGGCCCTGAAGCCCCTCGCAGGCATCATGTGGAGGAGGCGCTGTGAGCAGCGACCCGTGGGGCCGCGTCGACGAGACGGGGACCGTGTACGTGCGTACGGCCGACGGCGAGCAGGTCGTCGGTTCCTGGCAGGCCGGCTCCCCTGAGGAGGCGCTGGCCTACTTCGAGCGCAAGTACGAGGGCCTGGTTGTCGAGATCGGCCTCCTCGAAAAGCGAGTGAAGACCACCGACCTGTCCGCGAAGGACGCGCAGACGGCGATCGACCACCTGCGGGAGCAGGTCGACGCCCATCACGCGGTGGGCGACCTGGCCGCCCTGCGGGTCCGGCTGGACAAGCTCGTGGAGACCGTCGACAAGCGGCGTGAGGAGCGCAAGGCGCAGCGCGCCAAGCAGTCCGACGAGGCGCGGCACTCCAAGGAGGCGCTGGTCGTCGAGGCGGAGGAACTGGCCCAGTCCGACCAGTGGCGGGCCGCGGGTGAGCGGCTGCGCGCGCTGGTGGACACCTGGAAGGGGCTGCCGCGGCTGGACCGCAAGTCGGACGACGAGCTGTGGCACCGCTTCTCGCACGCCCGGTCGGCGTTCTCCAAGCGCCGCAAGGCGCACTTCGCGCAGCTGGACGCGCAGCGCGAGGAGGCCCGCAGGACCAAGGAGCGGCTGGTCGGCGAGGCCGAGGCGCTGTCCGGCTCCACGGACTGGGGTCCGACGGCGGCGCGCTACCGCGACCTGATGGCGGAGTGGAAGGCCGCCGGCCGTGCCCAGCGCGAGCACGAGGACGACCTGTGGAACCGCTTCCGCGGCGCCCAGGACGTCTTCTTCGCCGCCCGCAGCTCGGTCTTCGCCGAGCGCGACGCCGAGCAGTCCGAGAACCTGAAGCTGAAGGAGGAGCTGGCCCATGAGGCCGAGAAGATCCTCCCGGTGACGGATCTGAAGGCCGCACGCGCCGCGTTCCGCTCGATCAACGAGCGCTGGGAGGCCATCGGCCATGTGCCGCGGGACGCCCGGCCGAAGGTCGAGGGCCGGATGCACGCCGTGGAGCGGGCCATCCAGGAGGCCGAGGAGGCCGAGTGGCGCCGGACGAACCCGGAGGCACGCGCGCGTGCCGAGGGTCTGACCGGTCAGCTCCAGGCCGCCGTGGACAAGCTGCGCGGCCAGATCGAGCAGGCGCGCGCCCAGGGCAACAACGCCAGGGCCGACAAGCTGCAGCGTGAGCTGGACGGCCGCCAGGCCCTGCTGGACCAGGCGCTGAAGGGTCTTCAGGAGTTCGGCGGCTGACGACGCCGGTGCACATGAGAAGGGGCTCCCCGCGGGGAGCCCCTTCTTCGTTCTCCTACGGCCGTTACGACCGGCTGCGCGCCGAGGTCACCCGGTAGACGTCGTAGACGCCCTCGACGCCCCTGACCGCCTTCAGGACGTGTCCCAGGTGCTTGGGGTCGCCCATCTCGAAGGTGAAGCGGGAGGTGGCGACGCGGTCGCGGGAGGTCTGGACGGCCGCGGAGAGGATGTTGACGTGCTGGTCGGACAGGACGCGCGTGACGTCCGACAGGAGCCGGGAGCGGTCGAGGGCCTCGACCTGGATGGCGACCAGGAAGACCGAGGACTGGGTGGGCGCCCACTCGACGTCGAGGATGCGCTCGGGCTCACGGGAGAGTGACTCCACGTTGACGCAGTCGCTGCGGTGAACCGATACGCCACTACCCCGGGTGACGAAGCCGATGATCGGGTCGCCGGGGACGGGCGTACAGCAGCGGGCGAGCTTGACCCAGACGTCGTCGACGCCCTTGACCACGACACCGGGGTCCTGGCTGCTGCGGCGCTTGCGGCTGCGGCCGCGGGCCGGCGGTACCGACTCGTCGATCTCCTCGGTGGCCGCCTCCTCGCCGCCGAGGGCCTGCACCAGCTTCTGTACGACGTTCTGCGCGGCCACATGGCCCTCGCCGATCGCCGCGTAGAGCGAGGAGATGTCGGGGTAGCGCATCTCGTGCGCCAGCGTGACGAGCGAGTCGCCGGTGAGGATGCGCTGGATCGGCAGGTTCTGCTTGCGCATCGCGCGGGCGATGGCGTCCTTGCCCTGCTCGATGGCCTCGTCGCGGCGCTCCTTGGAGAACCACGCCCGGATTTTGTTGCGGGCGCGCGGCGACTTCACGAAGCCGAGCCAGTCGCGGGAGGGGCCGGCGCCGGCCGCCTTGGAGGTGAAGACCTCGACCAGGTCGCCGTTGTCCAGGGTGGATTCGAGCGGTACGAGACGGCCGTTGACCCGCGCCCCTATGGTGCGGTGGCCGACCTCGGTGTGGACGGCGTAGGCGAAGTCGACCGGGGTGGCCCCGGCCGGGAGCGCTATGACATCGCCCTTGGGGGTGAAGACGAAGACCTCGTTGCGGGACAGGTCGAAGCGCAGGGACTCCAGGAACTCGCCCGGGTCCTCGGTCTCCTTCTGCCAGTCCAGCAGCTGGCGCAGCCACGCCATGTCGTTGAGGTGGTCGTCCTTGCCCTTGCCGGCCTTGGGCACGTCGGTGCGCACCTTCGAGGCGCCGGCGACGGCCTCCTGCTTGTACTTCCAGTGCGCGGCGATGCCGTACTCGGCGCGGCGGTGCATGTCGAAAGTGCGGATCTGGAGCTCGACCGGCTTGCCGTTGGGTCCGATGACCGTCGTGTGCAGCGACTGGTACATGTTGAACTTGGGCATCGCGATGTAGTCCTTGAACCGCCCCGGAACCGGGTTCCAGCGGGCGTGGACGGTGCCCAGGGCCGCGTAGCAGTCGCGGACGGTGTCCACCAGGACGCGGATGCCCACCAGGTCGTAGATCTCCGCGAAGTCACGGCCGCGGACGATCATCTTCTGGTAGACGCTGTAGTAGTGCTTCGGGCGGCCGGTGACGGTGGCCTTGATGCGGGCCGCGCGCAGGTCCTGCTGGACCTCGTCGGTCACTATGGCCAGGTACTCGTCACGCTTCGGTGCCCGCTCGGCCACCAGCCGGACGATCTCGTCGTACATCTTGGGGTAGAGGATCGCGAAGGCGAGGTCCTCCAGCTCCCACTTGATGGTGTTCATGCCCAGGCGGTGGGCGAGCGGCGCGTAGATCTCCAGGGTCTCGCGCGCCTTCTTCTCCTGCTTCTCGCGCTTGAGGTAGCGCATGGTGCGCATGTTGTGCAGGCGGTCGGCGAGCTTGATGACCAGGACGCGCGGGTCCTTGGCCATGGCGACGACCATCTTGCGCACGGTCTCGGCCTGCGCGGCCTCGCCGAACTTGACCTTGTCCAGCTTGGTGACGCCGTCGACGAGGAGGGCGACGGAGTCGCCGAAGTCACGGCGGAGCTGGTCGAGGCCGTACTCGGTGTCCTCGACGGTGTCGTGCAGCAGGCCCGCCATCAGCGTGGCCGGATCCATGCCCAGCTCGGCGAGGATCGTGGTGACGGCGAGCGGGTGCGTGATGTACGGGTCGCCGCTCTTGCGCTTCTGGCCGCGGTGCCAGCGCTCGGCGACCTGGTAGGCGCGCTCGATCTGGCGGAGGGTGGCGGTCTCGATCTTCGGGTCGTTGCTGCGCACTATCCGCAGCAGCGGCTCCAGCACCGGGTTGTACGGGTTGGAGCGCTGGACGCCGAGGCGGGCGAGACGGGCGCGGACGCGGTTGGAGGAGCCGGAGCGGGGTGGCTGGCCGGTGTTGGGGCGGACCGCGGGCGTCGTGGGGCGCTCGGGCGGGGCCGGCTTGGGGCGCGACTGCTCGGCCGACTTGTCGACGGGCGCGGACTGGGCGTGCTCGACCGGCCCGCGGGTGTCGTTCTTCGCGTGCGACGTGTTCGGCGCGGGCTTGGCCGCGGGGCCCGAGGCGGACTCGGGCTTGGCGGCGGTCAGGTGCTGGGCCTCGTCTGGCAAGAGGACTCCTCGTGCGCGATCCGGGTCCCCCGGTCAGGCTCCGGAGACCCCATGGTAGCGATCCTGCGCCCGAGGATCGCCTTCAGGCCGATGTGAGGGCCGTACACCGAAGTAACGCAAGAGGTGACCCAGGGATTCCTGGGCGGTGTCCCGGGGGTGGCCGACGGCTTTCGCGGGGCTCTTGTACGGGCGTCTTTGCGTCGTTGCGCGGCCCGCACATGCGCGCGGGGCGCACGCTTCCCCCAAGGGATGCGTGCGCCCCGCGCGCGTGGTGGCTCAGAGCCTGAGCAGCGCCTCCAGTGGGGCGCCGGCCAGGGCCGGCTCCAGGCGGACGCGGCCGCCGAGGAAGCCGAGTTCCATCAGGACGGCGAGGCCCGCGACCTCGGCGCCCGCCCTGCGGACCAGCTGGATCGACGCCTCGGCGGTGCCGCCGGTGGCAAGCACGTCGTCCACCACGAGAACGCGGTCGTCCGCGCGCAGGTCCTCCGCGTGCACCTCGATCTCCGCCGAGCCGTACTCCAGGTCGTAGGCCTGGCTGAGGGTGGCTCCGGGGAGCTTGCCCGCCTTGCGTACGGGGATGAAGCCGAGGCCGGCGCGGACGGCGACCGGGGCGCCGAGGATGAAGCCCCGGGCCTCCAGGCCGACGACCTTGGTGGCGTTGGTGCGCTCGGCGATCCCGGCGAGGGCGTCGGTGAGCGCCATGAACGCGGACGGGTCGGCCAGCAGCGGGGTGATGTCCTTGAACATCACGCCCGGCTCCGGGTAGTCGGCCACGTCGCGGATGCGGCTGAGCAGCAGCTCCTCGATGTCGGTCATCGGCGCTTCCCCGAGGGGCGGCCACGGCCCCGGGTGCGGGACGCGGGCTGGTTGCGCGGGCCGACGACCGCCGGAGCGGCGTCCTCGGGCTCGTCGTCGTACGGCTCCTCGACCGCGGCGTCCAGGGACTCGCCCTTGGCGGCGGCCTGGGCCCGCTTGGCGAGCACACGCTTCCGCAGGGCCTTCATCTGCGGCTCGCGCTCCTTGAGGTCGGCGACGAGCGGCGTGGCGATGAAGATCGAGGAGTACGCACCGGCCGCGAGGCCGACGAACAGCGACAGCGAGATGTCGTTGAGCATGCCGGCGCCGAGGAAGCCGCCACCGATGAACAGCAGGCCCGCTACCGGCAGCAGCGCGACCACGGTCGTGTTGATGGACCGGACCAGGGTGCTGTTGATCGAGCGGTTGGCGACGTCGCTGTAGGTCCAGCGGGTCTGTTTGGTGATGTCCCTCGTCTGCTCCTTGAGGCTGTCGAAGACGACGACCGTGTCGTAGAGCGAGTAACCGAGGATCGTCAGCAGACCGATCACCGTGCCCGGGGTGACCTCGAAGCCCACCAGGGCGTAGATGCCGACCGTGATGGTGATGTCGTGGATCAGGGCGACGAACGCGGCGACGGCCATGCGCCACTCGAACGCGATCGCCAGGTAGATCACCACGAGGACCAGGAAGATCCCGAGTCCCTGCCAGGCCTTGTTGGCGATCTGCTCACCCCAACTGGGGCCGACCAGCTCGCCGGTGACGTCGTTCTCGTCGACCTTCAGGTCCTTGGCGAGCTCCGCGGAGACCCGGTCGGCCTCCTTGGTCTCGATGCCCGCGACCTGGATGCGGAGCTTGCCGTCGCCGAGCTTCTGGACGATCGCGTCGTGGCCGGAGGCCTCTTCCGCGTACTCCTGCGCCTGGGAGACCGAGACGGAGGTCTTCGGGGTGGTGAAGACCGCTCCGCCCTGGAACTCGATGCCCATGTTCAGGCCGCGCACCGCCAGGCCGACGATGGCCGTGATGGTGATCAGGATGGACAGGCCGTACCAGATCTTGCGGTTGCCGACGAAGTCGTAGCCGACCTCGCCGCGGTGCAGTCGGGCGCCGAGGTTGCCGAGCTTCGACATCTCAGGCCTCCTTCGTCTCGACGGGGCCCGCGGCAGGTCCGGCGGGACGGCGGGTACGGCGCAGCGGCGGCTTGGCTCCCAGCCGCTTGGGGTCGAGCCCGGACCACGGGTGGCCGTTGGCGAAGAACTTCCTGCGCGCCAGGATGGTCAGCAGCGGCTTGGTGAACAGGAACACGACCACCACGTCGAGCACGGTGGTCAGGCCGAGCGTGAACGCGAAGCCCTGGACCTTGCCGACCGTGACGATGAACAGCACCGCGGCGGCGAGGAACGACACGAAGTCGGAGACCAGGATGGTGCGCCGGGCGCGCGGCCAGGCCCGCTCGACGGCGGGGCGCAGCGAACGGCCCTCGCGGATCTCGTCCCGGACGCGTTCGAAGTACACGATGAACGAGTCCGCCGTGATGCCGATGGCGACGATGGCGCCGCAGACGGCCGGCAGGTTCAGCGCGAAGCCGATGGCCGGGCCGAGCAGCGACATGATCACGTAGGTGAGGGCGGCGGAGACCAGCAGCGAGGCGACCGCGATGAGCGACAGGCCCCGGTAGTAGGCCACCAGGTAGATGACGACCAGGGCGAGACCGATCGCGCCCGCGATCAGGCCGGCCCGCAGCTGCTCGCCGCCGAGCGCGGCGGTCACCGTGGTGACGCTGTCCTCGCTGAAGGACAGCGGCAGGGCGCCGTACGACAGCATGTTGGCGAGGCTCTGCGCCGACTCCTGGTTGAAGTTGCCGGAGATCTCGGCGCTGCCGCCGGTCAGCGCCTGGCTGACGGACGGGTCCGAGACGACCTCGTTGTCCAGGACGATGGCGAACTGGTTCTGCGGCTGCTGGTTCTGGGCGAGCTTGCCGGTGATCTCACCAAACTTCTTGGTGCCCTCGCCCGTGAACTTCATGGTGACGGTCCAGCCCGCGGCGCTCTGCGTGTTGAAGACCGCCTCGGCCTCGTCGACGTCCGTACCGTCGACCTCGGCCGGGCCCAGGATGTACTTCTGCCACTGGCCGCCGGCGTTCTGGCCGCAGGCGACGGTGGAGTCCTCGGGCTTGGCGCCGTCGCCGGCCTTGGCGCGGGCCGTCTCGTCGGTGCAGTCGAGCGCGGCGTACTGCGCTTCGAGCTTGCTGGTGTCGGCGGAGGCGCTGCTGCTCGCGGACGGGGAGGCGTCGCCGCTCGCCGACGCGCTGTCCGACGGGGTGGGGTCGGCCTTCAGGGCGTCGGTGACCGCGCGGCCCTGGGTGGTGGAGGTCGCCGACGGCGTGGCGGACGCCGAGGGGGACGAGGAGGAGGTCGCCTTGTCGGTCGCCTTGTCCGTGGCCTTGTCCGTCGCGCTGCCGGAGGCGCTCGGGGACGGGCTGGTCGTCGCGGCGGCGCCGGAGACCTCGGTGGCGATGACCGGGCGGAAGTACAGCTTGGCGGTGGTGCCGACCTGTTCCCGGGCTTCCTTGGAGTTCGTGCCCTTGGGGATGTTGACGATGATGTTCTTGTCGCCCTGGGTCTGAACCTCGGACTCCGAGACACCAAGACCGTTGACGCGCCGTTCCATGATCTCGACGGCGGTGTCCATATTGGTCTTGTTGATCGCGGATTCCTGGCCCGGCTCGGCCTCCGCCCGGAGCGTGATGCTCGTACCGCCGGCAAGGTCGATGCCGAGACGCGGAGTGGTGTCCCCGGTGAGGAACATTCCCCCGGTGAGCGCCACCATGGCGATCAGAATGAGGACCAGCGAGCGCCCTGGCCTGCTCTGGGCGCTCGCGCTCCGGCCCTTCTTAGGTGCTGCCACCTTCTCGTACTCCCTCTCGGGCCGCCTCGCGCCGGGTCGGCGAGCGGGCGGCCATGACATGGTGTCGGGATCCCCGTGCGAGAGCTGCGCATGTCCCGGGGCGCGCGGGCGGCGCCCACGCGCTCCGGGAGGCGGCTACTTCGCGTCGGAGTCGCCGTCGGTCTTCTTCGGCTCGACGTCGGCCTTCGGCTCCTCGTCCGCGTCCTCGTCCTTCTTCCCGAGGTCGACGGGCTTCTCGTCGGAGGCGGCGGCAGCGTCGGCGGACTCGGACTCGGTGAGGGAGGAGGCGTCGTCCGGGACGACGTCGGCGTCGGTCTTCAGGTCGTGCTCGACGCCGTGGACGATGCGGTTGTACTCGTCGTCCGAGAGGACGGCACCGATGGCGTTCTTCGCGAAGAGCAGTTCCACACCCGGACCGGCGTCAACGAGGACGGTGTCGTCGTTGACCTCCTTGACCGTGGCGTACATGCCCCCGATCGTGCGGACGCCGGAACCGGGCTGCATCTGGTTCCGCATGTCGGCAGCCTGCTGCTGCTTCTTCTTGGCCGACCGAGTCATCAGGAACATGGCCCCGATGAGCACGATGAACGGGAGGAGGGTCACGAGACTCACGGGTCGGAACTTCCTTCACACGACCGCGATGGTGAGCGGCCTGATGGTTGGGGGTATGTGTGCCGCCGACAACGGCGGCATCGGCGGAGTCTAAGCGAGTCCGCGTGCAAGGAACAACGCTCAGCATGGCACCCAGGTTCCTGACCCTGCCAATGCCCGCGCCGTCACGAAGCCGTCACGCCCCGAAGAGGTCCTGTTGTCCGTTTCCCGTGGTCTGCGAGCGGGGCGGGGTGAGGCCGAGATGCGCCCATGCGGCGGGCGTGGCCACCCGGCCGCGGGGGGTGCGGGCGAGCAGGCCCTCCCGTACGAGGAAGGGCTCGGCGACCTCCTCCACGGTCTCGCGCTCCTCCCCCACCGCCACCGCGAGGGTGGACAGGCCGACGGGACCGCCGCCGAACAGCTTGAGCAGCGCCTCCAGGACCGCCCGGTCCAGGCGGTCCAGGCCGCGCGAGTCGACCTCGTAGACCGCGAGGGCCGCCGCCGCGATGTCCTTGGTGATCACGCCGTCGGCCTTGACCTGCGCATAGTCGCGGACACGGCGCAGCAGACGGTTGGCGATACGGGGCGTGCCGCGGGAGCGGCCGGCGATCTCGGCGGCGCCCTCGGACCCGATCTCGACGTCCAGGAGGTTCGCCGAGCGGTGGATGACCCGCTCCAGCTCGGTGGGCTCGTAGAACTCCATGTGCGCGGTGAAGCCGAAGCGGTCGCGCAGCGGGGGCGGCAGCAGGCCCGCGCGCGTGGTGGCGCCGACCAGGGTGAAGGGGGGCAGTTCGAGCGGGATGGCGGTGGCGCCGGGGCCCTTGCCGACGATCACGTCGACGCGGAAGTCCTCCATCGCCATGTAGAGCATCTCCTCGGCGGGCCGGGACATGCGGTGGATCTCGTCGAGGAAGAGGACCTCGCCCTCCTGCAGGGAGGAGAGGATCGCCGCGAGGTCGCCGGCGTGCTGGATGGCGGGGCCCGAGGTGATGCGGATCGGGGCGCCCATCTCGGCGGCGATGATCATCGACAGGGTGGTCTTGCCGAGGCCGGGGGCGCCGGAGAGCAGCACGTGGTCGGCGGTGGCGCCACGCGCGCGTGCGGCGCGCAGCACCAGGTCGAGCTGCTCGCGCACCTTCTCCTGGCCGATGAACTCGCCCAGGTCCTTGGGGCGCAGCGCCGCCTCGACGGCCTGGTCCTCACGGTCGGCGACAGAGCCCACCAGCCGCTCGGAGGCGGTGGCGTCGGTCGTGTCGTCCCAGTTCACTGACGTTCTCCTCGGTGCGGGCTAGCGGGCGCGGTTCAGCGTCTGAAGGGCTGCCTTCAGCAGCTGGCCCACCTGGGGCGTGCCCTCGGCGGCCTCGGCCTGGGGGGCGACCGCCGTCACGGCCTCGTCGGCCTCGCGGGTGGCGTAGCCGAGGCCGATCAGGGCGGCGTGCAGCTGGTCGCGCCAGCCCTGGGAGACCGGTGCGCCGATCGCGGGGGCGCCGATCGGCTCGCCGAGGCGGTCCTTGAACTCCAGCAGCAGCTTCTGCGCGCCCTTCTTGCCGATGCCGGGGACGGCGGTGAGCGCCTTCTCGTCGCCGGTGGCGACGGCGCGGCGCAGCGCGTCCGGCGTGTGCACGGCGAGCATCGCCTGGGCCAGGCGCGGTCCGACGCCGCTCGCGGTCTGGAGCAGCTCGAAGACCTGGCGTTCGTCGTCGTCCACGAAGCCGTACAGGGTCAGCGAGTCCTCACGGACGACGAGGGAGGTGGCGAGCTTGGCCGGCTGGCCGAGACGCAGGGTGGACAGCGTGTTGGGCGTGCATTGCACGGCCATGCCGACGCCGCCCACTTCGACCACCGCGGCGTCGGGGGCGAGTGCGGCGACCGTGCCGCTCACGAAGGCGATCATGCCGTACGGCCTTTCGATGCTGTGGCTGTGTGCAGGGCCACGGCCTGCTGGAGTCGGTTCTGGGCGGGGGCCCGCCAGATGTGGCAGATGGCGAGCGCGAGGGCGTCGGCGGCGTCCGCGGGCTTGGGCGGCGCGCTGAGCCGCAGCAGACGGGTGACCATGGCGCCGACCTGCGCCTTGTCGGCGCGGCCGCTGCCGGTGACGGCGGCCTTGACCTCGCTGGGGGTGTGCAGGGCGACGGGGATGCCACGGCGGGCGGCGCAGAGCATGGCGACGGCGCTGGCCTGGGCGGTGCCCATCACCGTGCGGACGTTGTGCTGGCTGAAGACCCGCTCCACGGCGACGTATTCGGGCCGGTGTTCGTCCAGCCACTCCTCGATGCCCTGCTCGATGGCGACGAGCCGGTGGCCCAACTCGGCGTCCGCGGGCGTGCGTACGACGCCCACACCGAGCATGGTGAGCGGCCGGCCCGCGACTCCCTCGACGACGCCGACACCGCACCGCGTCAGTCCGGGGTCCACCCCCAGTACGCGCACCGCGCCCCCCTCACTTTCGATCGCCTGTTTGTGCAGGCTATCGGGTGCCACTGACAACGCCCGACAACGCGACGGGCCGACGGGTGTGTCCCGTCGGCCCGTTCGAGCGTGAGCGTCGGCTCAGGCGTCTACCTTCTCCATGATCTCGTCGCTGACGTCGAAGTTGGCGAAGACGTTCTGCACGTCGTCGCTGTCCTCCAGCGCGTCGATCAGCTTGAAGATCTTCTTGGCGCCCTCTTCGTCCAGTTCGACCTGGACGGACGGCACGAAGCTGGAGTCGGCCGAGTCGTAGTCGATGCCGGCCTCCTGGAGGGCGGTGCGGACCGCGACCAGGTCGGTGGCCTCGCTGATGACCTCGAAGGACTCGCCGAGGTCGTTGACCTCTTCGGCGCCCGCGTCCAGGACGGCACCCAGGACGTCGTCCTCGGTCAGCTCGCCCTTGGGGACGATGACGACGCCCTTGCGGCTGAACATGTACGACACCGAGCCCGGGTCGGCCATGTTGCCGCCGTTGCGGGTCATGGCGACGCGGACGTCGGAGGCGGCGCGGTTGCGGTTGTCGGTGAGGCACTCGATGAGCACCGCGACGCCGTTCGGGCCGTAGCCCTCGTACATGATCGTCTCGTAGTCGGCGCCGCCGGCCTCAAGACCGCCGCCGCGCTTGACCGCGGAGTCGATGTTCTTGTTCGGGACCGACTGCTTCTTCGCCTTCTGGATGGCGTCGTAGAGAGTCGGGTTGCCCTCGACGTCGACGCCGCCCATCCGGGCCGCGACCTCGATGTTCTTGATCAGCTTCGCGAAGAGCTTGCCACGCTTGGCGTCGATCACGGCCTTCTTGTGCTTCGTCGTAGCCCATTTAGAGTGGCCGGACATCTGCCTGTCTCCTTCGCGTAACCCATCCAAACAACGAACGCCAGAGATCCTACAAGGACTCCGCCGTTCGGTTCGCGCGCACCATGTCGACGAACAGGGAGTGCACGCGGTGATCGCCGGTCAGCTCCGGGTGGAACGACGTGGCGAGCGCGGTGCCCTGGCGGACGGCGACGATGTGCCCCTCGTGCTCGGCGAGCACTTCGGCCTCGGCGCCGACGGACTCCACCCACGGGGCGCGGATGAAGACGCCCTCCACAGGATCGCCCGTGATGCCCTTCACGTCGAGCGCGGCCTCGAAGGACTCGTTCTGGCGTCCGAAGGCGTTGCGGCGCACGATCATGTCGATGCCGCCGATCGTCTCCTGGCCCGAGCGCGGGTCGAGGATCTTGTCGGCCAGCATGATCATGCCGGCGCAGGTGCCGTAGACGGGCATGCCGGCCCGCACGCGCGCGCGGAGGGGCTCCATCACGCCGAACAGGACGGCCAGCTTGGAGATGGTCGTGGACTCACCGCCGGGGATGACCAGGCCGTCCACCTCGGCGAGTTCCTCGGGGCGCCGCACCGGCCTGGCCACGGCGTCGGCCGCGGCCAGGGCGATGAGGTGCTCCCGTACGTCGCCCTGGAGTGCGAGCACTCCGACAACGGGAGCGGTCATTACCAGCCCCGGTTCGCGTAGCGCTCGGCCTCGGGGAGGGTGTCGCAGTTGATGCCCACCATGGCCTCGCCCAGGTTGCGGGACGCGTCGGCGATGATCTTCGGGTCGTCGTAGAAGGTGGTGGCCTTCACGATGGCGGCGGCGCGCTTGGCCGGGTCGCCGGACTTGAAGATGCCGGAGCCGACGAAGACGCCCTCGGCACCGAGCTGGCGCATCAGCGCGGCGTCGGCGGGGGTGGCCACACCACCGGCGGAGAAGAGGACGACCGGCAGCTTGCCCAGCTCGGCGACCTCCTTGACGAGCTCGTACGGGGCGCGCAGCTCCTTGGCGGCGGCGTACAGCTCGTTGTTGTCGTAGCCGCGCAGGCGGGCGATCTCGTTCTTGATCTGGCGCAGGTGGCGCACGGCCTCGACGACGTTGCCGGTGCCGGCCTCGCCCTTCGAGCGGATCATCGCGGCGCCCTCGGCGATACGGCGCAGGGCCTCGCCCAGGTTGGTGGCACCGCAGACGAAGGGGGTGGTGAACGCCCACTTGTCGGAGTGGTTGACCTCGTCGGCCGGGGTGAGGACCTCGGACTCGTCGATGTAGTCGACGCCGAGGGACTGCAGGACCTGGGCCTCGACGAAGTGGCCGATGCGGGACTTGGCCATCACGGGGATGGAGACCGCGCCGATGATCTCCTCGATCATGTTCGGGTCGGACATACGGGCCACGCCGCCGTCCTTGCGGATGTCGGCGGGGACCCGCTCCAGGGCCATGACGGCCACGGCGCCGGCGTCCTCGGCGATCTTCGCCTGCTCGGCGTTGACCACGTCCATGATCACGCCGCCCTTGAGCTGCTCGGCCATGCCGCGCTTCACGCGGGCGGTGCCGGTCTCGGGGGCCTGGTTTTCGGAGAGCGTGCTGGACACGGATGACCTCGCTGAAGTGAAAGAGGGTTTCTGCAGCACTGAGGAAACGTGAGCGGACCAGGCCACAGCAAGGGCCAATGATGAGGCGGTGGCTCGTTTTCCGGCCAGTGGCCTCAGGCCGAGCGCTCGGCGAGGGCCGCCGGCGGCTCGTCGTCCATCTCGAACGCCAGCGGGAACGGGGCGTGTCCCGCCAGCCGGAACCAGCGCACCTTGCGGTGCCGGCGCAGGGCCCGGGCCGCCCGCACGGCGTCGTTGTGGAAGCGGCGCGCCATCGGCACCCGGAGCACCGCCTCGGTCAGCTCACGGGCGGCCGCCTCACCCCCGGGCGCCTCCCGCACCGCCTCCACCTGCTGGGTCTCGGCGAACACGGCACGCAGCGCCTGGCTCAGTTCGCTCTCGGCCACCTCGCGCTGCTCCTCCTCGGCCTGCCGGGCGGCGTGGGCCGCCTCGTACAGGACGATCGAGGCCGCCGGGTCGAGCACCCCGGAGGTCGCCAGTTCCTGGGTCACCGAGGCCCGCCGGAGCAGCTGTGCGTCGAGCCCGGCGCGGGTCGCGTCGATCCGGGCGTGCAGCCGGTCCAGACGGCCCGCCGTCCAGCTCAGGTAGAGGCCGATCGCGACGAGGGCGACAAGGATCCAGATCAGGGTTGCGGTCACGGGCGGCAAGGTTACCGAGGCGCGCCGCCGGCGCTACGGGACCCCACGCCAGGGGCTCGGTCCCGCACCCCGGTTCAGTCCCGCGCCAGCCCCAGCCGCGCCCGCAGCCCCGACGTCCGCTCGTCCGCGGCCACCGCAGCGGCGCCGGCCGTCACCGTCTCGTAGACCGAGAGGATGTCGGCGCCGACCGTCGACCAGTCGAACCGCCGTACGTGCGTGCTGCCGCGTTCGCGCAGCTCGGCGCGGCGGGCGGGGTCCTCCAGCAGCCGTACGGCCGCCTCGGCCAGCGCGTCGGCGTCCTCGTTGGCGAACAGCTCGCCCGCCGCCCCCTGGTCGAGCACCTGCGCGAAGGCGTCCAGGTCGGAGGCGAGGACCGGCGCCCCGGCCGACATCGCCTCGACGAGGATGATCCCGAAGCTCTCCCCGCCGGTGTTGGGGGCGACGTAGAGGTCGATGCTGCGCAGCAAGCGCGCCTTGTCCTCGTCGCTGACCATGCCGAGGAACTCCACGCGCGAGCGCAGTTCCGCGGGCAGGTTCTCCACGGCCTCCTCCTCGTCGCCGCGGCCCGCGACCAGGAGCCTGGCCTGCGGCCGGGCGGCGAGGATCTTCGGCAGCGCCCTCATCAGCACCGGCAGGCCCTTGCGGGGCTCGTCGATCCGTCCGATGAAGCCGATCGTCTCGCCCTGCCACTCCGGCTTGGGCTCGGCCTTGGCGAAGAAGTCGACGTCGACACCGTTGGGGATGACGACCGCGTCGCCGCCCAGATGCTCGACGAGGGTACGGCGGGCGTACTCGCTCACCGCGATCCGCGCGCTGATCTTCTCCAGGGCGGCCTGGAGGATCGAGTACGCGGCGATCATGGCCTTGGAGCGCGGGTTGGAGGTGTGGAAGGTGGCCACGAGCGGGCCCTGCGCGGCCCAGCAGGTCAGCAGGCCCAGGGAGGGCGAGGACGGCTCGTGGATGTGGACGACGTCGAACTCGCCGTCGTGCAGCCAGCGCCGCACCCGGGCCGCCGACAGGAAGCCGAAGTTCAGCCGGGCCACCGAGCCGTTGTACGGCACCGGGACCGCGCGGCCTGCCGAGACGACGTACGGCGGCAGCGGGGTGTCGTCGTCGGCGGGTGCGAGCACGGACACCTCGTGGCCGAGGCGGATGAAGTACTCGGCCAGATCCCGGATGTGGAACTGGACGCCTCCCGGCACGTCCCAGGAGTACGGGCAGACGATGCCGATCCTCACGACGGGCCCTTCTCGGGGTCGAGGTCGGCGACCCACAAGCGCTGCAGCATGTGCCAGTCCTCCGGATGTTCGGCGATCCCCGTGGCGAAGGCATCGGCCAGCGCCTGTGTCATGACAGACGTCTTCTCGGCCCGGGTACCTGTCTCGGGCACCTCGACCGGTGGATGCACGCGCCCTTGCATCACGGGCGAGTCGTCGTACCAGAGCGTCACCGGCAGCAGCAGCGCGCCCGTCTGCTGCGCGAGCAGGGCCGGTCCGGCCGGCATCCGGGCCGTCTCGCCGAAGAACTTCACCTCGACGCCGGAGGCGGACAGGTCACGGTCGGCGACCAGGCAGACCAGGCCGCCGTCGCGCAGCCGCCGGGCCAGCGTGCCGAAGGCCGAGCCGCCGCTGTGCGGCAGCACCTCCATGCCGAGGCCCTCGCGGTAGGCGACGAAGCGGTCGTAGAGGGTCTCCGGCTTCAGGCGTTCGGCGACCGTCGTGAAGGGGGTCTCCAGCTTGGTGGTGACCCAGGCGCCCGCCAGGTCCCAGTTGCCCAGGTGGGGCAGGGCCAGGATGACTCCCTTGTCGGAGGCGAGGCCCTCGGTCAGGTAGTGCACGTCCTTGGGCTCGAAGCCGCCCTTGACGCGTTCGGCGCTCCAGGCCGGGAGCCGGAAGGACTCCATCCAGTAGCGCAGGTACGAGCGCATGCCCGCGCGCGAGAGCTCCGCGAGCCGCTCGGGGCTCGCGTCGGGCACCACGCGCGCGTAGTTGCTCTCCAGCCGCTGCACGCCCTTGCCGCGCCGCTTCCAGGCGGCGTCGGCGACGGTGCGGCCGAGCCGGACGGCGACCGGCTCGGGAAGCTTCTTGACGGTGCTCCAGCCGAGGCCGTACAACGCGTCCGTCAGCCGCTCCTGGGCCCTCATGTCGCGGCCTCGCTCCCCTGTGCGGCGTTCTCCTGCGCGGCCGCCGCGTCCGCCTCCGCGGACTCCCGGCGTACGGTGACGACCCGCTGGATCAGCGTGACCAGGCTGCCCACGGCGACGATCCACAGCGCTACGGGCAGCAGGTACTGGATGCCGGGTACCCCGAATTTGTGCAGGCCCGCGAGACCGGCCGCGACCAGCGAGATCACCAGGCGCTCGGCGCGCTCGACCAGGCCGTTGACGGCGACCGGCAGCCCGATCGACTCGCCCCGGGCCTTGGTGTACGACACCACCTGGCCGCTGGCCAGACAGAAGATCGACACGGCGCACAGGACGAGGTCGTCGCCGCCGCCGGCGTACCAGAGGGCGAAGCCGCCGAAGATCGCGCCGTCGGCGACCCGGTCGAGCGTGGAGTCCAGGAAGGCGCCCCAGCGGCTGGAGCGGCCCAGCTGGCGGGCCATGTTGCCGTCGACCAGGTCGGAGAACACGAACAGCGTGATCACGACCGTGCCCCAGAAGAACTCGCCCTGCGGGTAGAACACCAGCGCGCCCGCCATCACGCCGGCGGTGCCGATCAGCGTGACCGTGTCGGGGCTGACGCCCCGCCGGATCAGAAACGCGGCGAACGGTGTGAGGACACGCGTGAAGAATGCACGCGCGTACTTGTTCAGCATGGCCTTCCCGAGGGTCGGTGTGGCCGCGCGGCCCCTGCTGGCCACCGGCTGGCCCATCGTAGCCACGCGCGCGCGTGGGCGACGGCCGGGCGCCTTCTCACGGAATCGAGCGGGACCCACTGGCGCGATCACGTCCGCCGTATGGACGCACCGTGACGGGAGTGGAAAGCTCGAAGAACCGCGGGCGTCACCGGAGCCGCCACCGCGGATCCGCATGTCCGCGCCCACAGTGACCTCACCGTGCACGGGAGGCAAGGCCATGGGCGACAAGGCGAACGCACACCCCGGGGCCGCCGGCAGGGCAACAGCGGCCGACCACCCCGCGTCCGTACGGAATGTGGTGCTGGTCGGCCACAGCGGATCGGGCAAGACGACATTGGTGGAGGCTCTCGCCCTCACGGCGGGAGCGGTGAACCGGGCGGGCCGCGTGGAGGACGGCGGCACCGTCTCCGACTACGACGACATCGAGCACCGGCAACAACGCTCGGTACAACTCTCCCTGGTGCCCGTCGAATGGGACGGCATCAAGGTCAATCTTCTGGACACCCCCGGATACGCCGACTTCGTCGGGGAACTCAGGGCCGGTCTGCGAGCGGCGGACGCGGCCCTTTTCGTCGTCTCGGCCTCCGACGGCGTGGACGGCTCGACCCGCATGGTGTGGGAGGAGTGCGCGGCCGTCGGCATGCCGCGCGCCATCGTGATCACGCACCTGGAGGCCGCGCGGGCGGACTACGAGGAGATGACGCGGATCTGCGCGCAGGCCTTCGGCGCCGACGACCCCGACGCGGTCCTGCCGCTGTACCTGCCGCTGCACGGCCCGCAGGCGCCCGACGGGCACGCGCCCGTGACCGGGCTGACCGGGCTGCTGTCGCAGAAGCTGTTCGACTACTCCTCCGGCGAGCGCAAGGAGTCCGAGCCCGGCGAGGACCAGCTGCCGCAGATCGCGGAGGCCCGCAACCGGCTGATCGAGGGGATCATCGCCGAGAGCGAGGACGAGACCCTCATGGACCGCTATCTCGGCGGTGAGCAGGTCGACGTCAAGACGCTCGTCGAGGACCTGGAGCGGGCCGTCGCGCGCGGGGTCTTCTTCCCCGTCCTGGCCGCCGCCCCCGCGGCCGAGGGCGCCCGGCAGGGGCTGGGCACGGTCGAGCTGCTGGAACTGGTCACCGGCGGTTTCCCGACCCCGCTGGAGCGGGAGGCACCCCGGGTCACGACGGTCGACGGCAAGCCGCGCGAGCTGAAGCTGTGCGACCCGGACGGGCCGCTGGTGGCGGAGGTCGTGAAGACGGCGTCCGACCCCTACGTCGGCCGGGTCTCGCTCGTCCGCGTGTTCTCCGGCACCCTGCGCCCCGACGAGACGGTGCACGTCTCCGGGCACGGTCTCGCCGACCGCGGGCACGAGGACCACGACGTCGACGAGCGGATCGGCGCGCTGTCCCGGCCGTTCGGCAAGCAGCAGCGGGTCCTCACCCACTGCATCGCCGGGGACCTGGCGTGCGTGGCGAAGCTGAACCGCGCGGAGACCGGCGACACCCTCTCCGCCAAGGACGACCCGCTCCTGATGGAGCCCTGGCAGATGCCCGACCCGCTGCTGCCGCTCGCCATCCAGGCGCACAGCAAGGCGGACGAGGACAAGCTCTCCCAGGGCCTGTCCCGGCTGGTCGCCGAGGACCCGACCATGCGCCTCGAACAGAACCAGGACACCCACCAGGTCGTGCTGTGGTGCCTGGGCGAGGCCCACGCCGACGTCGCGCTGGAGCGACTGCGCAGCCGGTACGGCGTCCAGGTCGACGTCGTACCGCACAAGGTCTCCCTTCGGGAGACGTTCGCGGGGAAGTCCGGCGGGCGCGGACGGCATGTGAAGCAGTCCGGCGGGCACGGGCAGTACGCCATCTGCGAGATAGAGGTCGAGCCGCTGCCGGGCGGCTCGGGCATCGAGTTCGTGGACAAGGTGGTCGGCGGGGCGGTGCCGCGGCAGTTCATCCCCTCCGTCGAGAAGGGCGTAAGGGCCCAGGCGACCAAGGGGGTTGCGGCCGGTTATCCGCTCATCGACGTGCGGATCACCCTGCTCGACGGCAAGGCGCACTCGGTGGACTCCTCCGACGCCGCGTTCCAGACGGCCGGCGCGCTGGCGCTGCGGGAGGCCGCGGCCGACGCGAAGATCCATCTCCTCGAACCGGTGGCCGAGGTGACGGTGCTGGTCGGCGACGAGTACGTGGGCGCCGTGATGAGCGACCTGTCGGGGCGGCGCGGCCGGGTGCTGGGCACGGAACAGACCGCGGGCAACCGCACGCTGGTCCGGGCCGAGGTACCGGAGATCGAGATCGGCCGGTACGCCGTCGACCTGCGCTCGCTGTCGCACGGCACCGCCCGCTTCAGCCGCTCCTACGCGCGGCACGAGCCGATGCCGCCGCAGGTCGCCGAAAGGATCCGCGAAGACAGCCGCGATTCCTCGTAGTTGGCACCGGGCACAACACCGGTGGGGCCAACGGGCCCCGGACAACCGACCTTTGTGGAACGCTCCCCTCCGAGTCGGCGGGCGGCTTCGGCCGTCCGCCGACGAATGTCGGTGGCGGCGGATACGCTGATGACCTGATCAACAGGTGTGCGAAGCAAGCAAGTCGGGAAGGCCGCAGGAGCGACAGTGGCGGCGATCGGGGGCGGGAATGACCGTAGGGATTGAGAACGTCTTCGGACCGCAGGTCCCCCTCACGGGCAACGACGACCAGACGGCCACGTTCGCACTCGCATCCGCCGCATACCGGGACAACCCGGTCGAGGACATCACCAAGGCCAACAGCGAGTGGCACGAGACGACCGTCAAGGACGGTCAGAAGTGGGCCGGCAAGCTCTTCAGGCCGAACCTGGGCGAGGCGTACTCCCGGGCGGTCATCGACCGCATGATCGGTCCGGGCCGCAAACCACTGATCCAGTCCTTCGGCACCGAGCCCCAAGTCGTCGTCGACCACTGCCTGGCCGCCTATCGGCTGCGCCGGGACCGGGACAAACGACTGTCCGCCGTCATGGTGGTGTGCGGTGTGCTGTTCCTGCCCGGACTCCTGGTCTGGCTCCTGGTCTTCCAGTTGCGCACCAGCATCGACAAGAACACCAACAAGAAGGCCTCCGCCCTCGCCACGGCCCTCCTCGTCGCCGTCGGCGCCCTCGCCGTCCTCTTCCTCGTCCGCATGCCGTTCGCGGGCTTCTGGGGCTGGTACGCACGCGCGTGCGTGGTCGTACCCGTCCTCGGCTGGTTCCTGGCCAAGCAGATCTGCGAACGCTCCACCAAGGACCTGCGCGCACGCTGGAACGGCCTGCTCGCGGGCAGCAGCATCGGGGCCCAGGTTCCCGAGGCGGTGCCGAGCAGCCCCAGCGAGACCCAGGCCGAGCAACTGCGCCAGTCCCTCGCCAGGCTCAGCGCCGAGCAGCAGTCCAACTCCGTCTTCTACGCCGGACCCAAGGGCATCCTGGGCATGGGCACCCGCTGGGGCAGCTGGCAGCTCGCCGAGGACCTCGCGCCCGCCGACCCGACCCGCGAGATCCACCCCTTCCGCAGCTGGGACGTCATCCGCGCCATCCACGACAAGCTGCGCATGCTGGAGCGGAACACGATCAACACCGGCGGCTTCCCCAAGGCCTCGATACGGCACTGGATCGTCACACCGGTCGGGGAGAACGCCAAGGGAGTGGCCCGCACCGAACAGTCCTCGGACGTGGAGGCGTTCCAGCACAAGCCGCACTCCATACAGGACATCTGCAACAAGCAGCAGTTCGGCAGCGGAAACCGGCACTACCTCGGCGTGCAGTGGACGCTGTGGGACGGCCAGTTGATCCTCACCATGATGATCACCGTCACCGTGCTGCACGAGACCCTGCGCATCGAGGTGACCGGGCACGCGCTGGGCCCCGTCAACCCGCTCTTCATGGGCAAGCCGGAGGACCCCACGAAGCAGGTCCAGAAGTCGCTCAAGCCCTGGGAGACCCGCACGGTGAAACTCCCGCTGGTCCCCACCAACGAGGTCGTACGCCTCGCCGTCCGCGCCCCGCTCTCCTGGTATCCGCCGCTGCTCAACTGGCTCGGCGGGACGATAAGCCTGCCCGAGCCCTTCGGCCTGCGGCACGTCTGGGCGGACAAGCCGTGGCGCCACCGCTTCATGGCCGACGACGCGATGCGCGCCGCGACGCCCGTGCTGCGCGTGGTGCACGCCGCGGCGATCCGGGTCCTTGAGGACAACGGCGTGGACACGGAGAAGTTCGGCGCACGCTCGGCATTCCTCAGCACGGCGGTGCAGGATCCGTCACCGAGGAAGGCCGATCTGTACGACGCGTGAGGCCTAGGCTGGCCACGCCTCCGCCAGCATCTTGCGCGTGTCCGCCAGCAGCTGCGGCAGCACCTTCGTGTGGCCGACGACCGGCATGAAGTTCGTGTCGCCTCCCCAGCGGGGGACGATGTGCTGGTGGAGATGGGCGGCGATGCCCGCGCCGGCGACCGTGCCCTGGTTCATGCCGATGTTGAAGCCATGGGCGCCGGACGCGGTACGCAGGGCCTTCATGGCCTGCTTGGTCAGCGCCGCCAGCTCGACCGTCTCGGGCTCGGTGAGGTCGGTGTAGTCCGCGACATGGCGGTAGGGCACGACCATCAGGTGGCCGCCGTTGTACGGGTACAGATTGAGCACCGCGTACACCAGCTCGCCGCGCTGGACGATCAGCCCGTCCTCGTCGGACTTGGCCGGAATCGAGCAGAAGGGACAGCCGTCGTCGGCCCCCGGGCCGGTCGGCTTGTTCTCGCCCTGGATGTAGGCCATCCGATGGGGTGTCCACAGGCGCTGGAACGCGTCCTGCGTCCCCACTCCCCACTGCTGCTCCGGCTCACTCGTCATGCAGTGCAGCATATGGCGTCGCCCATTCGGAGCGTGTCGCCGGGGCTGCGGGAAAAGGGTCCCGGGCCAAGCTGGGCGGGTGGACGACGACAGCTTCAAGGCCCGCTGGGAGCAGCACTCCGAGGTACCCCTCGCCATGGCGTCACTGGTCTACCTCGCCTCGTACGCGGTCCTGGTGCTGGCCCATGACCTGCCGGAGGGCTGGCGGGTGCTGTGCCTCGTGGTGCTGTTCACCGCATGGGCGGTGTTCGCCGTCGACTACGCGGTGCGCTGGCGGCTGAGCGGACAGCGCCTGCGCTTCGTCCGCGCCCACTGGCTCGACACCGTGGTGCTGGCGCTGCCCCTGCTGCGCCCCTTGCGGATCGTGAAGATCTACGAGTCGGCGCAGCGCCGGCGCGGCCGGCCCCGGCTCGCCCTGCACGGCCGTGTGATCGCCTACTCGGGCCTCTCCACCCTCCTGCTCGGCTTCTCCGGAGCCCTCGCCGTCTACCACCAGGAGTACGGCGCCAAGGGCGCGAGCATGCGCACCTTCGGGGACGCCATGTGGTGGACCTGCGCCACCCTCGCCACCGTCGGCTACGGCGACATCGCCCCGGTGACGCCGCTGGGCCGCGTGATCGCGGTCGGCGTCATGGCCTGCGGACTTGCGCTGCTCGGGGCGGTGACGGGGTCCTTCTCGTCCTGGCTGCTGCAGGTGTTCTCCCGCGAGGACGACGAAAGGCCCCCGGGGAGCTGAACTCCCCGGGGGCCTCGCGTACGGCGTCGGATCAGACCTGCGTCCGCTCCTCGACGACCTTCGCGATCTTCGCGATGGCCTCGTCGAACGGGATGCCGTTCTCCTGCGAGCCGTCGCGGTAGCGGAAGGAGACGGCGTTGTTGGCCATGTCCTCGTCGCCCGCGATGACCATGAAGGGCACCTTCTGCTTCTGGGCGTTGCGGATCTTCTTCTGCATGCGGTCGGAGGAGGAGTCCACCTCGACCCGCAGGCCCTTGCGCTTGGCGGCCGCGGAGAACTTCGCCAGGTAGTCCACGTGCGCGTCGCCGATCGGGATGCCGATCGCCTGGACGGGCGCGAGCCACGCCGGGAAGGCGCCCGCGTAGTGCTCCAGCAGCACCGCGAAGAAGCGCTCGATGGAGCCGAACAGCGCGCGGTGGATCATGACCGGCCGCTGCTTGGTGCCGTCCGCGCCCGTGTACTCCAGGTCGAAGCGCTCGGGCAGGTTGAAGTCGAGCTGGATGGTCGACATCTGCCAGGTGCGGCCGATGGCGTCCTTGGCCTGGACGGAGATCTTCGGGCCGTAGAAGGCGGCGCCGCCCGGGTCCGGGACCAGCGGCAGGCCCTGCTTCTCGGCGACCTGGCGCAGGGTCTCGGTCGCCTCCTCCCAGACCTCGTCGGAGCCGACGAACTTCTCCGGGTCCTTGGTGGACAGCTCCAGGTAGAAGTCCTCCAGGCCGTAGTCGCGCAGCAGACCGAGGACGAAGGTGAGCGTCTTGTCGAGCTCCTCCGACATCTGCTCGCGGGTGCAGTAGATGTGCGCGTCGTCCTGCGTGAAGCCACGCGCGCGGGTGAGGCCGTGCACGACGCCCGACTTCTCGTACCGGTACACGGTGCCGAACTCGAAGAAGCGCAGCGGCAGCTCACGGTAGGAGCGCCCGCGGGCGTCGAAGATCAGGTTGTGCATCGGGCAGTTCATGGGCTTGAGGTAGTAGTCCACGCCCTCGTCGAGCTGCATGGGCGGGTACATGCCCTCGGCGTACCAGTCCAGGTGGCCCGACGTCTCGAAGAGCTTCCCCTTCGTCGCGTGCGGGGTGTAGACGAACTCGTAGCCCTCTTCCTCGTGGCGGCGGCGCGAGTAGTCCTCCATCACGCGGCGGACGATGCCGCCCTTGGGGTGGAAGACGGCAAGGCCGGAGCCGATCTGCTCCGGGATGGAGAACAGGTCGAGCTCGTTGCCCAGCTTGCGGTGGTCTCGCTTCTCGGCCTCGGCGAGGAAGTCGAGGTAGCCCTTCAGCTCGTCCTTGGACGGCCAGGCGGTGCCGTAGATGCGCTGGAGCATGGGGTTCTTCTCGCTGCCGCGCCAGTAGGCGGCCGCGTTGCGCATCAGCTTGAACGCCGGGATGAGGCGGGTGGAGGGCAGGTGGGGACCGCGGCAGAGGTCCTTCCAGCACAGCTCGCCGGTCTTGGCGTCCAGGTTGTCGTAGATCGTCAGCTCGCCGGCGCCGACCTCGACGTCCGCGCCGTCGTCCGAGGAGGCGGAGCCCTTGAGGCCGATCAGCTCCAGCTTGTAGGGCTCGTTCGCGAGCTCCTCGCGGGCGGCCTCGTCGGTCACCACGCGGCGGGCGAACTTCTGCCCGCGCTTCTGGATCTCCTGCATCTTCTTCTCGACGGCCTTGAGATCCTCGGGCGTGAACGGCTTCTCGACGTCGAAGTCGTAGTAGAAGCCGTCCTTGACGGGCGGGCCGATGCCCAGCTTGGCCTCGGGGAACAGCTCCTGCACGGCCTGCGCCATGACGTGCGCGGTGGAGTGGCGCAGGATGTTGAGACCGTCCTCGGAGGAGATCTCGACACCCTCGACGGTCTCGCCGTCCGCCAGGACGTAGGTGAGGTCCTTGAGCTCGCCGCCCACGCGCGCGGCGATGATCGAGCGCTCGCCGGCGAAGAGGTCGGCCGCCGTAGTCCCCGTCGTCACCACGCGCTCTTCCCGCTCGGAATCGCGTTGGATGATCACACGGACGTCTGACACCGGTCTCTCCTGACTGCAGGTGGGGTGCGGCGCCATACCGGGAGCGCGCGCAAGAGGGAATCGTACCGACCCGCACCCTCCGACCGCGAAATCATTCCTCTGCGCAGTCCGCTCAGTCCCCTGCGCAGGCCTCCTCGAAGAAGTCGAGGTTCTCCTGGAGCGACTTCATCAGCCGGTCCCGCTCCGCCTCGTCGACCTGCACGGGTACGACCGAGGAGGCGCCGGTGAGCTTGCGGAACCCGCCCCGGCTCTCCAGCCGCCCGTGCACGCGGACCGGCAGTCCCACGAGGTGGGCGTGCCCGGCGATGCGGTAGGCCTCCTCGTCCAGGGTCAGCCGGACGTGCGGGATCTCGGCCCCGGCCAGCACCCGCAGCCGTACGGCGCCCTCCCCGCGCGGCCCCGACCTGCGCATCCGCACGACCGCTCCGGTGATGCGGACGGACACGGAGGGCTCCTCGCGCAGATAGCGGGCCCCGGCCTCGCGCAGCACCGGCAGGTCGCCGGGTGAGAACTCCACGGCCTCGGCGGGGGCCGCGCAGCCCTCGGGGACGCCCGCGCCGGGCGCCCACTCGACGGCGACGCGTGCGCCCTCGGTGCCCCGGACGAGGGCGATCAGCGCCTCGGTGAGCTCGCGGCTGACCCCGGCCTCGACGGCGCCGTCGAAGGCGTCCATGCCGCCGGTGGCCCGCTGGTAGTCGATGGCCTCGCGGGCGGCGTACAGCGCCTGGTGCAGGCGTACGGCGAGGGGGCGGCCGGTGGCGACCGGGACGAAGGCGGTCAGGCGGCGGCCGCCGGCCGGGGAGCCGACGAGGACGTTCTCCAGCATGGCCGCGGCGGGTCGGCGGTGCCGGGCGCCGTAGTAGCCGGCACGCGCGCGTGTGGCGAGGGCGGCGGCGAGGAGCATCTGGCGGGCGGAGGCGCGCAGCTGCTCCTCGACGGTCCAGGGCACGGTGCCGGCCGGACCGGCGGGGGCGTCGCGCCACCAGCGGATCTCGTCGCTGGGGACGGCGAGGGAGACGAGCACCTCGCGCGCGGAGGGTGTGCCGCTGCGGGAGAGGGCGACGAGTGCCTCGCCGAGCAGGTCGTCGCTGTCGGGGAAGGCGCGGCTCTCGGGCACGAGCAGGCTGGTCCCGCCGCCGCCCGGTCCGGGCGGGGTCCAGCGTCCGTAGCGTCCGGCGGCGCCGCCGCGGCGCTGCCAGCCGTGCCGGTGCAGCAGGGCGCTGAGGACGGCGGGGTCGACCTCGTCAGGCTCGGGGGGCCGCTGCCAGGCGACGGCGTCGACGGGGTGCGGCCGGACCGGTCGCAGGGGCTCCTCGATCGGGCGGTGCGTCATGGTCTGCCTCCCGTCCCGACCCGCGTCATGATCTCGCACAGCGCCCGGTCGTCGAAGACGCGTGAGGTCGGTATCCGCACGGTGGTCCGGGTCCGGCCGGTGACCGGGTGGCCGGCGAGGTTGACCCAGTAGCAGCAGTGTCTGAGGTCGAGCCGGTCGTGGCTGGCGCGCAGCCAGTCGTCCTGGGACCGGGGCACGAGCATCACGACGAGGATCTTGTGGACGGAGACCGGGGTGCGGGCGAGCTTGCGCAGGTGGTCGTTGTCCAGCGTGAAGGAGAAGGAGCGGCCGGGCGGGTTGGGCGCGATCTGGTACGTGCACTTGAGCTGGACCTTGATGGTGACCTCGTCGTCGACGGTGTGCCCGGGTGAGCCGTGGCTGACGTGCCAGTCGATGCCGTTGTCCGGGAACGGCTGCGACAGTGAGCAGCCGGCCGCCGCCGCGACCGCGTGCAAGTAGCCCACCTGCAGTGTCTCCATGCAGGCGGTGGTGGCGAGTGTGCCGCGATGGGGGCCCGTACGTTCGGGCAGCAGCCCGCCCCGCTCGGGCTGCGCTATCGCCATGACCAACAGCCTTCCAAGCCAAGTGAATTGCCCGCACCGGGGCCGAGTGAATCCCGCGCCGGGCCGCTGAACTGCAAAGACCCGTACCTCTGTTGTCTCCTTCCGGCGTACGGCGCAAACAGCCCGGGTATCACCAAACGGGCAGAAGACGGTGCGTCAGCTGCCGTGGGTGAACGAGGGGTTGTGTAGGTATGGCGTGCTGGTATGAGGGCCCGCTGGCGGCATTCGACACGGAGACGACAGGCGTGGACGTCGAGACCGACCGGATCGTTTCGGCGGCCGTCGTCGTGCAGGACGCCCCGGGCACCCGGCCGCGGGTGACCCGGTGGCTGGTGAACCCGGGTGTGCCGGTGCCGGAGGCGGCGACGGCGGTGCACGGGCTGACGGAGGACCATCTGCACCGCAACGGCCGCTGGCCGGCGCCGGTGATGCAGGAGATAGCCGAGGTACTGGCCGAACAGGCCGTCGCGGGCCGCCCGCTGGTGGTGATGAACGCGCCGTTCGACCTGACCATCCTGGATCGCGAGCTGCGCCGCCATCGCGCGTCGTCGCTCGACCACTGGTTCGAGACGAGTCCGTTGCTGGTGCTGGATCCGCGGGTCCTCGACAAGCATCTGGACCGCTACCGCAAGGGCCGTCGCACGCTCACCGACCTGTGTGCGCACTACGGCGTCACGCTGGACGGCGCGCACGACGCGGGCGCGGACGCACTGGCCGCGCTGGATGTCGTACGGGCGGTGGGGCGCCGGTTCGCGGCGCGTCTTGAGCGGCTCTCCCCCGCCGAACTGCACACGTTGCAGGCGGTGTGGCACGCGGCGCAGGCCCGTGGGCTTCAGGCGTGGTTCGCGCGCAGCGGGAGCGAGGAGGCGGTGGATCCGGCGTGGCCGCTGCGTCCGGATCTGCCGGCGGCGGCATGAAGAAGGCCGGTCCGCGTTTTTGCGGACCGGCCTTTCCCGGTGGGCGATACTGGGTTCGAACCAGTGACCTCTTCGGTGTGAACGAAGCGCTCTCCCACTGAGCTAATCGCCCGGGAACGCACTGAACAATACAGGCCCCCGCGGGTTTCCTTCAAACCGCTTCCAAGTGGGCGGCCAGCCCCCGTCGTCCGGCCCGCATCATCAGCCAGTGGTTGGCGCGGAAGACCGGCCGCCCGGGCACGGCGAGCCGCCGCAGCAGCGGCTTGCGCACGTCGACGACCTGGTCGTAGCGGGCGAGGGTGCCCGTGCCGTCCGGGGTGAGCGTCCAGCGCGCCCAGCCCTCCATGTCGCCGGTCATGGCGATCTCCAGGACCCCGGCCGCCGGATCGCGCCGCACCTCGCGCGCGGTGAAGGTCATGTCGTACGGCAGGAAGGCACGGATCCGGATCGCGCCGCTGGTGTCGTCGAGGCGGTTCACCTCGCGCACCTGCGGCCACCAGAGGGGGTATTCCTCGGCGCGCTCCAGGGCGTCGTAGACCGCGGCCGGGGGCGCGGGCAGGGTCCACTGGGTGCGGAAGCGGTAATGGGACCAGTCCATGAGCAGAGTGTGGCACCGGATCTGAGTACGTTCTGAGTACGCGGACTCATGTCCGGCGGCGTGACGCGGACCACACTTTCGAGACATGACGCACAACCCGTCCCCGGCCGAGGAACTGCGGGTCCTCGACACCGAGCTGTGGCAACTCGACGCGCGCCGCGCCCAGTTGCTGGCCCGTCGCGTGCGGCTGGTCGCCGCACTCGACGCGGCCCGCCCGGCGCAGCCCTTCGCTGCGCCCTTCACACCCCCGCGTCCCGAGGCCCCCGGGCCGCGGGTGCAGAACGTGCTGCTGGTCCTCGGCGGGGTCCTTTTCACCATCGCCGCGACGGCGTTCACGCTGGTCAGCTGGGGGCATCTGGGCATTGCCGGGCGCGCCCTGGTGCTGGGCGCGATCACGGCGGCCGCGTTGTGCGCGCCGGTGCCGCTGCTGGGGCGCGGGCTGCGCTCGACGGCCGAGTCGGTGGCCGGGCTCGGGCTGGCGCTGACGGTCCTGGACGCCTATGCGCTGCACGAGGTGGCGCTCGCCGGCGTGGACGGCGTCGGCTACACGGCGGCCGCGACGGCGACGCTGGCTGCCTTGTGGACGGCGTACGGGCTGCTGCCGCGCGTGGGAGAGCTGCGCCTGCCGCTGCCCGCCGCGTTGGCCGCGGCCCAACTCCCGCTGCTGCTCTGGGCGGTGGCGGCCGGCGCCGGACCGTACCTGACGACGGCCGCCCTGCTGGTGACGGCCGGGTTCGACACGGGTGTGGCGCTCCGGGTGCCCGTCCGTTCCGTACGCCTCGCCGCGACCGTCGGCGCGTACGGCATGGGCGCCTGGGGCGCGCTGACGGCCGGAGGTCTGTCCTGGACGGCCACCGGTCCGAGCGCCGCCGCCCGTGCGGCGGCGCTCCTTCTCCTCGCCGCGGCGATCGCGCTCACGGCCGCCCGGCTGACGGCACATCCCCGCACCTCGGCACTGACCGCGCCGGCCGGGGGGCTGCTGCTGGTCGCGGCGTTCGGCGGCATGCTGCGCGTGGTGCTGCCGGACGTGTGGACGGTTCCCGCCCATCTCGCCTGCGGTGTCGCGCTGTTCGCCGCGACCCGGCTGTCGGAGCCGCTGCGCCGTGGCCTGCTCCTGGCCTCCGCCGGTGTCCAGGCCCTGACACTGCTGTGGACCGTGCCGCTCGTCGCCGTCACGCTGCTGGGCCCGGTCGCGTGGGTCGAGCGGGCCTGGTCCGGGACGCCGTCGGACATCCGCGCCGCAGTGACGGTGGACGCGCCCTGGCCTCCGCGGATGGAGACGGTCCCGGTCGTGCTCGCCGCCGTGGCCGCCGTACTGGCGCTGGCGGTGCGGGACACGACGTGGCGTCCCCGGGCCCTGACGGGTGCGCTGACGCTGACCTGGGCGGCGCTGCTCACGCTGCCGGCGGTGCTGGAACTCCCGTACGCCGTCGGCCTGTCGGCCCTGGTGGTCACGACGGCGGCCGCCCTCGCGACGGCGGCGCTCCTGCGGCCGTCCGCGGACGCCGAGAAGGAGCCCGAGCCCGGCGCCGCACCGGCCTTCCCCTTCCCGACCGCTCAGCCGACCGCTCTGGTCCTCGCCCTCCTCTCCTCCCTCACCCTCGCCTTCCTCTCGCTCGCCGCACAGACCGCGACCCTCGCGGTTCTGTCCGTCCTGACCGCGCTCTTCGCGGCGGCCTCGGTCCGGTCCGCCCCCGTCACCGCCCCGGCCGCGCTCGCGTATGCCGCCGCGCTGGCCTGCGCCGTGGGCGCCGCGGCCAACTGGCCGACGCAGCACACCGCGCTGCTGGTCCTCACGGTCCCGGTGGCCGCGGCGCTGCTCGCCGCACGGTTCACGGGCGGCTCACGGGCGACGCTCCCGGTCGAGGTGGCGGGCGCGGCCGCGGGGCTGCTGGCCGTGGGGCTCGCGGTCACCGACCTGCCGATGCTCGCCCTCGTCCTCTCCCTGTGCGGTGTGATCACCGCGGGCACAGCGGTACGGCCGGACCGCCGCCCCGTCGCCTACGCGTCCATCGCCCTGTTCGCGCTGGCCACCTGGGTACGCCTGGCGGCCTGGGAGGTGACCACCCCCGAGGCCTACACGCTGCCGGTGACCGTCCCCGCCCTGATCGTCGGCGCCCTGCGCAGGCGCCGCGACCCGCAGGCCTCGTCCTGGACGGCGTACGGCCCCGGCCTCGCCGCGACCCTCGTGCCGAGCCTGGCCGCGGCCTGGGGCGACCCGGGCTGGACGCGCCCCCTCCTGCTCGGCCTCGCGGCCCTCACGGTCACCCTGCTGGGCGCCCGCCACCACCTCCAGGCCCCGCTCCTGCTGGGCGGCGCGGTCCTCGCCCTGGACGCACTGCACGAGCTGGCCCCGTACCTGATCCAGATCGCGGGCGCGCTCCCCCGCTGGGTGCCTCCGGCCCTGGCCGGCCTCCTTCTGCTGGCTCTGGGCGCGACCTACGAACAGCGCATCCGGGACGCCCATCGAGTGCGGGACATGCTGGGCAAGCTGCACTGAATCCTGCGCCCCAAAGGGGCGCGGGGAACTGCGCGACCAGTCACAACGGACCCGCAGTCACCCCGCGCCCCAGCGGAGCGTCACGGCATCTTGTGACCCAGCAGCGCCAGGTTCTCAATCGCGGCAAGACCGTACAGCGCCGTGTCGTTCGTCGACACCCATGTCGCCTCGCTGCCCGGCACCAACGTGACCGGCCCGCTCAGCTGCTCGGTCTTCCAGGGCGCCGACTCCTTGTACCCGTCGGAGTTGTAGAACTTCTGCCACGCGCGCGTGGCGAGCTTCTCGTCCCCGGTCTTGACGGCCGCGTAGGCGTCCAGTCGCGAGTGGCCCTGGAACAGCAGCAGCGTGCCGAAGTTGGAGCCGTACCGCGCCGCCTGCTCGGCCTTGGTGGCGTTGAAGTAGCGGCAGTAGTCGAAGTACGCCTCGTTGAACTTCGGCATGTCGACGAGGTCGATGAGCTCGGCGCACAGTTCGTTGAGACCGAAGACGGCGGACAGGTGCGAGACGCCGACCACCGGCTTCTCGGCGATGGCGAACTTGCCGGTGTCCAGGTCGTACAAGCCGGTGCCCTGCACGAATCCGTTGGGCTGGGCGGCGATCGTCTCCATCGTCGACAGGACGCGCGCCTTGGCCTTCTCCCACTTCGGGCCCTTGCGCTCCCACTCGGTGAGCCAGGCGGACACAAGGCCGCTCCAGTCCGTGCCGAAGCCGATCGACAGCGCGTGCCGGTCGGGGGTGTACGGCTCGGTGCGGATCTTGCGGATCGGGTCGAGGACGAGGAAGGTCTCGTCGGAGTCGACATTGGCGTGCATGAGGTCGCCGACGCGTTCGTCGCCGGTGAGGAAGTAGTAGTAGCGCCGGTAGGTGGTGTTGGCGATGCGCTGCTGCTTGGCGCTGTCGGCGTAGTGCTGCACACCGTGCCGGGTGCCGAGGCCGGCCCATTCGCCCAGGTGGTAGACGTCGACCTCGCCGGTGTGCCGGGTCATCGCCTCGGCGAAGCGGAAGATGTCCGCGCGGCCGGAGCGCAGGTAGGCGAACCACAGCCACAGGTCCGGCGACAGCTCGGAGTTGTCCCAGGCGTAGCCGCCGATGTCGTAGCGCCACTGGTGCCGGGCGGTGTCGTAGGTGTGCATGATGTCGCCGTAGTCCCAGAAGCCGTACCAACGACGCATCTCCACCTGGTCCTTGTAGTAGGTGAAGAGGAAGTCGAGGTGGTCCTCGATCTTGGCCTTGGCGGCGGTGGAGCGGTCGGGCTCGGAGTACAGGCCCTTGCCGAACACGCCCGCCTTGATGAGCTGCTGGGGCGGGGCGGCGAGCTGCGGCAGGACGCGCACGGCCTCGATCTGCTGGGCGAGGGCGTTGGCCGACGGGGTCAACTCGTTGGCCCAGAAGAGGAGTTCGGAGGTGCGCGCGATGCCGTACGGGGTGCCGAAGCCGGGCTCGTAGTCCTCGTAGGTGATGTTGAGGCCTTCGAGCTGCTCGGGGAAGGTGTCCTGGCCCATGCCGTCGTGGTAGAAGCGCAGGTCCATGGGCTGTGCCTCGGGCGACCAGAGCCAGAGAGTGACCTCGGCCTCCTCGGTCTGGGCATCGCGGATGTCGAGTTGGGCGGGGAACTTCTCCCAGAAGTCGCGCAGGCCGAAGGAGAGTCCGCCGCTCGCGCCGCCGACGTAGCCGAAGCCGTTCGCGCGGCGGCCGCCGCCGGTGCCGATCCAGCCGTGGCCCTTCTTGGTCCTCTTGCGGAGGGTGAAGCCGTCGGCGGAGAGCTGGGAGAGGGTGTAGTCGCCCCACTCGGGGATGTACTGGAGACGGGTGGTGACGCGCTGGTCCCAGGTGGCGGGGTCGGGCAGCTTCTTGCCCTCGAACTGGGCGGCCTGGACTGCGGCGCCCGGGTCGCGGCGCAGTCCGGTGATGCCCTTGACCGCCTCGCGGAGCATGCCGGTGCCCTCGCCGCCGATGCGGATGTGGCGGTCGTAGGACTGGTCCCGCATGGGGACGGTGAAGCGGACGCCGAGGCCGCGGATGAAGTCGCCGCTGGCCTTGCCCGGTTCCTGGGTGCCGTCGAAGGTGATGGTGTGCACCATGCGGAAGGAGTCGGCGCCGGCGTAGAAGTAGAGGCGGATGGAGAACGGCAGCCAACTGCGGTCGCCCTTGCGGTGCTTGCCGTCGATGCGGACGACCGCGCGGACCGGGCCGTCCTGTTCGACGGTGACCTCGGAGATGGCGCCGTCGAAGCGTTCGCACTTCGCCGTGCCCTGGTCGCCGTCCTCGATCTCGGGCTGGCGGAGCAGGACGAGACGGCCGTCCTTGGCGATCTCGGTGCCGCCGCGGGTGACCGACTTGACGAGCGTGGCGCCGGACTTACCGATCTTCGCGGTGATCACGCCGGTCGATACGTCGATGGTGCCGCCGCTCCTGTCGACGGTGACCTTCTTCTCGGGGGCGGCGGGCTCGCCGGCGGCGAGGGTGAGCTTGCCGGTGCCGCCCGAACCCACCGCGTGCGCGGTCCACTTGAGGGAGCCGTCGGGCCAGTAGGCGAGGGGCCAGGTCTGTACGGGCACGGCCTTGCCGTCCGCGTCCGTCAGCGCGAACGTCTGGTCCTCCTGGAAGGCGCCCTTCGGCCAGGGCACACCGAGGGTCGAGCCGGGTGCGGCGCCCAGGCCGCCGTCCTCCAGCCAGTCCAGGGTCACGGGGTCGGCGTCGCTGGCCGCGGCTCTGGGCGCCGCCTGGGCGTCCTTCGCCCCTAGCGCCCAGCTGAACTGCGCGGCGGCTCCGGCGACGGCGGCCGCCTTGAGGAGGGACCTGCGGGGGATGGGAGACATAGGAGAGTCAGCCTTTCCTTCCGTGCGGGATGCATTCGGGTAGTCAGGGGCATGACAGAGGGAGGTACGACGCCGAAGGCGCCGACCTGGTGACTGGGGCGCCGCCCGTCAGCGGCGCCGGTACCGCTCCTCGACGGCGACGGCCGCCGCGGCGACGGCCCCGAGAACGGGGACCGCCAGAGGTGTGATGAACGCACCGGACAGGGCCACAACCGCCAGTCCGCCGACGACCAGGAAGGACCCGGCGGGATCGAGCACGGTCCGGCGCACGGCGGCCACGAGCAGCGCCCGCCAAGACGCGCCCGGCGCCCAGACGGCGGCCGCCCGCAGCAGCGCCACGGTCAGGCCGATCAGCGCGAACAGGCCGACGGCGCCGACGAACGGCCCGCCGGGCAGGCCTGCCCGGGCGGCCAGGACGTCCACCCAGACCGCGGCGGCCACCGCCCAGCCGGCGAGCCCGACGGCCCACCCACCGCGCAGGGCGGCCCGGAAGTCCGCGACGAACTCCCGCCACCCGCCGCCCTCGTGGCCGGTACGGCGCCTCAGATGCCGTGCGCCGGCGGCGAAGGCGGCGGGATAGGTGACGCCCCCGAGGCAGGCCACGGCGATCCACACGCCGGTGAGCATCGACTCGGCGAAGACCGAGAACCGCTCGCCGAACACGGACTCCTTGCGTGCCTTCACGCGTGCTTGCGCCATGGTGAACGCCTCAGCCCTTTCACTTCAGACCGGTCACTTCAGTCCGGACGTCGCCATGCCGTCGATGAGATAGCGCTGGAAGGCCATGAAGAAGGCGATGACCGGTATCAGCGCCACCAGCGACATCGCGATCATGCTGCCGTAGTTGGAGATGCCCTCCTGATCGCGGAACATCATCAGGCCGAGCGAAACGGTGTACTTCTCGGGGGTGTTGAGGTAGATCAACGGGCCCATGAAGTCGTTCCAGGCATTGATGAAGGTGAAGATGGCGCTGGTGATGAGGGCGGGGCGGGTCAGCGGCAGCACGATGGACCAGTAGGTCCTGAAGTGCCCGCAGCCGTCGAGCTTGGCGGCCTCGTCCAGCTCGCGCGGCAGCCCGCGCATGAACTGCACCATCAGGAAGACGAAGAACGCCTCCGTGGCCAGGAACTTGCCCGCGACCAACGGCACCAGCGTGTCGACCAGTTCCAGGTTGCGGAACAGCACGTACTGCGGGATGAGCAGGACGTGGTAGGGCAGCAGCAGCGTGCCGATCATCAGCGTGAACAGCAGGTTCCGGCCGGCGAAGCGGATCTTGGCGAAGGCATAGGCGGTCAGCGAGCTGGACAGCACGACACCGGCCACGGCGAGGCCCGCGTACATCAGCGAGTTCCAGAAGAAGCTGCTGATGGAGATGCCGGAGATGCCGTCCGCGAGCCCGGAGAAGTTCTCCCAGACCGGCTCGGTGGGCAGCAGGTCGAGGCTGGCGATGATGTCCTTGCTCGGCTTGAACGCGGCACCGACCACCCAGATCACGGGGTACAGCACGACCGCGAGGACCAGGAGCGCGCCCACGTGCCAGGCGATCGATCCGAAGCGCCGCCGTTCGTTCGCGGTGCGCGGGGCAGGGGTGGTGGCAGTGGTCACTTGGCGGCCTCCTCGTAGTGCACCCACTTCTTCTGCGACCAGAACAGGACCGCCGTGACCAGCGCCACCGCGATCACCAGTGTCCAGGCCATCGCGGAGGCGAAGCCCATCTGGGCCTCCTTGAAGCCCTTCTGGTACAGGTAACAGGTGTAGACGAGCGTGGCGTCGGCGGGCCCGCACCGGGTGTCGGAGACGACGTAGGCGGAGCCGAACACCTGGAACGCGTGGATGGACTCCAGCAGCACGTTGAAGAACAGCACCGGGGAAATCATCGGCAGCGTGATGTTCCAGAACCGGCGGAAGGGTCCCGCGCCGTCCACCTCGGCGGCCTCGTACAGCTCCCGCGGGACCTGCTTGAGGCCGGCGAGGAAGATGACCATCGGCGCACCGAACTGCCAGATGCTCAGGGCGACCAGGGCGTAAATGACGTAGTCCGGGTTGCCGATCCAGCCGCCCACGTCGAGGCCGAAGATCTTCTGCCCGCGGTCCACGATCGCGTCGTCGGAGAACAGCGCCCGCCACACGAAGCCCACGGAGACGCTGGCGCCGATCAGCGAGGGCATGTAGAACGCGGCCCGGTACAGGCCCTGTCCGCGCCGGCTCTGCGCGAGCAGCAGCGCGACGCCGAGCGCGAGCAGCAGCTTCAACGGAGTGGCCACGACGACGTACTTCAGCGTGACCTCGACCGACTTCTGCCAGCGCGGGTCCTGGAACATCGTCGTGAAGTTGTCCAGGCCGACCCACTTGGGCGGCGTGAACAGGTTGTAGCTGGTGAACGCGTAGTACAGCGACGCGATCATCGGCCCCGCCGTGAGCAGCAGGAACCCCGCGATCCACGGCGACATGAAGAGGTAGCCGGCGAGGTTCTCGCGGCGCCGCCCGCGCCGCCCGGCGGCAGGAGCGGCGGACCGCTTCTTCGCCGGGCGCACGGGCGCTTCCTTGACGAGCGTCATGGTGGTACGTCCCCTCAGCCCGCGAACGCGGCCTTGGCCTCGCTGAACAGCGCCTTGGCGGCGTCGGCCGGCTTGGTCTTGCCCTGGGCGACCTCGGCGCCGAGACGCAGGAATGCCGCTTCGATGACATCGGCGCCGGACGGGTGCGGAGTGATCTTCCCGAGCACTCCGGCCGCGGCGACCTCCTCCTCGTACGCCTTGACGCCCTTGTTGTTGTCGTCGGTGGGCGTGAACGCCTCGTACTGCTCGTTCGTGGCGAGGATGCCGCGGTCGTAGCCCATGATCTTGCCGACCTCGGGGTCGTGGACCATGAAGTCGATGAACTGGGCGACCTCCTTGGGGTGCTCGGTCCCGGAGAAGGCGCTGAGCATCAGCGAACCGAGGTACTGGCCGGTGGCCTTGCCGTCCGTGGTGGGGATCGGCGCGAGCCCGTAGTCCGACTCGCCCTCACCCTCGTAACGGATGGAGAAGTTGTCCCAGGTGAACTCGGCGGCGGCGAGACCCGCCGACAGACCGGACTTGGGCGCGACCTGCTCGATCTTCTTGGGGTCGGCGACGAGCCCGGAGCGCACGCGCTTGTAGCCGTCCTCCCACCACTGCGTCAGATCGTCCTCGGTGAAGCCGAGATCGGAGTCGGTGAAGAACGCCTTGCCGTTCTGACGCAGATACAGGTCGTAGAGGTACATGATGCCGAAGTAGCCGGTGTCACCGGCGATCTTCAGCTTGTCCTGGATCGTCTGGAGCGCGTCGAAGTACTCGTCCCAGGTCCAGCCCATCTTCGCCTCGACGCCCGCCTTCTTGAAGGCCTTGAGGTCGATGACGAGCGCCATGGTGTTGGCGCCGACGGGGATGCCGAGCTGCTTGCCGTCGACCTGACCGTTCGCCAGAACGCCGTTGCGGAAGCTGTCCAGGCTCAGATTCCCGGCGTCCGCCTGGGTTTTGAGATCCAGCAGAACACCGCGCTTGTCGTACTTGCGCAGGAAACCGACCGCATTCTGGAAAACGTCCGGCGGATTCCCGCCGGAGGCCTGGGTCTGGAACTTCTCCCAGAACGCGGCGTAGTCGGTGAATTCCGGCTTGATCTTGATCTTCGGGTACTTCTTCTCGAAGAGCGCGATCGTCTTCTTGATGGCGATGGTGCGCGGCTCGCCGCCCCACCACGCGTAACGGAGTGTCACCGTCCCGTCGCCGGAACCGCTGTCCCCGCCGCATCCGGTCGTCAGGCCCAGCCCGACGGTGGCCGCCGAAGCACCGGCCACCTTCAGGATCGTACGCCTCTCAACATTCCTGCTGGTTCCCACAGTCGGGCCCTCCCCGCAGCGTCGTTGCCGCCTGCATGAATCGTTTCAAGTAAGCGCTTGCTGGCACAAGTTACGGAGGGCCTCGTGGTGCGTCAATGATTCGGACAGGAATTTCTTGGCGGCCGCCTCGGCGCGTCAGCGCCAGACCGGGGCCGATGAGCGCCAGTCGCGGGAGGACATCGCAGGTGAGGCGCTTGGGATCGACCGGCCGAACAGGATGTAGGCGGTCGCACTTGGGCCCGGGTCGGCCGAAAGTCGTCTACGGTCCGGCCACCTGACGAGACGGCGGATCACGCCGAGTGGGGCGCGAGGCCCGATACGCGGCCCGCACCCCCTCGGAACCGCGGACACGCGGGCCGACGGAGCCACGAACGACGGCGGCCCGCCTGCATCACTGCAGACGGGCCGCCATCTCCGGGTGGGCGATACTGGGTTCGAACCAGTGACCTCTTCGGTGTGAACGAAGCGCTCTCCCACTGAGCTAATCGCCCGGGCGCAGGAAGAACATTACCCCATGTCAGGGGGTGCTTGTGACCAGCACGAACGAGCACCGGCCGGCACCCGCACCCCCGTCACGGATCACTGATCCTTGATGTTCCAGGGCATCTCGAAACCGAACTTCCACAGATAGACGCCGCCGATGACGGCCACGATCACGAGGCCGATCGACGTCAGGATGATGTTCCGGCGTCTCACCTTGGGATCGAGGGCACGCTGTGCCGCCTCGGTGACCTTGCGCTTGGTCCAGCGCAGTACCAGCTGGGCCCAGACGAACTCGGTCGCCCAGATCGCCATACCGCCGAAGATCACGACCCAGCCGGGTCCCGGCAGCGGCAGCATGACGATGCCGGCGGCCACGACGGCAAGGCCGATGATGAAGACGCCCACCTGCCAGCTGAGGTGCAGCACGCGGCGGGCCTTGATGAACTCCGGCGCTCTGGAGCCGAGTGGCTGCTCCTTCTTCACACCGTCCACTTCGGTCTCGTTCGAGGCCATGGCTACCTCGCCACCCTCGTCACTCCCCGTATTCATACGGCCAAACCCTACCCGAGAGAAACCAGTCACCGAAATGGTCGTACCTCGCGAACGGTGTCTCGGCCGGAAGAGTTACGTAAAGACACGCAAAACACTCAGAGGGGTTTACAACGGCACCGTAGGTGGCATGTCGATTTCGCCGACGTGCGAATCCCCGAGCGCACACTGAGCGAAAGGCCCTGGCGCTTATGAACACCACGGTCAGCTGCGAGCTGCACCTGCGCCTCGTTGTGTCGAGCGAGTCCTCCCTGCCTGTCCCCGCAGGCCTGCGGTACGACACGGCCGACCCCTACGCCGTGCACGCCACCTTCCACACCGGAGCCGAGGAGACCGTCGAGTGGGTGTTCGCCCGCGACCTCCTCGCCGAGGGCCTCCACCGGCCCACCGGTACCGGCGACGTCCGTGTCTGGCCGTCACGCAGCCACGGTCAGGGAGTCGTCTGCATCGCCCTGAGCTCCCCGGAGGGCGAAGCCCTGCTGGAAGCCCCGGCGAGAGCCCTGGAGTCCTTCCTGAAGCGAACCGACGCCGCCGTGCCTCCCGGCACGGAGCACCGGCACTTCGATCTCGATCAGGAGCTCTCACACATCCTGGCGGAGAGCTAGGCGGGGCGCCCACGAAGCCGCCCGGCGCCGTCCACTCGGGGAGACGGCTCGGGCCAAGACAACCGCATACGGTATGCATCTCCGCCGTCACGCTTCCGCGTGGCGGCGTTGGTGTGTTTCGGCGCCCGAGGGGGCCGATTCGGTTGCCCCCGGCTACCACTCGTACGGCGGGTCCGGACGGCTTCTCCTGGAGCCACTACCATCGGCCAGCATCGGCGGGCGTCCGCCCGACCCTCAGGCCAGGGAGCGAAACGTGCTGATCACCCACGACACCCGGTGCGCCCTCGACGCCGTCGTGGATCTGGTGAACACCGCGCCGGAGGACGACGCGACGCCGGACGCGCTGCCAGATGTGCCCGCACTCGCCGATTTCGTGCGAAGGCACGAGATCAGTGACGTCGGTGTGCTCTCGGAGTTCGACCTGTCCGCGGTGCGCAAGATCCGCGGCAGATTCGCCGGGATCTTCGCTGCCCCGGACCCGCGGACCGCCGCCGCACTGATCAACGAGCTGGTCGCCGCCGCGGGCACCACCCCACGGCTCACCGACCACGACGGCTACGACTGGCACGTGCACTACTTCGCCCCCGGCGCCTCCGTCGCCGACCACCTGGCGGCCGACTGCGGAATGGCTCTGGCCTTCTTCGTGGTCGCCGGCGAGCAGGAACGTCTGCGCCGGTGCGAGGCTCCGGACTGCCGCCGCGCCTTCGTCGACCTCTCCCGAAACCGCTCCCGCCGCTACTGCGACAGCCGCACCTGCGGCAATCGACTCCACGTCGCCGCCTACCGGGCCCGCCGCAAGGAGGCGGCGGGCTAAAACCCGCCTGCCCCGCTCCCGGAGCCCGCCCCGGTGGGAGCGGGGGCGAGTGCGCGAGCACAGGGCACCGGGGGCGCCCTGACGGCGCGGGGGCATACGGCTGCCTCGACGACGGGGTATCTGGGCCCCGCCGCGCGAGCGCGGGACGAGGCGGCAAGCAACACGACGTCGAAGTGCCCGCGCGACGTAGCCACCAGGGCGGCTCAGCCGCACGGCATGCGAGTCTCACCGCGGAAGCGCAGGGCGCCGGAGCGCCTTCGCCCCGGAGGCGCGCGGCCGTCTCGGAAAGATCACGCGGTGCCCCGAAAGCGGCCTGCGGGCGAGCACAAGGCGCCGGAGTGCTCTCAAGCGGGGGCGCACGGCTACCCCTCGGCGACCGGGCATCGGAGGCCCTCCGCGCGAGCGCGGGGCGGGGCGGAATGGTGTTCGGCACGGCAGTGCCGAGGGGCCCGTGGCGACGCGGGCCCCGGCGGGTGGCGCCGGGGGCCGCGGGTACGGCTCAGAGCAGCAGCAGGTCGTGCAGCGCAGCCATGAGCAGCAGAGACCCGATCACCGCAAGGAAGATCATCAGCGGTGGCTGGGAAAGGGCGAAGAGGCATCCGCGCGGCTCGTCCTGCGGCGGCGCGGCCTCGCTCTGTGTTGTGTCCAGCATCTCGCGCCGATGATGGCGCAGCAGGGGGGTCCGTGGCGATCAACACGCCCGGAAGGAGCGGGAGTTCGCCGGATTCCGTGACGTCCGGTGCAGGTCGTGATCGATTACGAGCGGGCGTCGACCCACTGTGTCGTTTCAGTCCGGCATGCGGGGGTCATATGCCGTGCTTCTTGAGGATGGCCTCGATGTCGCTGAAGTCCTCCTCGGCACGGGGTGCCGTCGCGGGCCGGGCTGCCGGACGGGAGGCGGCGCCGAGCGAGGGCGCCGAGGCAGCCGGGGCCACCGCGTCGCTCTGCGCGGACCGGGCCGCCTTGCGCTCCTTGCGGGTCGTGCCACGGCGGCGCTCCACCGCGCGTGTGCTCGCGAGCAGCAGCCAGGCGGCGCCCAGCACGCCGAAGCCCGCCCACGCGGTCGGGCTGAACGCGGTGTCCGCCAGCCACTCGACGACCCCGGTCATCACCAGACCGAGGGGAATGAGCGCATACGCGGCGATGCGCGCGGCGGACAGGAAACGCTTGCGGTACGCCGTGACCGCCGCGATGCCCAGGCCGGCCGCGGAGACGGCGGAACAGACGGTCTCGGCAATCATCCGGTCCTCCAGACAGGATTCGGTCGGGCGCAGCCCTTTCGTCCCTTCCATCCTGCACCTGCCGGGCCCCGCCGGGCCATGCCCCGGCCCGACATCAGGGACATCTCCGGGTCGACTCCTCCGCAGGTGCCGGTCCGGTCGTACGCAGTCCGTGGCAGCGGGCCGATGCAGCCGGTGGCGCGCGTCCCGGGTGGACGGCCCGGTTGGGAGCGGTCGGCGCGGGCTGGGAGACTGTGCGCATGAGCGACTCCTCCCCCGTCCGTCCCGCCGCCCCCGCTGTCGTCCTCGACGTGTGGTGCGAACTCCAGTGCCCGGACTGCCGTGACGCCCTCGACGACCTGCGAGCCCTGCGCGCCCGCTTCGGCGACCGGCTGGAACTGCGGCTGCGGCACTTCCCGCTGGAGAAGCACAAGCACTCCTTCGCGGCCGCCCAGGCCGTCGAGGAGGCCGTGGAGCAGGGGCAGGGCTGGGCGTACGTGGAGGCCGTCCTCGGCCGGGTCGAGGAGCTGGACCGCAAGGGAGAGTCCGTCCTGGTCGAGGTGGCCCGGGAACTCGGCCTGGACGCCGAGGAGTTCGACACCGCGCTGATCGACGGCCGGCACATCCTGATCGTCGATGCCGACCAGGCCGAGGGCAAGGCGATCGGCGTGACCGGCACCCCGACGTACGTGATCGGCGGCGAGCGCCTCGACGGCGGCAAGAGCCAGGAAGGGCTGCGCGAGCGCGTCGAGGAGATCGCGGACCGGCTGCTGGCCGAGGCCGGGCAGGGCTGAGCCGGGCTGGGCTCAGAGCAGGTCCTTGTACATCGAGTAGCCCACCGGCACATAGCCCAGCGACTCGTAGAGGCGCTCGGCCGGGGTGTTCTCAGCGAAGACATTGAGGCCGATGAGCCGCTTCCCGGCGGCCACCGCCTGCGCCTCGGCCAGCAGCATCAGCGTGCGGCCGTGGCCCCGGCCGCGGAAGCGCTCGTGGGCCTCGACGTCGAAGACGAACGCCTTGTCCCCCGCCACCGACAGCCAGAGCGTGCCGACGGCGGTCCCCTCGTGCTCCAGCACGCTGATCAGCGTGTCCTCGGTGTCCAGGCCCTGCGGCAGCAGCCTGCCCATGTCCGTCACGGCCTTGGCCCACGCCTGCTCGCGAGGGACTCCGCGGTCGATCCAGCTCTGCGCGTAGTGCGCGTTGCCGTATTCCATCCACGGCCCGTACTCGGCCTCTGTCATCGGGCGGCCCCGGCTGCCCGCGGGCAGTTCGGGCGGGGTGTCGCCGAGTCGTTTCTCCATGCCGCGGTTGCGGTGGACGTAGCCCAGCGCGGTGGCGAGCCGCAGGGCGGGCCCGGCGTCGCCCGGCACCCTGATCTCGACGCGGGTGCAGCCCCAGCCGCGGGCCACCTCCTCGGCGGCGAGCGCGGCCACGGTGCCACGGCCGCGCCCGCGGTCGGGCGCCTCGATGCTCAGGTCGCTGATGTGCGCGACGGTGGGCCCGAAGACGGGGTCCGTCGCGAGGTGTATCGCGCCGACGGGACGGCTGTTCACGCACACCTGGTAGTGGCGGGACAGCACCCCGTCGGCATCACGCTGAAGCGGCTCGGTCGGCCGCAGGGTCGTGGTCATCAGTGGTGTTCTACCCGCCGGGCACCACGACGTCAGCCGGTTTTCCCGGGCTCTTACGGATCTTGGTCCTGTCCGGACCGCTCGTCGAAGATGCGCATGGCCTTCGCGGTCACCGGGCCGGGCGTGCCGGGCAGTTCGCGCTCGTCGACCCGGTGCACGGCCTGGACGTCCCGCAGCGTGGAGGTCAGGAAGACCTCGTCGGCGCGCTCCAGCACGTCCAGCGGCAGGTCGGTCTCCTTGGCGCCGGTCCACTCCACGGCCAGCGCGCGCGTGATGCCCGCCAGGCAGCCGGAGGCGACCGGCGGGGTGTGGATCTCGCCGTCCAGGACGACGAAGACGTTCGACCCGGTGCCCTCGCAGAGCTGACCGACGGTGTTGGCGAACAGGGCCTCGGAGGCGCCGTGTTGGTGGGCGCGGGCGAGGGCGACGACGTTCTCGGCGTACGAGGTCGTCTTCAGGCCGGTGAGCGCGCCGCGTTCGTTGCGGGTCCAGGGGACCGTGATCACGGCGGTGGAGTCGGGGCGGCGGGTGGTCTCGCCGAGGGCGACCACGAGGGTCGGGCCGTACTCGCCGCGGTCGGAGCCGAGGGGGCCGTGTCCGCCGGTGTAGGTGATGCGCAGCCGGCCGAGCGGCATGGGGTTGGCGGCCAGGACGGCGGCGCAGGCGCGCCGGACCTCGTCGTGGTCGGGGTCGGGCAGCCCGAGACCCCGGGCGGACCGGGACAGCCGGTCCAGGTGCCGGGTGAGCGCGAACGGCTTGCCGTCGGTCGCCTTCACCGTCTCGAAGATGCCGTCGCCCACGGTCAGCCCGTGGTCGAAGACGGAGACGCGGGCGGACTCGATGTCCTGGAGCCCGCCGTCGAGCCAGATCTTCACGTCAGTGCCTCTCCCTTCACCTCGTACGCCCCCGACGCTACCGCGAGCAGCCGGGACGCCTTCAGCTCGGTCTCCCGCCACTCCCCCTCGGGGTCGGAGCCCCAGGTGATGCCGGCGCCCGTGCCGAAGCGCAGCACGCCTTCGGTGCGGTCGATCCAGAACGTGCGGATCCCGACCGCGAGCTCGCCCGTGCCGTTGTCGGCGTCGACCCAGCCGATGCCTCCGCAGTACGGCCCCCGGGGCGCCGTCTCCAGGGCGTCGATGATCCGCAGGGCGCTCGACTTGGGCGCGCCGGTGACCGAGCCGGGCGGGAAGGCCGCGGCGAACAGCTCGGGCCAGTCGGCGTCCTCGCGCAGCTCGCCGCGCACGGTGGAGACGAGGTGCACCAGTCCCGGATGCTTCTCCACGGCGCACAGGTCGGGGACGGTCACGGAGCCGGTGGCGCAGACCCGCCCGACGTCGTTGCGGACCAGGTCCACGATCATCACGTTCTCGGCGTAGTCCTTCTCCAGGAGGTCCGCCTCGGTACGCCCCGTGCCCTTGATCGGCCCGGACTCGACGACCCGGCCCTTCCGGCGCAGGAACAGTTCCGGTGACGCGGTGGCGATCTCCACGCCGTGCCCGGGCAGCCGGATCGTTCCTGCGTACGGCGCCGGGTTGCCGCGCGCCAGCAGGGAGGTCAGGGCGTCCACGTCGGCGTCGGGCGCCACGGGCGCGGAGAGCACCCGGCAGAGGTTCGCCTGGTAGACCTCGCCGGCCGCGATGTACTCGCGGATACGGCGCACACCGGCCGTGTAACCGGCGTGGTCGAGGGAGGACGTCCAGTCCCCCGCCGCCGGTCCCCGCCATGCGCCCGGCACCGGCGCGGGCACGGGAGCCTCCCGCACGTCACGGAAGCGGGCGCAGGTCAGTCGGCCCTCGAAGTCCGCGGCGACGGCCCAGAAGCCGGTGGAGTCGAGGACCGCGGGGTCATGGGTGACGTCGAGGAGGCCGGTGGCGAGGCGGTCGCCGAAGCGGGCGAGGGGAGGGAGGTCGAGCACGCTGTCGAGTCTATGGCGGGTGTCCTCCGGGTGACCTGGGCATGTCCCGGCGGGAGCCCTGGCCAGGCGTCCGAGCAGGTCCGCGCAGGTCCGGCGCAGCACGCTGCACAAACGCGTTTTTGTACTGGCCCGGGAATCCGCTAGAGTTCAACACGTCGCCGGGACGCGCAAGCGGAACGGAAAGACAGGCGAACGTAGCTCAGTTGGTAGAGCGCAACCTTGCCAAGGTTGAGGTCGCGAGTTCGAACCTCGTCGTTCGCTCGAAAGAGCAAGGGGATCTTCCCGAACCCCTACACTCCTGGTGGAGTGGCCGAGAGGCGAGGCAACGGCCTGCAAAGCCGTCTACACGGGTTCAAATCCCGTCTCCACCTCCAAGGACGATTAGCTCAGCGGGAGAGCGCTTCCCTGACACGGAAGAGGTCACTGGTTCAATCCCAGTATCGTCCACTGAAGCCTTCGGGCTTCGGGAGCCGCAAGGCTTCGACCCGCGCGATTAGCTCAGCGGGAGAGCGCTTCCCTGACACGGAAGAGGTCACTGGTTCAATCCCAGTATCGCGCACGCAAGATCCACAGCCTCCGGGCTGTGATCCCGAGGACGATTAGCTCAGCGGGAGAGCGCTTCCCTGACACGGAAGAGGTCACTGGTTCAATCCCAGTATCGTCCACACATCGCAAGCCCCCGGTCGCTCACCGCGACCGGGGGCTTCGTCGTCAGCTGGAGAACAGCATGTGGCCGAAGCTCTTGTGACGCTTGTGGCCGTAGTGACCGCCGTGCGGGGCTCCCCAGGCGGGTGCCGCGGGAGCCACAGGGGCGGCCGGGTACGCCTGCGGGGCGGGCGGCGCCGGCGGGGCAGGCTGGGTCCACTGGGACTCCAGGCGGGTCAGTGCCTCCAGCTCGCCGTAGTCGAGAAATATCCCGCGGCAGCCACTGCACTGCTCGATCTGGACGCCGTTGCGGTTGTAGGTGTGCATCGCTGCACGGCACTTCGGACACTGCATGGTCGGCTCAACTCCTCGCCGGTCGGTCCTGCTTCGCGTATCGCCAGGACAGACTCTGTCCGGCTGCGGTCGGTTGCACCCTACTTGGCGGATTCGTACGTCAACTCGGGCGGGGCCGCGGCCATTCGGACACATGCGTCGATCACGGACTGCTCGACCTCGTCCAGATCACGGCCGGCCGCCGTCGCCTTGGCGATCGCGGTGGCGGCCGTCTGGACGGTCAGGGCACGGGCCGGGACGTCCAGGGCGGGCCAGGGGTCGCCGTCGGCGGGGACGGCGGGGCCGCCTGCCGCGCGGTACGCGCTCAGGAAGCGGGTCCATTCGTCGGGCGGGAGAAGGCCGCAGGCGTACCAGGCGGCGGGGCGGGCGAGGTCCCAGGCGGGTTTGCCGGTGCCGAGGTCGTCGACGTCGATGAGGAGCCAGGAGCCGTGCGGGGCGGGATGGCGGACGAGTTGGCCCAGGTGGAAGTCGCCGTGGCACAGGGTCGGGGTGCCGTCGTCCGGTGCGGAGGGCTCGGCGCGGGCCCAGGCGGGGAGCGTGTGCCAGGCACGGAGGACGGCGGGCGCGGCCGGGTGCGGGGCTGCCGCCCGGAGGCGGCTGACGGCTCGGGCGGCCTTGTGCGGGCCGCGCATGGGAGGCAGGGCCTGGGTGAGAGGGGTGACTGCTCGGTGCAGACGGGCCAGGAGGGTGGCGGCGGCCTGCCAGGGAGCGTCGTCCGGGGTCCTCGGGTCGACGGGGGTGCCGTACGGCCAGCAGGTCACCAGGCGGCCGTGCAGGGGCGCCGGGGTCGGGGTGAGCGGGGACAGCAGGACGTCGGGGAGGGCTGTGGCCGTGGCGAGGCGCAGGGTGAGTTCGGTGGGGTCGGTGTCCGCGGCGTGGGCCTTCGCGACGGTGTCCGCGTGCCGGACGACCGTGCCGTCGGCGCGGTCGGCGAGGGTGGCGGGGGCTCCACACGGGCAGGCGGAGGTGCGGGAGTGAGCGGCGGCCTTGGCTGCGCGGCTCAACTCCGGCACGAGGGCGTTCGCGGTCACGGGGCTCCCTGCGGGCACGGGTGGGTCTTTGCGTGAGGGTACGCGGGCTGCCTGCGGGGGTCGGGCGGGTACGTGGGAGTCGTCTGCCGGGGGTGGGTCGCGCGGTTCCCCACGCCCCTTCGAAACGCAACCGCACCGCGGAAAAGGTAATGCCGGCGCAGCTCCCCAGCTGCGCCGGCATTGGTGCCGTCCGCCGCACCCCCGTCCCCACGGGGTTTCATGGGTGGATGTCCCCGCCCGGACCGCTCTTCCGGGCCTGGGGTCGCCGCTCAGCGCCCCAGCATCACGCCCACGGACGACGCTTGTGTGGCCACTGTCTCCCACCCGTCGAAGACGAGGAGGAGCAGGGCTGCCAGGGGAAGGGCCATCAGCGTCGCCACCAAGGGGTGGCGCCGGCCCTGGCGGCGCTGTTGTGTGCGGATCAGTGTCCGCGGTGCCGTCTGGGCCATGGTCCCTCTCCTGACCGTTCCGTTGTCGTTGGCAGCGGCGGGTGTCTGACCTCGGGGGACGAGTGCTGCACCCGCCGCTTGACTTCAAATCTACGGGCGAGGCGGTCGCCCGGCGTCATGCCCTCGTACCGATTGCCTGGCCTCCCGGAGGATGAGCCATGAGCTGGGGAGTACTCCCCTGGGTGGAGACGGAGACCTAGGTCTCGGGGTCTTCCCGGAGGGGGCGCCCGCTGTGCCCTGCTTTCTCCGAGCTGTCCTCCCGCGGTACCGGCTGCTCGACCAGCGCCAGGACCCGGTTCGCCATGAAGCGGGCCGTGCGGACCACGGAGCCGCTGCGGGTGACTTCGCTCACTTCCACCACGCCCCGGCGCACCGCCGTCTCCACCCGGCGGCCCGCCCTGCTCGCCACCACCTCGTACGTGCGGGTCGTGTCCCCCGCGTCCACGACTATCTCCACGCGATCACCCTTCACGGGTTCAATCCCCCTTCTGTGACGGGTGGTTGGCAGCGCGGGGAGGCCGAAGTGCGCCTGTCCACCGGCTCCCTGACCACTCCTCAAGTCTCCCACCGGGCACTGACAATCCGTCGAACCGAGAGGGCGCGGCCTCTGCGCGCGGGGGGCCGCGGAAACGTAAGCTGTGGCTCGTCACAGGGACCGGGCAGCGGGGATGAACATGGCGATGATGCGCCTGAGGCGCGAGGACCCGCGCGTCGTCGGCTCGTTCAGGCTTCACAGACGGCTCGGCGCGGGCGGGATGGGCGTGGTCTACCTGGGCTCCGACAAGAAGGGGCAGCGGGTTGCGCTGAAGGTCATCCGGCCGGATCTGGCGGAGGACCAGGAGTTCCGGTCGCGGTTCGCGCGCGAGGTCTCCGCGGCCCGGCGCATTCGCGGCGGGTGCACCGCGCGGCTGGTCGCGGCGGATCTCGACGCCGATCGGCCCTGGTTCGCCACGCAGTACGTTCCCGGGCCCTCCCTGCACGACAAGGTCGGGGACGAGGGCTCGCTGGGCGCGGCGGAGGTCGCCGCCATCGGGGCCGCCCTGTCGGAGGGCCTGGTCGCCGTGCACGAGGCCGGGGTGGTGCACCGGGACCTCAAGCCGTCCAACATCCTGCTGTCCCCCAAGGGGCCGCGGATCATCGACTTCGGCATCGCCTGGGCGACGGGCGCCTCGACGCTCACGCACGTCGGTACGGCCGTCGGCTCGCCGGGCTTCCTCGCCCCGGAGCAGGTGCGCGGCGCGGCTGTCACCCCGGCCACGGACGTGTTCTCGCTGGGGGCGACCCTGGCGTATGCGTCGATGGGCGACTCGCCCTTCGGGCACGGCAGTTCCGAGGTGATGCTGTACCGGGTCGTGCACGAGGAGCCGCAGCTGCACGGCGTGCCGGACGCGCTGGCTCCGCTCGTACGCGCCTGTCTGGCCAAGGACCCCGACGAACGGCCCAGCACGCTCCAGTTGTCGCTGCGGCTGAAGGAGATCGCGGCCCGGGAGGCGCAGGGGCTCGCCGAGCTGCGGCCGCCCGCCCCGCGCGCGGGTGAGGCGGACCGGCCCACCGGGCGGCTCGCGGAGGGCTATCCGGAGCGCACCCAGCGTCGTCCGCAGGGCCAGCCGGGGCAGCAGGGCGGCGGTCCGCAGGGCACGCCCGCGCCACGGAGTGCCGGCGGCCCCTCCTCCCGTGGCCCTGCCGCCTCACGGGGCGGGGTGCCGTCCCGGGGCGGCGGTCCCACACGCGGGGGTGCCTCCGCGCGGCCCACACCCGTCTCGCGCAACACCACGCGCTCGGGCGGCGGGAGCCGGCCCGCGCCGCGCAGCGGCACCGGCCGTCCGGCGCCCCGGAACACGGGGACGGGGCGGCGCCCCGCCAACCCGCAGTTGCTGCGCCAGCGGCTGTTCGTGTTCGTCGTGGTGACCCTGCTGGTCGCGCTGGGCATCGCCGCGGCGCAGGGCTGCCAGGGCCCGCAGCGGGGCCTCGGCGGCGACGGCAGTGTCGTACGGCAGGAGCAGTCGTCGGCGCCGGGGTACGACCGGATGGACGGGCCGTTGACGGCCGAGCGGTACGGGTCGACGTCCGAGGCGACCGACTAAGCGGGTCGGGTGAAGTCGGCTGCGGTTCGGTAGCGCCCCGAAGGGGCGCGGGGAACTGCGCGACCAGCCACGACGGCGCCGCGGCCGACCGACGGCACAGCGCTGCACTTCGAGCGGAGCGCTTAGCTCCGGTCGCCTCGGAAGGGCCGGGGCCGCTACGCCTCGGGGCGGCCGGTCGCCACCGCGTAGAAGGCGACCGCGGCCGCCGCGCCCACGTTCAGGGAGTCGACGCCGTGGGCCATCGGGATGCGTACCCATTCGTCGGCGGCGACCAGGGCCTGGCGGGAGAGGCCGTCGCCCTCGGCGCCGAGCATGAGGGCCACCCGGTCCATGCGGTGCGGGGCGGCCTCGTCCAGGGACTTGGCCTTCTCGTCCGGGGTCAGGGCGAGGAGGTTGAAGCCGGCCTCGCGCACCGACTCCAGGCCCTTGGGCCAGCTGTCCAGTCGGGCGTACGGGACGGAGAACACCGCGCCCATGGAGACCTTCACGCTGCGGCGGTAGAGCGGGTCCGCGCAGTCGGGCGACAGCAGGACCGCGTCCATGCCGAGGGCGGCCGCGGAACGGAAGATCGCGCCGATGTTGGTGTGGTCGTTGACCGACTCCATGACCACGACCCGGCGGGCGGTGCGCAGCAGGTCGGCCGCCGTGGGCAGCGGTTTGCGCTGCATGGAGGCGAGCGCGCCGCGGTGCACGTGGTAGCCGGTGACCTGTTCGGCGAGCTCCGGGCTGACCGCGTACACGGGCGCCGGAAGCTCGTCGATCACGTCACGCATGACGTCGACCCACTTCGCGGACAGGAGCATCGAGCGCATCTCGTACCCGGCGTCCTTGGCCCGTCTGATGACCTTCTCGCCCTCGGCGATGAACAGGCCCTCGGCCGGTTCGCGCTTACGGCGCAGTTCGACGTCGGTCAGGCCCGTGTAGTCGCGCAGGCGCGGGTCGTCGGGGTCCTCGACGGTGATGAGATCGGCCACAGAGTGATACTGCCTTGTCCTGGGTGCGGTGCCAACGGCTCGGGAGGGGTTGTGTTACCTCGGGTTACGCCGAGGTCTCCGGGCCGACCTTCACGACCTCGCCGATCACGATGACCGCCGGGGGCTTCACGTCCTCGGCGCGGACCGTCTCGGCGACCGTCGCGAGGGTGGCGTCGACCCGGCGCTGCGCGGCCGTCGTGCCCTCCTGGACAAGCGCGACCGGGGTGTCCGGGGACTTGCCGTGCGCGATGAGCGTCTCGGCGATCCGGCCGATCTTGTCGACGCCCATGAGGATCACGAGCGTGCCGGTGAGCTTGGCGAGCGACGGCCAGTCGACCAGGGAGCGCTCGTCGTCGGGGGCGACATGGCCGCTGACCACCGTGAACTCGTGGGCGACGCCGCGGTGGGTGACCGGGATGCCGGCCGCACCCGGCACCGAGATGGAGCTGGAGATGCCGGGGACGACGGTGTACGGGATGCCGGCCTCGACGAGCGCCTGGGCCTCCTCCATGCCGCGGCCGAAGACGTACGGGTCGCCGCCCTTGAGCCGGACGACCGCCTTGCCCTGCTTGGCGTGCTCGATGAGCGCGTTGTTGATGGCCTCCTGCGCCATGAAACGGCCGTAGGGGATCTTCGCCGCGTCGATCACCTCGACGTGCGGCGGGAGTTCGGCGAGGAGGTCGCGGGGGCCGAGGCGGTCGGCGATGACGACGTCGGCCTCGGCGAGCAGGCGGCGGCCGCGGACGGTGATCAGGTCCGGGTCGCCGGGGCCGCCGCCGACCAGGGCGACGCCGGCGGTGCGGGTGCGGTGGTGCGGGGCGACGAGGGTGCCGTCGCGCAGGCCCTCGACGACCGCGTCGCGGATGGCGGCGGTGTGGCGGGGGTCGCGGCCGCGGGCGCTGGTGGTGAGTACGGCGACGGTGACGCCTTCGCTGTGGCCGGTGGCCGGGGTCCAGGCGGTGGCCTGGTCGGCGTCGTCGGAGCGGACGCACCAGACGCGGTGGCGCTCCGCCTCGGCGGAGGCTCGGGTGTTCGCTTCCGTGTCGCCGGTGGCGATCAGGGCGTACCAGGCGTCGGCGAGGTCGCCGTCCTCGTACGGGCGCCGCTGCCAGGTGATCTCGCCCGCGTCCGCCATGGCCTCGACGGAGGGGGTGGCTTCGGGGGATACGAGGAGGATGTCGGCGCCTGCTGCGATCAGTGCCGGGAGGCGGCGCTGGGCCACCTGACCGCCGCCGAGGACGACGACCTTGCGGCCGGTGAGGCGGAGGCCTACGGGGTAGGCGGGGTTTTCGGCCATGAGGGGCGGCTCCTCTTTACGGCGGTGCAGTGGCCCTGACGTGCGGATTTTACGGGGCGGCGGGACTGGGCGGGTCAGGTGTCCGGTGGCTGGGCAACGTTGCCGGGTGCGGGCTGTGGGCGGCTGTGCCCACCCGTTCCGCCGTGCGGAACGCGTGGCAGAGGGACCCGGGGCTGTAGTTCCCCCGGGTCCCCCGCCCACCGCCTACTTCTCGGTTACCCCTGCCGAGTCGAACGTCGCCACCTCGTGCATTGCGCGGGCCGTGCTCTGGACCAGGGGGAGGGCCAGGAGGGCGCCGGTGCCCTCGCCGAGGCGGAGGTCCAGGTCGACCAGGGGGCGCAGGCCGAGCTTGTTGAGGGCGGCCACGTGGCCGGGTTCCGCGCTGCGGTGGCCCGCGATGCAGGCCGCGAGGACCTCGGGGGCGATCGCGCGGGCGACCAGGGCGGCGGCGCCCGCGCTGACGCCGTCCAGGATGACCGGCGTGCGGAGGGATGCGCCGCCCAGGAGGAGGCCCACCATCGCCGCGTGTTCGAAGCCGCCGATCGCCGCGAGGACGCCGATGGGGTCGGCCGGGTCCGGCTGGTGGAGTTCGAGGGCGCGGCGCACGACCTCGGTCTTGCGGGCGAGGGTCTCGTCGTTGATGCCGGTGCCGCGGCCGGTGACCTCGGCCGGGTCGGCGCCGGTGAAGACGGAGATCAGGGCCGCCGAGGCCGTCGTATTGGCGATGCCCATCTCGCCCGTGAGCAGGGCCTTGTTGCCCGCCGCCACGAGGTCGCGGGCCGTCTCGATGCCGACCTCGATGGCCTGCTTGCACTCCTCGCGGGTCATCGCGGCGCCGGTGGTCATGTCGGACGTGCCCGCGCGGACCTTGCGGGGCAGGAGGCCGGGGGTCGCGGGGAGGTCCGCGGCCACGCCGACGTCCACCACGCACACCTCCGCGCCCACCTGGCCGGCGAAGGCGTTGCAGACCGCGCCGCCGCCGAGGAAGTTGGCGACCATCTGGGCCGTCACCTCCTGCGGCCAGGGGGTGACGCCCTGGGCGTGCACGCCGTGGTCGCCGGCGAAGATCGCGACGGCCGCGGGCTCCGGGATCGGCGGCGGGCACTGGCGGGACAGGCCGGACAGCTGGGCGGAGATGATCTCCAGCATGCCGAGCGCGCCGGCCGGCTTGGTCATGCGCTTCTGGCGCTCCCATGCCTCGCCGAGCGCCTTGGCGTCCAGCGGGCGGATCTGGGCGACCGTCTCGGCGAGCAGGTCGTGCGGCTCCTCGCCGGGCAGCGCGCGACGGCCGTACGTCTCCTCGTGGACCACCCAGGACAGCGGGCGGCGCTTGGACCAGCCCGCCTGCATCAGCTCGGGCTCGTCCGGGAACTCGTCGACGTAGCCGACGCACAGGTAGGCGATGACCTCAAGGTGCTCGGGCAGGCCGAGCGAGCGGACCATCTCGCGCTCGTCGAAGAAGCTGACCCAGCCGACACCGAGGCCCTCCGCGCGCGCGGCGAGCCAGAGGTTCTCCACGGCGAGCGCGGCGGAGTACGGCGCCATCTGCGGCTGGGTGTGACGGCCGAGCGTGTGGCGGCCGCCGCGGGTCGGGTCGGCGGTGACGACGATGTTCACCGGGGTGTCGAGGATGGCCTCGATCTTCAGTTCCTTGAACTGCTTCGCCCGGCCCTTGGGCAGGGACTTCGCGTAAGCCTCGCGCTGACGCATCGCCAGTTCGTGCATCGTGCGCCGGGTCTCGGCGGAACGGATGACGACGAAGTCCCAGGGCTGCGAGTGGCCGACGGACGGGGCCGTGTGGGCGGCCTCCAGGACGCGGAGCAGCACCTCGTGCGGGATCGGGTCGCTGCGGAAGCCGTTGCGGATGTCACGGCGCTCGCGCATGACCTTGAGGACGGCCTCGCGCTCGGCGTCGTCGTAGGCGGGCGCGGCCGGACCGGTGGACTGTCGCGCTTCTGCCACGGGGGCCGTGCTCTCTTCCTGCTCGGCGGCCCTGGTGTCCAGGTCCTCCGCGCTCTGTACGAGTTCGGGGTCGCCCTCGCGGGGTGCGGGCACCGTCAGGGCGTCCCCGGCGGGGAGGACGATCGGCTGCGGCGGGGTCGGCGCGAGGTGCGGGGTGGTGGGCACCGAGCCCTCCACCGGCACGAACTGCCCCAGAGGCTGCTCCGGGTGCGGCTCCAGCGGAACGCCGGCCTGCACGGACACGGCGACCTCGGACGGCTGCACCTGGGGACCGGCCGGGTCGGCGACGTAGGCCTGCGACGCGTGCGCGTCGGGCGTGGGGGCCTCGGCCTCCGCCGCTACGGCCATGGCGGCGTCCTCGGTCGGGATCTGGGCGGCCGGCACGGGCTGGGGAGCCTGCGTCGGGTCCACGGCGACCGGGAACGGGACGGGTTCCGGGGACTCGGGGGCCGGGGCCTCGGAGGGCTGGGTGAGTTCGGGGGCGGCAGGCTCGACGGCCTGGACGGGCTCCGGCTCCGGGGCGGGGGGCTCGGTGACCGGCGCCTCGGGGGCCTCGGGGTTCTGGGGGGCTTCCTGCGTCACGGGTTCCGCGACCTGAGCGGCGTCGGGCGCGGGGGCCTCGGCGGGCCGGCCCGCATCGGGTACGGCGGCCGCGGCGACCGGCACGGCACCTTCGGCGGCCTGCGGGGTCACGTCGGCGGCCCGCGCGGCGTCGGTCACGGCCGCGTCCGGCGCCTGGAGGGCCTCAGGCGCCATGGCCTCGGGAGCAGCCTCAACGGCCTCGGTCCCGCCGCCCACGACGACCTCCGGCGCAGCCGTCTCGGGCGTCGGCACGGCGTCGGGAGTCGGGGCGTCGGGAACCTGCGCACTCTCGGGAGCGGGCACGGGCTCGGCAGCCGGGACGTCCTCGGGGCCGGTCCCGGCCTCGACCGCCTGCTCGGTTCCCGGCATCTGCGGCTCCGCCGGAGCCTCACCAGCGACCGGCGCGGGAATCTCCACGGCAGCCGGAGCGCTCTCGTGCGCCGGGGGCTGGCCTGCGGTCATCACCGGCTCCCCCACTTCCGGGGCCACCGCGGCCTGAGCGCTCTCCGGCTCGGCAACCGGCTCGGCCGCGTCTCCCGACGCGTCCGGGCCCTGGACGACGTGCCCGCCCTCCGGCCCCTCGGCGGGCTGCGGAACGGTCTCGGCGGCGACGGCCTGGGGCTGAGCAACGCCCTCTGCGACAGCCTGAACCTGCGGAACAGCCTGCATCTGCGGAACAGCCTCAACAACAGCCTGCATCTGCGGGACAGCCTCGGCGACGACCTGAACCTGGGGAACGGCGTCAGCGACGACCTGAACCTGCGGAGCCACCTCAGCGACAACCTGAACCTGCGGAGCCACCTCAGCGGCAACCTGAACCTGCGGGACGGCCTCCGCCGCAACCTGAACCTGCGGAACAGCCTCAGCGGCGACCTGAACCGGAACAGCCTCCGCAACAGCCGTGCCCTGCGGGACAGCCTCCGCCACAACCTGCGCCTGCGCCGTACCCTCCGCAACAGCCGTGCCCTGCGGAACAGCCTCCGCAACAGCCGTCACCTGCGGCATCCCCTCAACAGCGCCCGTGGCCGCCGCATCCGCCGGCTCCACGTGCTGCTCGGGGACCGGGGCCCCCTGCGGAACAACCGTTTCCGCAGCCTGCGGCTCCTGGCCCAGCGGCGCGGGGGCGCCCCACGGCACCGCGCCCTGCGGGGCGGGCTGCGGGATGTCGAGGTACTCGGGGCCGGCCGTCGGCGGGCCGGGCTGCCGTACGGGTGCGCCCACGGCGCCGCGGTCGGCGAGGGAACGGACCGGGCTGGCGGAGGCGTCGGGGATCGGCGGGCCGAGGTGCAGGGGGCGGCGCGGTGCCGTCGGCGGCACCGGGGCCGGGCCCGGCAGGCGGACGCCGCTGAGGTCGACCGAGCCGCTGTCGCGGCCGGCCGTCTCGTGCGGGCCCGGCTCGTGCACGGCCTCGACGACGGGCTCCGGTGCGGGCGGGGCGACCTCGTTGCCCCAGGCGCTCTGGGCGCCCGGCAGCAGCAACAGGTCTTCGTCCTCGGCGGTGGTCTCGGAGAGGTAGGTGTACGCACCGTGCGCGGGGACGCCCGGCTGCTCCACCATGCCTGCGTTCTCCGGCAGTCCCTCGCCCGGGACCTGGCCGGTGTCGGTCATGCGTACCCCTCGCCCATCGGTTAGTGCTTCTACGACCAGCTCACCGGAGCGGCGCACCGACCGCCCCGCAGTGAAGAACGAGCGTGCGTGCCCAGCGGCACGAACGACCCGTCCACAAAGACGACAAAGCCATTAACTGGCATTGTCGCGGCCGTTGCCCCGTCGCGACAGCTTGATCCGCGACGATCCCGCTGTGGACTGCGCCACGTTGCGCGTCCTCCGGTTCTGCCGTACCACACCCACCCCAAAACGGGCGTGTTTTCCGGACATTGACCTACGAAGCGCCGGGTGCCCGAGTGCGGTACAACGATCGGCCAGCCTACCGCGCGCGGTACGACAACAGGATCACGGGGACGGGATCCGTATCAGCTCGTTCGGTCGGGCAGCAGGCCGCTGAGCAGGAACGCAACGCTCCGCTCCGTCTCCGTCCAGGCCCGCGTGTCGAGTTCGACGGACTGGAGGAGGGCGCACTCGACGCGATAGCCGTGTTCGGTGAGGTCGCGGCCGACGAGTTCGGCGGCGTCGCGGGTGGCCGCGTGCGTGACGATGCGCTGCGGACGGCGGTCGGCGACCGCGGAGACGACCGCCGCTCCCCCGCCGCCGACGCGGACGACGTCCGGCTCGGGAAGGTTCTCCAGGACGTGCGGGGCGGAGCCGTGCACGATCTGGAGCTGGACGCCGTGGCGGCGCGCGGCGCTCTCGGTGCGGGCGCAGGCCTCCGGGTTCCGGTCGACGGCGATGACGGCGGCGCCGGCCCGCGCGGCCTCGACGGCGAAGGCACCGCTGCCGCAGCCGATGTCCCACACCAGGTCCCCGACGCGCGGTCCGAGGCGGGCGAGTTGGGCCGTGCGCAGGACCTCGGTCTCGCCCTCGCCCTGGAGGTCGCCGTACGCCTCGGCGGGCAGCGTCCAGCCGCGCGGGCCCGCGCCCGGGTCGCGTCCGGCGAGCCAGCCGCCACTGTCCCCGGCCACCACCGGGCCGCCGATGACGATGACGACGTTGGGGTCGCGCCAGGTGTGGTCGGCGGCCTTGTCGGAGGTGACGACGGTGACCTGCTCGCGTTCGGTGCCGAGCTCCTCGCAGATGACGAAGGTCCGGTGGACGCCTTCCAGCAGCAGGCCGAGCTCGGCGGGGCCAGCGCCGGGTGAGGTGAGGACGGCGACCTTGGTGTGGGCGCGGCACACATTCACCGCGCGTCGCAGGGTGCGGCGGTGTGCGACGACCACTTGTGCGTCGTCCCAGGGCATACCGGCGCGGGCGAAGGCGGCGGCGACCGAGGAGACGGCGGGGACGACCTCGACCTCCAGGCCGAACTCAGGTGCGCGCAGGGTCCGTACGACGCCGAAGAAGCCGGGGTCGCCGTCGGCGAGGACGACCGCGGTGCCGCGGTGGCCGGCGATACGGCGGGCGGCGAGGGAGACGCTGCCGAGCCGGATGCGCTCGGCTGCGGGGGGCACCTCGGGCAGCGCCAGGTGGTGTGCGGCACCGGCCACGAGCGTGGCGGCGCCGAGGGCGGCGCGCGCCGCGGCGGTCAGCGGCGAGCCGTCCCAGCCGATCACCGTGACCCGGTCGGCCATCTTCGTCAGTCTCCAGAGGGTTTGCGCAGGTCGTCAGGGGCGGGCTCGCTGAGGGTACCTGGTGAACCCGTCGGACGCTTCAGCGGTGCCGTGCGCCCTCTGGTTCAGTTCCAGTCGCCGTAGGACGTGAAACCGCCGGTGTCGGCCAGCTGCTCGCCGGCGCCCTCCAGGTCCTCCGGCAGAAGGCTCCAGACGATGAAGTCGGTGCGGACGTCGGTCCAGGTGCCGTCGTCGGTGCGCAGGCGCGCTATGCAGGCGTTGCGCAGGACGCCCTCGCTGATGCACCCGATCTTCTGGGCGACCTGTTGGGAGGCGGTGTTGTCGGCGGCCGTGCGCAGTTCGATGCGCTCGAACTTCTGGTCGCCGAAGAGCCATTGGGCGGTGGCGAGCGCGGCCTCGGAAGCGTAGCCCTCGCCGCGCGCCCAGGGGGCGATGATGTACGACAGCTCGGTGGAGCGGATGTACCAGTTGGTCTTGGTCAGTTGGACGATGCCGACCAGGCGCTGGGTGAGGAACTCGGTGACGGCGAGGTCGAGGCCGCGGCCCGACTCGCGTTCGGCGGGCGCGTAGTCGGTGATCCAGGTGTGCGCGCCGTCCTCGGTGAAGGGCTGCGGGACATGGGTCCAGGCGGCGACCTGCTCGTCGTTCATCATCTCGGTCAGCGCGGGCACGTCGTCCTCGTCGAGGGGACGCAGCACCAACCGCTCCGTGCTGATGGAGATGTTGGGGAAGGTGCTCGTCATGCGCCGCTCCGTAACCTTCGGAAAAACCGTCAGGACCTGCTGAACTGCCCAGCATGCAGCATGAAAGCACTGAACCGCACCACAGGGTCCACTCGGGGTGACCCGGAGTGGACCCTGAGGTGCGGGTTGATGTCAGAAGGAGGCGATGACGGAGCCGTCGTAGGTGTCCTCGATGAACTTCTTGACCTCGGGGGAGGTCAGGAGCTTGGCGAGCTTCTTCACGCGCGGGTCGTCCTCGCTGCCTTCCTTCACGGCAAGGAAGTTGCCGTAGGGGTTGTCCTTGGCGGACTCCAGGACGAGGGCGTCCTCGGCGGGCTTCAGGTCGGCCTCGATGGCGTAGTTGCCGTTGATGACCGCGGCGTCCACGTCGTCCAGGGAGCGCGGGGTCTGGGCCGCCTCCAGCTCCTTGAACTTGAGGTTCTTGGGGTTCTTGGCGATGTCGGCCGGGGTCGCTTCGTTGCCCACGCCGTCCTTGAGCGTGATGATCCCGTTGGCGTCGAGGAGCTTGAGGGCACGGGCCTCGTTGACGCTGTCGTTCGGGACGGCGACGGTGGCACCGCTCTTGAGGTCGTCGGCGCTCTTGACCTTGTTGGAGTACAGGCCGAGCGGCTCCAGGTGGACCGTGACGACGGGCACGATGTGGGTGCCGTTCTTCTTGTTGAAGTCGTCGAGGTACGGCTGGTTCTGGAAGTAGTTGGCGCCGACGGAGCCGTCCTCCGTGGCCGTGTTCGGCGTGACGTAGTCGGTGAACTCCTTGACCTCCAGGTCGAGGCCCGCGTCCTTCGCCAGGTTGTCCTTGACGAAGGTGAGGATCTCGGCGTGCGGGACGGGGCTCGCGGCGACGACCAGCGGTCCGCTGGTGTCGGAGGAGGCGGAGTCACTGTCGGAGCCGCAGGCGGTGAGCCCGAAGGTGAGGGCTCCGGCGGCGAGGACGGCGGTGGTGATCTTGGCGGTGTTACGCACGAAAAGTGCCTTTCCTGATGGGTGGTGCGACCCCGTCATGGGTGGGACGGGGAGTTCTTGGGGGGGGAACGGGGAGTTCTTGGGGGGTGTCGTCAGGCCGTGTTGCTGGTGGCCGTCGACGCCTTCAGCAGCCGGAGCCTGGGGCCCGGGCCGGAGCGGCCGCCGCGGCGGTGCAGGGAGCGGGCCGCGTAGTCGCCGGCGAACTGGATGAGGGAGATGACCACGGCGAGGATCGCCACGGTGATCCACATCAGTTCGGTCTCGAAGCGCTGGTAGCCGTAGCGGATGGCGATGTCGCCGAGGCCGCCGGCGCCGACCGTGCCGGCCATCGCGGAGTAGCCGATGAGAGCGACGATCGTGGTGGTGGTGCTGGCGATCAGCGAGGGCAGGGACTCGGGGACGAGGACCTTGCGCACGACCGTCCAGGTGTTGCCGCCCATGGACTGCACGGCCTCGACGAGCCCGCCGTCCACTTCGCGGACAGCCGTCTCGACGAGACGCGCGAAGAAAGGGATGGCACCGATGGCGAGCGGCACGATGGCGGCCTCGCGGCCGATGGTCGTCCCGGTGATGGAGCGGGTGAAGCCCATCAGGGCGACCATCAGGATGATGAACGGCATCGAGCGGGCGACGTTCACGACCTGCCCGATGACCTTGTTGGCCACGACGTTCTGGAGCAGTCCGTCCTTGTCGGTGAGGACGAGGAGGATGCCGAGCGGGAGTCCGCCGACGACGGCGATCACGGTGGACCAGCCGACCATGTACAGGGTGTCCCAACACGCCTGCTCCAGCAGCGGCTGCATCTCGGACCAGGTCACTTGGCACCCGCCTTCACGAGCTCGGGCCCGTTCACGATGTCGATCTGGAGGCCCTGTTCGCGCAGGAAGCCGATGGGTACGACGTTGTCCTCGTAGCGGCCGGGCAGTTCGATGCGCATCCGGCCGACCTGGAGGCCGCCGACGGTGTCGATGGCGGCGCCGAGGATCGATATGTCGACGTTGTAGGTGCGTGAGAGCTGGGAGATGACCGGCTGGGTCGCGCTCTCGCCGTGGAAGGTGACGTCGAGGACGGTGCGGTCGGCGCCGGTGGCCTCGCCGCCGACCGGGAAGAGCGCCGAGGCCAGCTCGGAGCCCGGGGTCGCCAGCAGCTCGCTGACCGTGCCGGACTCGACGATGCGGCCGCGGTCCATCAGGGCGGCGGAGTCGCAGATCGACTTCACGACGTCCATCTCGTGCGTGATGAGCAGGACGGTCAGGCCCAGCTGCCGGTTCAGGTCGCGCAGCAACTGGAGGATGGAGCGGGTGGTCTCCGGGTCGAGGGCGCTGGTGGCCTCGTCGGAGAGCAGCACCTTGGGGTCGCCGGCCAGGGCGCGGGCGATGCCGACGCGCTGCTTCTGACCGCCGGAGAGCTGGGCGGGGTAGGCCTTGGCCTTGTCGGCGAGGCCGACCAGGTCCAGCAGTTCGAGCGCCTTGCGGGAGCGGTCCTTGCCGGACGTGCCGAGGATCTCCAGCGGCAGCTCGACGTTGTCCTGCACGGTCCGCGTGGACAGCAGGTTGAAGTGCTGGAAGACCATGCCGATACGGCTGCGCGCCTGCCGCAGCTCCTTGCCGGCGCGCGGTCCGCGGCCGGCGAGCGCGGTGAGGTCCTGGCCGGCGACGGTGACCGTGCCGGCGGTGGGGCGCTCCAGGAGGTTGACGCAGCGGATGAGCGAGGACTTGCCGGCGCCGGACTGGCCGATGACGCCGTACACCTCGCCTTCGCGGACGTGCAGGTCGACGCCGTCGAGGGCGGTGACCTCGCGACCGCGGGAGCGGTAGACCTTGGTCAGGCCCGAGGTGGTGATCACGTGGGTTTCCGTCACTGTCGAGTACGCGGGCGTGGGTGTGCCCTGGTACGGGAGGGAATGTGTGCGCGGGGCAGCTGGGTCACGTACGGCGGAACGCGTACGGACATGCCGTGGCAGCTCGCTTCGGGGCGCGAGGCTCAGAGAGAAGTGGTGCGGGGGCCCTCTAGAAGGCGCACATTCGACACATACAGCGAGCACCGGGCGTCATGGTCGCCTCGGTCGCAGGGATGCGGTTGCTCGTCGTGGTCATGCGATCAGTAAAGCAGACGGAGGTGTGCCACCAAGAACCGCTGTCCGCAATGCGGACAGCGGTGGACAGTGTCAGGGGCGTACGGAGATCTCCACGCCCCGGCCGGTGACCAGTGCCGACAGGGCGGAGAGGTCCTTGACCACGAGGTCGGCGTCGAGCTCGTGGGCCTGGTGGGTTGTGGCCAACGCCACGGTGGTCATGCCGGCGGCGCGGCCCGCCTGGAGGCCGGCGGGGGCGTCCTCGAAGACGACGCAGCGGGCCGGGTCGACGCCCAGTTCACGGGCGGCGAGCAGGTACGGCTCGGGGTCGGGCTTGCCGCGTGTGATGTCGTCGGCGGCGATCAGGGTCTTGGGGCGGATGCCGACGGCGTCGAGGCGGGCCTCGGCGAGCCGCCGGGTGGCGGAGGTGACGACGGCCCACAGCTCTGCGGGGAGCGAGTCGAGGAAGGCCCTGGTGCCGGGCAGCAGCTCCACTCCCCCGTTGGGGACGTCGTCCACCTCCAGGTTCTCGATGCGCGCGACGGCCTCCGGCACGATGTCGGCGGGCAGCAGGTCGGCGGCTATCTCGGCGGCCGGCCTGCCGTGCAGGGCGATGCGTGCGAACGCTTCGGCGGTGATCCCGTACTCCTCGGCCCACTGCGTCCAGCAGCGGTCGACGGAGGCGAGGGAGGAGACGAGGGTGCCGTCGTTGTCGAACAGGAGGGCTTCGGCGTGGATCTGCATGTCCTCGACCCTACGGTGCCCGCCGGGGTCGGCCGCGGCAGGGCTTTTGGCCCGTAATAGGCTCGCCGCATGCTTGATGCCCTGACGCTCGTGACCGGCGTCGCCGCGCTGCTGCTCGCCGCCTGGTGCGGCTGGGCCGCCTACCGTGACCAGCCGACGAAGGACTGGCACTTCATCGGGATGGCCGTGGTGACCGTGCTGGCGCTGGTCCAGCTGGTGGTCGGGATCGTGCAGCTGGCGCGGGGCGAGGATCCGGCGCAGGGTACGACGATCTTCGTCGCGTATCTGCTGGGTGCGTTCGCCTGCATTCCGGCCGCGGGGTTCATGTCGCTCGCGGAGCGCACGCGGTGGGGGTCGATCACGGTCGCCGCCGGCGGTGTGGTGCTGGCCGTCCTCGAAGTGCGGCTCTACGACATCTGGGGAGGCTGAGATGACGGCGGCTCAGGAGAAGCCCACGCGGCTGATCGGCGGACCCGGGATGCTGCTCGTCTGGCTCTACGGCGTGATGGTCGTCGGGGCGGTGTCGCGCTCGGCCGTCCAGATCTCCACGGAGTTCGACCACGCCCCGCTCGCCTACTCGCTGTCGGCGATCGCCGGGCTCGTGTACGGGTTCATCACGTACTCGCTGGTGCGGGGCGGTGAGACGGCTCGCAGGGCGGCGCTGTACTGCTGCGCCGCGGAGTTGTTGGGCGTGCTGACGGTCGGTACGTGGACGTTGGTCGAGCCGTCGGCGTTCCCTGACGCAACCGTGTGGTCGGACTACGGCATGGGGTACATCTTCATCCCGGTGCTGCTGCCGTTGTCGGCCATCTACTGGCTGCGGAACGCTCCGCGCCAGGGGGATGCCGCCTGAGGCTCGTCGGCGGCATCCGGCCGCTTGTGGCTGGTCGCGCAGTTCCCCGCGCCCCTTTGGGGCGCATCCGTCACGCCGTCGCCGCGTACGTCCCCGCCGCCTTCTCCAGGACGATCATCGGCACCCCGTCGGTGCCCTCGGACGTGCCCACCGTCTGGTAGCCGACCTTGCGGTAGAGGCGGAGGTTGCCCTCGCTGCGGTGGCCGGTGTGGAGGCGGAAGCGCTTGGCGCCGTGCTGTTCGGCGAGGGCCGATTCGGCGGCGCGCAGGAGCCGGGCGCCGATGCCGTGGCCCTGGAGGCGGGGGTGGACGCAGAGCTTGCCGATGGCGGCGGCGCCGTCCTCGGTGACCGAGCCGCGGACCGAGCCGACCACCTCGTCGCCGAGCCGTGCGACGAAGACGCAGTCCCGGGCGACCTCCTCGCGCAGTGAGTCCAGGGTCTGGACGAGCGGGTCGATGCGGTAGTTGCCGTACAGCGCCGCCTCGCTCTGGAAGCACAGGTACTGCAGCTTGAAGATCTGCTCCGCGTCCTGCTCGGCCGCCGCAGAGATGGTCACGCTCATGCCCATGTGCGCACGCCTCCCGCTCACCTGATCACCTGTCGTCCCTCACTCCTATCCCCGTGCTCCGCCGACCGCAACCTCCGGCGTGAGCAATCGACGAAGACAACCCAGGCATCTGGAACGTTCCGGGCCAAGACTTCCCTGTGAGATACCCAACTCCCCCGCGATCTCCCGGTATGTCAGGTCCTGCGGGGAGAGCAGGGCCTCCACGAGACCGGGGCAACGCCCGGGAAGCCTGCGCACGGCGTCACGCAGGGCGCGGTGGCGGGCGGCGGTGAGCGCGAGGTGCTCGGGGCCGCGGTCCGTAGCGTCCGCGGGTTCGGTGTCGTACGGCCGTTCGAGGCGGGTTGTGCGGCGGGTGCGGCGGGCCTCGGAGCGGACGGCCGAGCGCAGCCAGCGCTGCGGGTCGGGCGGCGGGCCCTGGGCGTCGAGGAGTTCCAGAAGGCGGAGCCAGACCGCCTGTTCCAGGTCGCCGGGTTCGGTACCGGAGGCATGCGCCTCCGCGGAGGCCTCGGCGGTGAGCAGCGGGCCCAGGGCGGTGACCAGGTCGGGTGTCATATGCGGCACGACGCGGCCGCCCGGGCGGCGGGTTGCCCGGGCGGCCGTATGTCACCCCAACCGGGGCACGGGGCTCAGCCGTTGACGAAGTCCTCGCGGGCCAGCAGGCCGGTGTCCGGCTGGTCGGTGAAGACACCGTCGATGCCGGTCGCGAAGTACGTCTTGTACGCGCCGAAGACATCGCCGTAGGCGTCCGCGTCGGTGCCCTTGCGGAAGTTCGCCGGCAGGAAGGGGTTCTCGTTGCGCAGCGTCCAGGGGTGCAGCACGAGGCCCACCTTGTGCGCGTCGGCGACGAGGGTGGTCGGCGTGGTGAGGTTGCCGCCCACGTCCTTCGGGATGACCAGGTCGAGGGTCGGGCCGATGCCCTGGGCGTAGGAGGCGATCTCGCGCAGGCCGGCCGGCTTGACCAGGTCGGCGACGGTGCGCGGGTCGCCGTTCTCCACGAAGTCGTACGGGCGGGTGCTCGCGCCGGACAGCAGCACGACGAGCGGGTTGTCGATGAGCTTGTTCAGGCGCTGGATGCTGGTCGGCTCGAACGACTGCACGATGACCGGCGAGTTCCACTTGTGCTTGCCGTACTTGCGCAGCGCCTTGGCGATCCGCTCCTCCAGGCCGAGGCCCAGCTTGCGGAAGTAGGTGGGGTGCTTGAGCTCGGGGTAGATCCAGACCTGCTTGCCGCGCGCCCGGGTCTGCTCCTCCTGCCACTGGAGCACCTCTTCGAAGGTGGGGATCTCGAAGCGGCCGTTGTAGAGGGTGTTGTGCGGGCGGTTGGCGGGGATCCGCTCGATCGCGCGCAGCGTCTTGAGCTCGGCGAGCGTGAAGTCCTCGGTGAACCAGCCGGTGACGGAGACGCCGTCGAGGAGCTTGGTGGTCTTGCGGCCGGCGAACTCGGGGTGGTCGGCGACGTCCGTGGTACCGCCGATCTCCGGCTCGTGCCGGCACACGAGGTGGCCGTCCTTGGTGGGCACCAGGTCGCCGGCCTCGACGATGTCGGCGCCCAGGTCGAGGGCGAGCTGGTAGGCGGCGAGGGTGTGCTCGGGGCGGTAGCCGCTGGCGCCGCGGTGGCCGATGATCGTGGGCTTGGGCAGGCTCTTCACGCCGCCGCCCGCCTCTCCCGTACCGGCCGCTCTCGCCGTGCCGGAGAGTCCGAGGACCGCTCCGCCCGCGCCGAGCACGGCCGCTCCGAGCAGCGCCCGCCGTCCGGTGCCGCGCGCCTGCTCGTTCGACTCCTGCGTTCCCATGAGCGCCCTCCTGCCGTCGCCTCCTGATTGCGGGCCGATCGTAGGTGCGTGTACATGACCGGCGGGAGACCTCGGACCGAACACGGGGGTGACGCCCGATGTCGTGTGGGAGTGGAGTTCTGACGATCCGTCGGCTTCGGGCGCATGCCTCAGGGTAGGCGTCCGCTGCGGGCCGGGGCGATGTCCGTCACACCGTTCCGCGGGCGTTACCGGCGCGCTACGGCACGTCACCGCAGGTAAACCTGCGTCAACAGTGCGTAAGACCTCGGTGAACCCGATGTGCGCGACCCCCGGAACCGCGAGTATCGTCCTCACCTGCACATACTCATACCGAATCCGCAGAGATCCGCTCGCCGTTTCTCTCGACACCGGAGGGCCCGTTGTCCCGCTTCGCGCTCATCAAGGCAGTGCTCGGACCGATCATGCGCCTGATGTTCCGCCCACGGGTGGAGGGCGTGGAGAACATCCCGGGCGATGGCCCCGTCATCCTGGCCGGCAACCATCTGACGTTCATCGACTCGATGATCCTGCCGCTGGTCTGCGACCGTCAGGTCTTCTTCATCGGCAAGGACGAGTACGTCACCGGCAAGGGCCTCAAGGGCCGGCTGATGGCCTGGTTCTTCACCGGCGTCGGCATGATCCCCGTCGACCGGGACGGCGGCCGCGGCGGTGTCGCGGCGCTGATGACCGGCCGCCGGGTGCTGGAGGAGGGCAAGCTCTTCGGCATCTACCCCGAGGGCACGCGGTCGCCCGACGGGCGGCTGTACCGGGGCCGTACCGGCATCGCGCGGCTGACCCTGATGACCGGCGCGCCGGTCGTCCCCTTCGCCATGATCGGCACGGACAAGATCCAGCCGGGGGGTGCGGGGATGCCGCGGCCCTCGAAGGTGACGGTGCGCTTCGGCGAGGCCATGGAGTTCTCGCGGTACGACGGGATGGACCGCGACCGCTATGTGCTGCGGGCGGTCACCGATTCCGTGATGGCAGAGGTCATGCGGCTGTCGGGGCAGGAATACGTCGACATGTACGCGACGAAGGCGAAGGAAGCCGCGTAGGCCACCTGTCGCCCGCGGGCCGGGTGGGCGCTTGTCGCGCCCACCCGGCGGAGCAGCACGGTCCCGCTGCCCTTACGGGCGGCTCTCCAGCCGCTCGTTTCGCAGCATGAACCACGCCGCCACCGACGCCAGCAGCAGCACCGCCGCTCCCGCGCCCGCCGCCAGCGTCAGGCCGTCCACGAAGGCGTCCCGGGCCGAGGTCAGCAGCGCCTGACCCGTCTGCGCCGGCATCCCCGCCGCCGTCTCCACCGCGCCGCCCAGCGACTCGTGCGCCTCGGCCGGTGTGCCCGCCGGGCCCGTGAAGCCGCGGTACACACCGGTGACGATCGAGCCCAGTACGGCGATACCGAGGGCCGCGCCCAGTTCGTACGCCGTCTCCGACACCGCCGATGCCGCGCCCGCCTGCTCCTTGGGCACGGAGCCCAGGATCACGTCGGCCGTCACCGTGAAGGAGAAGCCCGCGCCGATGCCGACGACCAGCAGAGCGGCGCCGAGCAGCGGATAGCCGGTCGAGCGGTCGAGCACCGTCAGCGCGGCCAGCGCCAGGCCGACCGCCGCGAGTCCGCCGGAGACCACGGCACGCACCGAGAAGCGGCGCGCCACCCGGCCCGCGACCAGACCGGCCGCCACCGCGCCGACCGCGGCGGGCAGTTCGGCCAGGCCCGCCTCGAACGGGCCCCGGCCCTGCACGAGTTGCAGGTACTGGGAGAGGAAGAACACCAGGCCGGACAGTCCGAGGATGGTCAGCAGGTCGGCGAGGACCGCCCCGCTGAAGCCGCGGTTGCGGAACAGGCGCATGTCCAGCAGCGGCGCCGGCAGGGTCAACTGGCGGCGTACGAAGCCGTGGAGCGCGGCGGCGCCCAGCAGGCCGACGGCCAGCGGCTGCCACGCGAAGCCGTGCGCGGCGGCCTCCTTGACGCCGTAGACGACGCCGACCATGCCGACCAGCGACAGCACGACGCTGAGCAGGTCCCAGGGGCCGGGGTCGGGGTTGCGGGACTCCGGCAGCATCCTGATGCCGACGAGGACCAGGACGGCCATCACGGGCAGGTTGATCAGAAAGACCGAGCCCCACCAGAAGTGTTCGAGCAGAAAGCCGCCGACGATGGGGCCGACGGCCGTACCGGCGGAGGCGGTGGCGCCCCAGATACCGACGGCGAGGCTGCGTTCGCGCGGGTCGTGGAAGAGGTTGCGGATCAGGGCGAGCGTGGCCGGCATCAGGGTGGCGCCGGCGACACCGAGCAGCGCCCGGGCCAGGATCATCAGCTCGGGGGTCGTCGCGTAGGCGTTGAGCACGGATATCGCGCCGAACGCCGTCGCGCCCACGAGCAGGATCTTCTTGCGGCCTATTCGGTCGCCGAGGCTGCCCATGGAGACGAGCAGACCGGCGATGACGAAGGAGTAGACGTCGCCGATCCACAGGAGCTGGGTGCCCGACGGCCTCAGGTCCTCGCTGATGTAGGGGGTCGCGAGACCGAGGACGGTCGCGTCGACGGCCACCAGCAGCACGGCGAGCACGAGGACGGACAGCGCGAGCCAGCGGCCGGGGCGCTTCACCGCCTCGGTCGTGGTCGCCGGCTGCAGGGTGCTGGTCATGATTCCTCTCTCCGTAGTGCGCCGCCGAGCAGCAGCTCGACGATCATGAATTGGAAGTCCTTGGCGGCCACCCGGCCGTCCAGTACGGACCAGGCGGCGGAGCCGACGAGCCCGTAGAACGCCTCGGTGAGCCACACGGGCGACAGGTCGATGCGGAACTCTCCGCCGAGCTGGCCGCGCCGGAACAGGGCGGCGATGCGGGCGTCGAGCCGGGCCCAGCCCGCGTTCTGCTCCTCGCCCTCGAAGAGCTGGTTCTCGGTGACGAGGAAGGCGAGCAGTCCGGCCGCGGGCTCGATCTCGCGCACGAGCCGGCGTACGGCCTCGGTGGCGGTGCCCTCGTCCAGGCGGGCCGCGTCCATCGCGGCCTCGCACTCGGCGATGCCGAGCGACTCCAGCGCCCGTACGAGCGCGTCGCGTCCGGCGAACTGCCGGTGCAGCGTGGCGCGGCTGATCCCGGCGGCCCTGGCGACCTCGTCCATGGTCGCGGTGGATTTCCGGGTCAGCAGGGCCGCGGCACTGCGCAGCACGTGGTCACGATCGACAGCCATGAGACGACTATAACCCAAGTGAGACATTGATGTCTCACGCTGGGCATGCGTGACTCACCTATGCGCCGGTCGGGGCGATTTCTCTCAGTGCCAGGGCAGCTGCCCGCGCCGCTCCCAGTACGCCTGCGGGTCCTCCACGAGCGCCGCGAGCCGCGCCAGCTGGTCCTCGTCGAGGTCGACCACGGGAGCGTGCAGGTTGGAGGCGAGCTGGACGGCGGTGGCGGCGCCGGACAGGACGACCCCGGCCCAGGGCTGCCGCAGGACGAGCGCGAGGGCCACGGCGTCGCAGCCCAGGGATGTCTCGGCGGCCACGGCCTTCAGCGCGTCCGGCGCGTACGGCTCGGCGAGCCGCCCGTTGGCCATGCCCTCCTTGACGATCACCGTGAGTCCGGCGTCGTGGGCCTCGGCCAGGGCGGGGGCGGCGGAGGTCTCCAGGACGTTGTACGTCGACTGGACGGTACGGAAGAGGGGCTCGCCGTCGACCGTCACGGCGAGGGCGGCGCGGATCGCGTCGGCCTGCGCGGGGCCGCTGGTGGAGAAGCCGACGGTGAGGCCCTGGGCGGCGGCCTCGGCCAGCCTGGCGTGCAGGTCCTTGTCGGTGAGGGCGGGAGAGTCCGGGGTCACCGAGTGGATCTGGTAGAGGTCGAGCCGCTCGCCGAGCAGGGCGTCGGTCTCGGCGCGCTGGCGCTCGTACGCCGCCAGGCTGTGGTCCTTGACCTCGTGCGTCTCGGCGTCCGCCGTCCAGCCGGCGGTGTAGGTGTAGCCCCACTTGCTGCCCACGACGATGTCGTCGATGTCGGGGCGGGCGTTCAGCCAGTCGGCGAGGAACTCCTCCGAGCGGCCGTAGGAGCGGGCCACGTCGAAGTAGCGCACGCCCTGGGCGTAGGCGGCGTCGAGGAGTTCGTGGGTGCGGGTGCGCAGCGTGTCGACGCTGCGGTTCTCACCTAGGTCCTTGTCGCGGCCGAGGTTGATGTAGCCGGGGCGGCCGACGGCGGCGAGGCCCAGTCCGATGTGGCAGGTGGGGGTGGTTGCGGTCGCGAGGCGGGCGAAGGGCATCGCGGGCTCCGTTCGGTCGGCTCCGGTACGACTCCTGACCAACGTAACCTGCGATGACCTTCGGTTCTCGCCTCAGAGCTCGGTTTGTGCGGTGCTGTGGCGAGCGCGGGTGCGTCGTGGCTTGTCGCGCCCACGCGGCGGAGCCGCACATCGACACAGCCCCGCGCCCCTCAGCCCTGCTGCCGTGCCGCCCACTTGTGCTGTGCCGCCACGTCCGACTTGACCTCCGCCAGCTGCACCGCCACCGCGCTCGGCGCCGTGCCGCCGCGGCCGTTGCGGGAGGCCAGGGCGCCCGGGACGTTGAGCACCGTGCGCACCTCCGGGGTCAGGTGGGCGGAGATCTTCGCGAACTGGTCGTCCGTCAGCTCGTCCAGTTCCTTGTTCTCGGACTCGGCGACCTTGACGCACTCGCCGGCGACCTCGTGCGCGACCCGGAACGGGACGCCCTGCTTGACCAGCCACTCGGCGATGTCGGTGGCGAGGGAGAAGCCGGCCGGGGCCAGCTCCTCCATGCGCTCGCGGTGGACCGTGAGGGTCGCCATCATGCCGGTGAAGGCGGGGAGCAGGACCTCCAGCTGGTCGATGGAGTCGAAGACCGGCTCCTTGTCCTCCTGGAGGTCGCGGTTGTAGGCGAGGGGCAGCGCCTTGAGGGTCGCCATCAGGCCGGTGAGGTTGCCGATCAGGCGGCCGCTCTTGCCCCGGGCCAGCTCCGCGATGTCCGGGTTCTTCTTCTGCGGCATGATCGACGAGCCGGTGGAGAAGGCGTCGTGGAGGGTCACGAAGGAGAACTCCTTCGTGTTCCAGATGATGACCTCCTCGGCGATCCGGGAGAGGTTCACGCCGATCATCGCGGTGATGAAGGCGAACTCCGCGACGAAGTCACGGGAGGCCGTGCCGTCGATGGAGTTGGCGACGGAGCCGTGCTCGAAGCCGAGGTCCTTCGCCACCGCCTCCGGGTCCAGGCCGAGGGAGGAACCGGCCAGGGCGCCCGAGCCGTACGGCGACACGGCCGTCCGCTCGTCCCACTGGCGCAGCCGCTCGGCGTCCCGGGACAGGGACTGCACATGGGCGAGGACGTGGTGGGCGAAGAGCACCGGCTGGGCGTGCTGGAGGTGGGTGCGGCCGGGCATGGCCACGTCCGGGTGCGCCTCCGCGAGGCCGACCAGCGCGTCCTGGAGCTCGGCGATCAGGCCGCCGACCGTGCGGGCGTGGTCCCGCAGGTACATCCGGAAGAGGGTCGCGACCTGGTCGTTCCTCGACCGCCCCGCACGGAGCTTGCCGCCCAGGTCGGGGCCGAGGCGCTCCAGCAGGCCCCGCTCCAGGGCGGTGTGGACGTCCTCGTCGGCGATCGTGCCGACGAAGGAGCCGTCGGCGACATCGGCTTCGAGCCGGTCCAGGCCCGCGATCATCCGGGTCAGCTCGTCCTGTGTGAGCAGCCCCGCCTTGTGCAGCACGCGCGCGTGGGCACGCGAGCCGGCGATGTCGTAGGGCGCGAGCCGCCAGTCGAAGTGGACGGACGCGGACAGCTTGGCCAGGGCCTCGGCGGGTCCGTCGGCGAAACGACCGCCCCAGAGCCGTACGTCACCGGTGTTGCTGCTCACTAGCTGTGCTCCTCGGAGGTCTGAATGGTGTACCGCCTCCCCGTGGCGTGAACGGGGAGGCGGCCGTCTGGGTGGTGCCCGGTCGCGCTTCATTCACCGACATGCATGAGTATGCAGTGCTCTGCATGATTCGTCAATCGAGGGTGCGGTGCGGGCGAATCCCCGCTCCCTTTGAACGCGGGAAACCGCTTTCCCGTATCTCTCGCCGAACGCAGGCGCCGCGTTTGTACACCGAAGACACCACAACACCCCCCGACCCGAGTGAGGCTTCCGCATGTCCAGGGCTCTTCCGAAGTACAACAAGCGCCGCGTCGCGATCATCGGCGGCGCCGCCGCGCTGGCGCTGTCCGGCGCGGTGATCGTCAACTCCGCACTCGCCGGGGAGTCCGCGAAGAGCAACGGCTCGGCCCGCACGCTGGCCGGCCCCGGCACGATCAGCTGCCCGGACGTCCGCTCCAAGCTGCCGGCGGTCCCGGCCTCCGCCAGGGCCGAGGTCGACCGCAACCTCACCCTCCTCAACACCCAGATCCAGGAAGCCAACCAACGACTCGTCAACACCGTCGGCCAGGGCGGACCCAACTTCGTCCAGAACGCAATCCTCGGCCCCCTCGCCAGCAAGCGCACCGCCACCATCGACCGCATCGCCATCTCCATCGGCCGCACGGCCGCCAAGCCCCAGGGCCTCAACTCCCTCGCCACCTGCACCCTCAACGCCACCGGGACCAACGCGGGCGGCGGCGCCAAGGCCACCCCCACCCCGGCAGCCGGCGGGAACACGGGCAATACCGGCAACGCGGGTGCGGTCGGCACGATCAGCTGCCCGGACGTCCGCTCCAAACTGCCGGCGGTCCCGGCCTCCGCCAGGGCCGAGGTCGACCGCAACCTCACCCTCCTCAACACCCAGATCCAGGAAGCCAACCAACGACTCGTCAACACCGTCGGCCAGGGCGGACCCAACTTCGTCCAGAACGCAATCCTCGGCCCCCTCGCCAGCAAGCGCACCGCCACCATCGACCGCATCGCCATCTCCATCGGCCGCACGGCGGCGAAGCCCCAGGGCCTGAACTCCCTCGCCACCTGCACCCTCGTCAAGTGACGTGACAGGCAGCCATGGCCGCCCCGCTGGCACGCCGGCCGGGGCGGCCGTGGCGTTCGCGCGCCCGGAATTCGTTAGACAGGCAAACGATCCTCGCCCATAATCGGTTGACGTGGGAAAAACTTATGAGCGCATAGACGGCAGGCTGCGGACCTTCATCGAGGAGCAGCCCCTCTTCTTCACCGCGACCGCTCCCCTGTCCGCCGACGGAACCGTCAACCTCTCCCCCAAGGGCCTCAAGGGCTCCTTCGCGATCCTCGACGAACTCACCCTGGCCTACCTCGACTTCGCCGGCTCCAACGCCGAGACCGTCGCGCATCTTCGGGAGAACGGCCGGATCACGCTCATGTGGTGCGCCTTCCAGGGCCCGCCCAACATCGTCCGCGTGCACGGCCGCGGCGAGCCGGTGTTCCGCGACGACCCGCGCTTCCCCGAACTCCTCGCCCGCTTCCCGGACATCGACCCGAGCCTGCACGGCCTGCGCGCGATCATCGTGGTGACGGCCGAGGTCATCCGCGACTCCTGCGGTTACGCGGTGCCCCTCATGACCTACGACGAGGACCGCGACCTGCACGGCAGGCGCTTCGCGCGCGAGGACGACGACTCGCTCAGCGCCTACTTCGCCAAGCGCTCCATCGCCACCAGCCTGGACGGCCTGCCCGGGGTGCCGCTGCCGCTCCCGCCGTCGGGTCGCTGAACACACCGCAGTTCTCGCACGTACCTCTGGGCCAAGGGACCACGCCCACCCTTGTCCGTCCCCGGAGGAACCGTGACCACCACGCTCGCAGGCGGCCGTGCCGCCCGCCGCCAGACGATGCGCCGCATCCGTCCGCGCCGCTCCCCGGCGACCCTGCTGCTGCTCGCCGTGTGGGCGGGCGCGGCCGGGGTGCTGTGGCTGTGGTGGCAGAACACCCCCGCCGTCACCGACACCACCAGCCGGATCATCAACGCGGGGCGGATCACCGGACTGCTGGCCGGCTATCTGATGGCGCTCGTGGTCCTCCAGATGGCCCGGGTGCCCGCCCTGGAACGCCGGGTGGGCTCCGACCGGGTCGCCCGCTGGCACGCGATGAGCGGCCGCTACACGCTCTGTCTGACCCTCGCCCACGTCTTCCTCATCATGTGGGGCTACGCCCTCCAGGCGGGCAAGGGTCTCGGCGACATCGTCCAGCAGACGATCGACTCGATCAACCAGCTGCCGGACATGGGCAAGGCGGCCATCGGCACCGGCCTGCTGTTCTTCATCGGACTGATCTCGATCGGCCCGATCCGCCGCAGGATCCCGTACGACACCTGGTACCACGTGCACCTGCTGACGTACGCGGCGGTCTTCCTGACGTTCTGGCACCAGATCACCACCGGCAACGACTTCGCCGTCGAACCGGCCGCGAAGACCGTCTGGTACGGGCTGTACGGCTCGGTCACCGCCCTGGTGGTCTGGTACCGCGTCATCACCCCGGTCCGGCTCAACCTGCGGCACCGGATGCGGGTCGAGGCGGTGTACGAGGAGACGCCGGGGATCGTGTCGGTGCTCATCCGCGGGCAGAAACTGCACCGGATGGGCGCGGAGGCCGGGCAGTTCTTCCGGTGGCGGTTCCTGGCGCCGGGCATGCGGTTCAGCTCCCACCCGTACTCGCTGTCGGCGGCACCGCGCCCCGACATGCTGCGGATCACCGTCAAGGCGATCGGCGACCACAGCGCCCGGCTGCGCGAGCTGGAGCCCGGCACCAAGGTGTGGGCGGAGGGCCCGTACGGCGCGCTGACCGCCCAGCGCCGCAGCCGCGGCAAGGTGCTGCTGGTGGCCGGCGGGGTCGGCATCACGCCGATGCGGGCGCTGTTCGAGACCCTGCCGGGCGCCTCCGGCGACATCACCCTCCTGTACCGGGCCAACAGCACCCAGGACCTGGCCCTGTGGGACGAGCTGGCCGCCATCGCCGACGAGCGGGGCGCACGGCTGATGTACGCCGTCAACAGCCCGGACGGCGAGCGCCCGGACATCTCCGCCGAGCGGCTGCGGGACAAGCTGCCGGACATCGACCAGCACGACGTCTTCCTGTGCGGGCCGCCCGGCTTCGCGCAGTCCGTCTACGAAGCACTGCGCGGCGCGGGAGTGCCCGCCCGCCGCATCCATCACGAGTCGTTCGAGATGTGAGCGACGGGACTTCAGGAGCTGTAGGAGCATGAGGAAGAGTCACCCCATCCGACGGGTCGTGCTGGCCGGCGCCGCCACCGTGTCCGGGATCGTGCTGCTGCTGTCGCTGAAGCCGGGCTCCGACCCGGCCTCCGCGTCGGCCGCGGGCGGTGCGGCCCCGCAGCAGACCGCGGCGGCCCAGGAGTCGGCCCAGGGCGGCAGCTCCGCCGAGCAGCCCGGGACGGTCACCGGGGACGCGGTGAAGACCCAGTACGGGACCGTCCAGGTCCGGCTGACCGTGAGCGACGGGAAGATCACCAAGGCGGAGACCGTGCAGGCGCCCAGCGGCGGGCGCAGCACCGAGGTCACCGCCATGGCCGTGCCGCGGCTGAACCGGGCGGCGCTGGGCACACAGAGCGCGGAGATCGACGCGGTGTCCGGGGCGACGTACACCAGCAGCGGCTACAAGGAGTCGTTGCAGTCGGCGCTGGACAAGATGGAGGCGGCCGGCGGTCAGGAATCGCAGGAGCCGGGCTCCGGGAGCGCCGAGGCCGCCGCCCGTACCGTCACCGGCAGCGTCGTGGACACCCAGTACGGGCCCGTGCAGGTCCGGATCACCGTCAGCGGCGGGAAGATCACCGAGGCGGAGGCCGTGCAGGCGCCCAGCGGCGGGCAGAGCACACAGATCAACGGCAACGCCGTACCGAAGCTCAACCAGGCCGCGGTGGCGGCCGGGAGCGCGGACATCGACGCGGTGTCCGGGGCCACGTACACCAGCAACGGCTACAAGCAGTCGTTGCAGTCGGCCCTGGACCAGGTCGGTGGCTGAGTCGGTGGCGGAGCCGGCGGAGGCTCCCGCCGCGGTGCGTCATGTGGAGGAGGTCATGGGGACCGTCTTCTCCTTCGACGTCCGCGGCGGGGATCCGGACGCGGTGGCGGCGGCGCTGGCGGAGGCGGTGGCGGGGCTGCACCGGGCCGACGAGGTGTTCAGCACGTACCGCGAGGACAGTCAGGTCTCCCGGCTGGTGCGCGGGGAGCTGACCGTCGAGGAGTGCGCTCCCGAGGTGGCGCGGGTGCTGGCGCTGGGCGCGGAGGCGGAGCGGGTCAGCGACGGCTGGTTCAGCACCTCGTACGAGGGCCGGCTCGATCCGACCGGGATCGTGAAGGGCTGGGCCGTGGAGCGGGCCGCGCGGCGGCTTGCGGAGGCCGGGGCGAGCGGGGTGAGCGTCAACGGGGGCGGGGACGTGCAGCTGCTCGGCGTGCCGGGGCCGGAGCGGCCCTGGCGGGTGGGGGTGGCGGATCCGCTGCGGCCGGGTGGGCTGGCGGCGGTGGTCTCGGCGGCGGGCGTGGACGAGCTGGCGGTGGCCACGTCCGGGACGGCGGAGCGGGGGGCGCATATCGTCGACCCGCGCACGGGGCACTCCGCCGTCACCGACCTGGTCGCCGTGACGGTCGTAGCCCCAGAGCTGACCTGGGCGGACTGCTGGGCGACGGCGGCCTTCGCGATGGGGTCGCGGGAGGGCTTGCGCTGGCTGGAGTCGCTGCCGGGTGTCGAGGCGCTGCTGATCACGGCGGGCGATGAGGTGCGGTGTACGGGGGGACTGGCGGCGCGGCTGGGCTGAGCGGGGGGGGTGGGTGCGCTCGCCGGCGCTGGCCGGGTGCCGCTGCGCCCACCCGTGCCGCCCCAGCGGCACGACTGCCCGCAGCTACGCGGGTGACATGGTGAAGCGGGGCACGGGTAGCGCCCCTTTAGGGGCGCGGGGAACTGCGCGACCAGCCCCCCACGCACCCGCACCCGCACCCGGCACAAACCCGCAACCGCCCCCTTCAGTGGCCGTTCTGAGCCAGCCGCAGCAAGTGCTCCGCCAGTGCCTGCCCGCCACTCGGATCCCGGCTGATCAGCAGCAACGTGTCGTCACCGGCGATCGTGCCGAGGATGTCGTGCAGCTCCGCCTGGTCGATCGCCGAGGCGAGGAACTGCGCCGCCCCCGGAGGGGTCCGCAGGACCACGAGGTTCGCCGACGCCTCCGCGGAGATCAGCAGCTCCTGCGAGAGGCGCCGCATGCGCTCTTCCTTCGCCGACTCCCCCAGCGGTGCCCGAGGGGTACGGAACCCCCCCTCGCTCGGCACCGCGTAGATCAGGTCGCCGTCGTTGTTGCGGATCTTCACCGCGTTCAGCTCGTCCAGATCCCGGGAGAGCGTCGCCTGCGTCACCGTCAGCCCGTCATCCGCCAGCAGCTTCGCCAACTGGCTCTGCGACCGCACCGGTTGCCGGTTGAGGATGTCCACGATCCGGCGGTGGCGTGCGGTGCGGGTCTGCGGCACGGCAGGCCCGTTCCCTGCGTGCTCGTGGTCCTGCGCCTGACTCATCGTCGTCTCATTCTCCGGATCATCCGTCCCCCTTGGCCACGTCCAGGACACCGGACAGCGCCCGGAGGAACGCGTCCACCTCGTCGTCGCCGAGATTCAGCGGCGGCATCAGCCGTACGACTTCGGGGGCGGGCGCGTTCACCAGGAGGCCGGCGTCCTGAGCCGCCTGCTGCACCTGGGCTGCGCGCGGCTCGGTGAGCACGATACCCAGGAGGAGGCCCGCGCCCCGGACGTGGGCGACGAGCGGGTGTCCGAGTGACTCGATCCCGTCGCGCAACTTCTCGCTCTGCTGCTTGACGTTCTCCAGCAACCCTTCGTTCGCAATCGTGTCGAGGACAGCGAGTCCGGCGGCGCAGGCGACCGGGTTGCCGCCGAAGGTCGTGCCGTGCTGGCCCGGCTGGAGCAGCTCGGCGGCCCGCCCGAAGGCGACCGTCGCGCCGAGCGGCAGCCCGCCGCCGAGGCCCTTGGCGAGTGTGACCACGTCGGGCAGGACACCCTCGTGGGCCTGGTACTCGAACCAGTGCCCGGTGCGGCCGATACCGGTCTGCACCTCGTCCAGGACGAGCAGCGAACCGGTCGCCGCGGTGATCGCGCGGGCGGCCTTCAGATAGCCGGGGGGCGGCACGACCACGCCGTTCTCGCCCTGGATCGGCTCGATGATCACCAGGGCCGTGTCCTCGGTGACCGCGGCGGCGAGCGCCTGCGCGTCGCCGTAGGGAACGTGCGTGACGTCGCCGGGCAGCGGCAGGAACGGGTCCTGCTTGCCGGGCTGGCCGGTCAGCGCGAGGGCGCCCATGGTGCGGCCGTGGAAGCCGCCCTGGGTGGCGACCATGTGGCTCCGCCCGGTCAGCCGGCCGATCTTGAAGGCGCCCTCGACGGCCTCCGCGCCGGAGTTGCAGAAGTACACCTTGCCGTCGCGGCCGAAGTGCTGGAGGAGCCGTTCGGCGAGGGCGACGGGCGGCTCGGCGATGAACAGGTTGGAGACATGACCGAGGGACGCGATCTGCCGGCTCACGGCCTCGACGACCGCCGGGTGCGCGTGGCCGAGGGCGTTGACCGCGATTCCGCCGACGAAGTCGAGGTACTCCTTGCCGTCGGCGTCCCACAGCTTGGTGCCCTCGCCGCGGACCAGGGGAAGCCGCGGGGTGCCGTAGTTGTTCATGAGCGCGCCCTGCCACCGGGCGGTGAGCTCCTGGTTGGTCATGACTCCCCCTGATCGAATCCGTCGGGCACGACCATGGTGCCGATGCCCGAGTCCGTGAAGATCTCCAGCAGGATCGAGTGCTGGACCCGGCCGTCGATGACCCGGGCGGTGTGCACCCCGTTGCGCACGGCGTGCAGACAGCCCTCCATCTTCGGCACCATGCCGGAGCTCAGCTCCGGCAGCAGCTTCTCCAGCTGGGAGGCGGTGAGGCGGCTGATCACCTCGTCGGAGTTGGGCCAGTCCTCGTAGAGGCCCTCGACGTCCGTGAGGACCATGAGGGTTTCGGCGCCGAGAGCAGCAGCGAGTGCCGCAGCCGCCGTATCAGCATTGACGTTGTAGACATGTCCGTCGTCCTGGCTGCGGGCGATCGACGAGACGACCGGGATGCGGCCGTCGGCGAGCAGGGCCTCGATCGCGCCCGTGTCGATCGCGGTGATCTCGCCCACCCGCCCGATGTCGACCGACTCGCCGTCGATCTCGGGCAGGTGCTTGGTGGCGGTGATGGTGTGCGCGTCCTCGCCGGTGAGGCCGACGGCCAGCGGGCCGTGCTGGTTGAGCAGCCCGACCAGCTCGCGCTGCACCTGCCCGGCCAGCACCATCCGTACGACGTCCATGGCGTCCTCGGTGGTGACGCGCAGGCCCGCCTTGAACTCGCTGACGATGCCGTGCTTGTCGAGGGCGGCGCTGATCTGCGGGCCGCCGCCGTGCACGACGACGGGCTTGAGACCGGCGTGGTGCAGGAAGACGACGTCCTGCGCGAACGCGGACTTCAGCTCCTCGTCGACCATGGCGTTGCCGCCGAACTTGATGACGACGGTCTTGCCGTTGTGCCGGACCAGCCAGGGCAGCGCCTCGATGAGGATCTGTGCCTTGGGGAGCGCGGTGTGCTTACGCGTAGTGCTCATGACGAGTAGGCGCTGTTCTCGTGGACGTAGTCGGCGGTCAGGTCGTTGGTCCAGATCGTGGCGGTCTCGGACCCGGCGGCGAGGTCGGCGACGATGTGCACCTCGCGGTAGCGCATGTCGACCTTGTCGCGGTCCTCGCCGACGCCGCCGTTCTTGCAGACCCAGACGCCGTTGATGGCGACGTTGAGGTGGTCCGGCTCGAAGGCGGCCTTGGTGGTGCCGATCGCGGAGAGCACGCGGCCCCAGTTGGGGTCCTCGCCGTGGATGGCGCACTTGAGGAGGTTGTTGCGGGCGATGGAGCGGCCCACCTCGACGGCGTCGTCCTCGGTCGCGGCGTTGATCACCTCGACCTTGATGTCCTTGCTGGCGCCTTCGGCGTCCCGGATGAGCTGCTGGCCGAGGTCGTCACAGACGGCCCGTACGGCCTCGGCGAACTCGTCGTACTCCGGGGTGACTTCGGCGGCGCCGGAGGCGAGCAGCAGCACGGTGTCGTTGGTGGACATGCAGCCGTCGGAGTCGACGCGGTCGAAGGTGGTCCGGGTGGCGGCCCGCAGCGCCCTGTCCAGGGTCGCGCTGTCGAGCTCGGCGTCGGTGGTGAGCACGACCAGCATCGTGGCCAGGCCCGGCGCGAGCATGCCCGCGCCCTTGGCCATGCCGCCGACGGTCCAGCCGTCCTTGGTGACGACGGACGTCTTGTGGACGGTGTCGGTGGTCTTGATGGCGATGGCGGCCTTCTCGCCGCCGTGCGGGCTGAGTTGGGCGACCGCCTTGTCCACGCCGCGCAGCAGCTTGTCCATCGGCAGCAGCACACCGATCAGACCCGTGGAGCAGACAGCGACCATGCCCGCGGCGTGGCCACCCGTCTCGTCGTATCCGGCGGTGTTGAGCGACTCCGCGACCTTCTCCGCGGTGGCGTGCGTGTCCTGGAAGCCCTTGGGTCCCGTACACGCGTTGGCGCCGCCGGAGTTGAGGACGACGGCGGTCAGCTCGCCGCTCTTCAGCACCTGCTCCGACCACAGCACCGGCGCGGCCTTCACACGGTTGGAGGTGAAGACGCCCGCGGCGGCGCGGCGGGGCCCGGTGTTGACCACGAGGGCCAGGTCCGGGTTGCCGTTCTCCTTGATCCCGGCGGCGATGCCCGCCGCCGTGAATCCCTTGGCTGCCGTGACACTCACGGTGCGACTCCGATCGTGGAAAGTCCCGTGGACTCGTCGAGTCCGAGGGCAATGTTCATGCTCTGCACGGCACCGCCCGCGGTGCCCTTGGTCAGGTTGTCGATGGCGCTGATGGCGATGATGCGGCCCGCCGCCTCGTCGTACGCGACCTGCACCTGAACGGCGTTGGAACCGTAGACGGACGCCGTGGCGGGCCACTGTCCCGCCGGGAGGAGGTGGACGAAGGGCTCGTCGGCGAGGGCCTTCTCGTAGGCCTCCCGTACGGCCGCGGCGGTGACGCCGGGCTTGGCCTTCGCGGTGCAGGTGGCGAGGATGCCGCGGGGCATCGGCGCGAGGGTCGGCGTGAAGGAGACGGAGACCCGCTCCCCCGCGGCCGCGCTGAGGTTCTGGATCATCTCGGGCGTGTGCCGGTGGCCGCCGCCGACGCCGTACGGCGTCATGGAGCCCATGACCTCGCTGCCCAGCAGATGGGCCTTGGGCGCCTTGCCCGCGCCGGAGGTGCCGGAGGCGGCGACGATCACGGCCTCGGGCTCGGCGAGCTGTGCCGCGTACGCCGGGAAGAGGGCGAGGGAGACGGCGGTCGGGTAGCAGCCGGGCACCGCGATGCGCTTGGACCCCTCCAGCGCGGCGCGGGCACCCGGCAGTTCGGGCAGGCCGTAGGGCCAGGTGCCGGCGTGCGGGGAGCCGTAGAAGGTCTCCCAGTCGGCCGGGTTCTTGAGGCGGAAGTCGGCCCCCATGTCGACGACGAGCACGTCCGGGCCGAGCTGCTCGGCGACGGCGGCGGACTGCCCGTGCGGCAGCGCGAGGAAGACGACGTCGTGCCCGGCGAGGACCTCGGGGGTCGTCTCCTGAAGCACCCGGTCGGCCAGCGGCAGCAGGTGCGGCTGGAGCGCGCCGAGCCGCTGTCCGGCGTTGGAGTTGCCGGTCAGGGCACCGATCTCGACCTGGGGGTGGGCCAGCAGCAGGCGCAGGAGCTCCCCGCCCGCATATCCGCTCGCTCCGGCCACCGCCGCGCTTACCGCCATGGAAACCTCCTCGTGATGGCATGACTATACGTTTCGATGCACGTTTATGCAATCCAGTGATCGACCCTCTCGATCATGGCTGTGACTGAGCACTTCAGGTGGCGGGTGAGCGGCTGACTTGGCGGGGCTGAGTGTTCGAGTTGGCGAGGAGCGCTCCAGCCTCAACCTTTTCGGCCAGGTCGTCGGTCGAATGCAACGTTCGTGCCAGTCCTGTTCCAGGAAGGCCGGGACGTGGGGGGGCGCGAACCCTGGACCTCGGGGCATGCACCGGTCGACAGTGGCCGGGGTGGCGTTGACCAGCGGCTCCAAGATCTCGCGCAGTTGCTGTGAGCAGGTGTGTTCATGGCGCTTGCGGAAGCGGAACCAGGACATGCGGCTGTCGTGGGTGTCGAAGGATGCCTCGAACAGACTCATGATCCGCTGTCGGGAGTTCGTGGCGAACAGCAGAGAGTCTGCGACGTTGATCAGCGCGCCGCAGACCATGGCGTCGGCCGGCGCGGTGTTCATCAGGTTGACCCGGTGGCGCCTGTCGGAGGGAGGCTCCCTGTTCGCCTGAAAGTACCCGTTAACACGAAGATCGTGCGGTGGCCGCGGACCACAGCGTTGACCCTGCCCGCCGGCGGGTGTTGTTCGACCAGGTCATGGCGTATCGCCGGGCGGTTCGGCCGAGTTGAGCCTCGTGCGACCGCCCGCGCCTACGCGCTGGGACTACTGTCGGCCACCGAGCGGAATAACTGCTGGCAACTGGCCGAACAGGCCGGTCACGCCCGGCCGGGGCCGATGCAGCGCCTGCTGCGCTATGCCCGCTGGGATGCTGACGCCCTCCGTGAAGATGTCCGCGCCTACCTTGTCGACCACCTCGGCGACGACGGCGTTCTCATCGTGGACGAGACCGGCTTCGTGAAGAAAGGCAGCATGCCGGCGGGGGTGCAACGCCAGTACAGAGGCACAGCCGGCCGGATCGAGAACTCCCGGGTCGGCGTATGCCTCGCCTACGCCACTGAGCGGGGACGCGCGCTGATCGACCGACGGCTGCCCTACCTGCCCGAGCGGTCCTGGTGCTCCGATCCCGAGCGCCGCAACGCTGCCGGGGTGCTCGAGGACCTGCCTTCGCAACCAAGCCCCGGCTGGCCGAGGAGATGATCGTCGCCACCTTGGACGCCGAAGTGACCGCATCGCGGGTGACCGGCGACGAAGCCTACGGCCAGGACCCGCAGTTACGCGCACGCCTGGAGCGGATCGGAATCGGCGTGACGGCATGCCCGCACCCGGCAACGGTCCGAGCAGTACACAGCCGCCCTCGACCGCTCCACCCCACCGTCCACGACCTGCCACATACCGGGCACTCGCTTGCTCGCCACGCTGCGTCGCGATGACTCGCTCACGGGTCTGCTGACGTCTCCGCCACTGCCTGGACCTGCACCGACCCGAACAAAACCGTGCCTCCGCCGGCATCGTCTGCGGCAGCTGACCACCGCACTCCTGGCAATACCGCCGAGCCGCCCTGTCAGCCCGCACAACCCGGATGATCCAGTCGTGCACACCGCACGGCCAGGGATCAGAAACACCTGCTGAACCGACGACCGTCACGTGGAGCCAGAGGCAGGCTCTGGCGGCGTCCGAAGCCCGCGAGGGTGATCCGGGTCAAGGACAGAACTTACGCGTTCGCGTCGCGGAGCGTGCGCAGGATTCGCTCAAGGTGGCGGCGGTCCTCGGCTGAGAGTGGTCCGGCGATGTGGTTGCGCAGGTGGGAGACGTGGGCGGTCAGTGCGTGGTCGAGCGCCTGTCCGCCCTTGTCGGTCAGTACGGCGAGTGCGGCTCGTCGGTCGGCGGGATCGGGGTCGCGGCGGATGAGTCCTTCCTTTTCCATGCGGTCGGCGAGTCGGGTGAAGCCGCCCGAGCTGAAGGACACGGCCTCCGCCAGGTCCGTCATGCGGAGCTGGTGGCCGGGGGTACGGCCCAGTCGCAGCAGCACTTCGAACCAGGTGTGCGGTATATCGAGATCGCGGTTCACCAGGGGCTTTATGCGGCTGTAGGCCTCCACGAAGAGACCGAAGAGTGTCACGTCGTCGTCGTTCAGCAGTTGCTCGTTCACTCCTCAAGGATGACAGAAGGACATGAGTGGAAGAATCTGTCGTTGCAATATCTGTTGTAGCAGATATATTGTCTGCGTCGGCAGATACTTCGCCGTGTCCACCCCACAGATGTGGAGTCCGCCCCATGAGAAAGCGCGTCCTGGCTGCCTTCGGCGTCGTAGCTCCCATGGACGGCCTCCTCGCGGCCGGCCTGTCTGCGGCGGACGCCGCCACCTCCTCCACCGCCGAACACCGGTCGGCTGGAACACGGTCCACCCGCAGATCAAGGAGCTCACCGACACTTACCGCTTCGACTACCTGAAGAAGCCGCTCGCCCAGCACCCCCTGCTCGACACGGGCTGCCCACCTCGACCCGGTTCACGTCGTACACCTCGCCGCGAGGCGATTTCCCCGACCATCACCCTTCACCCGAGGAAGCACGCATGAGCACTCTCTCCTTCAAAGTCCTCGATCTCGACTTCCCGGCCGGCAGCAAGAACAAGACGGCCACCCTCGTCACCGGCGAGAACGAAGCACTGCTGGTGGACGCCGCCTTCACCCGCGCCGACGGCCACCGCCTGGTCGCCGAGATCCTCGACTCCGGCAAGACGCTGACCACCGTCTTCGTCTCCCACGGCGACCCCGACTTCTACTTCGGCGCCGAAGTCGTTGCCGACGCCTTCCCCGAGGCGAGGTTCGTCGCCACACCGATCGTCATCGAGCACATCAAGCACTCCTACGAGGGCAAGCTCAAGGCCTGGGCGGCGCTCGGCCCGAACCTGCCCACCCGCCTGGTCGACCTGGAGCCGCTGACCGGCGACCTCACCCTGGAGGGCCACCGCTTCGAGCTCAGGGGCGGCCCGGCCGGCCTGCCCGACCGCCACTACCTCTGGCAGCCCGAGCACCGCGCCCTGCTCGGCGGCGTCCTGCTCTTCCAGCAGGAGCACGTCTGGGTCGCCGACACCCCCACCCCCGGCGACCGCGCCGCCTGGATCGACCTGCTCGACGAGATGGCCGCCCTCGACCCGGAACTGGTCGTCCCCGGCCACCGCCTTCCCGGCACCGCGGCCGACGGCTCCGCCATCACCGCCACCCGCGACTACCTGATCGCCTTCGAGGAGGAGCTGGGCAGGGCAGCCGACGGTGCCGCGTTGAACGACGCCCTCGTCAAGCGCTTCCCGGACAACGGCATGCTGATCGCCGCGCAGATCGGTTCGAAGGTCGCCAAGGGCGAGATGAAGTGGGGCTGACCATGAGCGAGTTCGCCACCTCGACCGCGTCCGCCGACGTCGTACGCCGCCAGTACCTGGCCTCGGCCGCTGGCGACCTGGACGCCCTGCGCGCCACGCTCGCCCCCGACGTGGAGTGGACGGAGATGGCCGGCTTCCCGCTCGCCGGCACCTATCGCACCCCCGAGGGCGTCACCTCGAACGTCATGGAGAAGCTCGGCCAGGACTGGGACGGCTGGGCCGCCCACGACGACACCTACGTCGTCGACGGCGAGAACGTCGTCGTCCTCGCCCGCTACACCGCCGTCAACAAGGCCACGAGCAAGCCGATCGACGTCCGCGTCGCTCACCACTTTGTCGTACGCGGCGGCCTGATCGTCCGCTTCGAGCAGTTCGTGGACACGGCGCTCGTCCGCGACGCCATGACCGACTGAGCCGTACCGCACCCATCACCCCAGGCACGAGACGCGTATGTCCGCCGCGGACAACAAGGCGCTCGTGATCGCCTTCTACGAGCAGGCCTTCAACGACCACCAGCCCGAGGCCGCCGCCACCGCGCACCTCGGCGAGAGCGTCGTCACCCACAGCAGTCTCCACGGAAAGATCGTCGAGCACTGGGACGTGATCCAGGAGGTACCGGAGAAGAGCGCCAACGACAACACCATGTTCTGACGTCCGTCCGGCAGAGCACATCACTCGCGCACCACACGGGTGGTGTGCTGCACCAAGGCGGAGTTCAACCGACCGATTGAACTCAGGTTCCACCTTCTTGAGCGCCTTCCATCCCCCTGGATGACGCGCAACCGGGTCCGCCCGCAGGCGAATGAGTAACGCCCTCGGTGCGAGCCCTGTCCCCCACCCCCCAAAGGAAGGTTTCATCGGCATGTCCATCCTCCCCAGCAGGCGACGTATCCTGGCGACAGGTGCTGGTGCCGCCCTCGGCGCCGGAGTGTTCGGCGCCTCAACAGCCTCAGCCTCTGCCGCGGTGTCCCCGCACTCGGCCGGCCCCGAGGAGACCCGGTCGCTCGACGAGCTCTACCAAGCCGCCCTCGCGGAGGGCGGAAAGCTCGTGATCTACGCGGGTGGTGACGTCTCGACGCAGGCGGACGGCCTTCGCACCGGCTTCAAGAACCGCTTTCCCGAAATCGATCTGACGGTTGTCGTCGACTACAGCAAGTACCACGACGTCCGGGTGGACAACCAGTTCGCCACCGACACCCTCATACCCGATGTCGTACAGCTGCAGACCGTCCAGGACTTCGTGCGCTGGAAGGAGCAAGGGCGTCTGCTCGCTTACAAGCCGGCCGGATTCTCGCAGGTGTACGCCCCCTTCAAGGACCCGCATGGCGCCTGGGTCGCCGTGCAGGTGAGTGCCTTCAGCTTCATGTACGGTCCGGCGGCGGTCGGTTCGGACGTGCCCACGAGCCCGCTCGACCTCGTCGACGCCAAGTGGAAGGGGCGGATCGCCTCCTCCTATCCGCACGACGACGACGCGGTCCTCTACCTCTACGCGCTCTATGTGCAGAAGTACGGATGGGACTGGCTGGCACGACTGGCCGCCCAGGACCTGCAGTTCGCCCGCGGCAGCTTCAGCCCCAGGGAGGCCGTCACCAATGGACAGAAGGCCATCGGCATCGGTGGCTCCGGCGCGCCCCTGGCCTCGGGGCCAGTCAAGTGGGTGCTCCCTGACGGGGCGACGCCGTTCATGTCCTGGGGGCAGCGGGCCGCGATCCTGAAGCAGGCCAAGAACTCCACTGCTGCCAAGCTCTACCTCAACTGGCGGTTGTCCACCGGAGAACAGCAGGCCGCCACCAACGGCTGGTCGGTCCGCACGGACGTCACTCCGCCCACGGGCCTGAAGCCCGTCTGGCAGTACCCGAACGGGAACCTCGACGGGTTCCCCCGCTTCATGGCCGACCGCGCCGCGATCGAGCGCTGGAAGCAGACGTTCGCTCTCTACTTCGGAGAGGTCGAGGGAGACCCGACGCCGGGCTCGCTCGGACTGCATCCGGGCGCCTGACCGCCGACCGGTGCCGCCGGCCCCGCACTCCCCGCGCGATGGGCCGGCGGTCCGGCAGTTCCTGGCCGTCATACAGGCGACGGACAGAATCAGCGACTCCGGCCCTGTCGATGCTCCTGCCCAGCACCCCAGTGCGGTCTCATGATCTATCTGGTGAGTTCGTCGGCGGATCTTCGTCGGTGGTGACAGCGGCGGGCTGCGGCCTGGTGGTATCTGCGCCAGTTGGACCAGTGCAGCAGCCTGGCTGTGGAGGTAACCGGAGGGGTGAGGACGGCGGCGAGAAGGTGGCGGATCTCCGGGACGGTCGGTGGGACGGGTGTATTGGTGTGGCCGGAGTGGAGTGGGCCGGTCCTGGTCGGCGCCGGCGACAAGAGCGGTCAGGAAGGCCGGGGCAAGCATGGCGAGTGTGATGTGGCGGTGCCGTGAGGTCCAGTGTCCGACCTGGTAGTGGTCGAGTCCGGCCTGGCTCTTGAAGGCCTGGAAGCATTCCTCGACGCTGCGGCGGATGAGCAGGTGGCGGTGGCTGTCGTGGCGGGTCGGCGAGGGAGTCGGCACGGATGGGGGTACGGCCCTGGTTGATCCGTACCCGGGTCGCGCAGACGACGGCCAGGACGTAGCCGATGCCCCGTTCCTCCACGCCGGCGCGCAGGTGCGGGTCCTGGCCGTATGAATTGTCGCCGGTCATCCACGCGGCGGTGATTTTGGCGTCCAGGGCGGCGGCGATCATCTCTGTGGCCAGGCGGGGCCTGGTCGCGAACTGCCCCTCCTCGGGCGCTCCGGCCGCCTGACGGTGTTCGGGATCGGAGCACCGGGAGTGCTCGGGCAGGCAGAGGCGACTCTGTCAGGGCGCGTCCGCGCGGGGTGGCGTAGGAAGGAAAGACGCCGCCTGGCCGTTCTCGATGCGTCCGGCGGTGCCGGTGTACAGGCGCTGCACCCCCGCCGAGGCGCAACCCTTCTTCACAGAGCCCGTCTCGTCCACGATCAGGACACCGCCGTCGGTGCCGAGGTGATCGACGGCGTAGGCGCGGATATCGTCGCGCATGGCGTCGGCGTCCCAGCGGGCGGAGCGCAGCAGGCGCCGCATCGGCCCCGGCCGGACATGACCGGCCTGTTCGGCCAGCCGCCGACAGTTCTCCGCTCGGCGCCGGACAGCAGTCCCAGCGCATAGGCGCGGGCGGTCGCCCAGGGTTCGACCCTCCCGAAACGACCCGCGAGGTGGGCCATCACCTGGTCGAACATCGCCCGCCGGCGGGCAGGGTCTACGGCATGGCCCGCGGCCACCGCACGATCTTCAGGAGTCCCCAACCCCCGATGATCACGCGGTGGCCGTACCCGTTCCCGACCGGGGCCACCGCAAGATCGCGAAGTCGGACTGGAGTACTCAATCCCTGAAGCGCAACCTCGGCGTTTGCGCCGTAGTTGGCGAAGTCCGCCATCTGTGGCGCTCAGTCACACCGACCGCGGCAGACTGCGACCATGCAGCTCCCCACCGAGGCCGTCGCCGCCGCCGCGCTGATCGAAGTCGTCCGGATCTCCGCTCTCCCGACCGAGCGAGGTGCCCCGTATCCCGGCGAGGTGGTCGCCCACTGGACCGGGAGCGAGGCCGCCGACGCCCTGGCCTTGATCGGAAACCTGCCCGGCAGCGCGCAGCATCGCTGCGGGTTCTCGCCCGGCTGGAGCGTCCGGGCCTACGAGGACACCCTCGACCTGGCGCTGTTCGAGGCGGCGTTCTGCTTCACCTGCCACGAGGTGCGCATGCACGGAACGGCCGTGCCGGCGACGCTGGCCACACAGTTCTTCGACGCGGACGCCCCAGCGGCACAGAGCCTCCTGGCCCTCTTCCGCAAGGTGACCCCGTAGTCGGCGGCCCTCCGTCGCGGTGGGCGGCGGACACCGTCGCTCGCCGTGGGAGAGAATCGGCGCCATTGCGCCGTTGATCACCTTGGAGACGTCAAGTGACCGTGGACCTGGCCGACTTCACCGAACCCGACGCCGAACGCCCGCCCGCCCCCGTGCCCGTCGACTGGACGGCCGTGGAGGCCTGGCTCGGGGTGCGCCTGCCGGACGACTACAAGCGACTGGCCGACCGGTACGGCCCACTCGACTTCGGTGAGTTCCTGTGGGTCCATGTGCCGTGCGTGCAGGACCGCCGGTTCGACTACGGCGGATGGCTGCGGGAGACCCAGCGCGAGGCGCGGATCGAGGCCCGGAGGCTACCGGAGGACGAGCGGCCCCGGCTGCACCCCGAGCCCGGGGGGCTCCTGGCCTGGGGCGAGAGCCGGGGCGGCGACACCTTGTTCTGGGACACCTCGGTCTCCGACGACCCCGACGCGTGGACGGTGGTCGTCCAGCACAGCGGCCCGGTGCCCGGCAGCGGGCTGCGGCCCTGGCACGCGTACGACCTGACCCTCACCAGCTATCTCCGGCACACCGTCCGCGAGGGCTGGGAGCTGCCCTCCCCACCCGGTCCCCTGATGGGCCCGCTGCCCGGCAGCATGGCCCGCACCGCCTACCTGGAGACGGCCGGGCCGTGGACGCCGCCCGCGCCGGTCCCGCCCCGGCTCACCGAGGAGGAGAGCCGGGTCGCCCTGGAGACCGGTGCGGGCCTGGAGGCGCTGCGTCTGCTGGTTCCGCCGCCGGAGGCGCCCTATCTCGGCGACGGCAGCTGGGAGGGGCTCTTCACGGAGCTGGGCACCCGGCTGCCGCGCGAGTACAGGACGCTGATGGACAGCTACGGCGCGGGCATCTGGAGCGACTGGCTGCGCTTCCACACGCCGCTGCGCACCGGCGGACGGCGCTTCCTCACCCACGTCGAGGAGACCCTGGACGGCTACCGGAGCCTGCGCGCGGGATATCCGGAGGCGCAGCCGCTCGCCGCGTGGCCCGAGCCCGGGGGCTTCCTGCCGTTCGCCAACTCCATCGACGGCGACTACCTCGGCTGGCTGACCGAGGGCGAGGACCCCGACGCCTGGCCGCTGATCGTCTGGCCCCGGCATGCCCGCCAGGGGCCGCCGCTCGATGGCGGCCTGATCGACACGCTCCTCGCCTGGCGGCGCGGCACCCTTCAAACGGAGGGGCTCCCCGGTCTGGACGAGGACGACGACCCCATGGAGTTCGCGCACTTCAGGGCGTGGGACGACCGCGCCTACTGGTGAGCCCGTCAGCGTGATTTCCGTGCCGCGTACGCCCGCGCCGCCCGCACTCGGTTGCCGCACTTCGTGGTGCACCAGCGGCGGGCGCCGTGGGAGCGCAGGAACCAGCTGTCGCAGCCCTCGGCGCCGCACTCGGTGAGCTGCGCGGCCTCGGTGCCGGTGAGCAGGTCGACGGCGTCCTCGGCGAGCAGCGAGAGCGCGGCGGCGGCCGGATTTCCGGTGTCGGGCCGGTCGGCGCGGTGCGGGCCGTCGGCGCTCCAGTCCAGCCGCGGGGTCGAAGGGGCCGCCGCCAGCGCGGAGTTGAGGGTCGCGAGGTCGTCGGCCGGCGGCCGCTCATGGGTGCCGTACGCGGTGAACAGGGCGCGCAGCGCCTCGCGCAGGCCGAGCAGTCTGCCGAACTGCCTGCCGTTGAGGTCGACCGGGTCCGGCAGCAGCTCGTGCCGTTCGAGCCACAGGTGCGCGGCCTCGGTGTCGTCGAGCAGGTCGACCCGGCCATGGCTGAGGGTGAAACGCGTGTTGACCAGGGCCAGCGAGACATAGCGCTCCTCGCCGGGGACGGGGGGCCGGTGCAGGTAGACGGGGGTCTCGTGATCCACGGCTCTCATGGTAATGCTTGCGATTCTCCGTGAGAACGACTTAGCGTGTCTCACGGAGAATCAACCATGAACCCGTGAGAGGTGGGACACCGTGACCTTCGACGCGGACGCGCTGCGCAAGGACTTCCCGATCCTGGAGCGCACGTTGGACAGCGGCGCCCGTCTCGTCTACCTGGACTCCGGTGCCACCACCCAGAAACCGCTCCAGGTCCTCGATGCCGAGCGGGACTTCTACCTCACGCACAACGCGGCCGTGCACCGCGGCGCCCACCAGCTCGCCGGTGAGGCGACGGAGGCGTACGAGAGCGCGCGCCGGACGATCGCCCGGTTCGTCGGCGCCGCCGAGGACGAGGTCGTCTTCGTCAAGAACACCACCGAGGGCATCAATCTGATCGCGTACGCGCTCGGCAACGCACGCCGGATCGGGCCCGGCGACCGGATCGTGGTGACCGAGATGGAGCACCACGCAAACCTGGTGCCGTGGCAGCAGCTCGCCGAGCGCACGGGGGCCACGCTGGACTGGTTCGGGCTGACCGAGGACGGGCGCCTGGACCTCACGCGGATCGACGAGCTGATCGACGAGCGGACCAGGGTCCTCGCCGTCACCCACCAGTCGAACGTGCTCGGCACGGTCAACCCCGTGCGGCAACTTGCCGACCGCGCCCATGAGTTCGGTGCGCTGGTCGTGGTCGACGGCGCCCAGTCGGTGCCGCACCGCCCGGTCGACGTGCACGAGCTGGGCGCCGACTTCCTCGCCTTCTCCGGGCACAAGATGCTCGGCCCGAACGGCATCGGCGTGCTGTGGGGCCGGCGCGAACTCCTCGACGGGCTGCCGCCGTTCCTGACCGGCGGCTCGATGGTGGAGATCGTCGAGATGGACCGGACGACGTTCCTGCCGCCGCCGCAGCGCTTCGAGGCGGGCGTGCCGATGACGTCCCAGGCGGTGGGTCTTGCGGCGGCCGTGGAGTACCTCCAGGCGCTGGACATGACCCAGGTCGCGGCACACGAGGACCGACTGACCGCCCGGGCCCTGGAGTTGCTCGGGGAGATCCCCGGCGTCAGGATCGTCGGCCCGCGCGACCTGACCGACCGCGGCTCCGCCGTCTCCTTCACGGTCGACGGCGTCCACCCGCACGACGTCGGCCAGATCCTGGACGAGCGGGGCGTCGCCGTCCGGGTCGGCCATCACTGCGCCCGCCCGATCGTGCGCCGCTACGGCATTCCGGCGACGACACGGGCGACGTTCTACGTGTACAACACGGAGGCCGAGGTGGATGCCCTGGTGGAGGGGGTCGTGGCGGCTCAGCGCTACTTCGGGGCCTCGATGAAGTAGGGCTCGGAGTCGGCCGGGCCGCCCCGGGTGCCGGGCAGCACGCAGTATCCGAGCTGCTCCTCGACGTCGTGCACGGCGATGAGGAGCTCCGCCCGGTCGTCGCCGTTCAGATCCGCGAGACGGACGTCCCTGGCGAAACGCATCTCGGTCGTACGCGTGGCCGGCACATCGCAGTCGGCGAGGTCGACCGACTGGGCACCCTTGCCGGTCAGCCGCCCGGACCCGTCGCCCTTGAGTACGACAACCCGGCCCGGGGCCTCCCGCTTGTCCACCAGTCGCCGGGGAGATCCGACGGCCACGTCGAGGTCACCGTCCCCGTCGACGTCCCCCAGGGCATGCTCCAGGCCGAAGTCCAGGTCCCGCCCACCCGGTTCCGCCACACCCGGGGCCCTGGAGCCGACGGAGGTCACCTCGGTTCCGTCGGGGCCGGACGCGCCTCCGCGCACCAGGCCCACGTGGCCGTCCTTCAAGTCGTAGATGTCCCCGAACAGGACGTCGGTGAAGCCGTCCCCGTCCAGGTCTCCCGTGCTGAGTTCCTGGCCGGCCCGCAGGTCCCGGCCCGCGGAGCGCGTCACGGTCCGCGGCTTGGCCAGGCCCTCGGGCGTGCCCTTGAGATACAGCAGGAAGGGGGTGCCGACGAGCTCGCCGTCGTAGTCCACCCAGGCGGTGGCCAGGAGATCGTCGCGGCCGTCGCCGTTGACGTCACCGGCCTCGACGTCGAACGTCTCCCACACCTCCAGGTCGTCCTCGTCCACCGGGTGTTCGCGGGTCTGCAACGTGAACTCGGCCGTGCGCTCCGCCCCGCCCCGCCGGGTGACCGGCCCGTAGGCAACCATGCCCTCGGTGGCGAGATCCAGATGGCCGTCCCCGTCGAAGTCGCCCGTGACCGTGTGTCCGGCCGTGTCGCTGGGCACCTCGATCTCGGTGCCGCCGGACAGGCCTCGGGGCCCGCCCCACAGCACTGTCAGCCCGGTTCTGTCGTAGTTGTCGCCTCGGTAGTCGCCAGGCGCGCTCACGACCAGGTCCGTATAACCGTCGCCGTCGAGGTCGCCCTCGGCCGGCGACGAGCCGAAGGAGTTGCCCCTCTCCGCCCGGCCCGGCACGCCGGGCGAGTTCTGCGAGATCAGCTGGGTACGCGTCTTCCGGGCAGTGGCCGATCCGTACACCACGCTGACGTAACCGGCACCGCGCACGCCGTCGACGTCGCCTGCGACGGGGGACGCGAGGTCCTGGTGGCCGTCCCCGTCGAAGTCCACCACCCGCTCCCGGGACTCGGCGGGCGAGTCGTCGGGCGAGGAGAATCCCCTCAGTCCCGCCAGGGCCACCGTCACGGCACCCACCGCCACAGCACCCACCACCGCCGCCTGCCGCACCCGATTCACTCGCCGCCCCCCACTCATCACGTTCCGGAGACGGCGGGCGCCACAGGGAACGCCCGCCGTCCCGGCTATGACTTGCAGGTGAACCGCAAGGTTGTACGCGAGCGGCGGCTACCTCTGCTTGATCCTCAGGAACGTGACCGAGTTCGCCGGGAAGGTGTACGTGAACTCGTCGGCGACCCCCGAGAAGGTGGACGTCACCGGTGTGACCGGCGCCTGGGTCTCGGAGTTCACCGCGTCCGGGTCGGCCGCGAGGGTGGTCACCCGGGCCCTGGCGGCGACCTGCGCGCCACCCAGGTCGATCGCCGTACGGGCCGCCGCGGACTGGGCGTTGACGACCTTGACGATCAGGTCGCCGGTCCTGGCGTCCTTGGTGACGACCTGGCGGAACGGCTCGGCGGGCTTGTCGTCGGTGAAGCTGCCCCACTCCTGGCCGTCGAGGTAGAGGGTGACCTGGCGGCCCCGCACCTTGATGTCGATGTCGTAGGCGCGACCCGTCTCGATCGACCCGGCCTTGGAGATCAGCGTCGACTTGCCGCCGTCCGAGGCCTGTTCGACCGCGGAGAGGGTGTTGTTCCAGCCGCCCAGGTTCCACCAGTAGTGGTTGCCGGTGTCCTTGACGCCGAAGGCGACGAGGAAGCCCTCCTTCCCGGACTTCTTGGTGGCCTTCACATGCAGGTCGTAGTCGTGCCAGGCCGGGTCGCCCGCGGTGACCAGGGTGTTCTCGGCGGCCTCGTCGCTCTGGACGTAGGCCCCGTCCTGGATGCTCCAGCTTCCGGTGCCGTTGTGGGTCCACTTCGAGGCGTCACCGGAGAAGTCGTCGCTCAGCAGCGAAGTGCCGTCCGCCGCCGTCACCTTCACGTCGTCGTACGCCGCGCTGGTCGCCCAGGTCGACAGGCCCACGGCGCCGGTGATCGGGCCGCTGACGGTCGGGGTGCCGGTCGCGGTGGAGGGGACGACGCGGTCGCCGGTGTTGGTCATGAACAGCTTCTGGACCTCGTAGTTGGCCGAGTTCCAGGAGGCGTGGTTGTTGAACCAGATCATGTCCGGCCGCCACTGCACATAGTCCTCGTTGGCCAGCAGCGGGGCGTACGAGGCGAGCTTGACGACGTCGGCGTTGCGCTCAAGGCCGGTCATGAACGCGGCTTCGGCGAGGGCGTTCTTGAAGGCGTTGCCCTGGGAGGCGTACTCGCCGAGGAAGACCTTGGGGCCGCTGCGGTCGTAGCTGTCGTAGCGGTCGTTGTTCTGCAGGAACCACTGCGGGCTGTTGTAGTAGTGCTCGTCGACCATGCCGACGTTCGCCTCGCGGTTCATCTTCCAGAGGCTGTCGAAGGTCGAACCGGTGTCGTCCGGGCCGGAGTTGGAGACGACCGTGATGTCCGGGTACTTCGCCTCGATGGCGGCGCGGAACTTCTGGAAGTTGGCGAAGAACTGGGCCGGCAGGTTCTCCTCGTTGCCGACGCCGAGGTGGGTCAGGTTGAAGGGCTTGGGGTGGCCCATCTCGGCGCGCTTCTTGCCCCATTCGCTGGTCGCGGGGCCGTTGGCGAACTCGATGAGGTCGAGGGTGTCCTGGATGTGCCGCTGGAGCAGCGCCTCGTCGTCGGTGGCGCGGTTCTGGCCGCAGCCGGTGACCAGGGCGGGGACGACGGGCAGCGGCATCGCGCCGATGTCCTCGGCGAAGCGGAAGTATTCGTAGTAGCCGAGGCCGTAACTCTGGTTGTAGCCCCAGAAGTTGGCGTTGGTCGCGCGCTCCTCGACCGGGCCGATGGTGTCCTTCCACTGGTAGGAGCGCTTGCGCTGCCAGCCGGAGGCCTCGCTGTAGTCCTGCATGGAGCCGGTGTTGACCAGGCAGCCGCCCGGGAAGCGCACGAACCCCGGGTCGAGAGCCTCGATCTTCTCGGCGAGGTCCCTGCGCAGGCCGTTGCTCTGGTGCTTGTAGGTGTCGCGCGGGAAGAGGGACACCATGTCGAGCGCGGCGGCGCCGGAGGAGGCGACGGCGAGGCGGCCGGTGGAGCTGGTGCGGCTCGCGGTGAAGGTGGCGGTGTACTTGGTCCAGCCGCCCTGTACGGCGACCCGGCGGGCGTCGGCCAGGGTGCCCGCGGCGTCCTTCAGGGTGACGGTCAGGGTGCTGCCGCTCTCGGCGCGGGCCCATACCGAGAAGTCGTACCTCTTGCCCGCGTCGACATGGACGCCGGTGTTGTAGCCGGCGTTGGTGACGGACGAACCGGCGCCCAGGGAGAGGTAGTTGCGGTTGCGCTCGTTCAGGCGTCCGGCGTCGTTCACGACCTCGGCGGTGCCGTCGGTCGCCCAGGAGGTCAGCGGCGTGTACGAGCCGTTGTCGGCGGTCGAGTACTCGAAGGACCGGTTCTGGACGAGCTCGGCGTACAGACCGCCGTCGGCGGCCCGGTTGATGTCCTCGAAGAAGACGCCGTACATCGTGTCGTCGATCTTCGCGCCCCGGCCGGCCGGGTCGACGGTGATCGCGTAGTCGGTGACGTCCTCGGCGTGCGCGGGGGCCGGGACTGCGGCGACGGCCAGCACCAGGGCGGTGGTGGTGAGACCGAGTCTCCAGCGGGTGCGGGTGGTGCGTGACATGGATGCTCCGCGGCTCGATGTGCGTGGGTCGGTACGAAACTCGCTCGTTCACTCGCTCGTTCGAAATATCAGACACTGATCAGAAGCTCGAACGGCAAGATAGGGAGGGGGCAGGAACGCGTCAATGGGTCGCGCAGGAACGGACGGGACGGAGTCGGGGACGCCATGGGCGAGTTCTGGCCAGTGCGGGACGTGCTGGCGTATCTGGCAGGCGCGTGGCGCGTGCGTCGCTCGGTGCTGGATCAAGCGAACGGCGAGCGGGGCGAGTTCAGCGGAACGACGCTTTTCGGCCCGCTGGACGGCGGCGGCCTTCTGCACGAGGAGAACGGCACGTTCGTCTGGCAGGGCGTGGCCCGGCCCGCCGAGCGGACCCTGCGCTTCCTTGCCGCGGCCCCGCCCGGCACGGCGGACGTCCGCTTCGCCGACGGCCGCCCCTTCCACGGCCTGGACCTGACCACGGGCCACCACATCGCCGACCACCCCTGCTCGGCCGACCTCTACCGCGGGGAGTTCACCGTCCTCGACGCCGACCACTGGCGCTCGGTGTGGCGGGTGCGCGGCCCGGCGAAGGACCTCGTCCTCACCACCGACTACACCCGGGAGCTCCTAGGCCCGTGAGGGCTGGGGCGGGACCCCGTCGAAGCGCAGGTTCCAGCGACCCGCCCGGCCGGTGACCGTGGTCGTCGACAGCGGGCGCACGTCGAGGTTCCAGTACGTCGCGGGCGGCGCCTTCAGGGCGTAGACCAGGGCGGCCCTGATCACGGACGGCTCTGCCACGGCGACGATACGGCCGCCGTCCCCGACCGGGCGGGTGTCGAGCCAGCCGCCGACCCGGGTGATGAACGCCAGCAGCGACTCGCCGCCGTGCGGTGTGGCGCGCGGGTCGGCGAGCCAGGCGTCCACCGCGTCGGGCTCGCGGGCCATGGCCTCGCCGAGGGTCAGCCCGCGCCAGCGGCCCATGTCGCAGTCCCGCAGCGCAAGCTGGACCAGGGGCGCGTAGCCGAGGGCGTCGCCGGTGGCACGGCTGCGCGGCGTGGGTGAGCAGTAGCGCAGCTCGGCGGCCGACAGTGGCACCAGGTCGTGGGCGGCGCGCTGCACCTCGTCCCAGCCGGCCTGGTCCAGCTGTCGGTCGTCCTGGAAGCGCTCCGCGAGCAGCGGGGAGCTCCGCGCGGCGGCGACGAACGTGACCCGTAGCGACATGCGGCGATGGTGATTCCCGAAGGTGCGCAGGTCAAGTGGTGTTACCTCTGAGTTACCCAGGGTGCGCGAAACTCCACTTCCAGGTCAGGACCAGCCGGACAACCCACCAGAAATGGAATCCGCCGCAGTCCGGTCACGAGTGTGAGCGTCGAGCGGCGCGCTCCTCCCACTCCCGACCGATGGACCGCATCAGCGCCGGATACACCCCGACGTACCGGAACGGCTTGATCGCGGCCATGTACAGCGCGCCGAAGCGGCCGTTGGGCTTGACCAGGACGGTCATACGGCCGGTGTAGCCGCCGAAGCCGTCCGGGACCCAGCCGATGTGCATCACTCCGTGCACGGTCTTGTTGCCCATCTCCGCGGCCCACTCGTCGTGCAGTTGGTAGACGGAGGTGAACGGGGACACCCCGAGGTCGGGACCGCGGGGCCCCTCGCGCAGGTCCGCCGGGAGCCGGTCGCGCAGGGGCGTCAGACGACCGCCGACGCCGGTACCCGGCTTGTCCCAGCCGAGCAGCGCTCCGAGCTTCCAGCGGACGGCGAAGAGCACGCGGGAGACGAACCCTTCACCGCTCACCCCGCCGCTGATCCCGTCGGCGATCTGCCGCACCAGCCGGTCCAGGTCGTCGGGCCCGCCGGGAGTGGGCAGTGCCCACACGTCCTCGACCGTGAAGTCGGCGGCGATCTCGTGGATCCGCCAGGGGAGGCCGGTGTAGGCCGTTCGGGGAAGTCGCATGAGCTGAACCCCTTCTATACGGTGGCGTATAGATCCAGCGTAGAGCCGTTTATACGCCCCCGTATACTCGACGCGGACGTGAGGAGGCACACACCATGGGCGCGACCCGCACGCCGCGCGGCAAGTGGATCGAGGAAGGCCTGCGGGCCCTCGTCGCGGGCGGCCCCGAGGCCGTCCGGATCGAGGCACTGGCCCAGTCGCTCGGCGTCAGCAAGGGCGGTTTCTACGGGTACTTCCGCAACCGGGACGCGCTGCTCACCGAGATGCTCGACACCTGGGAGCACGAGGTCACCGACAGCGTGATCGACCAGGTGGAGAGCGGTGGCGGAGACGCCCGCGCCAGACTGGAGCGGCTGTTCGCCCTTGTCGCCGCCGCCGTGGACGGCCCCGTGCGGGGTACCACCGCCGATATCGCGATCCGTGACTGGGCCCGCCGGGACGCGGCGGTCGCCGAGCGTCTGCGCCGGGTCGACAACCGCCGTATGGACTACCTGCGTTCGCTGTTCTCCGCCTTCTGCCCGGACGAGGACGAGGTCGAGGTCCGCTGCCTGATCGCCGTCTCGGTGCGCATCGGCAACCATCTCCACGCCGCCGACAACGGCAGGCTCAGCCGCGCGGAAGTGATGCAGCTGATCAGGCAACGGCTGCTGGCGTAACGGACCGGGTCAGCCGCGCAGTTCGCCGTAGGCCGCCCCCAACCGCCGTACCCCTTCGGTGATCTCCTCCGTGCCCGCGGCCGCGGCGAAGCTCAACCGCACGTACGCGGCCGGAGGTTCGGCGCTGAAGTACGGGCGGCCGGGGGTGATCGCCACCCCCGCGCGCAGGGCGGCGGACGTCAGCGCGGTGTCGTCGGCGCCCTCGGGCAGCCGGAGCCACAGGTGGTAGCCGCCGGACGGGATGTGCGGCAGGGCGAGCTCGGGCAGCCCGCCGAGCAGCGCGGCCGTCATGGCGTCCCGGCGCGCCCTCAACTCGGCGGAGATCGCCCGCAGATGGCGCGGCCAGGCGGGCGACCCGACGAGTTCGAGGGCCGCCTCCTGCAGCGGCCGGGGCACGAAGAAGGTGTCGACGACCTGGATGGCGCGCAGCCGCTCCAGCACCGGGCCACGGGCGGCCAGGGCGCTGACCCGGAAGCTCGGCGAGGTCGCCTTGGTCAGGGAGCCGACGTGCACGACGACCCCGTCGGGATCGTCGGCGGCCAGCGGACGCGGCAGCGGCCCCGCGTCCTCGTGCACCAGCCGTCGTACGAAGTCGTCCTCGACGACGAACGCCCCCGCCTCGCGTGCGATGCGCAGCACCTCGCCGCGCCGCTCGGGGGCGAGCACGGCGCCGGTGGGGTTCTGGAACAGCGGCTGGCAGACGAACACCCGGGCGCCGGTCGCCCGGAACGCGTCGGCGAGGAGGTCCGGCTTGACCCCGTCGGGGTCGACCGGCACCGGCACGGGACGCAGGCCCGCCGCCCGCGCGATGGCCAGCATCCCGGGGTAGGTGGGCGACTCGACGAGCACGGGCGTGCCCGGGGTGGTGAGCGCGCGCAGTGCGGTGGTCAGCGCGGACTGGCCGCCCGAGGTGACCAGCACCTCGGCGGCCGACACCGCGCCGCCGATGCTGCGCGCGAACCACTCCCGCAGTTCCGCCAGCCCCTCCATGGGCGGCCGGCCCCAGGCCCCGGGCCGGCGTCCCGCCCGGGACAGCGCCGCCGCCATCGCCCGCTCCGGTTGCAGCGACGGATGCAGATAGCCGCCGTTGAACTCGATCACCCCGGGCGCCGGAGCGGCCAGCGAGACCAGGACCCCGGAGGCGTCCACCGAGCGCGGGACGGGGTCGGCGGCGCTGTCCGCGCTGAGGGCGACCTCCTGCCAGGAGGTGTCCCCGGCGGGTGCGGCCGTGCGGGCGCGCGGCTGGGCGCGGAACGCACCGGCGCCGGGCCGGGTCACCACCAGCCCCTCCGCCGCCAGCTGCGCGAGGGCCCGCGACACCGTCACGGGGCTCACCCGGAACCGCTCGACCAGAGCCCGGCTCGACGGGAGCTTTCCTCCGGGTGAGTAGCGGTCGAGCTCTCTTCGCAGCTGTTTCGCCAGTTCATCGACACTGCTACGCTCTTGCATGAGAGCACAGAGTAGCGCTACTGCCCCGATCCGGATAGCGGTCGACACCCCGGCCAGGACCTCGACAGCGGGCGGCACCCTGATGGCCGCCCTGGGCGTCATCGCCTTCTCCCTCACCTTCCCCGCGACCGCCTGGGGCCTGGAGGGCTTCGGTCCCTGGTCGCTGGTGGCCGTGCGCAGCGCTCTCGCCGCTCTTATCGCGGGCGGCTGCCTGCTCGCGCTCCGCGTCCCACTGCCGGACCGCCGGCACTGGGCGGGCCTCGCCGTCGTGGGCGGCGGCGTCGTCTTCGGCTTCCCGATGCTGACCACGCTCGCGCTGCGGACGTCGACCACCGCGCACGCGGCCGTCGTGGTCGGCCTGCTCCCCCTGACCACCGCCCTCTTCTCCGCCCTGCGGATGGGCACCCGGCCCTCCCGGACCTTCTGGACGGCGGCCCTGGCCGGCGCGGCCGCGGTCGTCGCCTTCACCGTGCAGCAGAGCGGCGGCGCCCTGACCACCGCCGACCTCTATCTCTTCGCGGCGCTGCTGGTGTGCGCCGCCGGCTACACCGAGGGCGGCCGGCTGGCCCGCACCATGCCGGGCTGGCAGGTCATCGGCTGGGCGCTGGTGATGTGCCTGCCGCTGAGCGTGCCCGCCGCCGCGCTCGCCCTGTCGTACGAGCCGGTACAGCTGACCGCGCACAGTGTGGCCGGGCTGCTGTGGGTCGCGGCGGGCTCGCAGTTCCTCGGCCTGGTCGTCTGGTACCGGGGCATGGCCGCCATCGGCATCCCGAAGGCCAGCCAGTTGCAGTTGGCGCAGCCCCTGCTCACACTGGTGTGGTCGGTGCTGCTGCTGGGCGAGCAGCTGACCGTGGCCGCCCCCCTGACGGCCGCCGCGGTGCTCGTCTGCATCGCGGTCACCCAACGGGCGCGCGGCTGAGTGGGCCGTACGACCCACTTCCCACCGGCGCCCCGGGTCGTAGACTCAAGGCCACGGACCGCTGCTCCCGCACTTGGTGAGGAGGCCCTCCAGATGCGTGCAACCGTGGGCGACCAGCTTGTCCAACACGGCAGGGTGGTCGGACAGCAGGACAAGGTCGGCGAGATCGTCGAAGTTCTGGGCCAGGAGGGCAACCCTCCGTACCGCGTCCGGTTCCAGGACGGGCACGAGGGTCTGTGCTCACCCGGCCCCGACACCGAGATCCGCCACCGGGAGAACTCCCAGTAATTCAGCGCGGAGGCATCGCCGGCCGCGCGTAGTGGTCGGCGACCACCCGCGCCATGGCGCCGCTCGGATCCGCCGCGACCTCCCGGGCGGCGAAGAAGACATGCCCGCGTGCCTCCGGGTGCTCCTTGGCCAGGGCGAGATGCCGGGACAGCTGGGCCGGGTCCTGCCAGGCGGCCGGCTGCGCCGGGTCGCCCGACCGGTACAGGGCCTCGCCCAGGTACAGCTGCGTCCCGGTGCCCCGGACCGCCTTCGCCCACCAGGGCAGCAGCACCGCGTAGTCGGCGGCTGCGTGGCCGATGTGCCAGTACAGCTGCGGGCAGATGTAGTCGATCCAGTTCTCCCTGACCCATTTCCGGGTGTCCGCGTACAGCTCGTCGTACGCCTGGAGCGCCCGGGTGTCGGAGCCGCGCGGGTCGGTGCCCGCGTTGCGCCACACCCCGAACGGGCTGATCCCGAACCGCGTTCCGGGCCGCGCCTGCTGGATCCGGGCCGCCGTCTCCCGCACCAGCCGGTCGATGTTGTCGCGCCGCCAGGCGGCCCGGTTGGTGAAGCCGCCGCCGTGGCGGTCGTAGGCGGCGTCGTCGTCGAAGGTCTGGCCCGGCACCGGATACGGATAGAAGTAGTCGTCGAAGTGCACCGCGTCGACGGGGTACTTCTCCACCGCGTCCAGCATCGCGTCCTGCACGAAGACACGGACCTCGGGCAGCCCGGGGTTGTAGTAGAGCTTGCCGCCGTACCGCACCACCCAGTCCGGATGCCTGCGGGCGGGGTGGGAGGGGACGAGCCTGCTCACGTCGGTGTGGTTGGCGATCCGGTACGGGTTGAACCAGGCGTGCAGCTCCAGGCCGCGGGCGTGGGCCTCGCGGACGGCGGCGGCGAGCGGGTCCCAGCCGGGCGCCCTGCCCTGCGTTCCGGTCAGATACGCCGACCAGGGCTCGTACGGCGAGGGCCACAGCGCGTCCGCCGTGGGCCGCACCTGGAAGATCACCGTGTTCAGCCGGCGCCGTACCGCCGTGTCGAGGTGGGCGATCAGCTCGGCGCGCTGCTGTGCGGCGGTCAGGCCCGTCCGGGAGGGCCAGTCGCGGTTGGCCACCGACGCCAGCCACATGCCCCGCATCTCCCCGGCCACATGCCGCCGCCTCGGCGCGGCCTTCGCACCCGATGCCGTCGTGAGTGTCGCCAACGCGGCCAAGGCGAAGGCCCGGCGAGTGACTCGGCCCATCCTGCACCCCCAATTGCGCTGCGGATCCGCATCGTCACGGACCGTCTCCGGGCCAAAGGATGCCCGACCCCGACGATCGATCATCGATACTTGGGAGTAACGTGCACGAACGGAGCAGGCACCCGAACAACGGCGGACCTGCCACCGGCCAAAGACAGCGAAAGGGACGATGTGACGTACATCCCCGCGGGAGACATCGCGCGCGTCGGAGTGGTGGGCTGCGGCCAGATGGGGGCAGGCATCGCCGAGGTGTGCGCCCGCTCCGGCCTGGACGTGAAGGTCGCCGAGACGACCGGCGAGGCCCTGGAGATCGGCCGCACCCGGCTGTTCAACTCCCTGACCAAGGCCGCCGAACGCGGCAAGATCAGCGAGGAGGAGCTGGCGGCGACGCAGGCCCGGCTCAGCTTCACCACCGATCTCGGCGAGTTCGCGGACCGCGACCTCGTCATCGAGGCCGTCGTCGAGAACGAGCAGGTCAAGACGGAGATCTTCCAGGTGCTCGACCAGGTCGTGACCCGGCCGGACGCCATCCTGGCCTCCAACACCTCCTCCATCCCGCTGGTGAAGCTCGCGGTCGCCACCTCGCGGCCCGACCAGGTCGTCGGCATCCACTTCTTCAACCCGGCCCCGGTGCAGAAGCTCGTCGAGCTGATTCCGGCGCTCACCACCTCCGAGGGCACGCTCAGCCGCGCCCAGGTCTTCGCCGAGAAGATGCTCGGCAAGCATGCGATCCGCGCCCAGGACCGCTCGGGCTTCGTGGTCAACGCGCTGCTGGTGCCGTACCTGCTGTCGGCGATCCGGATGTTCGAGTCCGGCATCGCGAGCCGCGAGGACATCGACAACGGCATGGAGTTCGGCTGCGCCCACCCGATGGGTCCGCTGAAGCTCTCCGACCTGATCGGCCTGGACACGATCGTCTCGATCGCCGACTCGATGTACTCCGAGTACAAGGAGCCGCTCTACGCCGCTCCCCCGCTGCTCCAGCGCATGGTCGACGCCGGCCGCCTGGGCCGTAAGTCCGGATCGGGCTTCTACACCTACAGCTGATTGCACAGTGCCCGTTCCAGGGTGCTGATTACACAGTGCGACGAGCAGGGGCCCGGCACTCCACGGAGTGCCGGGCCCGCCGCATTCACACACCGTGTGCGCTCCGGGCTCGCATATGCCCGTCGCACACTCTCCCCACGTGTCCACCAGGCGAGTTGACTCTTCATGCGCATGCAAGGGCGCAAGAAAGGGATGTGACGACTACGGAAAGGAGCGGACTCGTGACCGCCGACCCCGAACATCCCGTGGTCCATGGAGAACTCGCAGAGTTACGACGCCGCCTCGATGTGGCCTATGCCCGGGTCGAAGGAGGCCTGGCCCTGCTCAGCCACCGCAGCGAGGAGACGGACAAGGAAGTCGACGATCTGGCCGCACGGATCGTCGCCCTGGAGCACGCCCGCTGGCCGCTGCCCGCGGTCGCGGCGCTGACCGCGCTGGGCGCGCTCGTCGTGGCGATCTGGCAGGCCTTCGGCAACTGAGGGACCAGGGCGCCGCGTTGGGGGGATCAGGGCAAGGCGTCCTGCCCGAGCCTGAGGTGGTGCAGCAGGAGTAACGCGGCCGCCATGTTGGCGGCCGGGACCTCCCCACGGGCGACCATGTCGGGAACGAGCTTGAGGGGGACCCATTCCCGACGGTCCGACTCGTAGTCGTCCACGGGGTGTCCGACGTACTCGCCCCTGTCGGCCCAGTAGATGTGGTGCCGGGCGTCGGTGAGGCCGTTGGACGGCTCCACGCTCATGAGGTGGTGCAGCGGTCCCGGCCGCCAGCCGGTCTCCTCCTCCAGTTCCCTGGCGGCCGCTACGGCGATGTCCTCGCCGTCCTCCACGACGCCTGCCGCGAGTTCCCACCCCCAGCTGTCGGTGATGAAGCGGTGGCGCCACAGCAGGAGGACCTCGTTGGCCTCGTTCACCACCGTTGCCACGGCCACGGGCCGCAGCCGTATCAGGAAGTGGTCGAGATGCCGGCCGTCCGGCAGCTCGACATCCGCGAGATTGACGCTGAACCAGCGGTTTGAGTACACAGTTTGTTCGTTCTGTTTCGTCCACTGCACGGTTCTGCCACCTTCCGCCGAGTAAGTGGCAATATCGCAGCAGGAGCGGTCTGACAGCAGGCGCACAGAACCCCGCTCGCAGCGCGGCGCAGTGTTCTTCGGGTGGATTTACGGCGGTACGCGCCGGGTTCAGAGCGGTACGCGCAGGGCCCCGTCGATGAGTTCGGCGGCCTCGGAGGTGCCCGCGCAGCCACTGCGCACGAGGTACTCGCGCACCGCCCGGAGTCTGTCGCGCAGCCGCTGGGACTCCATCCCTCTCGCCTGCTCGGCCATCTGCACAGCGGTCGCCACCGCCTTGTCGGCATGGCCCTGGCGCAGTTCGATCGTGCTGAGCATGGCGAGCCGGTGCACCCGGCCCCGGTCGTGGGCGGGGTTGTCGACGGCCGCGGCGGCATGCACCCCGGCCGCCGCCAGCTCGCCCAGGCTGAGCAGCGCCTCCGCCACCTGGACATTGACAAGTCCCGGCTGGACATAGCCCGTTTCGTCGGGCTCGTATCCGCGCCGGATGCGTTCGGCGGCCTGCTCGGCACGCCGGATGCAGGACAGGGCACTCGTGCCGTCGCCGAGGTGGGCGTACGCCTTCGCCTGCATCGCGTACAGATCGGAGGCGAGCGCCGGGGTGATGTGCTTGCCGGCGGCCCTGAGCGCGGCCTCCGCGAAGGCGACGGCCTGCCGGTACTCCCGCATGAACAGCGACTGGTTGACCAGGAGCGCGATCACATACGCGCCAAGGCCCCGGTCACCGCTGGCCTTCGCCAGCCGGAGCGCCTGGTGGAAGTAGCGCTGGGCCAGTCCGTGCGCGTCCGAGTCGTACGCGCAGATCCCCGCGATCGCCACCAGGCCGCCGGTGGCACGGTGCAGTTGGCGGCCGGTGGCATCGGTGTAGCTGCCGCGCAGCAGCGGGGCCGCCTCGGCGTTGAGGAAGCCCACGATGCGGGTCCTGGTCGCTATGCCGCCGGCCTTGCGGTACATCTGCTCGTAGTGCGTCCGGGCCGCGCGCAGCATCGCGATGTCGGCCGTGGTGACCCGGTGCCGGCCGCCGCGCGAGACGTCCACGTCCTCCGGCGGGTTCTCCCACTCCCAGACGGGCATCACCGCGGGCGTGCCGGTGACGGCGGGCGCGCCGAGGATGTGCGGGCGCTGCTGTTCGTCGGAGCGCCACAGGGCGGTGGCCCGCTCGACGAAGCCGGACAGCGAGGTGCCGTGCGGGACGGCCGGTTCGCCGGGGACGCCGAGGCCGATGTCGTCGAGGGTGACGGGCCGTTGGAGCCGGCCGGCCAGCACCTCGCAGATCAGGTCGGGCACCTGGCCGCGCGGCCGCTGGCCCTTCAGCCACCGCGCCACGGCGGTGTGTTCGTATCTGAGCGCAAGCCCGCGCGCCCGGCCCGCCTGGTTCACATGCGCTGCAAGGCCCGCGTGCGAGATCCCCGCCTCGTCCAGGATCGCGTCGAGCAGAGTGTTGGGCTGCATATATGCCCCCCGGGTGGCTCGGTGCCGTCAGAGTAGTGGGTCCGCCTTCACACGGGGTGTGAACGGAGTGCTCGAATCCGGGCTGTGCGCGCACTGTTGCGGAGAGTTTCGACCCGGTTGACTGAATTGCCTCGCAAGAGGCCGGCCGGGCCGCCGGCTCCCCCTCGTACAGTGCGGCGGCCCGATTCCGCGCCGTCCGCCCAGCTGCCTGCCCGACACTCCGTGGCGGGGCGGACGGCTCCGCCGGCTGGGCCGTACGACTCAACGCCGTTGCGCTAGCGGTGCGTTGTCGGCTGCGGGTTCGTTGTGGCTGGTCGCGCAGTTCCTCGCGCCCCTAAAGGGGCGCTTTTCCGTACCCGGTCGTTCCTGATGACCAAGAGGGCGATGTCGTCCGACGGGGTGCCTGATGTGTGGCGCATGAGTGCTGTCAGGAGTGTGCGCAGGACCAGCTGGGGTGACGACGGCTGGGTGTGGATCGCGCCCGCCAAGGCGGCCCGGAGGGGAAAGAATCGGCCATGTGCGTCGCGGGCGTCCTCCGCACCGTCCGTGTACAGGACCAGGGACTCGCCCGGCAGCAGGCGGCCGGCGCGGGCGGGGGTCAGGTTGCGCGGGAGAGGGAACGGGCCGAGGGGCGGGAGCGGATCGGCGCGGGCCAGCGGCGCGACCGTGGTGCCGCTCATCAGATACGGCCAGGGATGGCCGCAGTTGAGGACGCGCACCATGCCGTCCCGGCGGATCTCCAGGAGCAGGACGGTGACGAACTCCTCGCCGACCGGGTTGTCGGGCTCCCGGCCCCCGGCGGGATGCTCCTCGCGGGAGCGCTCGCGCAGATGCCGGGCGAGGGCCCGCTCCAGCCTCCGCAGGACCCGGGTCAGATCGGGTTCGTCGTGGACGGCCTCGCGGAAGCTGCCGAGGAGGGCGGCGGCGGTGCCGATGGCGGTGATCCCGTGCCCGCGCACGTCGCCCATCACCACCCGTACGCCGTGCTCGGTGGCGATGACCTCGTACAGGTCCCCGCCGACCGTGGCGCCACGGTCGGCCGAGAGCTGCGCGGCGGCGATGTTCAGCCCGTCGATGCGCGGCGGCAGCGGCCGCAGCAGCACGCTCTGCGCGACACCGGCGACCCGGCGGATCTGCCGCAGTTCACGCAGGAGCGCCTGACGGACGTGGAGTATCAGCCCGGTTCCGACGGCGAAGAAGACGGCGCTGGTGGCCACGCGCGCTCCCAGGCCGTCCTGTTGGGCGAGCGGACAGGTGAGCTTGTACGTGATCGCCACGGCGCCCCAGGCGGTGGGCAGCCCCAGCGCGAGCAGCCGCCGGGGAAACACAGCCTTGATGCGGATCATGCCGATGGCCCCCCATGTAGGCCCTGACAACGCAGAATCGGACCGACCCCGAAAGGCCGGTCCGATTCTGTCGACCGCATGGCCCGGAAGGACCAGATCGCCCCCAAACCTCACCCGAACGAGTGAGGTGACGTGAGGCGTCCCGTCAGGGGCCCGGGGAACTAACCCCGCAGCACAGCCCCCGTACGCTCGCCCGCGAGGGCCACCGCGGCATCCCTGGCGGCCGAGGCCTCGTCCACGGTCAGCGTCCGGTCACCCGCACGGAACCGCAGCGCATAGGCCAGCGACTTCTTCCCGTCACCCAGCTGCTCCGCGTTCTCGTACACGTCGAACAGCCGGATGGCTTCGAGCAGGGACCCCGCGCCCTCGCGCAGCGCGGCCTCCACCTCGGTGTGCGGGACGAACTTGTCGACGACGAGGGCGACATCCTGCGTGGCCACCGGGAACGTGGAGATGCTCGGCGCCTGCGGCGTGTCGTCGCCGACCCGCTCCAGCGCGTCCAGGTTCAGCTCCATCGCGCACGTACGCGCGGGCAGCCCGAGCGCCTTCAGCACCCGGGGGTGCAGCTCACCGGCGTGGCCCACGACCTGCTCGACACCGTCGGCGGCGACCACGAGCTCGGCGCACCGGCCGGGGTGCCACGGGCCGTACTGGCCGGACCGCACGATCAGCTCGGCGCCCGCCTCGGCGGCGACCGTCCGCGCGGCCTGGACCGTGTCGGCCCATCCGGCGGGACGGCCCGCGCCCCACCAGCCGGCCTGCTCGCGGGCGCCCGCGAGGACGACGGCGACATGGCGCGGCTGCTCGGGCAGCACGGCGTTGAGGGCGGCGATCTCCTCGTCGGTGGGACGCCGGTCCACGGGCAGGTGGGCGGCGGCCCCCTGCTCCTCGCGCGGCAGGAAGACCAGGCCGGTCTCGAAGAGGGCCAGGTCGTGCGAGCCCCTGCCGTCATTGCGCCGCAGAGCACCCAGCAGGCCCGGCAGCAGCGACGTGCGGAGCGCGGGCTCCTCGTCGTTGAGCGGGTTGGTGAGCTTCACGACCCGGCGGGCCGGGTCGTCGGCGTCCAGGCCGAGCTGGTCGAAGACCTGCTCGGAGATGAACGGGTAGTTCGGCGCCTCGACGTAGCCCGCCCCGGCCAGCGCGCGGCCGACCCGGCGGTGCAGCCGCTGGCGGTGGGTCAGGCCACGGCCGGACGGCGGCTTGGGCAGCGTGGAGGGCAGGTTCTCGTAGCCCTCAAGCCGGATGACCTCTTCGGCCAGGTCGTTCTGCTCCAGCAGGTCGGGCCGCCAGGACGGGACGGTGACGATCAGCTCGTCCTGCCCGTACACGTCGCAGCCGACCTGCTGGAGGCGGCGTACGACGGTCTCGCGGCCGTAGTCGACGCCCGCGACCTTGTCCGGGTGGTTCGCCGGAACGGTGATGGTGTGCGGCGCGGACGGCGTGATGGCCTCGGTGACGCCCGCGTCGGCGGTGCCGCCCGCGAGCAGCACCAGCAGGTCGACCGTGCGCTGGGCCGCGGCAGCGGCGGCGGCCGGGTCGACGCCCCGCTCGAAGCGGCGGGAGGCCTCAGAGGACAGCTTGTGCCGGCGGGCTGTGCGTGCGATGGAGACGGCGTCGAAGTGCGCGGCCTCGATGACGACGTCGGTGGTCGCGTTCTCGACGTCCTCGGTGTGGTCGGCGATCTCCGTGTTCGCGCCGCCCATGACACCGGCGAGGCCGATCGGGCCGCGGTCGTCGGTGATGACGAGGTCCTCGGCGTGCAGCTTCCGCTCGGTGCCGTCGAGGGTGACGATCTTCTCGCCCTCGGCCGCCCGGCGCACGCCGATGGTGCCCTGGACCAGCTTGCGGTCGTAGGCGTGCAGCGGCTGGCCGAGTTCCATCATCACGTAGTTGGTGATGTCGACGGCGAGCGAGATCGGGCGCATGCCGACCTTCTGCAGCCGGCGCTTCAGCCAGATCGGGGAGCGCGCCTCGGGGCTCAGACCGGAGACGGTGCGGGCCGTGAAGCGGTCGCAGCCGAGCGGCTCGGAGACCTGCACGGAGTAGCCGTAGGCGTTCGGCGCCGGCACGTCGAGCAGGGCCGGGTCGCGCAGCGGCAGGCCGTAGGCGATGGCGGTCTCGCGGGCGACGCCGCGGATGGACAGGCAGTCGCCGCGGTTGGCGGTGACGGCGATGTCCAGGACCTCGTCGACCAGCTCAAGCAGCTCGACGGCGTCCTTGCCGACCTCGGTCTCCGGCGGCAGCACGATGATGCCCTTGGTGCCGTCGTCGCCCATGCCCAGCTCGTCGCTGGAGCAGATCATGCCGTGCGAGTTGCGGCCGTAGGTCTTGCGCGCGGAGATCGCGAAGCCGCCGGGCAGCTCGGCGCCCGGGAGTACGACCACGACCTTGTCGCCGACCTGGAAGTTCCGGGCGCCGCAGACGATCTCCTGGGGCTCGCCGGTGCCGTTGGCGGTGCCGACGTCGACGGTGCAGAAGCGGATCGGCTTCTTGAACTCCGTCAGCTCCTCAATGGTCAGTACCTGTCCGACGACCAGGGGGCCCTTGAGGCCGTCGCCGAGCTGCTCGACCGTCTCGACCTCAAGGCCGGCCGAAATGAGCTTGGCCTGCACATCGCGGCCGGTCTCGGTGGCCGGCAGGTCGACGTACTCCCGCAGCCAAGAAAGCGGGACCCGCATCAGATCTCCATCCCGAACGGCCGGGTGAACCGGACGTCACCCTCGACCATGTCTCGCATGTCCTCGACGTTGTGGCGGAACATCAGCATCCGCTCGATGCCGAACCCGAAGGCGAAGCCGCTGTACTTCTCGGGGTCGACGCCGCAGGCGGTGAGCACCCGCGGGTTGACCATGCCGCAGCCGCCGAGCTCGATCCAGCCTTCGGAGGAGCAGGTACGGCAGGGACGGTCGGGGTTGCCGACGGACTCGCCGCGGCAGACGTAGCACACCATGTCCATCTCGGCGGACGGCTCGGTGAAGGGGAAGAAGTTCGGCCGCAGCCGGGTCTTCATGCCCTCGCCGAACAGGGACTGGACCATGTGGTCCAGGGTGCCCTTGAGGTCCGCCATGGTCAGGCCCTCGTCGACCGCGAGCAGCTCGACCTGGTGGAAGACCGGCGTGTGGGTGGCGTCCAGCTCGTCCGTGCGGTACACGCGGCCGGGGCAGATCACGTAGACCGGCAGCTCACGGTCGAGCAGCGAGCGGATCTGCACCGGGGAGGTGTGGGTGCGCAGTACGACACCGGACTCGGTGCCGCCCTGCGGGCCCTCCACGAAGAAGGTGTCCGCCTCGCCGCGGGCCGGGTGGTCCGGGCCGATGTTGAGGGCGTCGAAGTTGAACCACTCGGCCTCGACCTGCGGGCCCTCGGCGACCTCGTAGCCCATGGCCACGAAGATGTCCTCGATGCGCTCCGAGAGCGTGGTGAGCGGGTGGCGGGCGCCGGCCGGTACGCGGTCGTAGGGCAGCGTGACGTCCACGGCCTCCTCGACCAGCACCCGGGCGTCGCGCTCGGCCTCCAGCTCGGCCTGACGGGCGGCCAGGGCCTTGTTGACGGCGCCCCGGGCCATGCCGACGCGCTTGCCGGCCTCGGCCTTGGCCTGCGGGGGCAGGGCGCCGATCTCGCGGTTGGCGAGGGCCAGCGGCGAGGTGCCGCCGGTGTGGGCGACCTTGGCCTCCTGGAGCGCGTCGAGGGAGTCCGCGGCGGCGAAGGCGGCGAGCGCCTCGTCCCGCATGCGCTCGATCTCTTCCGGTTTCAACGCCTCGACCTCGACAGGGTCGTACGACTTATTCGGTGCCGACATCTCTTCCCGTGCTTCCGATTGGCTGGCGGATGGTCCCCGTGACCGGCGCTGAGACTCTCTGCGGGCCGTGTGCAGGACACAAAGGTGCCAAAGGCCGAGTCTAACGGGGTGAAGGATTACGAATGCGCCCGCGGCCGTCAGGCGAGATACGCCGGTGCGGCCACGGGCAACGTAAATCGGAACTCGGCGCCGCCGCTCGCGGCCCGGCCGACCGTGATGGTGCCGCCGTGGGCCTCGACGATGCCCTTGACAATGTACAGCCCGAGGCCGGTGCCACCGCGCTTGCTGCCCCGCCAGAAGCGGGTGAAGACGCGGTTCATGGACTCCTCCGGGATGCCTGGCCCCTCGTCGCTCACCTTGACCGACGTACCGGCGTCCTCCCCCTCGCGGGGTGACGCCGTGGGCATGACGTCAATCGTGACCCGTCCCTCGCCGTGCCGCACGGCATTTTCCAGCAGATTGCTGAGCACCTGGTCGATCTTGTCGGGGTCGGCCCACAGATCGGGCAGCGGCTGCTCGGTGCGCAGCAGGAACCGGTCGGCGGGCTGCCCGGCGGCGACGTAGGCCTGGATGTGGCGTCCGACGGCGGCCCCGATGTCGACGGGCTGCCGGCGCACCTCCAGCCGGCCGGAGTCGATCCGGGAGATGTCCAGCAGCTCGGCGATGAGCCGGGTGACGCGGTCGGCGTCGGCGTCGACGGTCTCCAGCATCAGCCGCTTCTGGTCGTCGGTGAACCTCTCCCACTTGGCGAGCAGCGTCGCCGTGAAGCCCTTGACGGAGGTCAGCGGCGAGCGCAGCTCGTGGGCGACGGTGGCGATCAGCTCGGCGTGGCTGCGCTCGGTGCGGCGGCGGGCCTCGGTGTCCCGCAGCGAGACGACGACCCGGCGGACGGGCCCGGTGGGCTCGGTGCGGACGTACTGGACGGTGACCAGGACCTCCCGCCCGCCCGGCAGCAACAGGTTCCGCTCGGGCTGCCGCACCCGGATGGCGAGTCCGCCGTAGGGGTCGGTCAGCTGCCACCAGCGCCGGCCCTCCAGATCCTCTAAGGGCAGCACCTTCTCCAGCCGCTGCCCGAGGGCGTCGGCGGCGGGGACGGCGGTGATGCGCTCGGCGGCGGCGTTGAAGCAGATGACGTGCCCGTGCTCGTCGGCGACGACGAGGCCGTCGGGCAGGTCGTCGGGGGCGATTCCGAGTTCGGCGAGGTCGCCGTACCGGGGCGCGGGCGGGCGACTCACGTCCCGTGCTCCCGGTGCGCTGCTCGTGCCGACACTCATCCCCGTACCCCACCTCTCAGGACGACTGAGGGGCCCCGAGCTGGTCACCCTACTAGCTCTCGGTGACGGAACGGCACCCTCCGAAGGCGCGCTGTGCACGGGCCGACGCGTAGAGACATACGGCGGCGGCGGTGGCGAGGTTCAGGCTCTCGGCCTTTCCGTGGATCGGGACGCGCACCACGGCGTCCGCGAGCGCGCGGGTCTCCTCCGGGAGCCCCCAGGCCTCGTTGCCGAACACCCAGGCGGTCGGGCCGCCCATGGTGCCCTTGTCGAGCTCGTCGTCGAGGTCGTCGGTGCCGGCCCCGTCGGCGGCCAGGATGCGCACCCCGGCGTCCTTGAGCCCCGCCACGGCCCGCTCGACGGGCACACCGACGGCGACGGGCAGATGGAACAGCGAGCCGACGGAGGCACGTACGGCCTTGGGATTGTACAGGTCGACGGAGGCGTCGGTCAGTACGACGGCCTCGGCGCCGGCGGCGTCGGCGCAGCGCAGGACGGTGCCGGCGTTCCCGGGGTCGCGGACGTGGGCGAGGACGGCGACGAGCTTGGGGCGGGCGGCGAGGATCTCCTCGAAGGGGGTGTCGAGGAACCGGCAGACGCCGACCAGCCCCTGAGGCGTGACCGTGGTGGAGATGTCGGCGATGACCTGCTCGGAGGCGAGGTGGATCCGCGCGCCGACCTCACGGGCCCGCCCGATGATGTCGGCGTACCGCTCCGCGGCCTCGACCGTGGCGAACAGCTCGACGAGCGTGTCCGGCTGCGCCCCGGCCTCCCGCACGGCCTGCGGCCCCTCCGCGAGGAACAGCCGTTCCTTCCCCCGGAAGTTCCGCTTGGCCAGCCGCCGCGCGGCGGTGACCCGGGGGGAACGGGGGGAGATGAGATCGGGGGTGGCGGAGGGCATGCTCATCACTTTCGGCGACTACTTTCCATTACCAACACAACGGACCCGCAGGTAAAAACCCACGGGTCCGTCAAGTCACGTCGGCTCAAGCCAGGCGCAGCGTCAGGCCGCCTTGGGGGCGTTGACGTCGCTCGGCAGCGCCTTCTGGGCGACCTCGACGAGCGCGGCGAACGCGTTCGCGTCGTTGACGGCCAGCTCGGCGAGGATCTTGCGGTCGACCTCGACGTTGGCGGCCTTCAGACCCTGGATGAAGCGGTTGTACGTGATGCCGTTGGCGCGGGCAGCGGCGTTGATGCGCTGGATCCACAGCTGGCGGAAGTCACCCTTGCGCTTCTTGCGGTCGTTGTAGTTGTAGACCAGCGAGTGGGTGACCTGCTCCTTGGCCTTGCGGTACAGGCGCGAACGCTGACCGCGGTAGCCGGAGGCCTGCTCCAGGATCGCCCGGCGCTTCTTGTGGGCGTTGACTGCCCGCTTGACGCGTGCCACTTTTTAACTCCTTGTAGCGGGGCCGTGGTTGGACTCACACGGCCCGGGTTCGAATAGGTCCCGGTCAGAGGTCAGGCGCGCAACGCGCCCGACGTCACTTGCCGAGAAGCTTCTTGATCTTCGCGGCGTCGCCCGGGGCCATCTCGGCGTTGCCGGTGAGGCGACGCGTCACGCGGGACGACTTGTGCTCAAGCAGGTGGCGCTTGCCGGCGCGCTCACGGAGCACCTTGCCGGAGCCGGTGACCTTGAAGCGCTTGCTGGCACCGCTGTGCGACTTGTTCTTCGGCATAGCGCCGTTCTCTCCTCGTCGGTGGCGCTCCGGTGCCCGGTCGTAAAACCGGGCACATGGAACGTCTCTTGTATCGGGTTGTGTCCTCGGGGACTTGTGTCCCCCGGGATCACGCCTCGGCGGGAGCCTCGGCAGGAACCTCGGCAGGAACCTCGGCGTCCTCGGTGTCCGCGGCGTTCTGCGACTTGCCGGGGTTGGCCTTCGCTTCTGCCTTGCGGGCTTCCTGCGCCTGGCGGGCCTCGGCCATCGCCTCGGTCTTCTTCTTGTGCGGACCGAGAACCATGATCATGTTCCGGCCGTCCTGCTTCGGGTTCGACTCGACGAAACCGAGGTCCTGGACGTCCTCCGCGAGACGCTGCAGCAGTCGGTAGCCCAGTTCGGGACGGGACTGCTCGCGACCACGGAACATGATCGTGATCTTGACCTTGTCGCCCTGCTTGAGGAACCGGACGACGTGACCCTTCTTGGTGTCATAGTCGTGCGGGTCGATCTTCGGCCGGAGCTTCATCTCCTTGATGACCGTGTGCGCCTGGTTCTTGCGCGCCTCACGGGCCTTCATGGCCGACTCGTACTTGAACTTCCCGTAGTCCATGAGCTTGCACACGGGCGGACGGGCGTTCGCCGCGACCTCGACCAGGTCCAGGTCGTACTCCTGCGCAAGCTCCAGTGCCTTGGCCAGCGGGACAATGCCCACCTGCTCGCCACTGGGACCGACAAGTCGCACCTCGGGAACGCGAATCCGGTCGTTGATGCGGGGCTCGGCGCTGATGGATCCTCCTCGGTTAGCACCACACGGCGGTCTGGCGGACAGCCGCGTATGTCTCTCGTTCAGTAAGACCTAACCGCGCCGAAGCACAAAAAATGCCCCGGACGATCACAGGCGGGGCTCCAAAACACTACCGGAGCACCGCCGCGGTGAACGCGGGGCGCACTTTCGGGCGACTCCATCGTCCGTACGGAACGATGGTGGCCGCCTGACCGGGGTGACCCGCCGTCCCGGAGGACGGTCAGGTGGGAGATCGGAGCCTCCACTTGTGGGCCGAGCACATACGTGTCCGGCCGGTCGTTACACAAGGTTAGCAGCTACCCGGGGGCGGTGCGAATCGTCGTACACCTGGGCCTATCGTGTGGGGCATGAGTGACACCCCTGCTGAGTCTCCCGAGGCTCCCGACTTCGACGAGATGACCCGCGACATCGCCGAGGTCCCCGCCGTCGAGGTGATCGTGACGGTCGCCGTCAACCTGATGAGCGCCGCCGCCGTGAAGCTCGGTCTGACCGAGGAAGGCGACAAGTACAAGGACCTGGACGAGGCGCGCAAGCTGATCAGCGCGCTCGCCGGTCTCCTCGACGCGAGCACGACCGAGATCAGCTCGTTCCACGCGGCGCCGCTGCGTGACGGCCTGAAGTCGCTCCAGCTGGCGTTCCGCGAGGCGTCGCTCGTCCCGGACGAGCCGGGCCAGGGCCCGGGCGAGAAGTACACGGGCCCGATCTACGGCTAGTCCGTCACCGCACGTACAGGGGCTCGCCAGGTGGCGTCGCCTCGGCCGGCAGCAGTGCCAGGTCGAGGCCGCGCACCAGGCGGGCCCTCAGTGTTTCGTCCGCGGCGAGCCGCTGGGCGACCGCGCGTGCCGCCTCGGCCGGGGCGGCGGCCGGGTCCAGGACGAGGGCGAGGGTGCCGTCGGCCTGTCCGGGCCCGAGGTGGGCGCGGAGCACGGCCGGCTCGGCGGCCACCGCCGCCCGCACCGCCTCCACCACCGCCGGGTCGGCCAGCGGATCGGCCGTCGTACGCCCCTCCGCGACCGCCAGCAGCGCGGACCCGGTCAGCTCGAACGGCACCGGACCGGCCATGTCCAGCACGACCGTGTCCGCCTTCTCGTGCGCGGCGGCCTCCAGGGCCTGGTGCAGGTGTACGGCGACGGGGCGGGCCGCCGGGTCCCAGCGGGCGAGGGAGTCGGTGGAGGTGAAGGCGGGGAGGGCCTTGCGGTCGCCGGCCCGCAGCGTCGGCACGGCCATGTCGCTGGTCTTCTCCCGGCGCAGCCCGTTCTCGTCCTCCTCGACCTCGCCCAGCACGGCCACGACGGGGACGAGCAGCCGGGCGCCCTTGAGCGCCGCCAGGACGGGCCCCAGAGCGGTGCGGTCCTCGGCCCAGGCCGTGAGCGCCGCGCTCAGCCGGGGATCGGCGGAACCGTCGTCGTCGGGGAAGGGAGAGTCGGGAATGTTCTTGTTCGCCACGGTCCTCGACCCTATCGGGGGGATACTGCTGCGCTTGTGCGGCCCCGGAAACATGCCGGTGACGCCCTTCACCGGAATCTCAGATTTCCCTGACACAGATCTAACCTTCGTCTAACGGCAGACACAGTCACCGGTTCGACCATCGCGGGCATGGAGTCCTCCAGAGCGCGCCGCAGCCGTCGTGTCCCCCGGGTGTACCTCGCTCTCGCCGTCGTGGCCGCCGTCGGAGGAACGGCCGCGGGGACGGTGTACGTGCAGGCTCACGCGCACTCTCCGTCGGGCGCGGCGAGCGCCGTATCGTCGTCTGCGGCGCCCCCGACGGTCGCGGCGAGCGAGGAGGCCTCCGTGGAACCCGTGGCACAGCCGACGGTGGATCCCGACGCGCTCCTGGCGGACGCCATGGAGTCGGTGCGGGTCGAGGACGGCGCTCAGGTGTCGGTGGCGGTGCTGGACCTGGAGTCCGGTGAGAGCGCCTCGTACGGGGACGGGTCCTTCGACACCGCGAGCATCGTCAAGGTCGACGTGCTGGCGACGCTGCTGCTCCAGGCGCAGGACGAGGGGCGGCAACTCACCTCGGCGGAGCGGGAGTACGCCGCCGCAATGATCGAGAACAGCGACAACGCCTCCACGTCGGTCCTGTGGGAGACCATCGGGCGGGCGGAGGGGCTGGCCGCCGCGAACGAGCGGTTCGGGCTGACCTCGACCGAGGGCGGGGACGGGTTGCTGTGGGGGCTCACCCAGACCACGGCCACCGATCAACTCACCCTGCTTCAGCAGGTGTTCGGCGAGGACTCGGAGCTGAACGAGGACTCGCGGAGCTATCTCCAGGAGCTGATGGGACAGATCGCCGCCGATCAGCAGTGGGGGGTGTCGGCCGCGGCGGACGGTTCGGCGTGGGCGCTGAAGAACGGGTGGCTGCCGCGGAGCACGACCGGGCTGTGGGACGTCAACAGCATCGGGCGGGTGACGACCGAGGACGGGCGCGACTTCCTGGTCACCGTGCTGTCCGACGGCAACACGACGAAGGCGGCCGGGGTGTCGATGGTCGAGGCGGCCGCCCGGGCGGCGGTTTCGGTGTTCTCGGAGGCCTAGAAGTCGTCGTGGCGTGTGCGGCGGCCCCGCCACAGGACCACCGCCGCCACCAGCAGGACTCCTCCGGTGCTGCCCGCGAGGGGGGCCGCCCAGTCCGACGTGTCGTCCTCGGGCTTCTCGGCATCGGGGCCGGAGCCGAAGTAGCGGTCGCCGAACGCCGCCGCGCGCAGTCCCTCCGGCTTGAGCCCGGCGGCCTTCTCGATGGCTGCGGCGGGGTCGATGAAGCCGTAGCCCCGGGAGTCGTCGCGGCCGTCGGCGGGGGCGTTGCGGGCGGTGTCCTCCAGGAGCTCCTTGATCTGGGCCGGGGTCAGGCCGGGGTGGGCGGACTTGACGAGGGCGACGGCGCCGGAGACGAAGGCCGCGGCGGCACTCGTGCCCCACCCCTCGTAGTACTTGCGGTCGGGGTCGGCGATGACGACGTCCACGCCGGGGGCGCTGACCGTGGCGTACCAGCGGCGGGTGGAGAAGGAGGCGCGGGTGCCGAACTTGTCGACGGCGGTCGCGGCGATCACGCCCGGATAGGCGGCCGGGTAGGAGATGTGGTCGCCCTTCTCGCCGCCGTTGCCGGCCGAGGCGACGACGACCGCGCCCTTCTTCAGGGCGTACTGCACGGCCTCGTCCTCGGCCGGTTCCGGGTGGGCGGACTTGGAGTCGTCGCCCAGGGAGAGGTTGATGACGTCGGCGCCGTGGTCGGCGGCCCAGCGGATGCCCTCGGCGAGGGCGTTGCCGCGGGTGGTGCGGGCCTTGGCGCGGGCGGAGTCGCCGTCCTCCAGGATCACGCGGACGGGGAGGATCTTGGCCTCGGGGGCGATGCCCATGACGCCGTCGGCGTCCGCGTAGCCGTGGCCGTGGCCCGCGATGATGCCGGCCATGGCGGTGCCGTGGCGGGCCCAGGCGCGGTCGCCGCGCTCGGCGCCGAACCCGACGAGGTCCCTGCCGGTGAGGACGTTCCCGGCGAGGTCGGGGTGCTCGTCGTCGACGCCGGTGTCCAGGACGGCGACGGTGATGCCCTCGCCCTTGGTCGTCTGCCATGCCTCCTGGGTGTGCATGGCCTCCAGGGCCCACTGCTGGGCGCGGATGCCGTCGGCGTGGGCGGCGGTGGAGGGGACCAGGGCGAGGGAGGCGGCGAGGAGGACGCCGAGGAGTCCGGTACGGGTCTTCATGAGGGCTGCTCCGTGGCGGCGGAGCCGACGTTTCTGCGCAGGGCGCGTTCGATGCGGTCGGCGAGTCCCTGCGCCTCGTGGCCGAGACCGGCCTGGGCCACGGCGGTGTCGGCGCCGGACTCCATGGCGGCCTCGGCGGGCTGCGGCTCGTCGACGGTGCGGCCGTCGGCCCAGCCGGAGACGGCGTAGACGACGACGGGGGCGTCGGTGAGGACGGAGACGGTCCAGGAGGCGCGCTGCTGGGTGCCGAAGGCGGCGGCGACGGTGTCCTGCGCGGCGTACGGGCGGGGCATCAGGTCGCTGCGGCGACCGAGGCCCTCCTTGGTGAACCGGGTGTCCAGGGCGGTCATGGCGGTGGCGTCGGCCTTGGTGAACAGCAGGCCGACGGTGGTGACGTAGCTCTGGGTGGCGTCGGTGTAGGTGGCGCGCAGCAGCCGTGAGCAGCCGACCGGCGCGAGGGCCTTGCGCAGGAGGGGGTCGAAGGCGTCCTTGCAGCCGCTGTCCGGCGCGACGGCGATACGGGTCCAGGTGCGGTCGGCGCCGCCGGGTCCGGCGCCCCGGCCCACCACGCTGGGCGGGAACAGGGTGTCGACGGGCACGTTGTGCCACAGGCCTCCGGCGGTGGCGAAGGAGTCACGGGCGCCGGCCGCCGCGGAGTCCCCGATGAGCCAACTGCCGGTGACGGCACCGCCCAGCAGGCCGAGGCCGAGCACGAGACAGGCGGCGGCCGCGACGGTCCGGGGGCCGAACCGCACCCCGAGCGGGCGCGGCCGCGCCCGGCCGTCGTAGCCCTCGGGCTCCCCGAACGACACGACGGGCCGCTGCGCGGCGAGCGAGGCGCTCCAGGAGAGGGCAGGGTCCGGGGCGGCCGGGGGCGGCGCCGCGGGGACCGGGCTCCGATGCGATGCCGGGTCCGCCGAGCCCACTTCGGACGGCGGCTCCGCGGGGATCGGGCGCAGGCGGGTGGTCGTCTCCGTGGGGGCCTCGGCGGGGGCGACGGAGGGACGACGACTCGGGCTCGGTGGTACGGCGGGCGGGGTGTCGGGGAAGCGGGGCGGGCGGCTCGTGCTCGGCGACACGGCGGCCCGGACGGCGTCGGGCGTGTCCGGCAGGCGGGTGGCGGGTTTGGGCGGGGGCGGGACGACGGGGGTGCGGTCCTGGGGGAACGGGGAGCGCAGGGCCGGGAAGCGGGGCGGGGGGACGGGGTCCTGGCTCCCGGGGCCGGCGGGCCTGCGGGGGCTGTCGGCCGCCGTGCGTGAGTCGCCGCCGGGCGGCGGAGTGCCGGGCCCTGCGTCGGTGGCTGCCGTGGCCGCGTGGTCCTCGGTCCGCTCGTCCGACGGGGCCGGCGGCTGCGTGGGGCGCGGGGGGACGGAGGCGCGTCGAGCTTCCGTGTTCATGCGCCCCCCGTTTCCTCTGCCCGGGCCTGTCCTGGTGCGCGGGCCCTCGTTGTGTCGCCCGGGCCCGGTGCGGACCTGGCCGTCCCGGGCACATCTACCCGCACGGGCGGACCGGCATCCCGGCGACGGGCCCGTTCGTCACGTGCGTGCGCGTCACTCTACGGGTTGATCCCGGGCGGGCGGGAACCAGTCCACGAGGCCGTTCCTTTAGCCCGGAACGTCCCCCTACCCTGCGGTGATCGGGTCTGGCAGGCTTCGTTCATGACTGCACGAGCCGCCGACCGGGCCCGTTACGACCGGGCCACCGCCCATCTCGACGCCCCGCTGGCGATCGTGGATCTGGAGGCCTTCGACGCCAACGCGGACGATCTCGTCCGCCGCGCCGGCGGCAAGTCGATCCGGGTGGCCAGCAAGTCCGTACGCTGCCGGGCCCTGCTCGAACGCGTCCTGGCGAAGGACGGGTTCGCCGGGATCATGTCCTTCACCCTCGACGAGTCGCTGTGGCTGGCGCGTTCGGGGTTCGACGACATCCTGCTCGCCTACCCCTCCGCGGACCGCGCCGGGTTCGCCGAGCTCACCAGTGACCCCAAGCTCGCCTCGGCCGTCACCGTGATGATCGACGACCCGGCGCAGCTCCGGTTCATCGACGAGGCCCGGGACGGCGGGCGTGAGGTCGTGCGGGTCTGTCTGGAGCTGGACACCTCGCTCAGGCTCCTCGGGGGTCGGCTGCGGGTCGGCGCCCGGCGTTCGCCCCTGCACTCCCCCGCCCAGGTCGCCGACCTGGCGCGGCTGGTGGCCGGGCGACCGGGGTTCGAGGTCGTGGGGATCATGGCGTACGAGGGGCACATCGCCGGTGTCGGGGACGCCGTCAGCGGGCATCCGCTGCGCTCGCGTGCCGTGCGGCTGATGCAGGCCGCCGCACGGCGGGAGCTGGCCGCGCGGCGGGCCGAGGTGGTGCGGGCGGTACGGGCCGCGGTGCCGGGGCTTGAGTTCGTCAACGGCGGCGGCACGGGCAGTGTGCAGCACACGGCCGCGGAGGACTCCGTCACCGAGATCGGCGCGGGGTCGGGGCTGTACGTGCCGCGGCTGTTCGACAACTACACGTCCTTCAGCGGGCGCCCGGCCGCCCTGTTCGCCCAGCCCGTCGTACGGCGGCCGGGCGTCGGCGTGGTGACGGTCCTCGGCGGCGGCTACCCCGCCTCCGGCGCCCCCGGCCCCGACCGCCTCCCCGTGCCGTACCTGCCGGAGGGGCTGCGCTACGACCCCCAGGAGGGGCCCGGCGAGGTGCAGACGCCGCTGCTCGGCGCCCCCGCCGACGATCTGCTGATCGGCGACAAGGTGTGGTTCCGGCACGCCAAGGCCGGCGAGCTGTGCGAGCGGTTCGAGGCGCTGCACCTCGTCGAGGGCGACACGGTGACGGCGACCGTGCCGACGTACCGGGGCGAGGGCCGTACGTTCCTCTAGTTCGGCCCCACGCTGCTGCCGACTCCGCCGCCACCATCGGGGTCGGCGACGGAGCGGATGCCCTTGGTGATCAGCTCCATGTCGGACAGGGGCGGGCCGTCGGTGCCCGCGTCGAAGTAGTAGCGGACGCAGACCGGTGATTCGGTGCCGACGCTGGACGGGAAGACCATCGACTGGACGTAGCCGCCCGGTCCTTCGGCCGTCCTGACCCGCCAGCGCACGAAGTAGCCGGCGCGGCCGGCCACCGCGACCGGGCCGGACTCGACGACCTCGTGGGACTCGATGCCGCCGTAGGGGCGCTTGTCGACCAGGTCGCGGTCGTAGGCCGCGTCGGCCGCCTCCGGGATGTCCTGCTCGGCGAGGGTCTCCGGGGAGGTCTCGCCGTCCGAGGTCGGCATCGTGCGGGACACGACCCGGCCGTGGTGGCAGAAGCCGCCGTCGGCCGGGCAGTCGTAGGTGCCGTCGGTGGTCATGACGATGTCGTCCTCGGAGACGTACTTGGGCCGGACCCAGCCGTCGGGCAACGGCAGGGTGATGCCGTTGAGTTCGTCGGTGACCACGGCCGGGTCGTCGGCCGACGGCTCCTCGGTGGTCGGCGTCGGGGACTCGGTCGTCGGGGCCGCCGTGTAGTACGTGGGTGCGGTGTCGACCTGGGCACCGCCGGTGTCGTCGCCCGAGCGGAGGGCGATCGCGCCGGTCACGATCGCCGCGACGAGGACGACTCCGGCGGTGGTCAGGGCGACGGCCTTGGCGCGTCCGGACGTTGCGCCGCCGGCGGACGGCGGGCCCGGCACCGGCGGACCCGTGACCTCGGGGGCGCGCCGGTGCTCGGTCCAGGCCGTGCCGTCCCACCAGCGCTCCAGATGCGGGGCGTTGGGATCTCGGTACCAGCCGGGCGGGGGCGTCATGCTCATTCGGGCACTGTAGGACGCTCCTAGAGCGGAGTGACGTACGCCCCCGAGATTCCGCCGTCCACCAGGAAGTCGGTGGCGTTCACGAAGGAGGAGTCGTCGCTGGCCAGGAAGGCGACGGCGGCGGCGATCTCCTCCGCCTCGGCGAAGCGGCCGACCGGGATGTGGACGAGCCGGCGGGCCGCGCGCTCCGGGTCCTTGGCGAACAGCTCCTGAAGGAGGGGCGTGTTGACCGGGCCGGGGCACAGGGCGTTGACGCGGATGCCTTCCCGGGCGAACTGCACGCCCAGCTCGCGGGACATGGCGAGTACGCCGCCCTTGGAGGCGGTGTACGAGATCTGGCTGGTGGCGGCGCCCATCCGTGCGACGAAGGACGCCGTGTTGATGATGGAGCCCTTGCCCTGCCGCTGCATGTAGGGGATCGCGGCCTTGCAGCACAGGTAGACGGAGGTGAGGTTGACTTCCTGGACGCGCTTCCAGGCCTCCAGGCCGGTCTCCAGGATGGAGTCGTCGTCGGGCGGGGAGATGCCGGCGTTGTTGAAGGCGATGTCGACGCTGCCGTAGGTGTCGTAGGCCGCCTTGAACAGGGCCTCGACCTGCTCGGGGTCGGTGACGTCGACCTTGACGAAGATGCCGCCGATTTCCTCGGCGGCAGCCTTGCCGCGCTGTTCGTCGACGTCGCCGCAGACGACGTGCGCGCCTTCGGACGCGAGGCGGCGGGCGGTGGCGAGGCCGATGCCGCTGCCGGCTCCGGTGATGACGGCCGTACGGCCCACCAGGCGGCGGCAGATGATTTCGTCAGTCACTGTGCGGGGCCCTCCGTGCTGATGAAGACGTTCTTGGTTTCGGTAAAGGCGGTCAGGGCGTCCGGACCCAGCTCACGGCCGATGCCGGACTGCTTGAAGCCGCCGAAGGGGGTCCAGTAGCGGACGCTGGAGTGCGAGTTGACGGACAGGTTCCCGGCGCGCACCGCTTGCGAGACGCGCAGGGCGCGGCCCACGTCGCGGGTCCAGATGGAGCCGGACAGGCCGTAGTCGGTGGCGTTGGCCAGGCGTACGGCGTCGGCCTCGTCGTCGAAGGGCAGGACGACGGCGACGGGGCCGAAGACCTCCTCGACGGCCACGCGCGCGCGTGGGTCGACGTCGGTGAGGACGGTGGGCGGGAACCAGAAGCCGGGGCCTTCGGGGGCCTTGCCGCGGATGCCGTCGGCGCCTTCGGGGACGTACGAACGCACCCGTTCCAGCTGGGCCCTGGAGATCAGCGGGCCCATGTCCGTCTTCTCGTCGGCCGGGTCGCCGACGCGGACCGCGCCGATCGCCGGGCCGAGCAGCTCCAGGAAGCGGTCGTAGGCGCTGCGCTGGACGAGGATGCGCGTGCGGGCGCAGCAGTCCTGGCCGGAGTTGTCGAGGAAGGACATGGGGGCGGCCTGGGCCGCGGCTTCGAGGTCGGCGTCGGCGAAGACGATGTTGGGGCTCTTGCCGCCGAGTTCGAGGGTGACGCGCTTGAGCAGGGCCGAGCCCTTGGCCAGCACCTGCTTGCCCACGGCCGTCGACCCGGTGAAGACGATCTTTGCGACGCCGGGGTGCTCGACGAGGGCGTTGCCCGCGACGGGGCCGTGGCCGGGCAGTACCTGGAACAGGCCCTCGGGGAGGCCTGCCGCCAGGGCGAGTTCGGCCAGGCGGAGGGCGGTCAGCGGGGTCGTCTCGGCGGGCTTGAGGATCACGGCGTTGCCCGCGGCGAGCGCCGGGGCCGTGCCCCAGGCCGCGATCGGCATGGGGAAGTTCCAGGGGGCGATGACGCCGACGACGCCGAGCGGTTCGAGGATCGTCACGTCCAGGCCGCCGGGGACCGGGATCTGCCGGCCGGTCAGCCGTTCCACTCCCCCGGCCGCGTAGTCCAGCAGGTCACGGACGTTGCCCGCTTCCCAGCGGGCGTTGCCGACGGTGTGACCGGCCTCGGTGACCTCCAACCGGGCGAGTTCTTCGAGGTGTTCGTCGACGGCGGCCGCGAAGCGGCGCAGCAGGCGGGCGCGGTCGGCGGGCGCGAGGGCGGCCCAGGACGCCTGTGCCTTCGTAGCGCGTACGACGGCGGCGTCCACGTCGGCCGCGGTGGCGGCCGGGATCGTGGCGACGACCTCTTCGGTGGCCGGGTTCAGTACCTGGAGCTGCTCGGACAAAGAGGGCCTCACATGCGTTCGAAGGAGCGGCGGAGCTCCCAGTCGGTGACCGCGGCGTCGAAGGCGTCCAGTTCGACGCGCGCCATGTTCCGGTAGTGCGCGACGACCTCGTCGCCGAAGGCGGCCTTGGCGACGGGGCTGTTCTCCCACAGCTCGGCGGCCTCGCGCAGGGTGGTGGGGACGTGCGCGAAGTCGGCGGTGTAGGCGTTGCCGGGGCAGGCCTCGGGCAGCTCCAGCTTCTGTTCGATGCCGTACAGGCCCGCGGCCACCATGCCGGCCACCGCGAGGTGCGGGTTGACGTCGCCGCCGGGCAGCCGGTTCTCGAAGCGCATCGAGCGGCCGTGGCCGACCACGCGCAGGGCGCAGGTGCGGTTGTCGTGGCCCCAGGCGACGGCGGTCGGGGCGAAGGAGCCCGGCTGGAACCGCTTGTAGGAGTTGATGTTGGGGGCGTACAGCAGCGAGAAGTCGCGCAGGGCCGCCAGCTGTCCGGCGAGGAAGTACCGCATGACGTCGGACATGCCGTCGGGCCCGGCCATGGCGTTGTTGCCGGCCGCGTCCGCGAGCGAGAGGTGGATGTGGCAGGAGTTGCCCTCGCGCTCGTTGTACTTGGCCATGAAGGTGATCGAGACGCCCTCCTGGGCGGCGATCTCCTTGGCGCCGGTCTTGTAGACGGCGTGCTGGTCACAGGTGACCAGGGCCTCGTCGTACTTGAACGCGATCTCGTGCTGGCCGGGGTTGCACTCGCCCTTGGCGGACTCGACGGTCAGCCCGGCGGCGGCCATCTCGTTCCTGATGCGGCGCAGGAGGGGTTCGATACGGCCCGTGCCGAGCACCGAGTAGTCGATGTTGTACTGGTTGGCCGGGGTCAGGCCCCGGTAGTTGGCGTCCCAGGCCTGCTCGTAGGTGTCCTTGAAGACGATGAACTCCAGCTCGGTGCCGACCTGGGCGGTGTAGCCGTGTTCGGCGAGGCGCTCCAGCTGGCGGCGGAGGATCTGGCGCGGGGCGGCGACCACCGGGGAGCCGTCGTTCCAGGCGAGGTCGGCGACGAGCATGGCGGTGCCGGCGTTCCAGGGGACGCGGCGCAGGGTGCTCAGGTCGGGGTGCATGGCGAAGTCGCCGTAGCCGCGGTCCCAGGAGGACATGGCGTAGCCGTCGACGGTGTTCATCTCGGTGTCGACGGCCAGCAGGTAGTTGCAGCCCTCGGTGCCGTGCTGGAGGACCTCGTCGAGGAAGAAGCGGGCGGCGAACCGCTTGCCCTGCAGCCGCCCTTGCATGTCCGGGAAGGCCAGGACGACAGTGTCGATCTCACCGCCGGCGACGAGGGCGTGCAGCTCCTCGATGCCGAGCGGGGGTGTGCGGTCTGCCACGGGAAAGCCTCCTTAGGCTTCTTCGGTCAGCCGGGAGCCATAAGGTATTGCCACGGACCATTGATTGGGAAGGGGGTTCCGCCACATGTCGCAGGAGGCGGGCACGGAGCACGTGCGGGATGCCGGCACGGAGCACGGCGCACCCGCGGCCGACGACCGGCTGACGTCGGTCCTGCGGCCGGTGCGGGCCGGCAACGGCTTCGAGGAGGCCCTGGAGCAGATCCTCCAGGTGGTCAGGCTCGGTCTGGTGCCGGGCGGCGAGCGGCTGCCGGCCGAGCGCGAGCTGGCGGACCGGCTGGGCATCAGCCGGGTGACGCTGCGCGAGGTGCTGAAGGTGCTGCAGGACCAGGGCCTGGTCGAGTCGCGGCGCGGGCGCTACGGCGGCACGTTCGTGCTGCCGCGCTCCGAGACGCCCGGCGCGGAGGAGCTGCGCCGCCGCCTGAAGGACGTGGACGTCGAGGACACGCTGCGCTTCCGCGAGGTGCTGGAGGTGGGCGCGGCCGGGCTGTGCGCGGCGCACGGGCTGGGCGAGGAGCAGGCCGAGCGGCTGCGCGAGGCGCTGGCGCGCACGCACGACGCCCCGCTCGCCGAGTACCGCCGTCTGGACACGCTGCTGCATCTGACCCTCGCCGAGCTGTCCGGTTCTGCCACCCTCACTACCCAGTACGCGGCCGTCCGTGCCTCGGTGAACGACCTGCTGGACTGCATCCCGCTGCTCGTGCGCAACCTGGAGCACTCCCAGCGGCAGCACACCGCGCTGGTGGAGGCCGTGATCGAGGGCAACGCCGAGGACGCGCGGGAGATCATGCGCGAGCACTGCGCGGGCACGGCGGCGCTGCTGCGCGGCTTCCTCGGGTGAGTGCGGATTTACGGACGCTTAACGCAGGGGTATTGCTTTCCCACGGCCGCACCGCAAAGGTATGGCTCCATTCCATTGAGCTCTGTCCGCCGTCCCGTGGGGAGTCGTGCCCATGTCCATGGATTCCACCAGTACACCCACGTCCGCCGGGGAGGCGGACGACTATCTGGAGCGCAGAACCCTGCGCCGCGGCAGCGCCGGCTGGGTCCTGCTGACCGGTCTCGGCGTCGCCTACGTCGTCTCCGGTGACTATTCCGGCTGGAACTTCGGCCTGGCCGAGGGCGGCTTCGGGGGCCTGGCGATCGCCATGGTGCTGATGGGCGCCATGTACGCCTGCATGGTCTTCGCGCTCGCCGAGCTGTCCTCGGTCCTGCCCACGGCGGGCGGCGGCTACGGCTTCGCGCGCCGGGCGCTCGGCCCGTGGGGCGGCTTCCTGACCGGTACGGCGATCCTCATCGAGTACGTGCTGGCGCCCGCGGCCATCGTCATCTTCATCGGGGACTACGTCGAGTCGCTGGGCCTGTTCGGCCTGGAGTCCGGCTGGCCGGTGTACCTGGTCTGCTTCGCGATCTTCCTCGGCATCCATCTGTGGGGCGTGGGCGAGGCGCTGCGGTTCAGCTTCGTCGTCACCGGTATCGCGGTGGTCGCCCTGGTCGTGTTCGCGGCGGCGGCGCTGCCCGACTTCAGCTTCGGGGCGCTGGACGACATCCCGGCGGACACCTCGGCCGCCGGATCGAGCTCCTGGCTGCCCTTCGGTCTGCTCGGCATCTGGGCGGCGTTCCCGTTCGGCATGTGGTTCTTCCTGGGCGTCGAGGGCGTGCCGCTGGCCGCCGAGGAGACCAAGGAGCCGGCCCGTACGCTGCCGAAGGCGATCGTCTGGTCGATGGGCATCCTGGTGGTGCTGGCGGTGGTCACGTTCGTCGCGGCGGCCGGCGCACGGGGTTCCGCGGCGATCCAGGAGGCGGGCAACCCGCTGGTGGAGGCGCTCCAGCCGGACGGCGAGGCCACGGCGCTGAGCCGGATCGTGAACTACGCGGGCCTGGCCGGCCTGGTGGCGTCCTTCTTCTCCCTGATCTACGCGGGCTCGCGCCAGCTGTTCGCCCTGTCCCGCGCGGGCTACCTCCCCCGCTTCCTCTCCCTGACCAGCAGCCGCAAGGCCCCGTACCTGGGCCTGCTGGTGCCCGGCACGATCGGCTTCCTGCTGGCGGCGGTGTCGGGCGACGGCGCGCGGATGCTGAACATCGCGGTCTTCGGCGCGACGATCTCCTACGCCCTGATGTCCCTGTCCCACATCGTGCTGCGCCGCCGCGAGCCGGACCTGCCGCGGCCGTACCGCACGCCGGGCGGGGTGCTGACGTCCTCCGTCGCGCTGGTGCTGGCCTGTGCGGCGCTGGTGGCCACGTTCCTGGTGGATGTGACGGCCGCCTTCATCGCGCTCGCGGTGTACGTCGTGGCCATCGGGTACTTCGGTCTGTACAGCCGCAAGCATCTGGTGGCGAAGGCGCCGGAGGAGGAGTTCGCGGCACTGGCGGCGGCCGAGGCAGAGTTGGCACGGGACTGAACTCGCAGCGGGAAGGGGCATGAGCATCGTGGGCAGGCCGTTGATCGGGGTCAGCACCTATCTGGAGGCCGGGGCGCGCTGGGGCGTGTGGGAGCTGGAGGCTGCGCTGCTGCCGGCCGGCTATCCGCGGCTGGTGCAGCACGCGGGCGGGCTCGCCGCCATGCTCCCGCCGGACGCGCCGGAGCACGCCGCGGCGACGGTGGCGCGGCTGGACGGGCTGGTGATCGCGGGCGGCCCGGACGTCGAGCCGGTGCGCTACGGCGCCGAGCGCCACCCGCGGACCGGGCCGCCGGCACGGGAGCGGGACGCCTGGGAGCTGGCGCTGATCGAGGCGGCGCTGGCCGCGGGCACGCCCCTGCTGGGGATCTGCCGGGGCATGCAGCTGCTGAACGTCACGCTCGGCGGGACGCTCGTCCAGCACCTCGACGGGCACGCGGAGGTGGTCGGCGTCTTCGGCAGCCACCCGGTGAAGCCGGTGCCGGGGACGCTGTACGCGGGCATCGTCGCCGAGGAGCTCTCGGTACCGACGTACCACCACCAGTCGGTGGACCGCCTCGGCGCCGGTCTGGTCCCCTCGGCGCATGCGGCGGACGGGACCGTGGAGGCGGTCGAACTTCCGTCCTCGCAGGGGTGGTTGCTCGGCGTGCAGTGGCATCCGGAGATGGGTGAGGACGTGCGGGTGATGCGCGCGCTGGTGGAGGCGGCGGCCGGGATCAGTCGATCCGCTTCCTGATCCAGGCCAACGCCGCGTCGGCCTGGGCGCGTTGGAAGGGGCGCAGGGTGGGAATGCCGGGCGGCGGTGGGCGCAGGGAGCTGCGGAGGAAGTAGCCGGCCAGGCCCGCGAGGGCAGCGGTGACCGCGTCCGGGTCTGCGCCGCGGCCGAGGGGGTGGCCGGTGAACACCGCCTGCGGGTCCGGGCCGCCCTGGGCCCTGACGCAGGGCAGCATCACGAGCAGGTCGAACCAGGGGGCCGCGCGGACGGCGTGCGGCCAGTCGACGAAGACGACCCGGTCGTCGTCGGTGAGCAGGACGTTGTCGGCGCGTATGTCGGCGTGGGCGAGGGTGTTGCCGGAGGTGGCCTCGGGCCAGGGGGTGGCGAGTTCGGCGAGGCGGGGCAGGTGGGTGAGGGTCCAGGGGTCGAGGTGCTCGGCCAGTTCGGACTCGCCGCCTTCGGCGCCGTCGAGGAGTTGCCGCCATCCGCTGAAGGTGTCGGCGAGGGCCTCGGCGACGGGTGGGGCGTCCACGGGGGACGGGGTGAGGGTGTGGGCGAGGGTCGTGACCGCATCGAGGACCCGCTGCAACTCGTCCTGCCGCCAAGGGACTTGTGGCTGGCGCCCCTGGACGTCCTCGAAGGTGAGGGCGACCCAGGTGCCGTCGTCGTACGTGGCGAGGAGGCGGGGGGCCGGGACGGTGGGCGGGAGGGCGGCTGCGTTGCGGGCCTCGCGGCGGTGGAAGCCCGGGCTGCGGGGGTTGGCGTTCGCGCTGACCGCCTTCACGAACGCGCGGCGGCCGTCGGCGGTACGGACGCGGGCGGCCGCGCCCGGGGAGAATCCGCCGGGTTGCGTCTCGGCGTGGGCGACCGGCGCGCCGAGAGTGTCCGCGACGGCGGCACGCAGAGTTTCGGGAAGCTCTTCCCACGGCGTGCGGACGCCGGCGGCGGGCGGGGCGGGCGGGTTCATGCAGGGCATGGTGCAGGCCGAGGGCTCGGGTGCGCCAAGGGTTTTCGCCCCCGCCGCCCCTACCCGTCCCGTCCTCCAGGGGGCGCTGCCCCCTGGACCCCCGCTCCTCAAACGCCGGAGGGGCTGGATTT
>NZ_JBFBLP010000010.1:0-285199 GCF_040686775.1 Streptomyces sp. NPDC079141 | reverse complement strand
ACGCCCGGTTACATTCCGAACCCGGAAGCTAAGCCTCACAGCGCCGATGGTACTGCAGGGGGGACCCTGTGGGAGAGTAGGACGCCGCCGAACAATCTTTGGGAAGGACCCCTGGTCACCAGCGTTCAGCTGGGACCAGGGGTCCTTTCGTTTTTCTGAGAACAAGCGCCGCCCGGAGCGCGCCGGGTACCCGGCTGCGCGAGAATGACTTGCGGTACCGAAGACAGGAGTCACCGATGTCCACCAACTCTCCCGACGACCGACCGGAGCGCGACCAGCGGCGACGGGACAGTGGTGACCGCGGCGACCGTGGTGACCGGGGCGGCTACCGCGGGGACCGTGGTGGCTACCGTCGCGACGACCGCGACCGTGGTGGCTACGGCCGCCGCGATGACCGGCGCGATGACCGTCGTGATGACCGTCGTGATGACCGTCGTGATGACAACCGTGGCGGCGGATATGGCCGGCGCGATGACCGGCGTACCGATGACCGCCGTAGCGATGACCGTCGTGACGGCGACCGCGGTGGTTTCCGTCGTGATGACAACCGTGGTGGCGGGTACGGTCGGCGCGACGACCGGCGTGAAGGCGACCGGGGGCCGCGTCCCGCGTTCCGCCGGGACGACCGGCAGGGCGGCGGGCCGCGTCGCGACGACCGCGACCGTGACCGTGGCTTCCGTCGGGACGGCGACCGTCCCGCGCCCCGCCGTGACGACGACCGTGGCGGCTTCCGTCGCGATGACGACCGCGGTGGTTTCCGTCGTGATGACAATCGTGGTGGCGGGTACGGTCGGCGCGACGACCGGCGTGAAGGCGACCGGGGGCCGCGTCCCGCGTTCCGCCGGGACGACCGGCGTGATGATCGGCGCGACGACCGGCGTGACGCGCGTCCCGAGCGCCGTGACGACCGCGGTGGTTTCCGTCGCGACGACCGCGACCGGGACCGCGACCGTGGCTTCCGTCGTGACGACCGCGACCGTGGTTTCCGCCGCGATGACCGGCCCGAGCGTCGTGACGATCGTGGTGGCTACGAGCGCCGTGACGACCGGCGTGACGACCGTGGCAGCTACGAGCGTCGCGATGACCGTCGTAGCGACGACCGTCGTGATGGCGACCGCGGTGGGTTCCGTCGTGACGACAGCCGTGGTGCCGGCCGGGGTGAGCGCGGTGGGTTCCGTGGCCGGGACGACCGTGGTGGGCGGGACGACCGTGGTGGGCGCGGCGGGCCGCGTCGGGACGACCGTGGTGGCCGTCCCGGTGGGTTCCGTGGACGTGACGGCCGTGACGGCCGGGACGACCGGCGTGGTGGTGGGCGCTTCCGCGACGAGCGGGACCGGGACCGTGACAGGGACAGGGACCGCGAGCCGATCAAGCGGCTGCCGATCCCCGAGGACGTCACGGGCGACGAGATCGACAAGGACGTACGGCAGGAGCTGCAGAGCCTGCCGAAGACGCTCGCGGAGGATGTCGCCAAGAACCTGGTGATGGTTGCCCGGCTCATCGACGAGGACCCCGAGGGCGCGTACGGCTACTCCAAGGTGGCCCTGCGGCTGGCGTCGCGTGTCGCCGCCGTTCGGGAGGCCGCCGGGTTCGCGGCGTACGCGAACCAGAAGTACTCCGAGGCGCTGGCCGAGTTCCGGGCCGCGCGGCGGATGACCGGGTCCGTGGAGCTGTGGCCCGTCATGGCGGACTGCGAGCGTGGGCTCGGGCGTCCGGAGAAGGCGCTGGACATGGCCGGGGCGCCCGAGGTGGGCAAGCTCGACAAGGCGGGTCAGGTCGAGATGCGGCTCGTCGCGGCCGGTGCCCGGCGTGACATGGGTCAGCTGGACGCGGCCATCGTGACCTTGCAGAGCCCCGAGCTGGCCTCGAACTCCGTACAGCCGTGGACCGCGCGGCTGCGGTACGCCTATGCCGACGCGCTGCTTGCCGCCGGGCGGCAGGGTGAGGCGCGGGAGTGGTTCGCGAAGGCCGTGGAGTCCGACAAGGACGGCAGCACGGACGCCTCGGACCGGCTCGCGGAGCTGGACGGTGTCGAGTTCGTCGACGCCCTCGACGAGGGTGAGGGTGAGGGCGAGACACAGATCGCCGAGTCCTCCGACGACGACAGCGATGACAGCGACAGCGACGGCGAGAGCGACGCCGACGCCGACGCCGACAAGGAGTAAGTGAAAGACAGACAGAAGGGGCGGGATCCTTACCGGGATCCCGCCCCTTCTGCGTTTACAGGTCCAGTGCGCGCAGGACCAGGCCGGAGGCCGGTTTCGGGCCGAAGGACGTCGACTTGCGGGGCATCGTCACGCCCTGGCGGGCCAGGTCGCGGACGACCTCCTCGCGCACGGGGTGCATCAGGACGGCTGTACCGCCGTCGCGTTCCGCCTTGCGGACGGTGGCGGCGGTGTCGTGGATGTAGGCGATGCGGGTGAGGTCGTCCTCGGGGATGTGCCAGATGTGGTCCAGGAGCGTGGCGTGCAGGACGGTCGCGTCCAGGGTGCGCCAGGCCATGGGTCTGTCGGCGGGGACGGTGCGGGCCAGGAGGCCGGGGTCGGGGCGGTCCACGAGGTGGAAGGCGCCGTCGCCGGCGAGCAGGAAGGCGTTGCCCGCGTCGGCCGCTTCGGCGAGTGCTTCGAGCGCGTCCGCGAGGGGCGTCTCCAGGCGCCGTATCCGGAACAGGCCGTCGAGGGCCGTCAGGGCGTCGGCCACCGGCAGGTTGTGCAGGAGGCGGTGGATGGCGCGGACGCGCAGGGGGTAGCGGGCCGTGTCGACGAGGAGGACGAGGCCGTAGTCCCAGGGGCTGGGGGAGGGGTGCTCGGCGCGCAGGCGGCGGTAGGTCGCCCAGCGGTGGTGGCCGTCGGCGATGAGGGCCTGGTGCCGGGACAGGTCGGACTGGATGCGGGCCACGTCGGCGGGGTCGGTGAGGGACCACAGGCGGTGGCGGTAGCCGTCCTCGGTGGTGGTGGCGAGCAGCGGGGGCTGCTCCGCGATGCGTTCGAGTACGGCGCTGGTGTCGGCCGCCGAGCCGTTGCCGCGGTAGGTGAGGAGCAGGGGTTCGAGGTTGGCCGACGTGGCGCGCATGAGGGCCGCGCGGTCCGCGACGACGTGCGGCATGACGTCCTCGTGGGGCAGGACCACGTGCTCCGAGGGGTCCGACAGGCGCAGGGCGCCGATGACGCCGCGCTGGATCATGCCGTGGCTGTCGTCCTGCTCGTAGACGTACAGGCCGGGCTCGGTGTCGGTGGTCAGGACGCCTTCGGTGAGCCAGCGGCGCAGGGTGTGCGCGGCCTGTTCGTTGCGGGCGCTGGGGGTGCCGGCCTGGGGGAGGATCAGGCGGACGATGTTGTGCGGGTCGAGGGACTGCAGGTGGTGCAGACCGTCGGGGCGCACGACGACGTCGTAGGGCGGGGATGTCACCGCGGCCAGACTGCCGACCCGGTCGGGGTCGTAGCGAAGGCCTCTGAACGGGGTGAGTTCGAGGCCTCGGTGCGCCGTTGCCTCCGAGTGACCTGCTGTGTTCATCCCGGCATCGTACGTGTGTCAGTGGCATGCGGGATGATCGGGTGAAAGCCGTCGAACGAGGAGCGATGCGGAATGAGCCAGAGCGTCAGGACGAGGCCTGAGGGCAGCGAGCGGGCCCTGAGCGAGGCGTACGACACGGCGCTGCTCGATCTGGACGGTGTGGTGTACGCGGGAGGGCACGCGATCGTGCACGCGGTCGAGTCGCTCGCGACGGCGCGCGCGGGCGGGATGCATCTTGCCTATGTCACCAACAACGCGCTGCGGACGCCGGACACTGTTGCTGCGCATCTGACCGAGCTGGGCATACCGACGGGGGCGGACGACGTCATCACCTCGGCGCAGGCGGTCGCGCGGCTGATCAGCGAGCAGGTGCCGGCAGGTTCCCGGGTGCTGGTGATCGGCGGGGAGGGGCTGCGCGTCGCCCTGCGGGAGCGCGGGCTGGTGCCCGTGGAGTCGGCCGACGACGATCCGGCGGCGGTCGTACAGGGATACGGCGGGCCCGACCTGCAGTGGGGGCGGTTCGCGGAGGCTTCCTACGCCGTCGCGCGCGGGGTGCCGTGGTTCGCGTCCAACACGGATCTGACGATTCCCAGTGGGCGCGGGATCGCGCCGGGCAACGGGGCGGGGGTGGAGGTCGTGCGGATCGCCACCGGTGCCGAGCCGCAGGTGGCCGGCAAGCCGCTGCCTCCCATGCACCGGGAGACGATTCTGCGGACCGGCGCGGAGCGGCCGTTGGTGGTCGGGGACCGGCTGGACACGGACATCGAGGGCGCGTTCAACGGCGGGGTCGACTCGCTGCTGGTACTGACCGGTGTGACGGACGGCGCGCAGCTGCTCGCGGCGCCGCCGCAGCACCGGCCGACTTATGTGGACGCCGATCTGCGCGGGATGCTCGTGGGACAGCCGGAGGTCACGGAGGAAGGGGACGGCTTCCGTTGCGGTGGCTGGACCGCTTCGGTCGGTGGTGAGCGGCTGGAACTCGACGGTGACGGTGAGGCCTTGGACGGGCTGCGCGCGTTGTGTGCGGTGGCCTGGACGGCGGGCGGCGAGGGTTCGTGCGCGCTGGACGCGGGGAAGGCGCTGGCGCGGCTGGGGCTGTGAGCTGCGGTGCCCGACGCCAACCTGTGAATCGCGGTGGGCCCGCCACCGGGCCTGTCCGGGGATCGAGATCGGTTGGGAGGGTAGGCTAACCTAACTGCGTGTTGGTCGACAGTCCTCCAGAACAGCGCGCGGAAACCGCCGCCGCGCCCCCAACCCGACGGGCGATACGCCCGCTTGGGCTCCTCGCCTCCGTCGTGCTCCTGGTGCTCGTCGCCCTGGCCAGCATCGCGATCGGCGCGAAGGACCTCTCCCTGGCGCAGGTCTGGCACGGTCTGTTTCAGGACACGGGGACGTACGGTGATGTCGTCGTCGACGAGCGGATCTCGCGGACCGTTCTGGGACTGCTGGCCGGTGCCGCGCTCGGACTGTCGGGAGCCGTGCTCCAGGCGCTCACCCGCAACCCGCTGGCCGACCCCGGACTGCTCGGCATCAACGCCGGCGCGTCCGCCGCGGTCGTCACCGCCATCACCTTCTTCGGCGTCACCTCGCTGAACGGCTACATCTGGTTCGCCTTCTTCGGCGCGGCCGCGGTCGGGGCGATGGTCTGGTTCCTCGGCGGCAGCCGGGGGGCCACGCCGGTGCGGCTGGCGCTCGCGGGCACCGCGATCAGCGCCGCGCTCTACGGCTACCTCCAGGCCGTGATGATCATGGATCAGGCCGCGCTGGGCCGGATGCGCTTCTGGACGGTGGGTTCACTGTCCTCGGCGACCGACTCGACCATCCTGCAGGTGCTGCCGTTCCTCGTGGCCGGCATGATCCTCGCCCTGGCGCTGGCCAGGCCGCTCAACGCCATGTCCATGGGCGACGACACCGCCAAGGCGCTCGGCGCCAACCTGAACCGCACCCGGGCGCTGTCCATGCTCGCCGCCACCGTGCTGTGCGGGGCCGCGACCGCCGCCTGCGGTCCGATCGTGTTCGTCGGCCTGATGGTGCCGCACGTCGTGCGCTCCTTCACCGGGCCCGACCTGCGCTGGATCCTGCCGTACGCCGGTGTCCTGTCGCCCGTGCTGCTGCTCGGCGCCGATGTCATCGGCCGGGTCGTGGCGCGGCCGGCGGAGCTCCAGGTCGGCATCATCACCGCGATCATCGGCGGCCCGGTGTTCATCTTTCTCGTACGACGGCGGAGGGCGGCGCAGCTGTGAAGACCAACCGTGCTGTGCGGACCCCGGGCGGGCTCTCCGTCCGGCTGGACCTGCGTGCCCTGATCGTCGTCGTAGCGCTGCTGTTCGCCGCGCTCGCCGCGAGTGTCGTGCTGATCGGCACCGGGGACTTCCCGATCTCCGCGGGCGATGTGCTCAAGACGCTGGCCGGCGACGGCAACGCGGGGCAGGAGTTCATCATCAACGAGCTGCGGCTGCCGCGGGTGCTGGTGGCCCTGCTGGTGGGTGCCTCGCTGGGGCTCGGCGGCGCGCTGTTCCAGGCCATCTCCCGTAATCCGCTGGGCAGTCCGGATGTGCTCGGGCTCGGGCAGGGCGCGACGGCCGGCGCGCTCACGATGATCGTGCTGTTCTCCGGGAGCGCGACCCAGGTCACCATCGGCGCGCTCGTGGGTGGACTGGTGACCGGCTTGGCCATCTATCTGCTCGCCTGGAAGCAAGGCGTGCACGGATACCGACTGGTCCTGGTCGGTATCGGTGTGTCGGCGATCGTCACCGCCGTCAACGGCTACCTGCTCACCATGTCCGACATCGTCGACGCCGCCCGCGCGGTCGTCTGGATGACCGGCTCCCTCAGCGGACGTGACTGGGAGCAGGTCTGGCCGCTGCTCGCGCTGTGCGCTGTCCTCGTACCGCTCGTCCTCGCCAACGCGCGCGGGCTGCGGATGATGGAGATGGGCGACGACGTCTCCCACGCCCTCGGCGTGCGCGTGGAGCGCGTGCGGGCGCTGCTGATGGTCGCCGCCGTCCTGCTCACCGCGACCGCCACGGCCGCCGCCGGGCCCGTCAGCTTCGTCGCGCTCACCGCGCCCCAGCTCGCCCGGCGGCTGACCCGGTCGCCCGGACCGAACCTGGTGCCCTCCCTGTGCATGGGCGCCGCCCTCCTCGTCACCGCCGACTGGGCCTCGCAGCGCCTGTTCGGCGCCGACCAACTGCCCGTCGGCGTGGTCACCGGCGTGCTCGGAGGCGTCTACCTGCTGTGGCTGCTGGTCGCCGAACGCAGGGCGGGCCGGATATGAGCGGCACCGCGAACAAGAACACCCGAAGGAGCACTGTGAACCGCCTGTCCGCCGACAACGTCACCCTCGCCTACGACCAGCGGGTCATCGCCGAGCAGCTGTCGGTGGAGATTCCCGACAACTCCTTCACCGTGATCGTCGGCCCGAACGCCTGCGGCAAGTCCACGCTGCTGCGGGCGCTGTCGCGGATGCTCAAGCCGAGCCAGGGCCGGGTGCTGCTGGACGGCCAGGTCATCCAGTCGATGCCCGCGAAGAAGGTCGCACGCACGCTGGGCCTGCTGCCGCAGTCCTCGATCGCGCCCGACGGGATCACCGTCGGCGACCTGGTCGGCCGCGGCCGTTACCCGCACCAGGGCATCCTGCGCCAGTGGTCCACCGAGGACGAGCGCGTCGTACAGGAGTCGATGGAGCAGACCGGGGTCGCCGAGCTCGCCGAGCGGTACGTCGACGAACTGTCCGGCGGTCAGCGGCAGCGCGTGTGGATCGCCATGGCGCTCGCCCAGCAGACCCCGCTGCTGCTCCTGGACGAGCCGACGACCTACCTCGACATCCAGCACCAGATCGACGTACTGGACCTGTGCGCCGAACTGCACGAGGAGCAGGGCCGCACCCTGGTCGCCGTGCTGCACGACCTCAACCACGCCGCCCGGTACGCCACGCACCTCATCGCCCTGAAGGGCGGCGCGGTCATCGCCGAGGGCGCGCCGAAGGACATCGTCACGGCCGAGCTGGTCGAGGAGGTCTTCGGGCTGCGCTGCCAGATCATCGACGACCCGGAGACGGGCACGCCGCTGGTGGTGCCGGCCGCGCGCAAGGCACGTACCGAGCCGCAGAAGGTTGTGGCTACAGAAGCTTCCTGAGGACGAGCAGGTCGCGCACGCCCGCGTGCAGCTTCACCCGGCCCGAGCCCCATGCCTTCGCGAAGTGCAGTTCGCCGTCCACCAGCGCCACCAGGTCGTCGCCGGTCATGGCCAGTCTGATCTGGGCCTTCTCCGGCGGCGGACCTTGAACGGTGTCGTGTACATGGATCCGGCCGCCCTGGAGGCGGCCCACGAAGGTGACGTCCAGGTCCGTGATGTGGCAGCTCACCGAGCGGTCCAGGGCGGCGGCCGTGCGGACGTCGCCTTCGGCGTGCTGCATGTTGTCCGAGAGCTTTTCGAGTGCGGCGCGGCACTCTTCGATCGTGGCCATCGGGATCGACGGTACCCCAGCGCTTCGGGGTAGCGTCTGGGCATGAGCGACGCAGTTCCGGAGACGGAGACTCTCCAGGAGGCGGTGGAGCCGGAGTACGACCCCGCGGCCCCCGCCCCGCTGGGCATCCCCCGCACGCCCATCGGCAACGCCGAGGTCGACGCCCAGTTGGAGCGGCTGACCGACGCGGACCACCTCGCCACGGACGGACACGTCGAGGTGTACGAGGATGTACACCGGGGGCTGCGCGACGCGCTCACCGCGCTCGACGCCCGCCCGGGACCTCCGGTGCCCCCCTCGCCGTACCAGAGCAGGAGCTGAACCGAACGTGGCAGGAGTCGCACGCCGCCGTCTCGATGCGGAGCTGGTCCGCCGGAAGCTCGCGCGCTCGCGTGAGCACGCCAGCCAGCTGATCGCCGCCGGGCGGGTCACCGTCGGCAAGACCGTCGCGACCAAACCGGCCACGCAGGTGGAGACCGCGGCCGCGATCGTCGTCGCCTCCAACGACAGCGATCCCGAGTACGTGTCGCGGGGCGGGCACAAGCTCGCCGGCGCGCTGGAGGCCTTCGTACCGCAGGGGCTCGTCGTCGAGGGGCGGCGGGCGCTGGACGCGGGCGCCTCCACCGGCGGATTCACGGATGTGCTGCTGCGGGCCGGGGCCGCGCACGTCGTCGCCGTCGACGTCGGCTACGGACAACTCGCCTGGACTCTTCAGAGTGATGAACGCGTCACCGTCAAGGACCGTACGAACGTACGCGAGTTGACGCTCGACGCGATCGATGGGGAGCCGGTGGATCTTGTCGTGGGGGATCTGTCCTTCATTCCGCTCGGACTGGTGCTGCCCGCCCTGGTGCGGTGCGTGAAGCCGGACGCCGACCTGGTGATGATGGTCAAGCCGCAGTTCGAGGTGGGCAAGGAACGGCTCGGCAGCGGAGGCGTGGTGCGCAGCACGCAGTTGCGGGCCGAGGCGGTACGGGGGGTCGCGCAGCGGGCGTGGGAACTCGGGCTCGGGGTGAAAGGTGTCACCGCCAGCCCGCTGCCCGGGCCTTCCGGGAATGTCGAGTACTTTCTGTGGCTGCGGTCCGGGGCACCGGAACTGGACCCGGCCGACGTTGACCGTGCAGTGGCGGAGGGGCCGCGTTGACACAGAACCCAGCTCGTACTGTTTTCCTGCTCGCCCACACCGGTCGGCCTGCGGCGATCCGCAGCGCCGAGCTGGTCGTGAAGGGGCTGCTGCGATCCGGCATCGGGGTACGGGTGCTGGAGGCGGAGGCGGCCGATCTGCCGCTGCCCGACGAGGTGAAGCTGGTCAAGGAGGCGACTCCGCAGTGCCTCGACGGGTGTGAGCTGCTGATCGTGCTGGGCGGCGACGGCACGCTGCTGCGCGGGGCGGAGTTCGCACGGGCGTCCGGGGTGCCGATGCTCGGCGTCAACCTCGGGCGGGTCGGGTTCCTCGCGGAGGCCGAGCGGGACGACCTCGACAAGGTCGTCGACCGGGTGGTCACCAAGGCGTACGAGGTCGAGGAGCGGATGACGGTCGATGTCGTCGTCCATCAGAACGGCAACATCGTGCACACGGACTGGGCGCTGAACGAGGCGGCGGTGCAGAAGGCCGGCGCCGAGAAGCTGCTGGAAGTCGTACTGGAGATCGACGGCCGGCCGGTGACCGGGTTCGGGTGCGACGGGATTGTCCTGTCGACGCCGACCGGGTCCACGGCTTACGCGTTCTCGGCCGGCGGACCCGTGGTGTGGCCCGAGGTCGAGGCGCTGCTGATGGTGCCGATCTCCGCGCACGCGCTGTTCGCGAAGCCGTTGGTGACGTCGCCGGATTCCGTGCTGGCGGTCGAGGTGCTGCCTCATATTCCGCCCGGTGTGCTGTGGTGCGACGGGAGGCGGACCGTGGAACTGCCGCCGGGGGCGCGGGTGGAGGTGCGGCGCGGAGCCGTGCCGGTGCGGCTGGCCCGGCTGCATCACGCTTCGTTCACCGATCGGCTGGTTGCGAAGTTTGCGCTGCCCGTTTCCGGGTGGCGGGGCGCGCCTCACTAGCGGTCCGCGTGTACCTCCACTCCCCCGGGTGACAGGGCACCTCGCACTTGCCCGCCCGGACCTCGTAAGGTCTTCACCGTGCTGGAAGAGATGCGGATACGGTCGCTCGGAGTCATCGACGACGCCGTCGTCGAGCTGTCACCCGGGTTCACCGCTGTCACGGGTGAGACGGGCGCGGGCAAGACCATGGTGGTCACCAGCCTCGGGCTGCTGCTCGGTGGGCGGGCGGACGCGGCGCTCGTGCGGATCGGGGCCGAGAAAGCGGTCGTGGAGGGGCGGATCACCGTACCCGCGGGCGCGTCGGTCGTCGTGCGGGCCGAGGAGGCCGGGGCCGAGCTCGACGACGGGGCGCTGCTGATCAGCCGTACCGTTTCCGCCGAGGGGCGGTCCCGGGCGCACCTGGGCGGGCGTTCCGTGCCCGTGGGCGTGCTCGCCGAGCTCGCCGACGAGCTGGTCGCCGTACACGGGCAGACCGACCAGCAGGGGCTGCTCAAGCTGTCACGGCAGCGGCAGGCGCTCGACCGGTACGCCGGTGACGCGGTCGCCGGGCCGCTCGCCAAGTACGGCGAGGCCTACCGGCGGCTGCGGGCCGTGGCGGTCGAACTCGACGAGATCACCACGCGCGCGCGTGAACGGGCCCAGGAGGCCGACATGCTGCGCTTCGGGCTCGACGAGATCGCGGGCGTCGAGCCGCGCACCGGCGAGGACGTGGAACTGGCGGAGGAGGCGGAGCGGCTCGGGCACGCCGAAGCCCTGTCGTCCGCCGCTACGGCCGCACACGCCGCGCTCGCGGGCAATCCCGAGGACCCCGAGGGCATCGACGCCGCCACCCTCGTCGCGGGCGCGCAGCGGGCCCTGGACGCCGTACGGTCCCACGACCCGGCGCTGGCCGCGCTCGCCGACCGGATCGGTGAGATCGGGATCCTGCTGGGCGACGTGGCCGGGGAGCTGGCGGGGTACGCCGACGACCTCGACGCCGATCCGCTGCGGCTGGCGGCCGTGGAGGAACGGCGGGCCGCGCTGACCGCGCTGACCCGGAAGTACGGCGAGAACGTCACCGCCGTGCTGGCCTGGGCCGAACAGAGCGCCGCCCGGCTGACCGAGCTGGACGGCGACGACGAGCGGATCGACGAGCTGACCGCCGAGCGGGACGCGCTGCGGACCGAACTGGGCGGGCTGGCACAGGCGTTGACGGACGCGCGGACGGACGCCGCCGAGCGGTTCGCGGCGGCCGTGACCGCCGAGCTGGCCTCGCTCGCCATGCCGCACGCGCGTGTGTCCTTCGACATCCGGCAGACCGAGGACCCGGAAGGCGTCGAGGTCGGCGGGCGTACGGTGGCGTACGGGCCGTCGGGTGCCGACGAGGTCGAGCTGCTGCTGGCCCCGCACCCCGGGGCTCCGGCGCGGCCCATCGCCAAGGGCGCCTCCGGTGGTGAGCTGTCGCGCGTGATGCTGGCCGTCGAGGTCGTGTTCGCGGGGACGGATCCGGTGCCGACGTATCTCTTCGACGAGGTCGACGCGGGTGTCGGTGGCAAGGCGGCGGTCGAGATCGGGCGGCGGCTGGCAAAGCTGGCCAAGTCCGCGCAGGTTGTCGTCGTGACGCATCTTCCGCAGGTCGCTGCCTTCGCCGACCGGCAGTTGCTGGTCGAGAAGACCAACGACGGGTCGGTGACGCGGTCCGGTGTGAAGGTGCTGGAGGGCGAGGAGCGGGTGCGGGAGCTGTCGCGGATGCTGGCGGGGCAGGAGGACTCGGAGACCGCGCGGGCGCATGCGGAGGAGTTGCTGGCGGCGGCTCGGTTGGACGGGTAGCTTTCGCCGCTCCGCGGCGATTTCCCACCCGTCTTTGGTCCCCGGCACTGGCCCGCTCCGCGGGCCCTAAGGTGATCGGATGTTCGTCCTCACCGCCGGTTTCACCGCTGTCCTCACCCGCGCCACCACCTCCGCCCTCCGCGCCAAACCCCCGGGCGGCCCCCGCCGTTGGCAGCGCACCAACCACACCAACCGCCCCGTCGACCTCCACCCCGGCCCCGCGTCCGCCCTCGCCGTCGCTCTCGGGGCCGCCCGTGTCCATCCCGCAGCCGGAGCCGCCGTGCTCGCCGCCGGTGCCTGCGGGGCGTACGACGACATCGCGGGCGCCGGGGACCCACGGCGCGGCTTCCGGGCCCATCTGTCCGCCCTGCGCGGCGGTGAAGTCACCAGCGGTGCCGTCAAGTTGTTCGGGATCGGGGCGGCCGGGCTGGTCGCGGGGGCGTTTCTCAAGGAGCGGCCGGTGGACAAGGTGCTCGCGGGGATGGTGATCGCCGGGGCCGCGCACTTCGTCAACCTGGTGGACGTACGGCCGGGGCGGGCCGTGGGCGCGGTGCTTGCGCTCGGGGCGCCCGGGCTGGTGCGGCGCGGTGCGGCGCGGGAGTTGTCCGCCGCCGCGATGGGCGCCGCCGCGGCCGTGCTGCCGGACGACCTCGCGGAGCGGTCGATGCTCGGCGACACCGGGGCACATGCGCTGGGCGCGGCCCTGGGGGCGGCGATCGTCGCCGGGAACACGCGCGCGGGGCTCGTTGCCCACGCCGCCGCCGTCGTGGCCGCGGCGGTGTACGGGGACCGGGTGAGCGAGGTGGCGCGGACGGGGCTCGGCCGCCGTTCCTCACCCGTGTGAGTGACCGTGCGTGTCCCGGTCCGCCCGTCGGCGTTCCCGGAACGCCCGCACGTCCTGGCATCCTTGGCAGTGCACCTCGTACGCGCAGGGATCCTCGCGGTTCACCCCCTCCGCACGATCCTTCTGTACTTTCTTCGTGACCGCCCGACGTCCGAACCAGGAGCCCCGGCCACGTGACCCCCGTGAGCAGCCACTCACCGCTCGGCCAGTCGTCGCTGCGCACCGTGCAGGTGCTGGGCGGAGGCAACGCCGGCAGCAGCGCGCATGTGCGCTCGCTGGCCTCGGGGCTTGTCGCGAGGGGCGTGCGGGTCACTGTGTGCGCCCCCGCTGAGGCCGATCACCTCTACGACTTCACCGGGGCGGGCGCCGAACATGTGCACGTGCCGCGCAGCAGCGACCCCGGTTCGGTGGCGGCGCTGCGGGCGGCGTGCGCGGACGCCGATCTGGTGCACGCGCACGGGCTGCACGCCTCCTTCCGCGCGGTGCTCGCCCTGAGCGGGCGGCGCACTCCGCTCGTCGTCACGTGGCACGACCGGGCGCACGCCGAGGGTGCGCGCGCCCACCTGGTGCGGCTGTTGGAGCGGCGTGTCGTCAAGGCCGCCTCGGTGGTGCTCGGCACGACCTCGGCGCTGGTGGACCGGGCGCGCCGTACGGGTGCGCGGGACGCGCGGCTCGCCGCGGTCGCGCTGCCCGGGCCGCGCAGCGCCACCGAGCGGGAGTACGACGAGGCCCAGCGGCTGCGGCCCAAGGTCCGGGCCGAACTCGGCGCCCTCGGGCGCCCGTTGCTGCTGGCCGTGGGCTCCCTCGACCGGCACCGGGGGTACGACGTCCTGCTGGACGCCTCGCGCGCGTGGCGCGGGCTCGATCCCCTGCCGCTGGTGGCGATCGCCGGGGAGGGGCCGCTGCGGGCGGAGTTGCAGTACCGGATCGAGGACGAGGGGCTGCCCGTCCGGCTGATCGGGCGGCGTGAGGACGTGCGCGAGCTGCTCGCCGCCGCCGATCTCGCGCTGCTGCCGAGCAGATGGGAGTCGCGGTCCGTGCTCGCCCAGGAAGCCCTCCACGCGCGCGTGCCGCTCGTCGCCACCGACGCGGGCGGTGTGCCCGAGCTCGTCGGCGACGCCGCCGAACTCGTGCCGTGCGGCGACCCGGAGGCGCTCGCGGACGCCGTCGTACGGCTGCTCGACGATCCCGAGCGGCGGGAGCTGCTCAGGGAGCGGGGGGTGCGGCAGGCGGCCACCTGGCCGAGCGAGGACGAGACCGTCGCGCAAGTGCTGAGTGTCTACGACGAGTTGACCCAGCACCGGCCGCTGATCTAGGGCACGTGCCGGCGGGCCCGCAGGGCCAGGCTCAACGCCAGTACCGTCTGCGGGTCGTCGAGGTCGGTGCCGAGCAACTCGCCGATGCGGGCGAGGCGGTTGTAGAGGGTCTGCCGGTTGAGGTGCAGTTCGCGGGCGGTCTCCGCCTTGCGGCCCGCGTGGGCGAGGTAGGTCTGCAGGGTGGGCAGCAGCGGCGGCCTGGAACGGGCGTCGTGGTCGCGCAGGGGGCCGATCGCGCGGTCCACGAAGGCCGCGAGGTCGGGGTGGTCGCGCAGCCGCCACAGCAGCAGGTCGATGTCGAGGCGGCGGGCGTCGTACCAGGGGCGGTCGGTCAGGCCCTGGGCCGCCGTCGCCGTCTCCGCCGCGTGCCTCAGGCCCGCCGAGGCCGCCGCCCAGCCCCCCGCGACGCCGACGACCACGACCGGCGGCTGCGCTCCCGGCCGTTGCATCCCGGCCCGCTCCACGCCCGCCCGCAGCGCCGCCGCGACGCGGTCCGCGACCGCCGACCGCTCCGACTCCGACCGCAGGCCCAGCAGCAGCGGGACGCGGCCCTCCACCGGGCGCACGCCCAGCAGCACCGGCACGCCCACCGACGCCAGTTCCTCGGCGACCGCACGCGCCAGCACCGCCCAGCCGCCGCCGGGGGAGAGCGCGTCGCCCAGCCGCATCACCACCGGCAGCAGCGGGCTGTCGCCCGGCTTGAAGCCCAGCACGCGCGCCTGTGCGGGCGCGTCCTCCGCGGCGATGCGCCCCTCGGCGAGGTCGGTGAGGAAGTCGCCGCGGCCGCGCGCCGCCAGTTCCTCCTCCTGGCGCGCCTGCATCAGCACCACGGCGAGGATGCCGGCCGCCCGTTCGGCCGCGATCCGGTGCACCGGCGCCAGCGGAGCCCGGACGGGAAGGAGGACGAGACGCGCGCGGACCGAGCCCGTACCGGGGCCCCCGCCCGGCACGTCCACCAGCGCCGAACCCGTGGGCGGCGGCGCGTCCTTGTGCGGGCCGCGCAGCCCCTCCCACACCTGGAGCGGGTCCGCGCCCTCGGGGCCCGCGCCGGCGGCGTACAGGAGCTGACCGTCGGTGGTCTCCAGGAACACCGGGTTGCCGCAGAAGTCGGCGAGGATGCCGAGGACCTGGGGGATGCCGCCGCCGCCCAGCAGGGCCTCCGTGCAGCGGCGGTGCACTTCCTCGGCGCGCTGGAGGAGCGCGTAGTGGCCGTTGACGATCTCGGTGTGGATCTCCTCGGTCACCGTCACGAACGGCACCTCGCGGTGCAGTTGGACCAGCGGGAGGCCGGCGGTGCGGGCGGTGTCGACGAGGGCGGCGGGCAGCCGGGTGAAGCGCGGGCCGAGCTCCACCACGAGGGCGGCGATACCGCGTTCGGCCAGGGTGCGGACGAACGCGCGCTGTTCGGCCGGACGGGTGCCGAGACCGTAGCCCGTGGTCAGCAGCAGTTCGCCGCCCTTCAGCAGCGAGGCGATGTTGGGCACCTCGCCCGCGTGCACCCAGCGCACGGTCCGCCCCAGCCGTTCCGCACCTGCCAGGATCTCGGGGAGCCCGCTGCGCAGCCCGGGCAGCTCCAGCGCTCGCTGCACGGTGATACCGGCGCCCTGGGTGTCGAATCTGCTGTCCATACCGCTGTCCATGGCCCGGACGCTACCCGCGCCCGTGCTTCCGGGACATCTCCGGGCGGTTACGGAGACGATCATCCGGACCTCGCGCACGACAATGCGTCGCGCCCCGCGCCGAATTGCATGACCGCGTGTCTGTTGTGGCATGCGTCACTCCGCCGCCACACTGACGCATCCGACAGAGAAGCCGCGCTTCACCTTCGGATTTCGTTGCGACAGCACGTTGAAAATGCTGAGAGGGGCGGGGAATGGCAGAAACACCCACGCGAGAGGTCCATCGGCTCAAGGCGAATTCCGTAGGTCTGGTGGGCGTCGTGTTCATGGCGGTCGCCACCGCGGCGCCGATCACCGCGATGACCGGCAACCTGCCGATCGCGGTCGGCTTCGGCAACGGCACCGGCGCGCCCGCCGGCTATCTCTTCGCGACGCTCGTGCTGACGGTCTTCTCCGTCGGCTACGTCGCCATGGCCCGGAGGATCACCGCCGCGGGCGCCTTCTACGGCTATATCTCGCACGGCCTGGGCCGGATCGCCGGCATGGCCTCCGGCATGCTCGCCGTGCTGGCGTACATCGTCTTCGAGGCATCCATCGTGGGTGTCTTCTCGTACTTCGCGAAGACCACCGTCCAGGACCAGCTCGGCGTCGACCTGCCGTGGATCCTGTACGCGGCCGCGATGCTCGCCGTCACGGCCGTGCTGGCGTACTTCGACATCAACCTCACCGCCAAGGCCCTCGGCGTGATGCTGATCGCCGAGATCGCCGTCCTGTTCGTGGTCGCCACGGCCGTACTCCTCAACGGCGGCGGCCCCGACGGCATCCCCGTCGAGCCGATCAACCCGGCCAACGCCTTCACCGGCCCCTCCGCCGGGCTCGGCCTGTTCTTCGCCTTCTGGTCGTGGGTGGGCTTCGAGTCGACGGCGATGTACGGCGAGGAGTCCCGCGACCCCAAGCGGGTCATCCCGCGGGCGACGCTCATCTCCGTCATCGGCGTCGGCATCTTCTACATCTACGTCTCCTGGATGACCATCGCGGGCAACGGCCTGAAGGGCTCGGTCGACATCTCCTCCGGGACCAGCCCGCTCGACCTCTTCTTCGACCCGGCCCACTCCTACCTCGGTGCCTGGGCCGTGGACACCTTCCAGTGGCTGCTGATCACCGGTTCGTTCGCCTGCGGCATGGCCTTCCACCAGTGCGCGTCCCGCTATCTGTACGCCATCGGCCGCGAGGGCTTCCTGCACCCGGCCCTCGGCCGCACCCACGCCAGGCACGGGTCGCCGTACATCGCCTCCTTCGTGCAGTCGGTGATCGCGGTCGGCCTGGTCGGCGCGTTCTGGCTGACCGACCAGGACCCCTACATCCACCTGTACACACTGCTGGCGATCCTCGGCACGATGGCCATCCTCATCGTGCAGACCCTGTGCTCCTTCGCCGTCATCGGCTACTTCCGCAAGAACCACCCCGAGGACCGGCACTGGTTCCGCACGCTCACCGCGCCCCTGCTCGGCGGCCTCGGCATGATCGCGGTGGTGGGGCTGCTGGTGACCAACCTCGACACCGCGGCCGGTACGGCGGCCGACTCGCTGTTCTTCAAGGCCATCCCGTGGATCGTGGGCCTGGTCTTCCTCGGCGGCCTCGGCCTCGGCTTCTACCTGAAGGCCAAGCGGCCCGAACGCTACGACATCATCGGCCGGATCGTGCTGGAGGACTCGGCCGAGCGAACGGAAGATCCCGTCAACGCCTGAGGAGCGTCACCGTGTCACGAACGCACTCGATGCACGTCCTGCGCAACCTCTTCACCGACCACGCCGCCGCCGAACGGCTCGGTCTGCCCGTCGCGGAAGCCCGCGTCCGCCGCCGTACCGTCCTCAAAGGCGCGGCCGCGGCCACGGCGATGACCGCCGCCGCGGCCCCGAGAGCCACTGCCGCGTCCGCGCCGCGCGTCGCCGTGATCGGCGCCGGGATCGCCGGGCTCACCGCGGCCCTCACCCTGCACGACGCCGGGTACGCCTGCACGGTCTACGAGGCGAACCCGGACCGCGTCGGCGGCCGGATGTACACCCAGCGCGACCACTGGGCGTACGGCCAGAGCTCGGAGATCGGCGGCGAGCTGATCGACACCAGCCACAAGAAGATGCTGGAGCTGTGCCGCCGATTCGGGCTGCCCGTCGAGGACTTCCTCGGCGGCGGGCCCAACGGCGCCGAGGAAGTCCTGTGGTTCAACGGCGAGTACTACCCGCGCGACCAGGCCGACGAGGACTTCAAGGGCGTCTACCAGGCCCTGCACCGCGACCTGCTGGACGCCGGGGAGGTGTTCTGGAACCAGACCACGCCGACCGGCACCGCCCTCGACACCATGTCCCTGTACGACTGGATCGACTCGCGTGTGCCCGGCGGCCACGACTCGCCGCTGGGCCGCTTCTTCGACGTCGCCTACAACGTCGAGTACGGCGCCGACACCACCGACCAGTCCTCACTGGCCCTGGTGCTGCTCATGGGCTACCAGACCAATCCCGGCAACTTCAACATCTGGGGCCTGTCCAACGAGCGCTACCACATCACCGGCGGCAACGACCAACTCCCGCACACCATCGCCGACTTCCTGCCCGACGGCACGATCCGGCAGGGCTGGTCGCTGGAGGCGGTCAGGGCCAACGGCGACGGCACGCAGACCCTCACCTTCACCGAGGCGGGCGCCACCCGCACCGTCACCGCCGACCACACGATCCTGTGCGTCCCGCTGCCGGTCCTCAAGCAACTCGACCTCACCCGGGCCGGGTTCGACACCCGTATGACAAGCCTGCTGCGGGACGCCCGCATGGGCCACTGCACCAAGCTCAACATGCAGTTCTCCAGCCGCCCCTGGCGCGGCACCGGCCCCTGGCCGGGGGTGTCCGCCGGCGACTGCTTCACCGACTCCGAGGTCCAGCAGACCTGGGACACCACCAAGATCCAGCCGGGCACGGGCGGCATCCTCATCCAGTACGGCAGCGGCAGCCTCGCGAAGTCCCTGACGCCGGCGGCGCCGTTCTCGTACGAGAGCGACCCTTACGTCGCCCGGCTCGCCGCCAGGTATCTGAAGGGCATCGACGCCTTCTTCCCCGGCACGTCGGCCGCCTGGACCGGCAAGGCACAGCTGTCCGCCTGGCACCTCAACCCCTATGCGCAGGGCGCCTATTCGTACTGGCCCGTGGGCTACGTCCACCGGTACGCGGGCTACGAAGGTGTCGCGCAGGGCAATGTCCACATCGGTGGCGAGCACTGCTCCTACGACTTCCAGGGGTTCATGGAGGGCGGGGCGACCGAGGGGGAGCGGGCGGCGAAGGAGGTGATCGCCGCCCTGGGCTAGCGGACTCACCGTGGCCTGATGTTGTGGTTGAAGCGGAAGACGTTGTCCGGGTCGTACCTCCGCTTCACCTCCTCCAGATGCCGGTAGTTCTCGGCACCCAGCCCGGCGATCACCCGCTCCGGTCCTTCGTCGCCGATGAAGTTGAGATACACCGCCCCGGTGCTCCACGGCTCCACGTCGGCGCGCACGTCCCGGACCCAGCGCTTGCACCGCTCGTCGTCCGCCGGGTCCTCCCAGATGCCGAACGGGTGCACGGCCCAGGGGGCGTTGCGGTAGGGGATCGGGTAGTCGGCCGGACCGTCGGCGATCGCTCCGCCCTGCGGGAGCAGCGTGTGCTGGGTGCCGGTCGGCATCGGGACGGAGGCCGCGCGGGCGCAGAAGACGTCCACGAAGTCGTCGGGCGCGCCCGTCAGATACTCCGCCGACCAGTAGTTCCGCATCCCGGGAGGGTCGTCGATCATGCACTGGACGTCGGCGTACGGCATCGCGCCGACGATCTCCGCCTCGTGCGGCAGCGCCAGCAGCGGCTCGGCGATCTTGCGCATGTCGCCCTCGCCGCCCGCGTACGTCAGCAGCACCCCGCACAGCAGCGTCCCGACCAGCCGCTCCGGGACGAACTCCTCGGGCGGGCCGGTGAAGTAGAGGACGCCGCCGGATGCCTCGACCGGGCCGGCGGTGATCACGTCACGGAAGGTGCGGACGACCTCGGGGCCGAACTCCGGCAGGTACAGCAGCAGCGCGATGGAGAACTCGGGCAGCTCGTACAGCTTCAGGGTGAGCGCGGTGGCGATGCCGAAGTTCCCGCCGCCGCCGTGCAGGGCCCAGAACAGCTCCGGATTCTCGTCGGCGCTCGCGTGGATCGGTGTGCCGTCCGCGGTGACCAGCTCCACGCCGAGGAGATTGTCGGCGGCGAGGCCGCAGCAGCGGTCCAGCCAGCCGGTGCCGCCGCCGAGGACGAACCCGCCGACCCCGGTGGTCGAGGCCCGGCCGCCGGTGGTGGCGAGACCGTAGGGCTGGGTGGCGCGGTCGAGGTGGCTCATGGTGGCGCCGCCCTCGATCCGTACCGCCTCGGCGGCCGGGTGGACGGTCACCCCGTGCATCCGGCGCAGATCGACGACCAGGCCGCCGTCGTTGAGCGCCATGCCCGCCACGCTGTGCCCGCCGCCGCGCACGGCGATGTTCAGGTCCAGCTCCCGGCCGAAGCGCACGGCCCGTACGACGTCGTCCTGGTCGGCGCACTGCGCGATCACCGCGGGCCGCCGGTCGATCATCGCGTTGAAGACGATTCGGGAGTCGTCGTAGCCCGCGTCCCCGGGGGCGAACACGTCGCCGGTCAGATCCTCGCGCAGCACGGCGAGGGCCGCGCCCGCCTTCGAGAGGGAAGCCATGGCCGCCCCCTTTCCGGAAAGGGGGGATTTGTGGGCTTCCAGCCTAGGCGGGCCCGGCGCCTGACGCCTGCCGGTGCGCCGGGCCCGGGACGCTCAGCCTCCGTACGCTCCCGAAGCCGTCAGCCGCAGCGCCGTGTCGATGAGCGGAACGTGGCTGAATGCCTGCGGGAAGTTGCCCACCTGGCGCTGCAGGCGCGGGTCCCACTCCTCGGCGAGCAGACCGAGGTCGTTGCGCAGCGACAGCAGCTTCTCGAACAGCTTGCGGGCCTCGTCGACGCGGCCGATCATCGCCAGGTCGTCCGCCATCCAGAACGAACAGGCGAGGAAGGCGCCCTCGTCGCCGGGCAGACCGTCGACACCCTCGTCCTCGCCCTGCGTCGGGTAGCGCAGGATGAAGCCGTCGGGGGTGGACAGTTCGCGCTGGATCGCCTCGATGGTGCCGATGACGCGCTTGTCGTCCGGCGGCAGGAAGCCCATCTGCGGAATCAGCAGCAGCGAGGCGTCCAGTTCCTTCGAGCCGTAGGACTGCGTGAACGTGTTGCGTTCCTTGTCGTAGCCCTTCTCGCACACGTCCCGGTGGATGTCGTCGCGCAGTTCCTTCCACCGCTCCAGCGGGCCGTCGGCGTCGCCGGACTCGATGAGCTTGATGGTGCGGTCGACGGCGACCCAGGCCATGACCTTGGAGTGCACGAAGTGGCGGCGCGGACCGCGCACCTCCCAGATGCCCTCGTCCGGCTCGTCCCAGTGGTCCTCCAGGTAGCGGATCAGCTTCAGCTGGAGCAGGGAGGCGTAGTCGTTGCGGGCCAGGCCCGTCATATGGGCCAGGTGCAGGGCCTCGGTGACCTCGCCGTACACATCCAGCTGGAGCTGGTGCGCGGCGCCGTTGCCGACCCGGACCGGGGCGGAGTTCTCGTAGCCGGGCAGCCAGTCCAGCTCGGCCTCGCCCAGCTCGCGCTCGCCGGCGATGCCGTACATGATCTGGAGGTTCTCCGGGTCGCCCGCGACCGCCCTGAGCAGCCACTCGCGCCAGGCGCGGGCCTCCTCGCGGTAGCCGGTGCGCAGCAGCGAGGACAGGGTGATCGCCGCGTCGCGGAGCCAGGTGTAGCGGTAGTCCCAGTTGCGGACGCCGCCGATCTCCTCCGGCAGGGAGGTGGTGGGCGCGGCGACGATGCCGCCGGTCGGGGCGTACGTCAGCGCCTTCAGCGTGATCAGCGAGCGGATCACGGCCTCGCGGTAGGGGCCGTGGTACGTGCAGTGCTCCACCCACTCCCGCCAGAAGTCCTCCGTGGCCTGGAGCGACTGCTCCGGCTCGGGCAGCGGGGGCGGCTGCTTGTGCGAGGGCTCCCAGGAGATCGTGAACGCGATCCGGTCGCCCGGGGCGACGGTGAAGTCCGCGTACGTCGTCAGGGACTTTCCGTAGGTCTCGCAGTCGGTGTCGAACCACACCGAGTCCGGTCCCGCGACCGCGACCGTGCGCCCGTCGTGCTTGTGCACCCACGGCACGACACGCCCGTAGGAGAACCGCATACGCAGGGCCGAGCGCATCGGGACGCGGCCCGAGACGCCCTCCACGATCCGGATCAGCTGCGGGGCGCCGTCACGCGGGGGCATGAAATCGGTCACCCGGACCGTGCCGCGCGGGGTGTCCCACTCGGATTCCAGGATCAGCGAGTCCCCGCGATAGCTGCGGCGGGCGGCGGTGGGCGGCTCCGCGTCGGCCGCGTGGGCGGGGCCGAGGCGCCAGAAGCCGTGCTCCTCGGTGCCCAGCAGACCGGCGAAGATGGCGTGCGAGTCGAAGCGGGGCAGGCACAGCCAGTCGACTGTGCCGTCCCGGCAGACCAGTGCCGCGGTCTGCATGTCTCCGATGAGTGCGTAGTCTTCGATGCGCCCGGCCACGTGCAACTCCAGTCGAACGGCCACGTCACCCCCTCGGAAGAAGGGGGCGGTCGCTAGTGCGGTCAAGGGGTCGTTGTAATGCGTCGTTGAGTGGTGAAGCAAAGCAGCCGCCCTGCCGTGAGGCAAAACGATGATTGTTGCTCAACGAACTGACGAGCTCTTGTTGTTCCGGTGGTACGGGCGGGGGTGGTGCCGTGTTGCCGGCCTGGCTCGGCAGTGAGTGTCCGAGCAGGATACGACGCACGTAGATGATCTGCGTGCCGCTCCGGGCAACGCGGCTGGGCCGAACGGGTGAGCAGCGGGTGAGAATCCGGTGGGGCCGCACGGGACCGTGTCGACACATGCGCGGAGCGTGGCCGGAAGCCATCGGCCCGCGGCGCTGATACCCTGGTAGCCCGTGGAGCGGTGGGAGAAAAACCCCCGAACCGCAGCGACGGCAACTCCGGAAGTCTCCGGTGAGCAAGCCGCACCGCACCCCAGATCGCGACCACGGGAGCCCCCCTTTGGCCATGCCGCCCGCTGCTTTCCGAAACAGCACAGCCACGACGACCAAGCACATCTTCGTCACCGGGGGTGTCGCCTCCTCGCTGGGCAAGGGCCTCACCGCCTCCAGCCTCGGCATGCTGCTCAAGGCGCGGGGTCTGCGCGTCGTGATGCAGAAGCTCGATCCGTATCTCAACGTCGACCCGGGCACCATGAACCCGTTCCAGCACGGCGAGGTGTTCGTCACCAACGACGGTGCTGAGACGGACCTGGACATCGGACATTACGAGCGCTTCCTCGACCGTGACTTGGACGGCTCCGCCAATGTCACTACAGGACAGGTCTACTCGACGGTGATCGCCAAGGAGCGGCGCGGCGAGTACCTGGGCGACACCGTGCAGGTCATCCCGCACATCACCAACGAGATCAAGCACCGCATCCGCCGTATGGCGACCGACGAGGTGGATGTAGTCATCACCGAGGTCGGCGGCACGGTCGGCGACATCGAGTCGCTGCCGTTCCTGGAGACCGTCCGCCAGGTCCGGCACGAGGTCGGCCGGGACAACGTCTTCGTCGTGCACATTTCCCTCCTGCCGTACATCGGCCCCTCGGGAGAGCTGAAGACGAAGCCGACCCAGCACTCGGTTGCGGCCCTGCGCAACATCGGTATCCAGCCGGACGCGATCGTCCTGCGCTGCGACCGCGAGGTGCCGACCGCGATCAAGCGGAAGATCTCGCTGATGTGCGACGTCGACGAGGCCGCCGTCGTCGCCTGCCCGGACGCCCGCTCGATCTACGACATCCCGAAGACCGTGCACGGCGAGGGCCTGGACGCCTATGTCGTCCGCAAGCTGGACCTGCCGTTCCGCGACGTGGACTGGACGACCTGGGACGACCTGCTCGACCGCGTCCACAACCCCGACCACGAGATCACCCTCGCCCTGGTCGGCAAGTACATCGACCTGCCCGACGCCTACCTGTCGGTCACCGAGGCGCTGCGCGCGGGCGGCTTCGCCAACAAGGCCCGCGTGAAGATCAAGTGGGTCACCTCCGACGACTGCAAGACCCCGGCCGGGGCCAAGGCGCAGCTCGCCGACGTGGACGGCATCTGCATCCCCGGCGGCTTCGGCGACCGCGGTGTGCTCGGCAAGGTCGGCGCGATCAAGTACGCCCGCGAGAACAAGGTCCCGCTGCTCGGCCTCTGCCTGGGCCTGCAGTGCATCGTGATCGAGGCGGCGCGCAACCTCGCCGGGATCAACGACGCCAACTCCACCGAGTTCGACCCCGCCACCGGCCACCCGGTCATCTCCACGATGGCCGAGCAGCTCGACATCGTCGCGGGCGAGGGCGACATGGGCGGAACGATGCGCCTGGGCATGTACCCGGCCAAGCTGGCCGAGGGCTCCATCGTGCGCGAGGTCTACGACGGCAAGGAGTACGTCGAGGAGCGGCACCGCCACCGCTACGAGGTGAACAACTCCTACCGCGCGGAGCTGGAGAAGAAGGCCGGCATCCTCTTCTCGGGCACCTCGCCGGACGGCAAGCTCGTCGAGTACGTCGAGTACCCGCGCGACGTCCACCCCTACCTGGTCGCCACGCAGGCGCACCCCGAGCTGCGTTCGCGCCCGACGCGGCCGCACCCGCTGTTCGCGGGCCTGGTGAAGGCTGCGGTCAAGCGCAAGACGGGCAAGTAACACAAGGGTTGTACGGTGACCGGGGTGCGGGCGTTCACACGCGCGCACCCCGGTTTTCTCGTGTACGGCTGGAAGGGCAGGGCATGACGATCAAGGACACCCCGGAGGAGTGGGAGATCCGGGCGACGGAGACCCCCTTCGTGGGCAACAAGACCTCCGTCCGCACCGACGACGTGGTCATGCCCGACGGCAGCGTGGTCCGCCGCGACTACCAGGTCCACCCGGGCTCGGTCGCCGTCCTCGCCCTGGACGAGGCGGACCGGGTGCTGCTCATCAGGCAGTACCGGCACCCGGTGCGCCAGAAGCTGTGGGAGATCCCGGCCGGACTGCTCGACATCCCCGGCGAGAACCCGCTGCACGCCGCGCAGCGCGAGCTGTACGAGGAGGCGCACGTCAAGGCCGAGGACTGGCGGGTGCTGACCGACGTCTACACGACCGCCGGCGGCTGTGACGAGGCCGTACGGGTCTTCCTGGCCCGCGATCTGTCCGAGGCCGACGGGGAGCGCTTCGAGGTCGAGCACGAGGAGATCGACCTGGAGTACGCGCGCGTGCCGGTCGACGAGCTGGTCCGGGGCGTGCTTGCGGGGGAGCTGCACAACAACTGCCTGGTGGTGGGTGTGCTGTCGCTGGTCGCGGCGAGGGCCTCCGGCGGGTTGGACGGGTTGCGGGCGGCGGATGCGGAGTGGCCTGCGCGGCCGTTCGCGGCGTAGGCGCCTTTTGGGGTGCCTCGATATGCCGTTTGGCGTCTGCGGCTCCGTCGTGACTTGTCGCGCAGTTCCCCGCGCCGCCGTCGGTCCTACGATCCTTTGATCCGATCAGGGGACCTGTTCGCCGTGCTCCTCCCGGTACGTAGCAGAGCGTGAACTAGGCTCTGGAAACGCCCGAACCGGAGTCCCGGCGGGCTCTGCGCGTGCGGTGGGACGGGAGTGTGGCCCGTGACGGATCAGGTGGTGGACACAGGCGGCGTGCAGCTGTCGGCCGAGGGCCATTTCCTGGGGCGGACACGGGAGTTGAAGGAGCTGCTCGCCGACATCGAGCGGGCGGGTCTGGACACCCTCTCCGGGAAGAAGGCCCCCCGCGCGCGCGTGCTGCTCATCGCGGGCAGGCCCGGCTCGGGCCGTACGGCGCTCGCCGAGGAACTCGTACGACAGGTCGCGGACCGTTACGACGACGGCGTGCTGCGCGCCCGGCTGAGCGAGCCGGACGGCACGCCCGTCCCCGTGGAGCGCGTCGCCCGCGAGCTGCTCGCCGCCCTGGACCGGCCGATTTCGGCCGGTGCCGCCGAGGAGGACCTCACGGCGGCGCTGCGCGAGGCGCTCGCCGACCGGAAGTTCCTGTTGCTGCTCGACGACGCGGCCGACGCCGAGCAGGTCGACGCCCTGCTGCCGGACACCCCGGACTGTCTGGTCGTCGCCGTCTCCTCGGGGCCGCTGACCGGGATCGCGGACGTCCGCCCGTGCACGCTCGGCGGGCTCGACACCAAGTCGGCGGTGGAGCTGCTGTCGCGGCACGCCGGCTCGGTGCGGATCACCGTCGACCCCCGCGCCGCCGAGGGACTCGTCGAGGAGTGCCAGGCGCAGCCCGCCGCGCTGATGGTGGCCGGCGGCTGGCTCGCCGCCCGCCCCAAGGCCGCCGTCGCCGATCTTGCCAAGCATCTGCACGCCGAGCTCGACGAGGACACCACGGGCGCACCGCTGCCCCGGATCTTCCGTCTCGCCTACGCCGCACTGCCCGCGCCGGCCGCCCGGATACTGCGACTGCTCAGCCTGGCCCCGGCCGGCCTGGTCGACCCGCACACCGCCTCCGCGCTGGCCGGCTGCTCGGTCAGCGGCGCCCGCACCACTCTGGACGACTTCGTCGCCCTGGGCCTGCTGCGGGCGGTGGACTCGCCGCTGCCGCAGTACGAGGTCCCCGGCTGTCTGCACCCCCTGCTCAAGGCGCTCGCCGAGAGCCAGGACCGCCCGGCCGAGCTCCAGCTGGCCCGCGCCCGGATGCTGGAGCGGACCGTGCGGCTGCTCCAGTCGTGCCGGGCGATCACCGAGACCGACAGCCCGCAGGCGCGCGAGAAGCTCCTCGGTATGCCGCGCTCCCTGCGCTTCCCCAGCCCGCGGGCCGCGGCGGACTGGCTGGAGATCCGCAGGCCCGCCCTGCTCGCCGCGGCCCGGCTCGCCGTCGCCGACGGGGAGCTGGACACCCTGGCCCGACGGCTGATGTCCCAGCTGGTGCGGGCCATGGTCGCCCATGTCGGCACCCAGGCGGCCGCGCCCGACCTGTACGGCATCCACCGGCTCGTCCTGGACGTGGCCGAGCGCCGTGACCTGCCCCGGGAGCAGGCCGCGGCCCTGCTGAACCTGGGCGACCTCGACGCCCGGACCGGGCGGACGCGGGAGGCGCTGGCGCGCTACCGGGCCGCACTGGACGCCGGACGGGCGGCGAACGACCCGTATGCGACCGGTCGCGCGATGGAATCCGTAGGTGGCGCGCATCTGGAGCTGGGGGACTACGACCGGGCCGCCGACTGGTTCGGCCGGGCCCTCGCCCAGCGGCTGGCCCGGGACGAGCGCGCGGACGCCGCCCGGCTCTACGGCCGTATCGCCGCGGCCCACACCTTCGCGGGCCGGTACGGCGAGGCGCAGCGGGGCTGGCGTGCCGCGGTCGCCGGGCACCGCAAGAGCGGTGATGTCGCCGCCCAGGCACGGGCGTTGAGCGAGCTGGCGCGGGTCCAGGAGTACGCGGGCCGGCCCGAGGAGTCGCTGCGCACCTGCCAGGAGGCGGTGGAGTGGGCACGCCGCGCCGAGGACGCACGGCTGCAGGCCGCGCTGCATCTGCGGCTCGCCGACACCCTGGAGCATCTCGGCGACTCCGCCGGGGCTCGACTGCAACGCGGGGCGGCCGAGCGCATGCTGGGGGAGGAGCTCCCGGAGGGTGATGCGGAGCCTGATCCCGGCGATGCCGGCGATACAGAGCGCTAACGCCTGCGAAATCCGTAGTGCATCAGCTGAAGATTGGTGCAATGAAAGGCTAGACAGCGGGAACACCTTCATTAGACTGGCTCTGCCGCACCTTCTCCTGCGGTGTCTCCCGGTGTGCCCCTGCATGCTCGGGTATGTCTTGTAATGCCCACACCCCCTGAGCCAAGGACCGTGATCGACGTGAAGGTCGGCATTCCCCGCGAGGTCAAGAACAACGAGTTCCGGGTGGCCATCACCCCCGCCGGCGTGCACGAGCTCGTGCGCAACGGCCACCAGGTCGTCATCGAGCGCAATGCCGGCGTCGGCTCCTCGATCACGGACGACGAGTACGTCGCCGCCGGTGCCCAGATCCTGGAGACCGCCGACGAGGTGTGGGCCACCGCCGACCTGCTGCTGAAGGTCAAGGAGCCCATTGCCGAGGAGTACCACCGCCTCCGCAAGGACCAGACCCTCTTCACCTACCTGCACCTGGCCGCCTCCAAGGAGTGCACGGACGCGCTCATCGACTCCGGCACCACGGCGATCGCCTACGAGACCGTCGAGCTGCCGAACCGCGCGCTGCCGCTGCTCGCCCCGATGTCCGAGGTCGCGGGCCGGCTGGCCCCGCAGGTCGGCGCCTACCACCTGATGCGCTCGGCCGGCGGCCGCGGTGTGCTCCCCGGCGGCGTCCCCGGCACCCAGCCCGCGAAGGCCGTCGTCATCGGCGGTGGCGTCTCCGGCTGGAACGCCACGCAGATCGCCGTCGGCATGGGCTTCCACGTCACGCTGCTGGACCGCGACATCAACAAGCTGCGCGAGGCCGACAAGGTCTTCGGCACCAAGGTCCGGGCGATCATGTCCAACTCCTTCGAGCTGGAGAAGGCCGTCCTCGACGCCGACCTCGTCATCGGCGCGGTGCTCATCCCGGGCGCCAAGGCCCCGAAGCTGGTCACCAACGAGCTCGTGGCGCGGATGAAGCCCGGAAGTGTCCTTGTCGACATCGCGATCGACCAGGGCGGCTGCTTCGAGGACTCGCGTCCCACCACGCACGCCGAGCCGACCTTCAAGGTCCACGAGTCGGTCTTCTACTGCGTCGCCAACATGCCGGGCGCGGTGCCCAACACCTCCACCTACGCGCTCACCAACGCGACGCTGCCGTACATCGTCGAGCTCGCCAACCGCGGCTGGGTGGAGGCCCTGCGCCGCGACCCGGCGCTCGCCAAGGGCCTCAACACCCATGACGGCAAGGTCGTTTACCGCGAGGTCGCCGAGGCCCACGGCCTGGAGCACGTGGAGCTGGAGTCACTCCTCGGCTGAGCCGTCCGACGCGGCTCGCGACTAAGTCACCTTTTCGTAAAGGCGATACGTCAACACGGATCGTCAACGTCGCCCACCCGGCCGGACCTTGCCCGACAAGGTCCGGCCGGATGTGTGTATGGTCACTTTGCGACGCTCGGTCAACTCGCCTCGAACGTAACTCTTCGACCGATTCGCACACCGGTGAAACCTACCGTGCGACGGCCGTACGCCCTTGACAGAGGGATGTTTCATTGCCGACACATCCTGCCGGGTCCGGCGGATTGTGTTGCTGCGGACCGCCGACACGCCATAGAGTCGCCAACCGTCGGCATGGTGCCACGCTGACCTGTCTAGAAGTTTCCTGGTCACCAAGGAGGTAAGACGACTTGTGAATGAGTCGACATTTTCTCCCGGGGGTGGTCAACCAGGAAGCCCTGCGCGGGGTCAGGTTCCCGCGGGGTTCGAGGCTGTCGGCTCCGTTGCGGTGCGCACCTTCGCAGCCCACCAGAGTCACACCTCAGAACTGACTCGCCCAGCACACCAGAGCATGGATGGCCATCACGTGAACGCCATGGCCGGCGACGGAAGTGGCGCGCCCCACAACCACTTCGCCGACTACGACGAACTGCCCGACGGGCACTTCTACGATCCCGACGCGGAGTACGAGCCCGACCCCGAGTACGCGGCCACGCTCGCGCCTGACGCTGCCCGCCAGCGCCGTGAGCGCGTCGGCCCGACCGGGCGTCCGCTGCCGTACTTCCCGATTCCCGGCCCGCTGACCGACCACGGTCCCGCGAAGATCATCGCGATGTGCAACCAGAAGGGTGGCGTCGGCAAGACGACGTCGACCATCAACCTGGGTGCCGCGCTCGCGGAGTACGGGCGCCGGGTGCTGCTCGTCGACTTCGACCCGCAGGGCGCGCTGTCGGTCGGACTCGGCGTCAACCCGATGGAGCTCGACCTCACCGTCTACAACCTGCTCATGGAGCGGGGCATGTCGGCCGACGAGGTCCTGCTGAAGACCGCGGTCCCGAACATGGACCTGCTGCCCAGCAATATCGACTTGTCGGCGGCAGAGGTCCAGCTCGTCTCCGAGGTGGCCCGTGAGTCGACGCTTCAGCGGGCGCTCAAGCCGCTGATGCCCGACTACGACTACATCGTGATCGACTGTCAGCCCTCGCTCGGTCTGCTCACCGTGAACGCCCTCACGGCGGCTCACAAGGTGATCGTGCCGTTGGAGTGCGAGTTCTTCGCGCTGCGCGGTGTCGCCCTGCTGACGGAGACCATCGAGAAGGTCCAGGAGCGGCTCAACCCCGACCTGGAGCTCGACGGGATCCTCGCCACGATGTACGACTCGCGCACCGTCCACAGCCGTGAGGTGCTCGCGCGTGTCGTCGAGGCGTTCGACGACCACGTCTACCACACGGTCATCGGGCGCACGGTCCGCTTCCCGGAGACCACGGTCGCCGGTGAGCCGATCACCACGTACGCCTCCAACTCCGTCGGTGCCGCCGCCTACCGCCAGCTCGCCAGGGAGGTGCTCGCCCGGTGTCACGCCGAGTGAGTCTGCCGGGGGCCGACGAACTGTTCCGTACGACAGGGGGAATGGCGCTCCAGCCGTCCACTCCCCGGCGCCCGGCCAACGGCGAGGCCCGGGTGCCGGCCCCCGCGGGGGAGAGCGACGCCGCCGCGGAGGACGCGCCGCCGTCGGTGCCCGCGCAGGGCGGTGACGGCGACGGGGCCGAGCATGTGGCCGCGGAGCCGGAGGCGGCCGACGACGGGGAGTCCCGCAGCCGGTCCGCCGCCGGGGAGCGCTCGGGCGCCGGGCGGCGTCAGGGAGCGCAGGAAGGTTCCGCGGCCTCCCGCAAGCGGGGGCGGGCGGCCGCACGGCGGCCCAGCGGGCGTGAGCGGCACGACGAGAAGATCACCGTGTATGTCTCCGCCGAGGAGCTGATGGATCTGGAGCACGCGCGGCTGGTGCTCCGGGGCGAGCACGGACTGGCCGTCGACCGCGGGCGGATCGTCCGGGAGGCGGTCGCGGTGGTGCTCGCCGATCTGGAGACCCGCGGGGACGCCAGCATCCTCGTACGACGGCTTCGCGGGCGGTAGCGGTAGCCTGCCAGGGCTATGACCTCGAACGACGTTTCCCGTGGCCGTCGGCGTGCGCTGGGGCGCGGGCCGGGGGCGACGCCCGATCCCGAGCCCGAACCGGAGCCCGCTGCCCCTGTCGCCACTGAGGAGGCGGCCACCGAGGAGGTCGCTGCCGGGGACGACGGTGTCTTCAAGGTCCGTCTCGCCAACTTCGAAGGCCCCTTCGACCTGCTCCTCCAGCTGATCTCCAAGCACAAGCTGGACGTCACCGAGGTCGCGCTGTCCAAGGTGACCGACGAGTTCATGGCGTACATCAGGGCGCTGGGGCCGGACTGGGACCTGGACGAGACGACCGAGTTCCTGGTGGTCGCGGCGACCCTGCTGGACCTCAAGGCGGCGCGGCTGCTGCCCGCCGCCGAGGTGGAGGACGAGGCCGACCTGGCACTGCTGGAGGCCCGGGACCTGCTCTTCGCGCGGCTGCTGCAGTACCGCGCGTACAAACAGATCGCCGACATCTTCAGCGGCCGACTCGACGAGGAGGCCCGCCGCTACCCCCGTACCGTGGGGCTCGAACCGCACCACGCCGAGCTGCTGCCCGAAGTGGTCATCAGCATCGGGGCGGAAGGATTCGCCAGGCTCGCCGTGAAGGCGATGCAACCCAGGCCCAAGCCGCAGGTGTACGTCGACCACATCCACGCGCCGCTGGTCAGCGTGCAGGAGCAGGCCGGGATCGTGGTCGCGCGGCTCAGGGAGCTGGGCGAGGCCAGCTTCCGGGCGCTGGTCGAGGACACCGACGACACCCTCACCGTGGTGGCGCGGTTCCTGGCCCTGCTGGAGCTGTACCGCGAGAAGGCCGTCGCCCTCGACCAGGAGACCGCCCTCGGCGAGCTGGTCGTGCGCTGGACCGGCGGAGACGGGGACGCGACACCGACGGTCACCGACGAGTTCGACCGGCCGTCAGAGGAGCCCAAGGAGGAGAAGTCGTGAGCGACGAGGAGATCAGCGGACTGCGCACCGTCGACGGCCTCGACCTCAAGCCGGCCCTGGAGGCCGTCCTGATGGTCGTGGACGAGCCCGCGACCGAGGAACACCTCGCCAAGATCCTCCAGCGGCCCCGGCGGCAGATCTCGGACGCGCTGCGCGCGCTGGCCGACGAGTACACCGTCCAGGGGCGCGGCTTCGAGCTGCGGATGGTCGCGGGCGGCTGGCGCTTCTACTCCCGGCCCGAGTACGCGGCCGCCGTCGAGGGCTTCGTCCTGGACGGCCAGCAGGCCCGGCTCACCCAGGCCGCGCTGGAGACGCTGGCGGTCGTCGCGTACCGCCAGCCGGTCAGCCGCAGCCGGGTCTCCGCGGTGCGCGGAGTCAACTGCGACGGGGTCATGCGCACCCTGCTCCAGCGGGGTCTGGTCCAGGAGGCGGGCACGGAACCCGAAACAGGTGCGATCCTGTACACGACGACGAACTACTTCCTGGAGCGGATGGGCCTGCGCGGCCTGGACGAGCTCCCGGAGCTCGCGCCCTTCCTCCCGGAGGCGGAGGCGATCGAGGCCGAGACCCAGGAAGCCGTACCGTCGTTCGATCCGGACGCTCCGGATCCGGACGACGGTCCCACGACGAACACGACGACGACGGAACTTTGATGCGAAGCAGCGGCAGCGGCAAGAGTGGCGGCACCGGCGGGCGCGGTAACTACCGCGGGGCCGGCAACAACCGGGACCAGAAGCAGGGCGGCCAGGGCGGCCGTCCCCGCAAGCCCCGCCCCGAGGAGCGCCGCTACGACGTGGGCCCCGGCGCGTCCCCGGACGGCCCGAAGTCCGGGCGCGGCGGCGCGGCGCGCGGTGGCGCCAAGGGCGGGCCGAAGAAGCCCCAGCCGCAGCGCGGCCGTACGGCACCGGCCCAGTCCCGTGAGTACGAGACCCGCGCGGAGGAGCGCAACCGAGAGCGCTACGCCGGCAAGAAGGACATCAAGCTGCCCAAGACCTTCCCGGGCGCCGAGCAGGAGGGCGAGCGGCTGCAGAAGGTCCTCGCGCGCGCGGGCTACGGCTCCCGGCGTGCCTGCGAGGAGCTGATCGAGCAGGCGCGGGTCGAGGTCAACGGCGAGATCGTCCTGGAGCAGGGCAAGCGGGTCGACCCGGAGAAGGACGAGGTCAAGGTCGACGGCCTGACGGTCGCGACGCAGTCGTACCAGTTCTTCTCGCTGAACAAGCCCGCCGGTGTCGTCTCCACGATGGAGGACCCGGAGGGACGCCAGTGCCTCGGCGACTACGTCACCAACCGTGAGACGCGGCTCTTCCACGTCGGCCGGCTCGACACCGAGACCGAGGGCGTCATCCTGCTCACCAACCACGGCGAGCTGGCCCACCGGCTGACCCACCCCAAGTACGGCGTGAAGAAGACCTACCTCGCGGCCATCGTCGGCCCGATCCCGCGCGACCTGGGCAAGCAGCTCAAGGACGGCATCCAGCTGGAGGACGGCTACGCGCGCGCGGACCACTTCCGGGTGGTGGAGCAGACCGGCAAGAACTACCTCGTCGAGGTCACCCTGCACGAGGGCCGCAAGCACATCGTGCGCCGGATGCTGGCGGAGGCCGGCTTCCCCGTCGAGAAGCTGGTGCGCACCTCCTTCGGGCCGATCACCCTGGGCGACCAGAAGTCGGGCTGGCTGCGCCGGCTGTCGAACACCGAGGTCGGGATGCTGATGAAGGAAGTCGACCTCTAGGAAGCCTCCTGTCGGCCGGTCCCGGGATTTCTCCGGGGCCGGCCGATTCGTTTTCGCCCCCGCGCCGGTCTGTATCCCTGACGGAGGGAGCGGGATGGCTGCGACGACGACGGACCGCGAGGAGTTCGTACGGCTGACGGATCCGTACCGGCGGGAACTGCTGGCGCACTGCTACCGGATGCTGGGCTCGGTGGACGAGGCCGAGGACCTGGTGCAGGAGACGTATCTGCGGGCCTGGCGGTCCTACGACGGCTACGAGGGCCGCGCCTCGCTGCGGACCTGGCTGCACAGGATCGCCACCAACACGTGTCTGACGGCGCTGGAGGGCCGCGCGCGGCGTCCGCTGCCCGCCGGGCTCGGGGCGCCCTCCCAGGCGCCTGAGGAGCCGCTGAGGCCCCCTGCGACGGATGTTCCGTGGCTCCAGCCGCTGCCCGACTCGCTGGTGGACCCCGCCTCGGTCGTGGCCGCCCGGGGGAGTCTGCGGCTGGCGCTCGTCGCCACGCTCCAGCACCTGCCCGCGCGGCAGCGGGCGGTGTTCGTCCTGCGGGACGTGCTGGCCTGGCGGGCCTCCGAGGTCGCCGGGCTGCTCGGGACCTCGACGGCGGCGGTGAAGAGCACCCTGCAACGCGCGCGTGCCCGGCTGGAGGAGGTGGCCCCGGAGGAGGACCTCGTCGTCGAACCGGACGGCGCCGCCGACCGCGAGGTGCTCGACCGGTACATGGCCGCCTTCGAGAACGCCGACATGGACGCGCTGCTCGCCCTGTTGCGGGACGGCGTGGAGCTGGAGATGCCGCCGCACCTGGAGTGGTTCCGCGGCGCGAAGGACGTGCTGCGCTTCCTGGCGGCCCGCGTCCACGACAAGGGCACCCTGCGGATGCTGCCCACGCGCGCGAACGGGCAGCCCGCCGCCGCGATGTACGTGCGCGGGACGGACGGCGTCCTCAGGGCGCACTCGCTCCAGGTGCTCACCGTCGAGGAGGGCGCGGTGGCCCGGATCACCGCCTTCCTCGATCAGCGGGAGTTCGACCGGTTCGGGCTGCCCGCGGTGCTGTCATGAGCGGCGGGGAGCTGCTGGAGCGGTCGCTCGCCTACGCCCTGGGCAGCGTCGCCGAGGTCGGGGCCGGGAGCCTGCACCGGGGCACGCCGTGTGCCGGCTGGGACCTTCAGGAGCTGCTCGGGCATCTCGACGACTCCCTGGACGCGCTGTACGAGGGCCTGACGGGCGGCCGGATCGGGCTGGTCCCCCGGGAGGACCGGGCCTGCCGCTTCCGTACGCGCGCGTGTGCGGTGCTCGGCGCCTGGGCGGCCGGACCGCCGGAGCTGGTCCGGGTGGGCGGGCGGCCGCTGGACGTACGGATCGTGGCGGCCGCCGGGGCCGTGGAGCTCGCCGTGCACGGCTGGGACGTGGCGCAGGCCTGCGGGCGGCCCCGGCCCATCCCCGCCTCCCTGGCCGCCGAGCTGCTGCGAGTGGCGCGGTGCCTGGTGGCGGAGGAGGACCGGGGCGTGCGGTTCGCCGCGCAGGTCCCGGTGCCGGTCGGCGCCCTGCCGGACACCCGGCTCCTGGGCTTCCTCGGGCGCCGCGATTCCTTTCCCGGGTGAGGCCGGTCTGCCTTCCGTGAGTGACCTCAAGAACTCACGGAAGGCACGGACATGACCGAGACCCTCGAAGGCCCCCTCAGTACCCGGCCCGCCCAGAAGGCGCCACCATCGCGCGCGTGGACGGTGATCCTCGCCGGGCTCGGGGCGCTGCTGTGCTCCCTGGACATCGTGGTCGTCGCCACCGCGCTGCCCGCGCTGCAGGCCGACTTCGGGGCGAGTCTGGCCGAGCTGGAGTGGACCGTGAACGCCTACAACCTGGCGTTCGCCTGTCTCACCCTGACCGGTGCGGCGCTCGGCGACCGGTTCGGGCGGCGGCGCATGTACGTCGTCGGGCTCGCCGTGTTCACGCTGGCCTCCGCCGCCGCGGCCCTGGCGGGCGGCTCGGACCAGCTGATCGGCGCGCGGGTGCTCCAGGGCGCGGGGGCCGCCGTACTGCTGCCGCTCACCCTGACCCTCATCAGCGAGGCCTTCCCGGCGGAGAAGCGGGGCGTGGCGATCGGGGTGTGGGGCGGGGTGACCGGCCTCGGTGTGGCGGCCGGGCCGGTGCTGGGCGGGGCCGTCACCGAGGGACTGTCCTGGCAGTGGATCTTCTGGCTGAACGTGCCCATCGGGCTCGCGATGCTGCCGTTCGCCGCCAGGAAACTCCAGGAGAGCTACGGCACCCGGCCCCAGCTCGACATCGTGGGGCTGGTGCTGGCGGCCGTCGGACTGACCGGTCTGGCCTGGGCGCCGGTGCGGGCACCCGAGGCGGGCTGGGGCAGCGCCGAGGTGCTGACCGCCCTGGGCGTCGGGATCGTGTTCGTGGCGGCCTTCCTGCGGTGGGAGCACAAGGGCGCCCGCCATCCGATGCTGCCGCTGGGCCACTTCCGCAGCCGCGGCTTCTCCACCGCCAACGCCGCCGCCTTCCTCCTCTTCGCCTCCCTGCTGGGCGCCTTGTTCATGATCACGCAGCTCTTCCAGTACGGCCTCGGCTACTCGCCGCTGGAGGCCGGGGTGCGGATCCTCGTCTGGAACGCCATGCCGCTGGTGGTCGCCCCCATCGCGGGCGCCCTCGCGGACCGGTTCGGCACCCGGCCGTTCATGCTGACCGGCCTCGCCCTCCAGGCGACCGGCCTCGCCCTGCTGGCCTGGCAGGTCGAGCCGGGCGTCGGCTACGGCGGCCTCGTCGTCCCGCTGATCATCGCGGGCGTCGGCATCTCCATGGTGTTCCCGAGCGTCGCGAACGCCGTCACCGCGTCGGTGCCGCTCGGCGAGGCGGGCGTCGCGGCCGGCGTCAACAACGCGCTGCGGGAGCTGGGCGGGGTCTTCGGCGTCGCGGCCGCGGCGGCGGTGTTCACGACGTACGGGGGATACGGCTCACCGGGCGAGTTCCTGGACGGGGTCGGGCCCGCGCTCTGGGTGTCGGCGGGCGCGGCGGCGGCCGGGGCGGCGGTGTCGCTGTTCGCGCCGTCCCGTCGCTAGCCGGGGGTTGCCATCGCACGGCCGCCCTCTTTATAGTCGCAGTGACTATTAAGGGGGTGGCCGTGGACTACGACAAGTACGCCTACGAGCCCTTCGCCGTCACCGTCGACCTCGCGGTCCTCACCCTGCGCTCCGGCGCCCTGCACGTATTGCTCGTCGAGCGCGGGCAGGAGCCGTACGCCGGTCACTGGGCGCTGCCCGGCGGCTTCGTGCAGCCGGACGAGTCCGCGGAGAGGGCGGCCCGGCGCGAACTCGCCGAGGAGACCGGCCTGGCGGACGTCTCCGGACTGCACCTGGAGCAGCTGCGGACCTACAGCGAACCCGACCGCGACCCCCGGATGCGGGTCGTCTCCGTCGCGTTCGCCGCGCTGCTGCCCGACGCGCCCGAGGCACACGGCGGCAGCGACGCGGCGCAGGCCCGCTGGGTGCCGTACGACACGGTCGGGCCGCTCGCCTTCGACCACGACCGGATCCTCGCCGACGCCCACGACCGCGTCGGCGCCAAGCTTGAGTACACCTGCCTCGCCACCTCCTTCTGCCCGCCCGAATTCACGCTCGGCGAGCTCCAGCAGGTCTACGAGGCCGTGTGGGGCACCGCCCTGGACCGGCCCAACTTCCGGCGCAAGGTGCTCGCCACGCCGGGCTTCGTCGAGCCGGTCCCCGGCGCCTCCCGGCTCACCGGCGGCCGCGGCAAGCCCGCCGCGCTGTACCGCGCGGGCACCGCCACCGCCCTCCACCCGCCGCTGCTCCGGCCGACTCCGGAAGGACCCTCCGCATGACCACCCTCGTGAAGAAGCGCGCCGCCACCGGGGCCCTGGTGGGCCTTGCGCTGGGGGACGCTTTCGGTTTCCCCACCGAGTTCAACGACGTGCCGTCGATCCTCGCCAAGTGCGGGCCGTGGCGGGAGATGGGGCTGCCGCGGCCGGCCATCGTCACCGACGACACACAGATGACGCTGGCGCTGGGCAGGGGGCTGCGGACGGCGATGGACCGGGGGGTGCTCGGGCCTGCCGGCATGGTCGGACCCGTGCGGCAGGAGTTCATCGCGTGGAATCGTTCCCCGGAGAACAACCGGGCCCCCGGCCACACCTGTCTGCACGCCTGTGACCTGCTGGAGGACCCGGAGCGGGCCTGGCAGGACGCAAGCCAGATCCACTCCAAGGGCTGCGGCGCCAACATGCGCGTCGCGCCCATCGGGCTCGCCCCCGGCCTGAGCGACGAACAGCGCGCGGGCGCCGCCCAGTTGCAGTCCGCGCTCACCCACGGGCACCCCACGGCACTCGCCGCCTCCGACCTGACCGCGCACGCCGTGCGGCTGCTCGCGCAGGGCGCCGAGCCGACCGGACTCGTCGGCCAGCTGCGCTCCTACGCCTACGACAACCGCACCCGCTACCACCACACCTGGCTCGGCGACCTGTGGACCCGCAGCCAGGACCCGAGCCCCGAGCACTTCATCGCGCGCGGGTGGGACGAGTGCCTGGAGATCCTGGAGCGGCTCCAGGAGGCCGTGCGGGCCGGCTCGGTCGAGACCGACCCGTGCCTGGCCACCGGGGCGGGCTGGATCGCCGAGGAGGCCCTGGCGACCGGGCTGCTGTGCTTCCTGCTCTTCGTCGACGAGCCGGTGACGGCGCTGCGCCGGGCCGCCTGCTCGTCCGGCGACTCCGACTCCATCGCCTGCCTGGCGGGCGCCTTCGCGGGGGCATACCTCGGGGCCGATGCATGGCCCAGGGAGTGGGCGGACCGGATCGAGTACCGGGGCGAACTGATCACCCTCGGGGCGCTCTGGGACGCTTGACGGATGATCGACGCCCTGGACATCGACCTCGCCCCGGTGATCGCCGAACAGCCCCACCCGGTGCTGTTCGCGACCGTCTCCGGCGCCCACCTGTACGGCTTTCCGTCCCGCGACTCGGACGTGGACCTGCGCGGCGTGCACCTGCTGGCCGCGGCCGACCTCGTCGGACTGCGCGAGCCGGACGAGACCCGGTCCCGGATGTGGGACCGGGACGGCGTCGAGATGGACCTGGTCACCCATGACCTGCGCAAGTTCGTCCGGCTGATGCTGCGGCGCAACGGCTATGTCCTGGAGCAGCTGCTGTCGCCGCTCGTCGTGCACACCACCGACGCGCACCGGGAGCTGGCCGAGCTCGCGCCGGGCGTCGTCACCGGCCACCACGCCCATCACTACCGCGGTTTCGCCAACACCCAGTGGCGGCTGTTCGCGAAGACGGGCGAACTCAAGCCGCTGCTCTACACCTTCCGGGTCCTGCTCACCGGCATCCATCTGATGCGCAGCGGCGAGGTGCAGGCCCACCTGCCCACGCTGCTCGGCGAGGTGGCCGACGCCCCCGCCTACCTGCCGGAGCTGATCGCGGCCAAGGCCGAGCAGGAGCACGGGCCGGCATCTGTCGACCACGCGCGCGTGGAGGCCGACGTGGAGCGGCTGCACGGCCTGCTGGACGAGGCGCAGGCCGCGTCAGCCCTGCCCGAGGCCCCGGCCGGGTACGACGCCCTGCACGACCTCGTCGTACGGATCCGGCTGGAGCGCTGAGGTACGGCGGACGCGGACGAGGAAGTCCTCGACGCGCCGCCGGTCCGGCTCGGCCGGGAGAGGGCTGCGCCGCGCGGCGTTCTCCGCCTCCGCCGCCAGCCGGGTCATCCACGACTCGACCTCCGCCCACGGGACCTCGCCGCGCTTCACCGCGAGGAGCGGTTCCCGCTGGTCGCCGACGTCGATCGTGAGCTCGCCGGTGCGCAGCAGATCGCGGGCGCTCATCAGCAGGCGCAGCAGGTGCATCGCGTGCTTCCAGCGCGGGGCGCCGTGATTGCGGACGTCGGCCTCCAGCTTCTTGCGCTGGCCCACCGCGTACCGCGCGAACGTGTCGTGGGCCTGCCGGGACAGGAACGCCCCGCGCAGGGCGAGCAGTTCGCGGCCCGTGTCGTCGATGTGCTCCACGACGGGGGAGTGCAGGCACTCCAGGATGTTGGGGTTCGCGCGCAGCGCCAGCTCGCAGAAGCGCTCCAGCTCCCAGCTGAACTGCTCCTCGGCCGGGCCATCGACGTGCGTCGGCGGCTTCGCGAAGCGCCAGAACAGGGGAGTGGGCGCGAGGAACACGCCCCGTCGGTCGGTGTCGCTGCCCTCCGTCGCCAGACCGAAGGCACGCGAACCCATGACGCAGGCGTAGATCATGTGGTCGCGTACCAGGGCCTCGGGGTGCATGCCCGGCAGCGTACGTGGCGCCTCACGCCAGGCGGATCGAATTTCCGTCCACGGTGATCTTCTTCTCGGGCAGCGGTTTCGGCGCCGGAGGGTGCTCCACCGAGCCGTCCGTGATGTTGAACTTGCTGCCGTGGCAGGTGCAGTTGATGGTGCCGCCCTCGACGTTGGCCACCGTGCACTGCTGATGGGTGCAGATGGCGGAGAAGGCCTTGAACTCGCCCTCCTTCGGCTGCGTCACCACGACCTTCTCGTCCTTGAAGATCGTGCCCCCGCCGACCGGGATCTCGGACGTGGTGGCCAGCTCCTGGCCGGGGGAGGCGTCCGAGGACGAGTCGCCGTTGTCGTCGCCGTACTCGCTGCAACCCGCTACGAGCGCCACCGCGCCGGTCGCGAGGAGAACGGTGCGTCGCGTCGGACGGTTGGTCATGTCGTCACTCCGAACGTACGGAAGAACCAGAGGGCCGAGGTCAGCCAGATGACGGTGAGAACGGTGAGGACCAGCCCGCCGACGATCGGCAGCAGCCAGCCGGGCAACCGCTCCCAGCGGAGCAGCAGCATCTTGGCACTGAATGCACCGAAGAAGAAGCAACCCAGGAGGGAGTGCCACAAAACGCGCGTGTCGTACGTCTGGTAGCCCAGCGCGTACAGGCAGTGCACCGCGACCGGCACGGACACCAGGAAGGCGGCCCGGCCCGACCAGCGGTGCAGCGGTGACGACCAGCTCGGGCCCGGCAGCTTCCCGTACACCATCAGCGCCGAGACGAGCTGGACGAGGGCGAGGCCCATCGCGGCCGTCGCCAGCCAGGACTTGACCGCCTGGGTGCTGCTGAAGCCGGCGAGGTTGAAGGCGGTGCCCGCCGGGTCGTGGACCTTGCCGTACACGCCGAGGGCCACTGCGACCGCGCCCGCGACGAGCGCCGGGACCAGGTAGCGGGCGGGGTGCGGGCTGCCGTGGGCGGGGCGGGGCGAGGGAAAGTCCTGGGTGAGGGCGTTCGGGTCGACGGTCATGATCGACTCCCGTGGGCAGGGGGATCAGGGGGTTGCGGGACGGGCCGTGAGCTGCTGTCCGTCGACCGTCACCGCGCCGGTCTCCGGGTCGATCGCGGGAGCGGACGAGGGGGTCCCGTCGCGGGTGACGATGCCTACCTGGCGGCCGCCCGGCAGCACGATCCAGCCGCCGTCGACCTTCGCCCCGCGCACGGTGGCCGTCGCCCGGTACAGCCCGGACGGCTTCTTCGCCTTGTCGGCGGTGAAGGCGTGGTGCCCGCCGTCGACGTCGACCGTGCCGCTGATCCGCCTGCCCTCCTTGAGCGTGCCGTTCAGCACCGAGCCGTCCTTGCCGGTCAGCCGCATCGTCCCGTCGTCCTCGACATCGCCCTTCAGCCAGGACTCCCGGGTGCGCCCGTCGCAGAAGTAGGCGATCGCGCTGCCGTCGCGCAGGGTGAGGGCGACGGCGGCGGAGTCGTCGTCGGTGCGGCCGGCGTAACTCGCGTTCGGGACGGGCGTCTTCGACGGAGTCGGAGTGGGGGTCGGAGTGACCGTCGGGGTCGAGGGCGTTCTCGTCGGCTTCGGCGACTCCTGCGTGGTCTGAGCGGAAGTGCTCCTCGTCCCCGTCGTCGCGTTGAGCGACAGCATGAGGACGGCGAGCGCCAGTCCGGCGAGAAGGGTGAGCAGCGGTCCAGGACGCTTCATGAACGGCCTCCCCCGAGGCGAGCTTCCTGCCATCAGAGCGGACACCGCGCCGGGCGTAAAGAGGCGCACGGGGGTGTTCTCCCCCCAAGTAGCGGAACGGGGACATTCCGGCGACATTGTGACCATGGCAGGCAAGGGTCCTGACCCCGGCGCCCGTCTCAGCGGGCGGGCGCCGCGCCCTGCGCCCACCCGGGCTGACTAGGCTGGACGGTCGTAGAGCCGATCCGTACATCAGCAAGGAGCAGCGCCGTGGCGGTACGAGCGGTCCGGGGGGCCGTCCAACTGGAGCGGGACGAGGCCGGCCACATGGACGAGCAGGTCGGGGCCCTGCTCACCGCGATCCTGGAGCGGAACGGCCTGACCGCCGACGACCTGATCAGCGTCTGGTTCACGGCCACGCCCGATCTGCACAGCGACTTCCCGGCGGCCGCGGCCCGCAAGCTCGGCATCGTCGACGTCCCCCTGATCTGCGCCCAGGAGCTGGACATCGACGGCGCCATGCCCCGCGTGGTCCGCGTCCTCGCGCACATCGAGTCCGACCGGCCGCGTGCCGACATCGCGCACGTCTACCTCGGCGCCGCGGCCGCCCTGCGCAAGGACATCGCCCAGTGAGAACCGCACTCGTCATCGGCACCGGTCTCATCGGCACCTCCGCCGCCCTGGCCCTGGCGGGACGCGGCGTCACCGTCCACCTCGCCGACCACGACCCGGAGCAGGCCCGTACGGCGGCCGCCCTGGGCGCCGGCACCGACGAGGCCCCGGACGGACCCGTCGACCTTGCGATCATCGCCGCCCCGCCCGCCCATGTGGCCGGGGTCCTCGCCGACGCCATGCGCCGCGGCGTGGCCCGCGGCTACATCGACGTGGCCAGCGTCAAGGGCGGCCCGCGCCGCGAGCTGGAGGCGCTCGGCCTCGACCTGACCTCGTACATCGGCACCCACCCCATGTCGGGCCGCGAGAAGTCCGGCCCGCTGGCCGCGAGCGGCGACCTCTTCGAGGGCCGCCCCTGGGTGCTGACCCCCACCCGGGACACCGACACCGAGGTCCTCAACCTCGCCCTGGAGCTCGTCTCGCACTGCCGGGCCGTCCCGGTCGTCATGGACGCCGACGCCCACGACCGCGCCGTGGCGCTCGTCTCCCACATGCCGCACCTGGTCTCCAGCATGGTCGCCGCCCGGCTGGAGCACGCCGAGGAGGCCGCCGTACGGCTGTGCGGGCAGGGCATCCGTGATGTGACCCGGATCGCCGCCTCCGATCCCCGGATGTGGATCGACATCCTCTCCGCGAACCCGGGGCCGGTCGCCGACCTCCTCGCGGACGTCTCCGCCGACCTCGACGAGACCGTGCAGGCCCTGCGCGCGCTGCAGTCCTCCGACGAGGACAAGCGCCGCGAGGGCGCCGTGGGCATCGAGGACGTCCTGCGGCGCGGCAACGCCGGACAGGTCCGCGTCCCCGGCAAGCACGGGTCCGCGCCGCGGGCCTACGAGGTCGTTGCGGTCCTCATCGACGACCAGCCGGGGCAGCTCGCCCGCATCTTCGCGGACGCCGGCCGGGCCGGGGTCAACATCGAGGACGTACGCATCGAGCACGCCACCGGGCAGCAGGCCGGTCTGGTGCAGCTGATGGTGGAGCCGTCGGCGGCTCCGGTGCTGTCGGCGGCGCTGCGGGAGCGGGGCTGGGCCATCCGCCAGTAAGGAGGCCTCCGGCGAGCCAGTAACCTTGTGCGGGGCGCTTTCGCGTCCCGCACACCCACCACACCGCACCAGGAAGGTGTCCCCCCGTGGAAAACGGCGCCGCCCAGCCCGTGATTGTCGCCATCGACGGCCCCTCCGGCACGGGCAAGTCGAGCACGTCGAAGGCCGTGGCCGCGCAGCTCGGCCTGAGCTACCTCGACACCGGCGCCCAGTACCGGGCGATCACGTGGTGGATGGTGAACAACGGCATCGACACCGACGACCCGCACGCGATCGCCGCCGCGGCCGGCAAGCCGGACATCATCTCCGGCACCGACCCGGCCGGGCCCACGATCACGGTCGACGGCACCGATGTGGCCGCCCCGATCCGCACCCAGGAGGTCACCTCCAAGGTGAGCGCGGTCAGCGCGGTGCCCGAGGTGCGCACCCGGATCACCGAGCTCCAGCGCTCGATCGCGGCCGCCGCCGAGCGGGGCATCGTCGTCGAGGGCCGGGACATCGGTACGACCGTGCTGCCCGACGCCGACCTGAAGATCTTCCTCACCGCCTCCCCGGAGGCCCGCGCCGCCCGGCGCAGCGGTGAGCTCAAGGGCGCCGACGTGCACGCCACCCGCGAGGCCCTCATCAAGCGGGACGCGGCCGACTCCAGCCGCAAGACCTCGCCGCTGGCCAAGGCCGGCGACGCCGTCGAGGTGGACACCACCGAGCTCACGCTGGCGCAGGTCATCGAGTGCGTCGTGACCCTCGTCGAGGAGAAGCGGGCGGGGAAGTGACCGAGCTGCCGTCGGCGCGAGGTGCCGAGGTCGGGCGGCGCATCGGCGTCGGCCTGATGTACGGGCTGTGGAAGCCGCGCGTGCTCGGCGCCTGGCGGGTGCCCGCGAGCGGTCCGGTGATTCTCGCCGTCAACCACTCGCACAACATCGACGGCCCCATGGTCATGGGCGTCGCGCCCCGGCCGACGCACTTCCTGATCAAGAAGGAAGCGTTCATCGGCCCGCTGGATCCCTTCCTGACCGCCATCGGTCAGGTCAAGGTGGACCGCTCCGTCGCCGACCGTACGGCCATCACGCGGGCGCTCGACATCCTGTCGGCCGGCGGCGTGCTCGGCATCTTCCCGGAGGGCACCCGCGGCGAGGGCGACTTCGCCTCGCTGCGCGCCGGGCTCGCCTACTTCGCGGTGCGCAGCGGCGCGCCGGTCGTCCCGGTCGCCGTCCTGGGAAGCTCCGAGAAGCCCGGCCGGTTGATAAAGGGGCTGCCTCCGCTGCGCAGCCGCGTCGACGTCGTCTTCGGCGACCCCTTCGAGGCCGGCGACGGCAGCGGGCGGCGTACGCGCAAGGCGCTGGACGAGGCGACCGAGCGCATCCAGAAGCAGCTCACCGCACACCTGGAAAACGCAAGGCGCCTGACCGGGCGCTGAGCGACACTGAGTAGTGGATCAAACCGGCGATACCGGGCGGTCCACCGATCACCACACTGAACGAGGTACGGACTTCATGAACGACCAGATCCACTCCGACGGCTCGGGCGAGGCGCACGACCACGGAGCACTTGGCGATGCCGAGTACGCGGAGTTCATGGAGCTCGCCGCGGAAGAGGGCTTCGACCTGGAGGACGTCGAGGGTGCCATCGAGGCGGCGGGCCACGGTCCGCTCCCGGTGCTCGCCGTCGTCGGCCGCCCGAACGTCGGCAAGTCGACGCTCGTCAACCGCATCATCGGACGCCGCGAGGCCGTCGTCGAGGACAAGCCCGGCGTCACCCGTGACCGGGTGACCTACGAGGCCGAGTGGGCGGGCCGCCGCTTCAAGGTCGTCGACACCGGCGGCTGGGAGCAGGACGTCCTCGGCATCGACGCCTCCGTGGCCGCGCAGGCCGAGTACGCGATCGAGGCCGCCGACGCGGTCGTGTTCGTCGTCGACGCCAAGGTGGGCGCGACCGACACCGACGAGGCCGTCGTACGGCTGCTGCGCAAGGCCGGCAAGCCCGTCGTGCTGTGCGCCAACAAGGTCGACGGGCCGAGTGGGGAAGCGGACGCCGCGTACCTCTGGTCCCTCGGTCTCGGCGAGCCGCACCCCGTCTCCGCCCTGCACGGCCGCGGCACCGGCGACATGCTGGACGCCGTCCTGGAGGTGCTGCCGGAGGCCCCGGAGCAGACCTTCGGCGCCGCGATCGGCGGACCGCGGCGCATCGCCCTCATCGGGCGCCCGAACGTCGGCAAGTCCTCGCTGCTGAACAAGGTGGCCGGCGAGGAGCGCGTCGTCGTCAACGAACTCGCGGGCACCACCCGGGACCCGGTCGACGAGCTGATCGAACTCGGCGGCGTCACCTGGAAGTTCGTCGACACCGCGGGCATCCGCAAGCGCGTCCACCTGCAGCAGGGCGCCGACTACTACGCCTCGCTGCGCACGGCGGCGGCCGTCGAGAAGGCCGAGGTCGCCGTCATCCTGATCGACGCCTCCGAGAACATCTCGGTGCAGGACCAGCGCATCGTGACGATGGCCGTCGAGGCCGGGCGCGCGATGGTCCTGGCGTTCAACAAGTGGGACACCCTCGACGAGGAGCGCCGCTACTACCTGGAGCGGGAGATCGAGACCGAGCTCGGTCAGATCGCGTGGGCGCCGCGCGTCAACGTCTCGGCGCGCACCGGCCGCCACATGGAGAAGCTGGTCCCCGCGATCGAGACCGCCCTGGCCGGCTGGGAGACCCGCGTCCCGACGGGCCGCCTGAACGCCTTCCTCGGTGAGCTGGTCGCCGCCCACCCGCACCCGATCCGGGGCGGCAAGCAGCCGCGCATCCTGTTCGGCACGCAGGCCGGCACCAAGCCCCCGCGGTTCGTGCTCTTCGCCTCCGGCTTCATCGAGGCGGGCTACCGGCGCTTCATCGAGCGCCGCCTGCGCGAGGAGTTCGGCTTCGACGGGACGCCGATCCACATCTCGGTGCGGGTGCGCGAGAAGCGCGGCAACAAGAAGAAGTAGACGCGTACGGCATGAAGAGGGCGGCCCCAACCGGGGCCGCCCTCTTCGTCGTTCAGATGCCTCTGCGGGGAACCGGCTGAAGGGCCGGATGCGTTCCCGTCGCCTGCGGCCCGATGTGTCCGACCCGCTGCCACTGCGACTGCCGGGCGCTGTGGGCACCGGCACTGTAGGCGCTGTACGAGCTGCTGAAGGACCCCGGCCGATGCCCGCCGTACGAGCCAGTACTGTGCGGGATGTTCCCGAAGGCGGTGAACCCCAGCGCCTCCTCGCCGCTGCGGTCGCCCGGCAGCGTACGGAAGGACTTGACGTACTCGGCGTAGAGCGCGTCGTAGATCGGCGTGGCCGAGGGAGAGACATCGTATGCGTGCACGTATGTCCAAACGACCGCTCACGGGAAGGGATGCGGCTGGGCAGCGGGCGTTCGGGGGCACGCAGGGGCGCTCAGGTCCCGGCGAGGGGCAGCGCGGACGCGACGAGCTTGCCGTTGGCCGCCGCCTTGTCCAGCGCGTCCCGCAGCAGATCCTCCCGGGGCTGACGCCCGATCGACCCGACCGGCGCCGCGAACATCAGGACCTGCTGGTGCTTGTTCGCGGCGGCCCGCCACCCCTCCGTGACCTGGAGCGGCTGGTGCGCCTGCCACCAGGCCACCGGCTGACCGCCGTTGGTCCCGGGCTGGAGCACCGCGTGCAGCTGGCCCATGGCGAGCAGCACCGACCACCCGTGCAGCACCGGCGGCACCGACTCGATCGCCGTCAGCGGCATGAACCCCTGCTCGATCAGCAGCGGCAGGAAGTCGTCGCCGAGCCCCGTCGCGCCGGGCCGCACGATGGGTCCGGTCGGCTCCACGACCAGCGCCGGGTGCAACTCCCCGGCGATCAGCACGAGTCCGCTGGTCACCCCGAGCACCGCCTGCTCGGGTACGACCTTGTCGGGCTCCAGGTCGACCGTGTCGCCGGTGATGGACTTCACCGCTCCCTGGAGCTGCTCCTCGGTGACCTGGACGACCTGCGAGGGAAGGCAGGTGGCGTGGGCGAAGGCGAGGACGGCGGTCTCGTCGCCGATGAACAGGACGGTGCTGGTGCGCTCCTGTTCGGAGTCGCCCGGGGTGCGGCAGGACGTGCAGTCGTAACTGCCGGGGGCGTTCTCTCCGGCGAGCAGCCGGTCGGCTTCTTCGTCGCCGATCTCGGCGCGTACCTCGTCGCTGACGTCGAGCATGCGCGGCACGGGTGGCTCCCTGGGGATGTGATGCGTGGCGGGGCCGGGTGGCTCCCGGCCCGTGAACCGGGCGGGTCCCGGGCTCATGAAGAAGACAACGGGCGATCTGTGGCGGGAGTCACGCACCACGGCGAACGGAATCGAACCATCCGTAGCGGACGGTCACACCCGGCCCGGAATCGGGCACTCATGGTCAAGCCCTTGGCAGTCCAAGGAAGTTGGTTCCGTGAAGTGGGTCACAGATCACCGGAGTCACTGGTCGACAAATCAGGAAATCGGCGAATGAAGTGGGTGGCCGGAAATCGCCGATACCCCAGGTAACGGCGAACTGGCCTGGAATGACAAGCAATTGGTTGATACCGGCCGCCGACCCTCCCTAGATTCCTCGGCCGTGTGCAACGAGCACCGCTCGGGTACGTCCGCCGGCCGCACCACAGCCAGCTCGCAGCACCACCCCTCCGGCGGACGGGGCGAGCGCGACCACCGCGACCCTGTGCGCGGAGCGCGCCCGCCTTGGGGGATCCCGAGTCAGTCGGGAGGGAATTTCATGTCCGAATGTGCCGATACCACCCGCGACAACGCCCGTAAGACGCGTACCACGGCGGTTCTCGCCGGGGCGGCTCTGCTCGCCCCCCTCGGACTGCTCGCCGCTACCGGCAACGCCGCGGCGGCGGACTCCGGAGTGTGGGACCGCATCGCCCAGTGCGAGAGCGGCGGCAACTGGCACATCAACACCGGCAACGGCTACTACGGAGGACTCCAGTTCTCCGCGAGCACCTGGCGCGCCTACGGCGGCACCGCCTACGCGCCCACGGCCGACCAGGCCTCCAAGTCCCAGCAGATCGCTGTGGCCACCAAGGTGCAGCGCGCCCAGGGTTGGGGCGCCTGGCCCACCTGCTCGGCGCGTGCCGGGGCCTACGGCAGCGCACCCGCCGCCGCGGCTCCCGCAGTCGGCTCGACGACAACCAAGGCAGCCCCGTCGACTCCGTCGAAGACGCCGGAGCGCTCCTCGGGCCACACCGACCGCGGCTCGTCCCGCGGCGACTACACCGTCCGGCAGGGCGACACCCTCAGCGGCATCGCCGCACGCCACGGGACCACCTGGCAGCGCCTGTACGCCGCCAACAAGGCCGCCATCGGCGGTGATCCCGACCTGATCGTGCCCGGTCAGCGCCTCGAAATCTGAGTGCAGCTCCCCCTCGCCGGGCACGGGGCCCCACCCGTCGGTGCGCCGACCGGGTGGGGCCCCTCCGCGCACCGACGCGCCGAGGCGGCCACCGGCGCCGCCCTGCTTAGCGTGGGCCGATGTATCACCGCACGCCGATCGCCACCACCGTCCTCACGGCCGCTCTGCTCACCGCCCTCGCCCCCGGCGCGGCCCACGCGGCACCACCACCGCCGGCTCCCGGCCCGCAATCCACGCGCGTGCCCTACGCATGCGCCCAGGACCAGTGGCCGTGGGGCTGCATCGCCGAGTGCGAGAGCAGCGGACGCTGGGACGTCAACACCGGCAACGGCTTCTACGGGGGGCTCCAGTTCTGGCAGCCCACCTGGGAGGAGTTCGGCGGTCTCAAGTACGCCCCGCGCGCGGATCTCGCCACCCGCGACGAGCAGATCGCCGTCGCCCAGGAAGTGCTCGCCGTACAGGGGTGGCAGGCCTGGCCGGTGTGCTCCGAGCGGTACGGACTCAAGGGCCGTATGCACACGGTGAAGCCCGGCGACACCCTCTGGTCGATCGCCCGCAAGTACGGCATCAAGGGCGGCTGGCAGACCCTGTACAAGGCCAACAAGGAGACCATCGGCGGCCGTCCGGACCGGCTGCGGCCGGGCATGCTGCTCGTCATCCCGAAGAGCTCGACCCGGACCACCGCCCGCTTCGGCCCGCCTCTGGCGACGCCCGCAGCTCCCGCGCCTCGCCACTGAACACGACCGCGCCCCGGCGCAGTTCGTACACCAGCGCCGGGCGGTCGCGCAGGACCGGCGGCAGCCGCTGCTCGGCGACGACCACACACGCGTCCGACGCGGCCAGCAGCTCGTACGTGCGGGTCGCGACCGCGGGGGACATGCCCTGCGCGGGTTCGTCGACGAGCAGCACGCGCGCGTGGGACAGCAGGGCGCGGGAGAGGGCGAGCATGCGCTGCTCCCCGCCGGACAGGGTGCCGGCGCGGCGCGCCAGCAGGTCCTCCAGCTGCGGGTAGGCCTCCAGGGCGCGGTCGTAGGCCGGGGCCGTCAGTTCGAGGTTCTCGCGGACGGTGAGGGAGCCGAACACCGCCTGCCGCTCGGGGACCAGGCACAGTCCGCGGCGGGCGCGCTCGTACGCGGGGACGCGGGTCACGTCGGCGCCGTCCCACACCACCGCGCCGCCGGAGAGGGGCACGGTCCCGGCGAGGGCGCGCAGGGCGGTCGTGCGGCCGGAGCCGTTGCGGCCCAGCAGGACGGTCAGGCCGGGGGTCGGGGCCGCGAGGGTGACGCCGTGCAGGGCCTCCAGGGGGCCGTAGCGCACGCGCGCGTGGCGCAGGGAGATGGTCATACGGGGGTCTCCTGGGCGCCGAAGGCGTCGAGGACGTGGGCGGGCGGGCCGGAGGCGACGATGCGGCCCGCCGCCATGACGTGCACGACGTCGGCGAGGTCGGCGACCAGGTCGAGGTCGTGCTCCACGACGAGCAGGGCGGTGCCGTCGGCGGCGAGGGCCTTGAGGACGCGGGCCAGTGCGGTGACCTCGGCGGTGTCCAGTCCGGCGGCGGGCTCGTCCAGGAGGAGGACGCGGGGAGCGGAGGCGAGGGCTCTGGCCAGTTCGACTCGGCGGAGGGTGCCGGTGGGGAGGTCGGCGGCGGGGAGGTCCCGTACCGGGCCGTCCAGGGCGAAGAGGCGCAGGGCCTGGTCCACGGCGGTTCGGGTGTCGCCGGTGCGGTGCGTTTGTTCGGCGCCCACTCGGACGTTCTCGGCGACGGTCAAGGTCGGGAAGACGGCGAGCTGTTGGAAGGTGCGGGCGATGCCGAGGCGGGTGCGGGTGTGGGCGCTCAGGCGGGTGATGTCGCGGTCGCCGAGGAGTACTTGGCCGTGGGTGGGGCGGAGGGTGCCTGCGAGGCAGTGGAAGAGGGTGCTCTTTCCGGCGCCGTTGGGGCCGATGACGGCGGTGATTTGGCCGGGGGGTACGTCCAGGTCGACTCCGTCGAGGGCTTTGAAGCCGCCGTAATGAGCCTGGAGGGTGCGGGTGGTGAGGGTGGGCACCCGGCCTTCGGCCGGGTTTTGGTTCCCACCCGCACCACCCGTGCTGCTTTCGATGTCGTGTGCGGGTGGCCCCTGTGGTGGCTTGGCGGCTGCGGCGGGGTGGAGGGCGGGAGTCGGCTCGGTCGGAACGGGCCGCTCGGTCCGGCGTAGCCGCCTGCGTGCCTCCACCCCCACCCCCGTAAGCCGCGCCTTCCGTCGCAGCCGCAGCCCCGTCGCCGCCGTGCGCAGTGCCTCGTAAGGCCCCCCGGGAAAGCGCCCCACCAGCACCGCCAGCACCCCGATCACCGCCGCTGCGACCCCGCCCCGCGCCCCCGCGTCCAGGCCGACCAGGAGGGCTGCCGCGGCCAGGGCGCCGAGGGTGCTGTCGGCGCCCAGAACGACGACCGCGGCGAACCAGAGGAGGCCGCGGACGGGGTCGTAGGCGCCGGGGTCGAAGGCGCGCAGGCCCATGGCGAGCATGCCGCCGCCGAGGGCGGCCAGGGCGGCGCCCGCCACGAAGGCGAGGAGTTTGAGGGACGGGACCCGTACGCCCGCCGCCGAGGCGCCCGCCTCGTGGTCGCGCATGGCGGCGAGGGCACGGCCGGTCCGGCCTCTGCGCAACGCGCGCGCGGTGAGCAGCGCGACCGTCAGGAGGGCCAGTTCCAGCACGTAGTACGCCCGGTCGCCGTCGAAGCCCGCCGGGCGGTCCAGCGTCAGCCCGGACGTGGCGTACGGCTGCGCGAACACGAAGCGGCTCACCCCGACGCCCACCGCGAAGGTGGCGAGGGCGAGTGCCAGGCCCCGGCGGCTGATCGCCGGCCAGCCGGTCAGCACGCCGAGGGGGGCCACCAGGACGACCGCCACCGCCAGCGCGGCCAGCTCCGGCAGGCGCGGCAGGCCGGGGAAGCGGTCCGCCGCGAGCAGGGCCGTGAACAGGGCGCCCAGGCCCGCGTAGGCCGCCTGCCCGAGCGAGATCTGGCCGCCGCGGCCCGTGACGACCACCAGGGACAGCAGCACCACACCCAGCGCCGGCACCTGGACGGAGGTGTGCAGGTCCGAGCCGGCGAAGCCGAGGGGGAGCAGGAACAGCACCATCGCCACGATCCACGCGCCCGGCGGGGTCGGCACGCGCGCGGTGGCCGTGCGGGGCAGCGCGTCGCGCGTGCCGATGCGGGGGAGGGCCAGGGCCGCGACGAGCAGGGCCACCACGAACAGGTTCGCGCCGACCGCCTGGAGCAGCGGCTCGCGCCAGCCCGACGGGTGCAGCCGCGTCAGCTGGCTCTGCGCGACGCCGATGCCGAGCGCCGTCACCACGGCCACCGGCAGGCTCCGCATCCGCGCGGCCACCGCGACCGCCACCACCTCCATCACCAGCAGCGGCAGACCGTACGGATCGAGCCGCACGTACGGAGCCAGCAGGACGCCCGTCAGCCCGGCCGTGAACGAGCCGAACGCCCAGCCCGCCGCCGCCACCCGGTCCGCGTCGATCCCGCCGAGTACGGCGAGTTGCCGGTCGTCCACCACGGCCCGCAGCTCCCGCCCGAACCGGGACCACCGGATGATGGCGCCGACCGTCGCGGCCAGGACCACGACCACTGCCAGCTGCCCCCAGGGGTCCGCCGCCACCAGCAGCTCCGGCGCGTCGTCCCGCGCCCCCTGCCCCCACAGCAGCGCCGCCCCGCCCACCAGCAGCACGAACACGCCGATCGACGCCACCAGCGTCTGCGCCGGATCGCTGCCGAGCACGGACAGCGGGCGGAAGACGAACCGTTCCAGCGCCATGCCGATCGCGGGGGCCAGGACCAGCAGGGTCATCGCGGCCCCCGCCCACAGCGGCCAGCCCCACTCCACCACGCACTGCCGCAGCACATACGCGCACACCATCGCGACGGCCCCGTGCGCGAAGTTGAGCACGCCGGTGGCGCGGTACGTCACGATCAGGCCGATCCCGGTGAGCGCGGCCGCGCTGCCGACCGACAGGCCGGCCAGCGTCAGGTCGTAGGTCAGGGAGGCCATCAGTCGGTTTCTTCGGCCGGCTCGCAGATCGGGCAGGGCTCCAGCTCGCCGCTCGCCAGCAGCTTGGCGTCCACCGGCACCGCCTCCTCCTTGCCGGCCACCAGCGGGCAGTCCGCGCGGTGCAGCAGCGTCCCGCCCGGCACCATCCGCAGCTCCCCGCTGGCCGCGAGCGGCGCGGTCGCGGCCGGCCCGGACTCCTCGGCGTCGGCCGGCTCCGCGGCCACCAGAAGGCCGTACAGCTCCTCCACGCGCGCGGCGGCGAGTGCGCCCCGGCCGTGGGTGAGCAGCACCGCACCGGCGACGATCAGCGCGGCGCCGGGGACCGTGCAGGAGGCGAGGTAGGGCAGCTGCCGCTCCGCGAACCGCTCGCCGGAGACGCCGTACCAGCCGAGGACGCACAGCACCGCCCCCGCGGCGAGCGCGGCCCAGCCGGCCCACAGGGCGGGGTGCACGGTCCGCAGTCGGGCTGTCCGCATCGTCGACTCCCACACGTCGTGTGTCTGTGCATGTCAGCCAATGGCTTGCACTATGCCTTCTGGAAGCTGACCCTGAAAGCACCGGGCGCACACGGCCCGGACCGACACCCGGTGGTGAGCCAGATGGTTCTCGGGAGCGACCTCAGGCGGGGGAACACGGGACGGGCCACGGCGCTTGCGGCCGCGTTGCTTCTCTTCCTCGCCCCGGCCCTTGCGGCATGCAGCGACGACGAAGGGGGCAGCACCACCCCCACCGTCTCTCCGTCGGTCGAACGGACGACGACCAGCCCGGCGGCCGATGAACCCGCCGACCCGGCCGCGGCCGAGCAGGAGATCAAGCAGAACTGGCAGAAGTTCTTCGACCCCAAGACCTCCCTGGAGGACAAGCAGACCGTCCTGGAGAACGGCGAGCAGATGGCGCCGGTGCTCCAGGCCTTCAGCGGCGACGAGCGCGGTGGACAGGTGGGCGCCCAGGTCACCGACATCGCCTTCACCTCGGCCACCGAGGCGGACGTGACGTACACGCTCACGCTGAACGGCGCCACCGCCCTGCCCGACGCCGCCGGGACGGCGGTCGAACAGGACGGCACCTGGAAGGTGTCCGCCAAGACGCTGTGCGCTCTGGTGCAACTGAGCGGCAATGGCTCGGCGTCGCCGGTCCCGGGCTGCTGAGGCCGCCGCCGCGGTGCTGCTGCTCGTCCTGAGCGCGGCCTGCGGCAGCCGCCTGCCGGAGAGCGACTTCGAGCGCGGGGACCGTACGGCACCCTCCCCGCAGGCCGGTCCGATCCGGGTCGGCATCATCACCAGCGCCACCAGCCCGGTCGGCGGCAGCGCCTTCACCGGCCCGCGCGACGGCGCGAAGGCCTGGTTCGAGCGCCTCAACGCGCGCGGGGGCATCGACGGCCGCCAGGTCGAGGTGCGGCTGTGCGACGACGGCGGCAGCGGCGTCGGCAACAACGAGTGCGTGCACCAACTGATCGACGAGGACAAGGTCGTCGCCCTGGTCGCGACCACGGCCCTCGACTACGCGGGCGCCTCCCGCGTCTCACGCGCGCGCGTGCCCGACATCGGCGGCCAGCCCATCGGCGCCGCCTACGACACCTGGCCGCACCTGTACGGCATCTACGGCAGCCTGGCGCCCCGCGACGGCACCCCCGGCTGGGACGGCAAGCTGTACGGCGGCACCGAGGTCTACCGCTACTTCAAGCGCGAGCACGGCGCCCGCACGGCCGCCGTCGTCTCCTACAACCAGGCCGCGTCCGCCGCCTACGCCCGGCTCGTCGAACGCGGGCTGAAGGCCGAGGGCTACGAGGTGGTCACCGAGCAGGTCGACTTCGCGCTGCCCAACTTCCGCGCCGTCGCCGCCGATCTGAAGGAGCAGGGCGCCGACCTGGTCTTCGACGCCATCGACGGCCACGGCAACGCCCGGCTGTGCGAGGCGATGGACGACGCCGGCGTCGAGCTCACCGCCAAGGTGACGAACGTACAGAACTGGACGTCGACCGTTCCCGACGCCTACAAGGACGCCCCGCGCTGCCGCAACGCCCTATGGGCGACCGGGTCCAGCCGCAACTTCGAGGACACGGGCCACGAGGCCGTACGGGAGTTCCGGGACGCCACCGAGGGGCTGAAGACGCACTCGCAGTGGCAGCTGGAGGGGTGGGCGGCCGCGATGTGGTTCACCGAGGCGGCGCGGTCCTGCGCGCAGGAGGGCGTCACACGCGCGTGCGTCGACGCATGGATGAGCCGCAGCCAGGGCTGGACCGCCGACGGCCTGCTGCTCCCCGTCCGCTTCGAGGAGCTGGCCAAGCCGCCCGCGACACGCAGGGCGTGTCTGTCGGTGGCCCGGTGGGACGACGGCCGCGGATGGGTCACCCAGGGGGACATGAACAGCACCTGCTTCGAGGTGCCGCAGCTGTCCTATGAGCCCTGAGACGCAACCGGACGGCCTGTTCACCGGTCTAACCGGACAGCACAGACCCGAGGAGGACCACCACCGCATGACGATGCCCGTGTCGCGGACCGCACCGCTGCGCGCCGACTGCATCGCGGACTCCGCGGGCGGCCTGACCTTCGACGTCGCCGCGCGCGGAGCCGTCGACGTGGCCCACCTCGTGCTGCGCCGCCGCGACAGCCACGAGGAGGTCGGCCTGCCGCTCGCCCCGGCCGCGGACGGCCGGCTGCGCGCCGCGCTGCCCAGCACTGTCGCCCTGCCCGAGGGCCGCTGGGACGCCTACGCGCGCGTGACCGACGCCGAACCGCGGCGACTGGCCCCCGGCGTCACCGACCTGTCCTCCCTGGCCGCCCGCACACCCACCGCCGGCCGCGGCCATGTCGCCGTGCGCATCCCGTACGCGACCCGGCACGGCAACCTCTCCGTCCGCAGCTGGCTGCGCGCCCCGCACGCCGAGGTCGGCGAGCTGCGCCTGCGGGACGCCGAACTGACCGTGCACGGGCGCGTGTACGGCTGTGTCCTCGGCCCCGGCAGCCGCGCCGAACTGCGCGGCCGGCACGCCCCGGTGCCCGTCCGCCGTATCGGCCTCACCCACGAGGACGCGGAGTTCCGCCTCACCGTCGCGTACCGCACCCTGGAGCCCGGCCTGTGGGACCTGTGGCTGCGACCGGGCGGGGAGGACGGGCCGCACGTGCGGATCGCGCGGCTGCTCGACGACGTCGCCGACAAGCGGGCCGTCTTCACCTGCCCACGCGCACGCGTGCGGACGCCGTTCGGACCTGTGGACGCGGTGCCGTGTTACACACGTGACAACGACCTGTCCGTTTCTGTCACCGCGATAACCACTGGCTGACGATCGCGGACCGTTTCTGTCCGCGTCAGCTGGCAGACTCGGCCCCATGTTGGAGACCTCGGCACGACTGCTGCGCCTGCTCTCGCTCCTCCAGGCCCACCGCGAATGGTCCGGCGCCCAACTGGCCGACCGGCTCGGCGTCACCCCGCGCACGGTCCGCCGGGACGTGGACCGGCTGCGCGAGCTGGGCTACCCCGTCAACGCCAGCCCCGGCACCGGTGGCGGCTACCAGCTCGGCGCGGGGGCCGAGCTGCCGCCGCTGCTCCTGGACGACGACGAGGCGGTGGCCGTCGCCGTCGGGCTGCGCACGGCCGCCGGACAGGGCATCGAGGGCATCGGGGAGACCTCCGTACGCGCCCTCGCCAAGCTGGAGCAGGTCCTGCCGAACCGGCTGCGGCGCCGGGTGGGCGCCCTCAACGCCTTCACCGTGCCGATGCTGCGCGGCCCCCAGCCCTCCGCCGTCGACCCGGGCGTCCTCACCGAGCTGGCCCATCTGTGCCGGGACGCCGAACGGCTGCGCTTCGAGTACCGCAGCCACGACGGCGCCACCACCCGCCGCACGGTCGAACCGCACCGCCTGGTGTGCACCGAACGCCGCTGGTACCTGGTCGCCTGGGACCTGGAGCGGGACGACTGGCGTACCTTCCGCGTCGACCGCATCACCCCGAAGCCGCCGCACGGCCCGCGCTTCACCCCGCGCCGCCCGCCCGCCGACGACCTCGCCGCGTACGTCTCCGAGGGCGTCTCCACGCGCGCGTACGCCACGCATGCCGTAATACGGCTGCTGGTGCCCCTGGAGGAGGCCGCCGCGCACATCTCGCCCTCCGCCGGGACGCTGGAGCCCGACGGGCCGGACCGGTGCCTCCTGCGCACCGGCGCCGGGAACCTCGACGTCATGGTCATTCACGTGATGATGCTCGGTGTCGAGTTCGAGGTGCTGGAACCCGTCGAGCTCAACGAGACGATCAGGACGGCTCGGGACCGGCTTTCTCGCGCTCTGGAACGAGCTCCGCGTACTCCGGATGGTGCAGGTCGAACGCCGGGGACTCGGACCGGATCCGGGGCAGCGTGGTGAAGTTGTGCCGGGGCGGCGGGCAGGACGTCGCCCACTCCAGGGAACGGCCGTAGCCCCAGGGGTCGTCGACCTCGACCTTCTCGCCGTACTTGGCGGTCTTCCAGACGTTGTAGAGGAACGGCAGCGTCGAGATGCCGAGCAGGAACGCGCCGATCGTCGAGACCGTGTTCAGCGCGGTGAAGCCGTCGGCGGCGAGATAGTCGGCGTACCGGCGCGGCATGCCCTCGGCGCCCAGCCAGTGCTGCACCAGGAACGTGGTGTGGAAGCCGACGAACAGCGTCCAGAACTGGATCTTGCCGAGCCGCTCGTCGAGCATCTTCCCGGTGAACTTCGGCCACCAGAAGTAGAACCCGGCGAAGATCGCGAAGACGACGGTGCCGAAGACGACGTAATGGAAGTGCGCGACGACGAAGTAGGTGTCCGTGACGTGGAAGTCCATCGGCGGCGAGGCCAGGATCACCCCGGTCAGACCGCCGAACAGGAACGTCACCAGGAAGCCCGTCGACCACAGCATCGGCGTCTCGAAGGACAGTGACCCCTTGAGCATGGTGCCGGTCCAGTTGAAGAACTTCACGCCCGTCGGCACCGCGATCAGGAAGCTCATGAACGAGAAGAACGGCAGCAACACCGCGCCGGTGGCGAACATATGGTGCGCCCACACCACGACCGAGAGACCGGTGATCGTCATCGTCGCCGCGACCAGCGTCAGATAGCCGAACATCGGCTTGCGGGAGAAGACCGGGATGATCTCGCTGACGATGCCGAAGAACGGCAGCGCGATGATGTACACCTCGGGATGCCCGAAGAACCAGAACAGGTGCTGCCACAGCAGCGCCCCGCCGTTCGCCGCCTCGAAGATGTGCGAGCCGAAGCGCCGGTCCGCCTCCAGGCACAGCAGCGCGGCCGCGAGCACCGGGAACGCCATCAGGATCAGGATCGACGTGAACAGCGTGTTCCAGACGAAGATCGGCATCCGGAACATCGTCATGCCGGGTGCGCGCATCCCGATGATGGTGGTGATGAAGTTGACCGCGCCGAGGATCGTGCCGAAGCCGGACAGTGCCAGCCCCATGATCCACAGATCGCCCCCGATGCCGGGGGAGCGCTGCATGCTGTTCAGCGGCGCGTAGGCGAACCAGCCGAAGTCGGCGGGCCCGGAGGGCACCAGCAGCGAGCCCATCACGATCAGGCCGCCGAAGAGGTAGAACCAGTACGACAGCATGTTCAGCCGCGGGAAGGCGACGTCCGGCGAGCCGATCTGCAGGGGCATCAGCTCGTTGGCGAAGCCCGCGAACGCCGGTGTCGCGAACAGCAGCAGCATGATCGTGCCGTGCAGCGTGAACATCTGGTTGAACTGCTGGTTGTCGATGAGCTGAAGCCCGGGCCGGGCCAGCTCGGCGCGCATCAGCAGCGCCATCACACCGCCGACCAGGAAGAACACGAACGACGTGATCAGGTACAGATGGCCGATCTTCTTGTGGTCGGTGGTGGTCAGCCAGTCGACGATCAGCCGGCCGCGCTGTCTGGTCCGTGCGGGTCGCGCCGGCGCCTGCACGGTCTGAGTCCCCATCGCTCGCTCGCCCCTTCGCTCGTCGCGCCCCGGGTCCGCCGAAGCCCGCGCCGCGCGTGCCCGCGAGCCCCCGCCATGATGCTCGCGTCGCCGCGGGCTCCGACAGGGGGCGTACGCGGGCACTGTGCTTTTCCTGTGCGGCGTCGGTTCCCCCGGCCCTGCGCGGAATCGGACGGGGAAAGGAGTCCGGGGCAGTTCTCCGGGAACTTTCCGACGGCCTTTTCGAGGGGGCGCGGCGACACGCGGGAATTACGTTCGATTGCCCGCGAAAGGCGTAGGGAACCGCTCGTACGTGTGACTGAGTTGTGCCGAAACATGTGTCGTGATCCTGTGACAAAAGCGTGACCGGAGAGGGACGCGTGACCCTTGGTGGCCGCCCCCCTGGCCGAGCCCGCGGGGCAGGGCCTAGCGTGGCGGCATGGCACCGATTCCGACACCCCCCGCCGAACCCAGGGAAAACCCGGACACGTATCTGGGCCTCGCCGCCGACCGGGCCGAGCGGCTCGCCCGCGAACGGGGATGGACCACCGTACGGTCACTGCCGCCGGGCGCGATCATCACCATGGAATACCGCGTGGGCCGGCTGAACTTCGAGGTGAAGGACGGCGTGGTGGCCCGGGTCTGGAAGGGCTGAGACGCGCTCTGACACGACGACGGCCCCGGCTCCTCGTGAAGAGGGCCGGGGCCGTCGCTGCGGGGATGGGTTGTGCGTACCGAGCCCCGCGGTCCTTCGCCGGCTAACCGCCTGTCAGGGGGCGGGCCGCCGAGGTCGTGCCGCGGGTTCCGCGGTCGGTGTGCGGTGGCCGGCGGCTGCCGACCGGGGTGACGGGCGTGCGCTCGGAGCGGGCCGTGTGCGGGCCGGGCGCCAGATAGGCGGGCGCCCTGGAGGTACGGGCCGCGGCCTCGTCCTGGGCGGCCCCGCGCGGCTTGAGCAGCACCGGGGTCGGAGTCGGAACCGTCGCGGGCACGGGTGCCGGGACGGTGCCGCGGGCGCGCCAGCGGTCGCGCAGATCGAAGAGGGCGGCCTCGGAGCGGGCGATCAGCGGCTCGAACCAGGGCAGGGCGAGCAGGATGAGCAGACCCGCGGCCCAGCCGAGGAGGACGTCGCTCAGCCAGTGCGTACCGAGGTAGACCGTGGACAGGCCGACGCCCAGCGAGGTCACCGCCGACAGGGCGGACAGCCAGCGGCGGGCTCTGGGCGTGGAGGCCAGATAGGCCAGGATTCCCCAGGTCACCACGGCGTTGGCGGTGTGGCCGCTGGGAAATATATCGCCGCCGAGCCACATCTCGTTGGAGCCGATGGTGGTCGCGTAGTGCGGTCCGAGGCGGCCCATGCCGAGCTTGGCGGCGCCCACCGTGACGTTCAGCAGCAGCAGCGAGACACAGAGCGCGAGCAGCGGCCGCAGTGTGTGCTGCCGCCAGGAGCGCCAGCCCAGCCAGGCCGCGATCATCACCGCGGTGGGGCCGCGCTGACCGAGCACCACGTAGTAGTCGACGAATGCGTGGATCTCCGACCACTGCTGGTACGGCCGGAAGAACATGACCTGCCAGTCGAGGCGGACCAGCCACGAGGTGATCAGGACGGCCCACACGATGGCCCCGTAGAAGGCCAGGGTCGCCGAGAACAGCACGACCCGGTGCCGGCTCATCTTCGGCACATCGATGTGGGCCGGCCGTTCCGGTTCACGGTCCAGCCTGGCGAACACCCGGTCCAGACGGGTGAGGTTTCGTTCGGTACGCACCCAATCGACGTTACAGCGAGTGAGCTCAGTTCCCCGGCGAATCGGCCGGTTTGTGATGACGATGTGATGTGGGATTCCTCTCAGGGAGAGGTGAATTTCCTAAGGTTCCGCAATGGCGGGTCGCTGCATCCTTCAATTCCTTTGATCATTCCGGACCTTGCCTTTATGCGGATTATGAATTCGTTCACCGAAACCTGGCACGGAATTCTCCGGGAGCTCATCGGGCGTACCCGGAACGATCACGGGGGACCGGAGCCGTTCAGCCAGAACGCCCCGTAGACCGCCGACGCCACCCCGATCAGCCCCAGCACCAGAGCCGACCTGCGGGTACGCAGCCGGGCCAGGGAGAGGGCGGGCGGGAACAGCAGCGGGAAGGCGGGCAGCAGCAGACGCGGCTTCGAGCCGAAGTAGCTCGATGCGCACAGGGCGAGGGCGGTGACGACACCCGCGTACACCAGCAGCGGGAGCGGCTGGCCCTGCCGTACGCAGACGACGTACAGCCAGACCACCAGGGCGACGCCGACGATCAGCCCGACGCCGGCGAGCGCGGAGGGAAACGACGTGAACTTGTCGGCGACGAAGCGGGCGAAGGCGTAGCCGCCGTCGAAGCCGTTGCGCCAGCCGGCCTGGACGTCGAGATAGCCGAGCGGGCCCTTTCCGGTGTGATGGCCGACCCACAGGACGTAGCCCGCGGCGCCCAGGGGCGCGAGCAGCATGCCCAGGGCGCGCCGGGCGGCCGGCGCGCCCTGAAGGAGCGTGCCGCCGGTGGGGGAGGGGGCGTGTCCCGGAGTGCGTGCGCTGTCGCCGGGCGCCGCGCTTCGGTCCCGCACGAACGAGGCAATGCCCGCCGCCCACACCGCCGCCACGACGGCGAGACCGACCGGCCGGGTCAGTCCGGCCAGCAGGGCCAGCGAGCCCGCGGTCAGCCAGCGCCCGGTCAGGACCGCGTACAGCGCCCAGGCCGCGAGGGCCGTGAACAGCGACTCGCTGTACGCCATCGACTGCACGATCCCGACCGGCAGCACCGCCCACAGCAGGACGGCGCAGACCCCGGCCCGGCGCCCGTACAGCTGGTCCGCGACCGCGAAGATCCCCCAGGCCGCGGCGAGCGAGGCGAGCACGGCGACCACGAAACCGGCGTCCGCGTACGACAGCGGGGTCACCGCGTGCAGGCCCCGCTCCAGCCAGGGCAGAAGCGGGAAGAACGCCAGGTTCGAGTGCACGTCGCCGTTCGGCAGCCGCACCTCGTAGCCGTACCCCAGCTCGGCGACCCTGGTGTACCAGAGCGCGTCCCAGCGGGCGGTCAGCAGCGTGTACGCGCTCTTGTCGCGCGCCGCGCTCCACAGGGCCAGCGCGAGCAGGCCCAGGGCGCGCACGGCCACGTATCCCAGCAGGGCGGGGGCCGCACGGTGCACGCGCGTAGAAAGATCGGTCACGGGCTCGATTATCGGTGGGCGCCCGAACCGGACCGCCCGCTGCCCCGAAGAGGGAAGTGGCGTACGCCACACGTGTTCTGTCCGGAGTCTGAGAGGTCCGCCACTCGGCAGTGGCGTGGACTCGCGTACGCTGACGAGTCACTCGCTTCGTTGCGCGGGCCGGGGACCACCGCTCCTCCCCGGCCGAGTCACGGGGAGTCCCCACCCCGTGAACCCGCCGAACGCGAGGGAACATCTGGGAGGTACGTACATGTCCGGGACGACCACGGCTGCCGTCGGGCTGCGCCGTCGGGCGGCCGGGGCCGGTGCCAACCGCTGGGTCGTCCTCGTCGTCCTCTGTGTCAGCCTGCTGCTGGTCGCCGTGGACGCCACCGTGCTGCACGTGGCGGTGCCCGCCGTCACCGAGGACCTCCGGCCCGGCGCCATAGAACTGCTCTGGATCGTCGACATCTACCCGCTGGTCTGCGCCTCGCTGCTGATCCTCTTCGGCACGCTCGGCGACCGGGTGGGCCGCAGACGCATCCTGCTCCTCGGCTACGGCCTGTTCGGCGTCGCATCCGCGATGGCTGCGCTCGCCGACACCGCCCAGGTGCTGATCGTGGCGCGGGCGCTGCTCGGCGTCGGCGGCGCGATGATCATGCCGGCCACGCTGTCGATCCTCCGCCAGGTCTTCCCCGACCGGCGTGAGCGGGCGCTCGCGATCGGTATCTGGAGCGCGGTGGCCGCGGTCGGCGCGGCGGTCGGCCCGCTGCTCGGCGGCTTCCTGCTGGAGCACTTCCAGTGGGGCTCGGTGTTCCTTGTCAACATCCCGTTGATGCTGGTCAGCCTGCCGGTGGGCCGGCTGCTGCTGCCCGAGTCCAAGGGGGACGGCAAGGGCCCCTGGGACGTGGTCGGCGCGCTGATGGCCGCGGCCGGGCTGTTCGGTGTCGTGCTGGGTGTGAAGCGGCTCGGCGGCGGGGAACTCGACTGGGTCACCGCGGTGCCCCTGCTCGGCGGCATGGCACTGCTGGTGCTCTTCGTACGACGCCAGCGGCGCCGTACGTATCCGCTGGTGGACCTGAAGATGTTCGCGCGGCCGGCGTTCAGCACCTCGGTGGGCTGCATCGTGCTGGCGATGCTGGCGCTGGTCGGTCTGGAACTGATCGCGGCGCAGTACCTGCAACTCGTGCTCGGCCTGTCCCCGCTGGAGACCGGACTGCGGCTGCTGCCGCTGACGTTCGCGGCGATGGCGGCGGGGCTCGCCGGGGCGCGGATGCTGCGGCGCTTCGGGCCGCGGCGGATGGTGTGCTCCGGGTTCTGTCTGACGGCGTTCGCGGTGGTGCTGCTGACGGCGATGGGCGGCACCGACGATCCGGCGCTGCTGCTGTCCGGTTTCGTGCTGCTGGGCTTCGGCCTGGAGACGACGCTGTTCGGGGCGTACGAGTCGATGCTCAGCGAGGCTCCGCCGGAGCAGGCCGGTGGCGCGGCCGCGATCGGGGAGACCTCGTACCAGTTGGGCGCGGGCATCGGGATCGCGCTGCTGGGCAGCGTGATGAACGCGGCGTACACGCCCGGACTGTCGTCCGTGCCCGGGGTGCCGGCCTCGGCCTCCGCGGCAGCGGGGCACTCGCTGGGCGAGGCCTACGAGGTGGCCGGGCAGTTGGGCGGGCCCGCCGGGGCGACCCTGCGGGACGTCGCCCGGAACTGTTTCGTGCACGGGCTGCATGTGACCCTGCTGGTGAGCGCCGGGTTGCTGCTGCTGGGCGCGGTGATGGCGCTGCGGCTGCCGCGGACGATGAGCTGCGAGCAGCAGGCGGTGGAACTGCCGGCGCCGCGAGAGGTCGCGGAGTCCCGGGTCTCCGCCTGAGAAGGCTGGACGTGGTGGACACTGCGTCGTAACGTCGGCCTTCAATCTGTGACTAGCGCTGCTAGTTTTGAGCTGCCGGAGGGTCTCCCATGCCGTTGCCCCCGTTCGATCCCGCCGATCCGCTCGGGATCGACGACCTCCTTCAGCCCGAGGACCTCGCCGTCCGCGACACCGTCCGCCGGTGGGCCGCCGACCGCGTCCTGCCGCATGTCGCCGAGTGGTACGAGACGGGCGAGCTGCCCGTCATCCGCGAACTGGCCCGTGAACTCGGCTCCATCGGCGCCCTCGGCATGTCGCTGAACGGCTACGGCTGCGCCGGTGCCTCCGCCGTCCAGTACGGGCTCGCCTGTCTGGAGCTGGAGGCCGCCGACTCCGGGATCCGGTCCCTGGTCTCCGTGCAGGGCTCCCTCGCCATGTACGCCATCCACCGCTTCGGCAGCGAGGAGCAGAAGCAGAACTGGCTGCCCCGCATGGCCTCCGGCGAGGTCATCGGCTGCTTCGGGCTGACCGAGCCCGACCACGGCTCCGACCCGGCCAACATGCGCACGTACGCCAAGCGGGACGGCTCCGACTGGGTGCTCAGCGGCCGCAAGATGTGGATCACCAACGGGTCGGTCGCCGGGGTCGCCGTCGTCTGGGCGCAGACCGAGGACGGCATCCGCGGCTTCGTCGTGCCGACCGACAGCCCCGGCTTCTCCGCTCCCGAGATCAAGCACAAGCTGTCGCTGCGCGCCTCCGTCACCAGCGAGCTGGTGATGGACGAGGTACGGCTGCCCGCCGACGCCGTCCTGCCGGAGGTCACCGGCCTGCGTGGACCGCTCAGTTGTCTGACCCACGCGCGCTACGGCATCGTCTGGGGCTCCATGGGCGCGGCCCGCTCCTGCTTCGAGGCCGCCGTCGACTACGCGAAGTCCAGGGAGCAGTTCGGGCGGCCCATCGGTGGCTTCCAGCTCACCCAGGCCAAGCTCGCCGACATGGCGGTCGAACTGCACAAGGGGATTCTGCTCGCCCACCATCTGGGGCGGCGCATGGATGCCGGCCGCCTGCGTCCCGAGCAGGTCAGCTTCGGCAAGCTCAACAACGTCCGCGAGGCCATCGACATCTGCCGTACGGCCCGGACGATCCTCGGTGCCAACGGGATCTCGCTGGAGTACCCGATCATGCGGCACGCGACGAACCTCGAATCGGTGCTCACCTACGAGGGCACCGTCGAGATGCACCAGCTCGTGCTGGGCAAGGCGCTCACCGGGATCGACGCCTTCCGGTGAACCCCTGAGCGGGGCAGGGCCGGCGAGCGGCCCTGCCTCAGCTCTGGTTGTAGAAGCCGTCCGTACGGTGCGCGGCCGGCTCGCCGTTGACGATCTCCGTGTTGGCCGGGGTCAGCAGGAACACCCGCGTGGACACCCGCTCGATCGAACCGCGCAGGCCGAAGATCAGGCCGGCCGCGAAGTCCACGACACGCTTGGCGTCGCCGGCCTCCATGGCCGTGAGGTTCATGATGACCGGGACCCCGTCCCGGAACAGCTCGCCGATGGCGCGCGCGTCCCGGAAGCTGTCCGGCGTGACCGTGCCGATGCGACGGCCCTTCTCCTCGGCCACGTCCGTGGCCACCTTCACCCGCGGATCGGTGACCCAGGCCTCCCCGGGCTCGGTCCCTTCGGAGTAGTCGTCGTCGTAGTAACGCTCGTCATCGTTGTCGTCAACGAGGCCCAGCCAGGCACTCGCCTTGCGCACCGATCCCATGGACGCCTCCTCTCACAGCGGTCTTTCTTGCTTTCCGCATCCCTATGGTCATCCATGATGCGGACGGCGCGCCAAGTGGATAGACGCCGCGCGGGGGGTTTGTGACGGTACTGGTGCACAGCGAATCCGTCGAGAGCCCAGGCCCCCCAAGGGCCTTGCCCCACATGGCTGCTGACTGTGAGTGAAATATGATTCTTCGCGGCGTATGGGTGATGTGCGGTGCGTACGGGTGAAGCCGGAGGGTGCGCAGGGGGCCGCAGGGACGGTCGATACGATGCCGCGACGCAAATGTCGTATCAATCACGGGGGATCGTCGTGTTCGGAATCGTCAGGCCCTGCCGTCATCGGCTCGGAGAACGTCTGGCCGGCCAGTGGATGGCCCATCTGTGCGGTCTGTGCCTCGCGTTGCGCGGGGACCACGGTCAGCTCGCCCGGGTCGTGACGAACTACGACGGGCTGCTCATCTCGGTTCTGACGGAGGCTCAGGCCGGGCGGGAGGAGGCGGGACGGCGTACGGCCGGACCGTGCCCGTTGCGCGGGATGCGCACCGCGTCCGTGGCGCACGGCGAGGGCGCGCGGCTCGCGGCGGCGGTCTCGCTGGTGCTCGCCTCCGCGAAGGTGCGCGACCATGTGGCCGACGGGGACGGGCTGCTGGCCCGGCGGCCGGTGGCCTCGGCCGCTCGCCGGGTCGCCGCGAGCTGGGGCGCGGCCGGGGCGCGGAGCGGTTCCGCCGTCGGGTTCGACACCGCTCTGCTGGTCGATGCCGTGGACCGGCAGATCGGCATCGAGGCGCTCGCCGGGCCCGGGACGCCGATCCTCGCCGTCACCGAGCCGACCGAGACCGCGACCGCGGCCGCCTTCGCGCACACCGCCGTGCTGGCCGGGCGGCCGGGCAACGCCGAGCCGCTCGCCGAGGCGGGGCGGCTGTTCGGGCGGCTCGCGCATCTGCTGGACGCCGTGGAGGACAAGGAAGCTGACGCGGCGTCGGGTGCGTGGAATCCGCTGGCCGCCACCGGGACGCCGGTGGAAGAGGTGCGCCGGCTCGCCGACGACGCCCTGCACGGGATACGGCTCGCGCTGCGTGAGGTCGAGTTCACCGACGCCAAGCTGGCCCATCTGCTGCTGGTGCACGAGCTGCGGCGGTCGGTGGACCGGGCGTTCGGGTCGGCGTCCTGCTCGCACATGGCGGGGCCGTATGCGCCGCCCGGCGGTCCCGGTTTTCCCGGCGGGCCCGGTGGCCTCCCGCCGGAGCCGCCGCGGCGGGACCGGCGGGGGCTGCTGACGGGGTGTGCGGTGTGGCTGGGGCTGGCCTGTACGTGCCAGATGTGCTGCGGGGAGTTCGAGGATCCCTGGTCGCGGGAGCGGCGGGAGGGGCTGTGCACGAACTGTGACTGCAGTGGGTGCGGGGACTGTTGCAGCTGCTGCGACTGCTGCAGCAACTGCTGCGGGGACGACGGCTGTGGGTGCGACGGCTGTGACTGCGGGTGCAGCTGCTGAGCGGTCCGGAGGCCGGCGTGGGGGTGGGTGCGCTCGCCCGCGCCTGCGGGGTGCCGCTCTCCTTGGCAGCGGGTGCCGCCCCGGCGGCACGACTGCCCGCAGCTACGCGGGCCATGGGCAGCGCCCCTTCAGGGGCGCGGGGAACTGCGCGACCAGCCCCCACGCACCCGCAGTCATCCGCCTGCCTCCCGGGCGCGGCCGGCGGAGCCTCGGCGCGTTGCGATCTCGTGGCCGCGCCGTTTCCGATTCTGTGAGCCTCTTGTGCGGGCGGGCGGGGGGAGTCATCCTCACTGCGGTGCATGTCAGGAACACGCCATTGAGGCAGCGTCTCACGGGCCCCCACCCCGTCGGGCCTTCCGCTTCCCAAGAGGAGGACCAGTGAGAATCAAGCGCACCAGACTGCTCGCCGTCGCCGCAGGTCTCGCCGCCGCAACCCTGGCCGGCGCGCCCGGAGCGGCCGCGGGCGACACCGGCGCCCGCAGCGCCGCGCAACTCGCCCAGGTCGAGGACGCCGTGGCGGACGCCGCGGTCGACGGCACCGCCTGGTACGTGGACCGGGCCGCCGGACGAGTCGTCGTCACCGCGGACAGCACGGTCTCCGCGGCCGAGGTCGCCCACATCAAGAAGGCGGCCGGCGCCGACGCCGTACGCATCGATCGCGCCCGGGGTACCTTCCGGCCGCTGGTCTCCGCCGGGGACGCCATCTACGGCGGCGGCTACCGCTGTTCGCTCGGGTTCAACGTGGTCAGCGGCAGTACGTACTACTTCCTCACCGCCGGACACTGCGGCAAGTCGGTGAGCACCTGGTACACCGACCAGGCCCACAACACGCTCATCGGCCCGACGCTCGGCGCCAGTTTCCCCGGCAACGACTACGCCCTCGTCCGCTACGACAACACGAGTCTCAGCCACCCCGGCGGATACACCGCCGCCAACGCCTATGTGGGCGAGTCCGTCAAGCGCACCGGCTCCACGACGGGCACCCACAGCGGTACGGTCACCGCGCTCGACGTCACCGTTCGCTACCAGGGCGGCGGCACGGTACGGGGCATGATCCAGACCACGGTGTGCGCCGAGCCCGGCGACTCGGGCGGCCCGCTGTACGACGGGACGAAGGCGCTCGGGCTCACCTCGGGCGGCAGCGGCAACTGCCGGACCGGCGGCACCACGTTCTACCAGCCCGTTCCGGAGGCGCTCAGCGCCTACAAGGTCAGCATCTACTAGTCCGTCCGCTGGTCCGGTCGCAGACAGTTCCGTACACGATCGGCGTCCTCTGAAGGTCAGTTGAAGGCTGCACGGCCGAAAGGTGCCCTTGCGCCCACCGGCCGTGCGGCCGAATACTCCCCCACAGCGCTTGTCAGGGGCACGGCATGTTCGGAATCCGGACAGTTCCGACTCCTGGCTGCGCCTCACGGGCCCGAACCCCACGAGGGCCCCCGACTTCCCATGTGGAGGAACGAAAAGTGAGGATCAAGCGCACCACCCCCCGCAGCGGTTTCACGAGACGGACCCGGCTGATCGCCGTTTCCACCGGCCTCGTGGCCGCAGCAGCGATCGCGATCCCCAGCGCGACCGCGGCCGACACCCCCACCACCTTCAGCTCCGCCGAGCTGAAGAGCGCGAGCAGCTCCGTGCTCAAGGCCGACATCCCGGGCACCGCCTGGGCCGTCGACAGCAAGACCAACCGTGTCCTCGTCACGGTCGACAGCACGGTCTCCCAGGCCGAGATCGCCGAGATCAAGCAGCAGGCCGGCGCCAACGCCGACGCGCTGACGATCAAGAAGACCCCGGGCAAGTTCCAGAAGTACATCGCAGGCGGCGACGCCATCTATGCGAGTAGCTGGCGCTGCTCCCTCGGCTTCAACGTCCGCAACAGCGCGGGTGCCTACTACTTCCTGACCGCCGGTCACTGCACCGACGGCGCGGGCACGTGGTACTCCAACTCCGGCCGTACGACAGTCCTCGGCCCGACCTCCGGCTCCAGCTTCCCGACGAACGACTACGGTCTCGTCCGGTACACCAACACCTCGATCACCAAGTCGGGCACGGCCGGCAACACGGACATCGTCAGGGCGGCCAACCCGACCGTGGGCACCAGCGTCATCCGTGACGGCTCCACCACCGGTATCCACACCGGCAGCGTCACCGGCCTCAACGCGACCGTCAACTACGGTGGCGGTGACATCGTCTACGGCATGATCCAGACCAACGTCTGTGCCGAGCCCGGCGACTCCGGCGGCCCGCTCTACGGCAGCAACGGCACCGCGTACGGTCTGACCTCCGGCGGCAGCGGCAACTGCTCCTCCGGCGGCACGACCTTCTTCCAGCCGGTCGTGGAGGCCCTGAACGCCTACGGCATGAGCGTCTTCTAGGCCGGACCGCACCACCGGCAGTCGTACGCACCTGTACTGCGCAGCCAGCACCGGGCGAGCCCTCGCACGCAACCGCCGTGCGGGGGCTCGCCCTTGTGCGGACCACGGAGTTACCGTCGAAGGACACACCAGGTAAGCGCCTGACACACCTGATGCGCCCACTTCGGACCCTGGGGGCCGCGATGGTCGAGGAACTGGTGGCGGTGGGGGTCTCCCTGGCCACCGTCGGAGCGGTGTACGCGATGTCGGCGGCGCGCGTCGTCAAACAGTACGAGCGCGGTGTCGTCCTGCGGCTCGGCAAACTCCGTTCCCAGGTGCGCGAGCCGGGGTTCACGATGATCATTCCGTTCGTGGACCGGCTGCACAAGGTGAACATGCAGATCGTGACGATGCCGGTGCCGGCCCAGGAGGGCATCACCCGGGACAACGTCACGGTGCGGGTGGACGCGGTCGTGTACTTCAGGGTCGTGGACGCGGCGGACGCGCTGGTGCGGGTCGAGGACTACCGGTTCGCGGTCTCGCAGATGGCGCAGACCTCGCTGCGCTCGATCATCGGCAAGAGCGACCTGGACGATCTGCTGTCCAACCGCGAGAAGCTCAACCAGGGTCTGGAGCTGATGATCGACAGCCCGGCGATGGGCTGGGGTGTGCAGATCGACCGCGTCGAGATCAAGGACGTCTCCCTGCCCGAGACGATGAAGCGGTCGATGGCCCGGCAGGCCGAGGCCGACCGTGAGCGCCGGGCCCGGGTCATCAACGCCGACGCCGAGCTCCAGGCGTCGAAGAAGCTGGCGGAAGCCGCGCAGCAGATGGAGAACACGCCCGCCGCGCTGCAACTGCGGTTGTTGCAGACCGTGGTGGCGGTCGCGGCCGAGAAGAACTCCACGCTGGTGCTGCCGTTCCCGGTGGAGCTGCTGCGGTTCCTGGAGAAGGCCCAGCAACCGGGGCCGGCGCAGCCGGCTCCTCCGCCGCCCGTGCAGCAAGCGCGTTCTGTCGAGCGGCCTCCGGAGCAGGAGCAACTGCCGCCCGTGGAGCCCCTGTTGGATCCGGACCCCGAAGGGCTGGATTCAGGACAGGAGTAGACCTTACGCATTGCAGTAAGTTACTCGCACGTAGTGTTTGCAGTGCGAACGCACCTGGGGTGACCGTGCACGGTCAAGGGTCGGCGGGCGTGTCGTGACGACCGTGTGTACGTCCTGAAGTCGACCTTGTGTGCCCCCTGTGAGCCTCGGAATAGTAGGCGCCGATCAACCGGCACGGACGCGGCTTTTTGCTGTGCGCCGCCTCTGTGACCGAACGCCTTCCGGTTCGCGAGGTCCCCACAACCTCCCGGACCGACCCCCCACAGGAGGACGTGAGTTGAAGCACCGACGCATACCCAGGCGGCGGGCCGCCGCGGCAGGTGCGGGCATCGCCGCACTGGTGGCCGCGGGAGTCACCTTCCAGACTGCGAACGCCAGCGAGCCCACGACGACCGCCACACCCGAGACCCTGTCGGTCACGGCGGCCGGAAAGCTCGCCTCGACGCTGGTCGAGGATCTCGGCGCCGGCGCGGCCGGCACGTACTACGACGCACAGACGAAGAACCTCGTGGTGAACGTGCTCGACAGGGGCGCGGCCGAATCCGTCGAGGAAGCCGGCGCCAAGGCCCGGCTCGTGGCGAACTCCCTCGCCGAACTGAAGAGCGCGCGCGGCACGCTGAAGCAGGACGCGACCATCCCGGGCACGTCCTGGGTGACCGACCCGACGACCAACAAGGTCGTCGTCACCGCCGACCGGACCGTCTCCGACGCCGAGTGGACCAAGCTCACCGAGGTGGTCGAGGGGCTGGGCGGCACGGCCGAACTCCAGCGTACGAAGGGGGAGTTCAAGCCCTTCATCGCGGGCGGTGACGCCATCACCGACGGGAGCGGGCGCTGCTCCCTCGGGTTCAACGTGGTCAAGGGCGGGGAGCCGTTCTTCCTGACCGCGGGGCACTGCACCGAGGGCATCACCGACTGGCAGGACGCGGACGGCAACGCCCTGGGCACCAACGAGGTCTCCAGCTTCCCGGACAACGACTACGGGCTGGTGAAGTACACCGCCGAGGTCGACCACCCGAGCGAGGTGAACCTCTACGACGGTTCCGCGCAGGCGATTTCGGGCGCGGCCGACGCGACGGTCGGCATGGAGGTCACGCGGAGCGGGTCGACCACCCAGGTGCACTCCGGGACGGTGACCGGGCTGGACGCGACCGTGAACTACGGCAACGGTGACATCGTCAACGGGCTGATCCAGACCGACGTCTGCGCCGAGCCCGGGGACAGTGGCGGGTCGCTGTTCTCCGGGGACAAGGCGGTCGGGCTGACGTCCGGTGGCAGCGGTGACTGCACCTCCGGCGGGGAGACGTTCTTCCAGCCGGTGACGGAGGCGCTGTCGGCGACCGGGACCTCGATCGGCTGACGGTTTGCGTGTCGGGTGCGGGTGGGATGTCTTTTGGCTGTTCCCACCCGCACCACCCGTGCTGCCCCTTTCCGGGGGCTTTTTTGTTTCCGGGACCTTCTTCCCGGTCCCTCCCGGGACCTTCCGCCCCCAGATAGGGCCCTTCTCGTGCACCGGCGCACGGGTCGGGGCGTTCGAATGGAGGTGACAGCGAAGACCGTGGTGAAGGAGGCCTGCCATGCAGGTCGCAGACCGGGTGGACCTACTGGTGGAGGGCGCGCTCGACGCGCTTCGCCGGTTCGAGGCTTACGACCAGGAGCAGGTCGACCACATTGTCCAGAAGGCCTCTCTCGCGGCCCTCGCCGCCCATGGGGAGCTGGCCCGGCAGGCGGTCGAGGAGACCGGGCGCGGGCTGTTCGAGGACAAGGCCGTCAAGAACATCTTCGCCTGTGAGCACGTCACCCACTCCATGCGCGGTCTGCGCACCGCCGGCGTCGTGCACCGCGACGAGCTGAACGGCGTCACCGAGATCGCCGAGCCGGTGGGTGTCGTCTGTGCGATGACGCCGGTGACCAACCCGACGTCCACCACCGTCTTCAAGGCGCTCATCGCCCTGAAGACCCGCAACCCGATCGTCTTCGCCTTCCACCCGAACGCCCAGCAGTGCTCCGCCGAGGCCGCCCGGGTCGTGCGCGACGCGGCGATCGCCGCCGGGGCGCCCGAAGGGTGCGTGCAGTGGATCGAGGTGCCCTCGATGGAGGCCACCCGGCTGCTGATGCACCACGAGGGCGTCTCCACCATCCTCGCCACCGGCGGCAACGCGATGGTCCGGGCCGCCTACTCCTGCGGCAAGCCCGCCCTCGGCGTCGGCGCGGGCAACGTGCCCGCCTATGTCGCCGCGGACGCCGACCTCGGCCGTGCCGTGCACGACGTGATCCTCTCCAAGGCCTTCGACAACGGCATGATCTGCGCCTCCGAGCAGGCGATCATCCTGGACCAGCAGATCTACGAGGCCGGGATCGCCGAGATGGAGCGGCTGAACGCGCATGTCGTCTCCGACGCCGAGAAGGCCAAGCTGGAGGAGTTCCTCTTCGGCGTTGGCGCGGAGGGCGCCAACTGCGGCGAGGCCAGGCTCAATTCGGCGGTCGTGGGCAAGTCCGCCGCCTGGATCGCCGAGCAGGCCGGGTTCACCGTGCCGGACGACACCTCCGTGCTCGTCGCCGAGTGCGCGGAGGTCGGTGAGCGGGAGCCGCTGACCCGGGAGAAGCTGTCGCCGGTGCTGGCCGCGCTCCGCGCCGGATCCGTCGAGGAGGGGCTCGAACTGTCCGCCCGTATGGTCGAGTTCGACGGGCTCGGGCACTCCGCCGCGATCCACACCGAGGACGAGGGGCTGGCCGAGGAGTTCGGCAAGCGGGTCAAGGCGATCCGGGTGATCGTCAACGCGCCGTCCAGCCTCGGCGGCATCGGCAGCGTCTACAACGCCTTCCTGCCGTCGCTGACGCTGGGCTGCGGGTCGTACGGGCACAACTCGGTGTCCAACAACGTCTCGGCGGTCAACCTGCTCAACATCAAGCGGATCGGACGGCGCAACACCAACATGCAGTGGTACAAGGTGCCGCCGAAGATCTACTTCGAGCGCAACGCCATCCGCTACCTGAAGTCGATGCCGGACGTGCACCGCGTCACCGTCGTCACCGACCGCACGATGGAACAGCTCGGCTTCGTCCGTAAGGTCACCGAGATCCTCAACTCCCGTGCCGAGCCGGTCACCTTGCAGTTCATCGACAATGTCGAGCCCAACCCGGAGCTGGCCACCGTACGCGCGGGCGCCGCCGCCATGCGGGAGTTCGAGCCGGACACGATCATCGCGCTCGGCGGCGGCTCGCCGATGGACGCGGCGAAGATCATGTGGCTGATGTACGAGCGGCCCGAGGTGGAGTTCGCCGACACCCGGGAGAAGTTCTTCGACATCCGCAAGCGGGCCTACAAGTTCCCGAAGCTGGGGGAGAAGGCCCAGCTGGTGGCGATTCCGACCACGTCCGGCACCGGCTCGGAGGTCACCCCCTTCGCGGTCATCTCCGACCCCGAGGCCGCCCAGAAGTACCCGCTGGCCGACTACGCGCTCACCCCGGACGTCGCCATCGTCGACCCGGTGCTGGCGATGCACCTCCCGCCGACGGTGACCGCCGACTCCGGCTTCGACGCGCTGACCCACGCGACGGAGGCGTATGTCTCGGTCTACGCGAGCGACTTCACCGACGGCCAGTGCCTGCAGGCCATCAAGCTGATCTTCGAGAACCTGGAGGCCTGTGTGCAGGAGGGGGCCAGGGCGCCGCGGGCCCGGGAGCGGATGCACAACGCCTCCACCATCGCGGGCATGGCCTTCGCCAACTCCTTCCTCGGCCTGGTGCACGCCATGGCACACACCCTGGGCAACACCTTCCACGTCGCCCACGGCCGCACCAACGCCCTGCTGCTGCCGCACGTCATCCGGCACAACGGCACGGTCACCCACAAGGCCACCCCGTGGCCGAAGGCCGAGACCTACCGGGCCCCCGAGCGCTACCAGGACATCGCCCGCATGCTGGGCCTGCCCGCCGCCACCCCCGAGGAGGGCGTGGAGTCCTACGCCCGCGCGGTCGAGGACCTGCGCCGGCGCTGCGGCATCCCGGCCTCCTTCCAGGAGGAGGGGGTCGACGAGAAGGCCTTCGTCGCGGCGATCCCGCAGCAGGCGCTGAACGCCTACGCCGACCAGTGCGCGCCCGCCAACCCGCGGATGCCGATGATCGACGAGATGGAGGAGCTGATGCGGAAGGCGTACTACGGCGCCTGAGCCGGCAGGGGCTCGCCCTCGCCCGCCCGGGTCGGCAGGGGTTCGCCCTCACGCTTCTTCCGCAGCCCCGCCGCCACCAGCGTGACCACGATGCCGACGGCCGCCCATGCCGAGAGGACCAGCAGGGCGGCCGTCGTGTCGTTGCCCTCGAAGTAGGCGATCGAGCGCGCCACCCAGGTCCCGGCGCCCGGGGGCAGCGCCGGGCCGATCGCCTGCCAGAACGGCGGCAGCATCGGCAGCGGGAAGGCGCCGCCCGCACTCGGGTTGCCCGCGATCACCACGAGCAGGATCGCCAGGCCGATGCCGACGATCCCGAAGATTCCCTGAAGGGCGAGCGTGGCGGCCCCGACCGCGAACGTGACCAGTGCGCCGAGCCCCCAGAACGCCAGCACGCTGCCCGGCAGCGCGCCCAGGACCGGCCCCACGATCACCGCACCGCCGAGCCCGCCGACGATCGACACCAGGCCCATCACGATCAGCCGGATCGTCCCGCGGCGCGGGTTGGCGGGCCGGGCCCCGGTGCTGATCGCCAGGATCGAGGCGCACAGATAGCCGCCGACGCACCAGCCCACCACCAGGTAGAACGACGACAGACCGTCGAAGTCCTCGGCGGACGCCGGGGCCACGTCGACGGTCCTGACCGTGCGCTGCTGGGTCTTCTCCAGGGCGGTGGTGAGGCTCTCCAGGGCGGTGGCGAGGACGGTCCCGCCGCCGGAGGCGACCAGGAGTGTGTCGGTGGTGCCGGCCGGGTTGATCACCAGGGCGCCGTCGATGTCCCGGTTCATGATCTGCTTTCGCGCCGTCGCCTCGTCGGCCACCGCACGCGGGTCCAGCGGTGAGCCGGGCAGCTGCTCCAGCCGGGTCACCGCCTGCGCGGCCGCAGCCCGGGGCGCGACGACCCCGAAGGGCACGTCCTTCGGTTTCGGGTCGTGCAGCGCCCCCACGTAGGAAGCGATGAACAGCAGCTGGAGGGCGACCACCCCGAGGACCAGCAGCGTGGCCCGCGGGGTGACCGCGTCCTTCACCTCGGCGAGAAAGCTGTTCTGTGTCATGTCCCCACAGTCCGAGGTCATGGACGTTTCCGCAGGTGGGAGGCGGCCGAACGGTTGTCGTACATGCGTTCGAGTTTTGGTCTATGGTGGGGGTGAGGTCATTGGGAACTTGTGTTCGATATCAGCGCTGGCGGGAGGTGCGGATGCCTGGTTTCACTCATCTGCACACCGTCTCCGGGTTCTCCCTGCGCTACGGCGCCTCCCACCCGGAGCGGCTCGCGGAGCGCGCCTTCGAACGGGGCATGGACGCCCTCGCGCTCACCGACCGCGACACCCTCGCCGGTGCGGTCCGCTTCGCCAAGGCCTGCGCGAAGGCGGGGGTGCGGCCCCTGTTCGGCGCGGAGCTGGCGGTGGCGGAACCCGGGCCCATGCGACAGGAACGGCGCCGCGCCCCCGTGCGTGGGGGTGCCTTCGTCGATGAGTCGACACCCCGTGTCACCTTCCTCGCCCGGGACGGCGCACATGGCTGGGCCGACCTCTGCAGAATCGTTACGGCGGCGCAGGCCGACCCCGGCTCCCCGCTGCTGCCCCGGGACGACAACCGGGGCGACGGCCTGACCGTGCTGCTCGGACCCGACTCCGACATCGGCCGCGCCCTCGCCGCGGGCCGCCCGGACCGCGCGGCCGTACTGCTGGCCCCCTGGCGGGAGATCTACGGCGACGCGCTGCGCCTGGAGGTCGTCTGGCACGGCCGCAAGGGCACCGGCCCCGGCTCCCTGCGGCTGGCCGCCCGTACCGTCGGCTTCGCCGCCGAACAGCGGATCCGGCCGGTGCTCAGCAACGCCGTCCGCTACGCCGACCCCGGCCAGGGCCCGGTCGCCGACGTCCTGGACGCCGCCCGCCGCCTGGTCCCCATCGACCCCACCAAGGAACTGGACTCCGGCGAGGCCTGGCTCAAGGACGCGGGCACCATGCTGCACGCGGCCGAGCGGATCGTCGAGGCCGCGGGCTACCGGCGGGACACCGCCCGGCGCCTGCTGGAGCAGACACAGGCGACCGCTTCCGAATGCGCCGTCGACCCCGAGGGCGACCTCGGCATCGGCACCGTCCACTTCCCCGAACCGCACCTCGTCGGTGCCGGCCGCCGCACCGCCCAGCGGGTGCTCGCCTCGCGGGCGGCGGCGGGGATGGTGCGGCAGGGGTACTCCGGGAAGCGCGCTTACTGGGAGCGGATGCACCAGGAGCTGGACATCATCGCGTACCACGGCTTCGCCTCCTACTTCCTGACGGTCGCTCAGGTCGTGGACGATGTACGGGAGATGGGCATCCGGGTGGCCGCGCGCGGCTCCGGCGCGGGCTCGCTCGTCAACCATCTGCTCGGCATCGCCCACGCCGACCCGGTCGAGCACGGGCTGCTGATGGAGCGCTTCCTGTCCAAGCGCCGCCCGGTGCTGCCCGACATCGACATCGACGTGGAGTCCGCGCGCCGTCTTGAGGTCTACCGGGCGATCATCGGCCGGTTCGGCACCGAGCGGGTGGCGACGGTCGCGATGCCGGAGACGTACCGGGTGCGCCATGCGGTCCGCGACGTGGGCGCGGCCCTGTCCATGGACCCCGCCGACATCGACCGCATCGCCAAGTCCTTCCCGCACATCCGCGCCCGCGACGCCCGCGCGGCGCTGGAGGAGCTGCCCGAACTGCGGGAGCTGGCAGGGGAGAAGGAGCGGTACGGCAGGCTGTGGGAGCTGGTCGAGGCCCTCGACGCCCTTCCGCGCGGAGTCGCCATGCACCCGTGCGGGGTGCTCCTGTCCGACGCCTCGCTCCTGGCCCGTACGCCGGTCATGCCGACCAGCGGCGAGGGCTTCCCCATGTCCCAGTTCGACAAGGACGACGTGGAGGACCTCGGGCTGCTCAAGCTCGATGTGCTGGGTGTGCGGATGCAGTCGGCGATGGCGCACGCGCTCGCGGAGGTGGAGCGGGCCACGGGCACCGGGGTCGACCTGGACGCCGTACCGCCCGGGGATCCGGCGACGTACCAACTCATCCGTTCCGCCGAGACGTTGGGCTGCTTCCAGATCGAGTCGCCGGGGCAGCGCGATCTGGTCGGGCGGTTGCAGCCGGCCACTTTCCACGACCTCGTCGTCGACATCTCGCTCTTCCGGCCCGGTCCGGTCGCCGCCGACATGGTGCGGCCGTTCATCGAGGCCCGGCACGGGCGGGCGCCCGTGCGTTATCCGCATCCGGATCTGGAGGGGCCGCTGAAGGAGACGTACGGAGTCGTCGTCTTCCACGAGCAGATCATCGACATCGTGCACATCATGACCGGCTGCGGACGCGACGAGGCCGACCGGGTGCGGCGCGGTCTTTCCGACCCGGAGTCGCAGGGGCGGATCCGGTTCTGGTTCGCGCAGGCCGCGGCGGCCAAGGGCTATGACACGGAGACGGTCCGGCGGACCTGGGAGATCGTCGAGGCCTTCGGCTCGTACGGCTTCTGCAAGGCGCACGCGGTCGCCTTCGCCGTACCGACGTACCAGTCGGCGTGGCTGAAGGCGCACCATCCGGCGGCCTTCTACGCGGGGCTGCTCACGCACGACCCCGGGATGTATCCGAAGCGGCTGCTGCTGGCGGACGCGCGGCGGCGGGGGGTGCCGATCCTGCCGTTGGACGTGAACCGGTCGGCGGTCGCACACCATATCGAACTGGTGTCTGAATCCCCTTCGGTGTGGGGGCTGCGGCTCGCCCTCTCCGATGTGCACGGCATCAGCGAGGCCGAGGCGGCGCGGATCGCGGAGGGGCAGCCGTACGCCTCGCTGCTCGACTTCTGGGAGCGGGCGCGGCCGAGCCGGCCGCTTGCTCAAAGGCTTGCGCAGGTAGGGGCATTGGACGCCTTCGGCGCCAACCGGCGCGATCTGCAACTGCACCTGACCGAGCTGCACCGCGGCGCCCGGGGCGGCGGCGGTGGCCAACTGCCGCTGTCCGGCGGGCGGAAGACCGCACCCGCCGGGCTGCCCGACCTGTCGTCCGCCGAGCGGCTCAGCGCCGAACTGGGCGTGCTGTCCATGGACGCCTCGCGCAACCTGATGGACGACCACCGGGAGTTCCTGGGGGAGTTGGGCGTGGTCAGCGCGCGTCGGCTGCGCGAGCTGCGGCACGGTGAGACGGTGCTCGTCGCGGGCGCCAAGGCGGCCACCCAGACCCCGCCGATCCGGTCCGGCAAGCGGGTCATCTTCACCACCCTGGACGACGGCACGGGCCTGGTCGACCTCGCCTTCTTCGACGACTCCCACGACGCCTGCGCCCACACCGTCTTCCACTCCTGGCTGCTGCTGGTGCGCGGAGTCGTGCAGCGGCGCGGGCCGCGCAGCCTCAGCGTGGTGGGCGCCGCCGCCTGGAACCTCGCCGAACTGGTCGAACTGCGCGCCGAGGGCGGCCTGGACGAGGTGGCGGCCCGGCTGGCGGAGCCCGTGCCGCAGGGGCCGGGTGACGATCCGACGCACGGCCGGCGCATCCAGATGCCGACCGGATACGAACTGCATCCGTGGGCCGATCTGCGACCTGCGGGTCAGGAGCCCTCACAGACACGGAAGTTGTGGCACCAGAGTCCGGGGAGTGCGGGATGACCATCCTCTGCGTACGTTTCCAGCTGCCGCCGATGTACGAGGCGGCCCTGCCGGGGCTGCTCGGGCTGCTGGAGGAGTTCACGCCCGTCGTCGAGGCGCTCCCGCCGGACGGGGCGCTGGCCGATCTGCGGGGCGCCGAGCGGTACTTCGGGCGCAGCGCCGTCGAGCTGGCCTCCGTGATCCGGGTGCGTGCGCTCGCGCACTACGGCGTGGACTGTGTGATCGGCGCCGGGCCGGGGCCGATGCTGGCCCGGATGGCGTTGCGCGACGCACGGCCCGGGGTCACCGGGGTGCTGCCCGAGGGTCCGGACGGCATCGCGGACCTGCCGGTCACCGCGCTGCCCGGGGTCGGCGCCGCGACCGGGCGCACGCTGTGCGAGTACGGTCTCGACACCCTCGGCCGGGTCGCCGCCGCGCCGCTGTCCACGCTCCAGCGGCTGGTCGGGGCGAAGGCGGGGCGTGAGCTGCACGAGAAGGCGAACGGGGTCGATCGCGGGCGGGTCGTACCGGACGGGGTCTCCCGGTCACTGGTGACCGAACGCCCCTTTGAGCGGGACGAGTTGGACGCGGACCGGCATCGGCGTGCGCTGCTCTCCGCGGCCGAGGAGCTGGGGGCCCGGCTGCGCGCCCTGGACAAGGTCTGCGGCACGTTGACCCTCACGGTGCGCTACGCCGACCGGTCCGCGACGACACGCAGCCGTTCGCTGAAGGAGCCGACCGCGCATTCCGCCGCGCTGACCCGGGTGGCATACGGCATGTACGAGGCGCTGGGGCTGCAGCGGGCCCGGGTACGGACGATCGCCCTGCGGGCGGAGGGGCTCGACCCCGCCGAGCAGGCCTCGTACCAGCTCAGCTTTGATCCGGCCGAGGAGAAGGTGCGGCGGATCGAGGAGGTCGCGGACCGGGTGCGGGCGAAGTTCGGGCCGGGCGCGGTGGTGCCGGGGGCGCTGGCGGCGTGAGGCGGGTGCGGTGGTGCCAGGGGGCGTCGGGAGCGTGAGGCGGGCGCGGTGGTGCCGGGCGCTGGCGGCGTGAGGCGGGCGGTGGCGCCGAGGGGCGCTGGCGGCGTGAGGCGGGTGCGGCCGCGCAGGTAGCGTGTGCGTTCATGAGCTGGAGTGGGCCGACCCATCGGGTCGTGGGCGGAGAGAAGATCGACGGGGTCTGGTGCCATGTGTGGCGGCGGAACCCGTACAGCGAGGTGTATGTCGTCGAGGATCTGTTCGTTTTCGCGGACGGTGCCGTGCACTGCGAGGAGCGGACCGATCTGGAGGGGCTGGAGAGGCTGCTCGGGTCCGGGCGGATCGCCGTGCGGAACCCCGCTGCCCCCGACTGGCCCGCCGACGAGACCAAGTGGGAATCCCGCAGCCCCGAGCCGTGCACACCGGAGAGCTTTCTCCTCGAAGTCGCCGACAAGGTCGAGGAGTTGAGCGGTCGGCCGACCGCCCGGGACCGGCTGCAGGAGGCGATCGGGCGCTATCAGGAGGAGCCGTCCGAGGCCCGTCGCGCCCTGCTCCGGGACGCCTATCTCGCGGTGCCGGCGCATCTGCGGATCTACGTTCTGGGTGACATGGACTCCCAGGACCGGCCCCTGCGGATCCTCGTCACCGACCTCGGCGAACCCGTGGACGGGGACGGGCCGGTGGCCACCGCCGAGATGCACCGGGACGCGCTGGACTACTTCCGTCGGCGGGACGAGAGCGTCCGGAAGTCGGGGGCGTGGCGGGCCGTGCGGCACGCCGACGATCCGGAGGGGCCCGTGGAGCCGGCCCTCGTCTCGAATGAGGTCGGCTTCCCCCGCGGCTGGCCCGAGAAGCCCGGACTGTTCGTGCTGCGCAACGACTACCCGGTGTCGATCGACTTCGGCGGCGAGACCTACGCGTCCGTCCTCCACGGCTACTGGTCCCTGTCCGCGGCCGACGCCGACGACCGTGACCGTATCCGCGCCGCCGACAGCCCCAACGAGGCGCACAAGCTCGGCGGCCGGGCCGAACGCCGGGACGACTGGCCCGAACTGCGCCTCGCCGTCATGGCCGGGCTGCTGCGCGCCAAGTTCACCCAGCACCCCGGGCTCACCGAGGTGTTGCTGTCCACCGGGGACGCGCGGATCAGCTACACCGGCCTCTCGGAGTCCCCGTACTGGAAGGACGCCCGCGACGACCGCGGCCGCAACTGGGTCGGCCGGCTGCTGGAGCTGGTGCGCTCCGAACTGCTGCTGGACTCGGTCAGTTGGCCCACGGCGGAGTGATCCGGGTGCCGTCGGCCAGTTCCGCCTCCAGGCCGATGGACGTGGTGACCCAGGTGATCGCGGTCTGATCGCTCGGGTTCTCGACGGCGAGGGTCGCGCCCGGGTTGATGACCAGGGCGTCGCCCGCGGAGATGTCGTCGGTGCGGCCGTCGAGGGTGACGCGCAGGCTGCCGACGAGCACCAGAAGGATCTCCTCCCGGCTGACCGTGTGCGCGGGCGCCTTGGTCCCCGGCGGGATCTCGCCGCGCCAGGCGCACAGCTCCTTGCTGCCGGTGCGGGGGGTGGCGTACGAGACGAAGCGGGCGCCGTGGATCTCGTGGGTGACGGCTTCGGACGTGCGAATGACGGGCATGTCTGCCTTTCGTTGTCACGGCTTTCGTTGTCATGGCTTTGGTTGTCACTGCAAGATGGTCAAGCTGCTTGACCAAGTTGAGTGACTTAATAGTCAAGCAGCTTGACCAGTTCGTCAAGGGTGTTTCAATGCCTCCGTGCAGAAATCCGAGGCCATGGCCCTGACCGCCGCAGTGCTCGCCGTCGCGGGCGAGCTCACCCAGCGCATCAATGAAGGCGTCGTCGCCCGCGGCTTCGTGGGGGTGAGGCCCGCGCACGGCTTCGCCTTCGCCCGGCTTGCCCCAGGCGGCGCGACGGCGACCGACCTCGCCGCGCATCTCGGAGTGACCAAGCAGGCCGCCAGTCAGCTCGTCGACGAGCTGGTGCGCAAGGGGTACGTCGAGCGCCGACCGCATCCCGAGGACGCGCGCGCCCGGCTGGTCGTACTGACCGAGCTGGGGTGGGCCTGCACACGGGCCGCGGAGGAAGCGGCCGCGGATGCCGTGCGGGGGTGGGCGGAGGTGCTCGGTGAGGGTGAACTGCGGGCGTTGCGCGAGCAATTGACGCGCATTGCGCCCTATGGTCCCATCAGGCCCACCTGGTGACGGTTCGTCAGTGGCATTACACCCGCCACTGACTATCACTGGAAGTTTTTACTGACGCGTAACTTCACAGTTCCACTACTCGTCCGTAACTTGGCGAGAGAACAGCATCCTCGTGATCCGGATCACAGGGCGTAAGGCCGTCGTACCTCCCTTGAGCCGCAAGGAGATCACCCGATGCTGCCCTGGAAACGAGTGCTCAGACCTCTCGCCGCCCTGCTGCTGACCACCGCGGTCGCCCTTGTTCCCGCCACCGCCGCGCAGGCCGACGACGCGCCCAGCAGCGGTTGGAACAACTGGTCGTGCAAGCCGTCCGCCGCCCATCCCCGCCCGGTCGTCCTGGTGCACGGCACCTTCGGCAACTCCGTCGACAACTGGCTGGGTCTCGCCCCGTACTTGACCAAGCGTGACTACTGCGTCTTCTCGCTCGACTACGGTCAGCTGCCCGGTGTGCCGCTCTTCCACGGCCTCGGCCCGATCGACAAGTCGGCGGAACAACTCGACGCGTTCGTCGACAAGGTGCTCGCCGCGACCGGCGCCGCCGAGACCGACCTCGTCGGGCACTCGCAGGGCGGCATGATGCCCCGCTACTACCTGAAGTTCCTCGGGGGAGCCGCCGAGGTGAACGCCCTCGTCGGCATCGCGCCCGACAACCACGGCACGAACCTGTCCGGCCTCACCCATCTGCTGCCGTACTTCCCGGGCGCCGAGGACCTGCTCTCCACCGCCACGCCGGGCCTCGCCGACCAGATCGCCGGCTCCGCCTTCCTCACCAAGCTCAACGAGGGCGGCGACACCGTGCCAGGCGTCCGGTACACGGTGATCGCCACCAAGTACGACCAGGTCGTCACGCCGTACCGCAGCCAGTACCTGGACGGGCCGGACGTACGCAACGTCCTGCTCCAGGACCTGTGCCCGGTCGACCTCTCCGAGCACCTGGCGATCGGCCTGTTCGACCGGATCGCCTTCCACGAGGTTGCCAACGCCCTCGACCCGGCGCACGCGAAGCCCAGCAGCTGCGCCTCGGCGTTCAGTTGACAGCCGTCGGGGCCTGTCCGGCCTGAGCCGCCGGACAGGCCCCGCCCCCCGTGCCGGTCCTAGGAGCGAGTGGCGCGTCGCCGGACCGACAGGAACAGCGCCGCCGAGCCGACCGCCAGCGCGGCCGCACCGCCCACGGCGAGGTACGTCGTACTGCTGTCACCGCCGGTCTCGGCGAGGTTCTGCGTGGCACCGGCCGCCTTGGGCCGGTTCGCCCCGGCCTCCTGGACGGGCTCCGCCGACGTACTGGCGTCCTGGTCGCCGTGACCGTGGTGCTCGATCGTCGACTGGTCGGCGCCGTCCTCGATCTGCTCCTCGGAGGGGGCGGAGGCGGTCGGAGCGGCCTCGGTTTCGTCGGTCTCCTCGGTCTCCTCGGTCTCCTCGGTCTCCTCGGTGTCCGAGCCGCCCGCCGTGCCGCCGAAGGCGACGTCCGAGCAGGAGTAGAACGCCTCCGGGCTGTCCGAGCGCTGCCAGACCGCGTACAGCAACTGCTTGCCGGAACGCTCGGGCAGGGTGCCGGAGAACGTGTAGAAGCCGCCCGAAGCGGCCGGGTCCGTGGCCGTCGCCACCGGGTTGGCCAGGTCCAGGTCGTCCCAGGCCAGCGGCTGGGCCGGGTCGTAACCCGCCTTGGTGATGTACACCTTGAAGGTGCCCTTGTGCGGCGCGGTCACCCGGTACTTGAAGGTGTACGAGCCGCTGCTCACGCTCGTCGCCGGCCAGTCGGCGCGGGCCAGGTCGAGGCCCTTGAACGCCTCGTTGTTCGCGCTGCACAGCTTGCCGTCCGGGATCAGCTCCTGGTGCCTGCCGTTCGCGTCGCCGATGCGGACGCCGTTCCAGTCGTACAGCGCCTGCGTGCCGCCGGCCGCGACCGCCGCCTTGCACGCCTCCGACCTCGGGCTCTCCGGGCCCTCCGCGTAACACTGCGAGACCCGGCTGACCGGGTCGCCCATCGAACCGTGCGCGGCCGCGGGCGCGGCGGCCAGCGGGGTCAGGGCGAGCGGGGCTATGCCGACGGCGGCGACGGATGCTGCGGTGGCGACCCTGCGGCGTGCGGGCATGGGGAACTCCTGGGAAGCGGTGGGTGATTGCGTGGCCGGCCCGTGGGGGCGATCAGCAAGCTAGCCCGAAGAAACCGCGAAATCGCCTGCTGGAGGCGGGTGATGGAGATCCTTATGGCCGCGTTAAGGGAGCGCTAATCGCGGGCTGAGGAAGGGGGGTTCAGCGCCGCACTCCGATGGCGGACAGGACGATGAGCAGGACACCGACGATGCCGATGCAGACGGGGAGGCCGAGCCAGAGCATGTGGAGCCGGACGCCGATCCAGGGGGACACCTTGGAGGGCGGCTCGGAGGTCGCCTCGGGGCTCGCCTCGGGGGTCGGCTCGGGGCGCGGTTCGGTGGAGAGAGTTCCGGAGGGGCGGCGCCGTACGGAGAACTCCTTCTTGTGCTTCTTCTTGGCGGCCTTGCGGAGGTCGCCCGTCCTGGGCACCTCCAGCGCCGGGTTCCGCTGGAGGTTGTCGATCGCCGTACGGGTCGCGGCGAGGACCTTGGTGTGGAAGCGATTCCGCTCGTAGTGCTTGATGCTCAGCGCGACGCCCAGGACGCTGAGGACGAGCACCACGACCCCGGCCGGAATATCCGCGGTCGACAGGCCGCCCACGCCGGAGAGTGCCACCACGGCCGCCGAGATCGCGGCGAGGATGCTCGTCACGGTCGCCCGCAGGGTCTCGTGCTGGCGAGCCTGGGCCGCGTGTTCGTCGTAGTAGCGCCACAGATCGGCGATGGCGGCGGAGCGGTCGTCGTTGGCCATATGTCCTCCCGGGCCTCTTCTCAGAGTCCTGCGGGACGCCGGCGGAGTCCAATCGGTTGGCTAGCGTTCGGGTATGAGCAACGAGGAGATACGGCAGGCCGTCAGTGTCGACGCAGCCGCCGTGAAGGATGTCACCGACGCCGCGTACCGCCACTACATCGAGCGCATCGGGCTGGTGCCGCAGCCCATGGAGCGGGATTACGTGGCGTGCGTGGCCGCGGGGCAGGTGTTCGTCACGGGGGATCCCGTGGTCGGGCTCGTGGTGGTCGAGGCGTACGAGGACCATCTGTACGTCGACAACATCGCCGTCCACCCCGATGCGCAGGGCACCGGCGTGGGGCGGCGGCTCCTGGCGTTCGTGGACGCACACGCGCGTGCGCTGCGACTGCCCGAGGTCAGGCTCTACACGAACGCCAAGATGTGGGAGAACCAGAAGATCTACCCGAAGTTCGGATACGAGGTCGTGGAGCGCCGTGTGGAGGGGCCGTACGACCGCGTTCACTACCGCAAGAGGCTCGGCTGACGCCGTGCGGAGCCGGCCGGGCGGGTCAGCCGTCCGGCCACCACGTTCGAGCGATGTCCTTGCGGACCTCCGGACGCGCGGTCGGGCGCTCGTCGCTCTCCTCGCGGAGCCGCCGGGAGTCCGTCTTCTTCAGGGGCTTCTGCACGGTCATACGGCGCATGGCTGCCTCCTTCAGGACCCACCGAGCTCCGTGTTGTCACGGAGGTAGACCCTTTTGGTGAGCGTTCCTCATCGGCGCCGGTCTGTCAGTGGCGGTTGTCACGATTCGACTGTCAGTGGCGGGTGTCACTCTTGGGCGCATGACGAACGACAGTGACGGGACGACCGCGCCGCGTGTCGACTGGGACGCCGCGGCGGCCTCCTTCGACGACGAGCCCGACCACGGCCTGCGCGGCCCCGAGGTCCGCGCCGCCTGGGCCGAGCGGCTGCGTGGCTGGCTGCCCGAGCGGCCGGGCGACCTGCTCGACCTCGGCTGCGGCACCGGCAGCCTGTCGCTGCTCGCGGCCGAACAGGGACACCGGGTCACGGGCGTGGACCTGTCTCCGGCCATGGTGGACCTCGCCCGGGCCAAGCTCGCGGGACGTGACGCGGTGTTCCTGGTGGGTGACGCGGCGCTGCCACCGGTGGGGGAACAGTGCTACGACGTCCTGCTCGCCCGGCACGTGCTGTGGACGCTGCCCGACCCCGCGCGGGTCCTGCGCCATTGGCGCACGCTGCTGCGGCCCGGAGGGCGGCTCGTCCTCGTCGAGGGCGTGTGGGGCACCGTCAGCCCCGCCGGCATACCGGCCGAGCGGCTCACCGGCCTCCTCGCCCCGATCGCCGGACATGTGCGCGTGGAGCGACTGTCCGGCGACCCGCTGCTGTGGGGCAGGGCCGTGGAGGACGAGCGGTACGCCGTGGTGGCGACGGTCTAGGCCAGCAAGGACTCCAGGCCGCCCTCGACGGAGGCGAACACCTCCAGCTCGTCCAGGGCCGTCATCGCCGCGGCAGCCGCCTCCGGGTCCGAATCCGTCAGGCCGCTTTCCTCGAACTCGTCCTCGTCCAGTCTGCGTACGTCCGTGCCGTCGGCCGAGCGCCACAGGTCCAGGTCGAGGTCCTCGACGACCAGTTCGGAGCCGGAGAACGTGGCCGGGCGGGTGACGTCGCAGTACCAGCCCTTGAGGGTGCCGTCCCAGGCGCGGACCTCCTTCACCGAGTACCAGCGGTCGCGCCAGTAGTACTCGGTGAAAACGTCCCCGGACTCGAAGCGGACGAAGCCGAAGTCGCGGACGCCGTCGCCGGCCCAGGGGGCGCGGACCGCGATACGGGTGCCGTCGTCCCCGAGCAGCTCCGCCGGGTAACGGATCTTCGTACGGCCGCCCTTGACGAGGACGACGTCCACGACCGCCCTGGTGTCAGCCGAGTTCGCGGACATACCGCACCTCCGTCGCGCAGATCTCGTACCCGAACCACTTGTTGATCGCGAGCATCGGCTGGTTGCCGGTGTCGTTGCCCGTGAACGCCTGCGTGAACCCGGCCGCGCGCGCCCGGTGCAGGGAGTCGTTCTTGGCGAGCTTGGCCAGGCCCCGGCCGCGGAAGGCGCGGGCCGTGCCGGTCATGGCGGTGCCGTAGCGGGTGCCGCCGTCGGTGCGGGCGGCGCTGAAGGCGGCGGGGCGGCCGTCGACCAGGGCGATCGTGGTCAGTCCGAGGTCGATGAGCGGGTGGCGCCAGGTCTCCTCCAGCCACGCCTCGTAGTCCGTGAGTTCGGCTGTGCCGGCCTCGCTGGGTTCGTCCGCCGTCACCTCCGCGTCCAGTTCGAACACCGGGCGCGGGTCGTCGGCGAAGTCCGCCGCTGTACGCAGTTCGACACCGGGCGGCGGGCTCTGGAGCGGCGGCAGCGTGCCGTTCGCGAGATCGAGCCGCAGGAAGTGCGCGGAACGGCCCGCGCGGTAGCCGTGCGCCTCGGCGAAGGCGCGGTTGCCGGGCTCGTCCAGCACCCAGGCGAGCAGCCGGGTCGCGCCGAGGCCGGCCAGGTACTCCTCGGCGGCGCGGACCAGGAGCGTGCCCGCGCCGCGGTGCGTGCGCTCCGGGTGTACGTACACGTTGACGAAGCCCTGGAGCGGCCCCGGATTCTCGTGCAGCACGCCGACCTGCGCGGTCCCGATGATTTCGCCGTCCTCCTCGGCGACGAGCGGCCGGTAGTGGGCGTCGGGATGCGTGTGCGCCAGGTCGTAGGCGACGGAGTCCGGGGTGACCAGGAAGAACGGGAGGGCGCTGTGCCGGACGGCCCCGAAGCCCTCCAGGTCGGCCCGGTCCCCGGGCCAGATCTCGCGCACGATGACTGTCATGAGGCCGCACGTTACGGACGGGCGAGTCCCGGTGCCTCTCATTTTCCGGCGGGTACGGGAGAATCGGCCTGTGACCTTGAAGATCCACATCGATGACAGCGCGCCGCCCTACGAGCAGGTGCGGGCGCAGATCTCCGAGCAGGCGCGGGCCGGCGTGCTGCCGGTGGGGTACCGGCTGCCGACGGTGCGCGGGCTCGCCGAGTCGCTGGGCTTGGCCGCGAACACGGTCGCCAAGGCCTACCGGGCGCTGGAGACGGACGGGGTGATCGAGACACGGGGGCGCAACGGCACGTTTGTCGCGGCCGCGGGCTCGGCGGCGGAGCGGGAAGCGGCGGCTGCCGCGCAGGCGTATGCGGAGCGGGTGCGGCGGTTGGGGCTTGACGAGGGCGACGCCCTGGCCGCCGTGCGGGATGCACTGCGGGCGGTGTACGAAGAGGACTGAGGTCAGCCCACGGGCAGTTCCTCCGGAACCCGCGTCACCGTAAGCCCCGCCTTCGCCGCCGCCCCTGCGAACACCGCCGCGTCCCGCACGGCCGCTCCGCCCAGGTCGTTGTTGAAGTACGCGTAGACGTCCCGGCTGTCCGGCCAGGTGTCCGCGATGCGGGTCGTCCATGTGGTCAGGGACCGGTTGCCGTAGCGCGGCCAGGGGTGGGCCCGGCCCTGGTGGAAGCGGACGTAGCCCCAGTCGGTGGTGCGCCACAGCGGGGTGACCGGGCGGGCCTGGATGTCGGCCCAGCACAGGGCCGCGCCCCGCGACTCAAGGACCTCGCGCACCGGCCGTGTCCACCAGGAGTCGTGGCGCGGCTCGACCGCGACGCGGGTGCCGGAGGGGAAGCGGGCGAGGCAGGCGTCCAGCAGGCCCGGGTCCCCGTGCAGGGTCGGCGGGAGCTGGAGGAGGACCGGGCCGAGGCGGTCGTGGAGACCGGCGGCGTGGGACATGAGCCGGTCCACCGGCTCCTCGGGGTCCCGCAGCCGCTTGATGTGGGTGAGATAGCGGCTGGCCTTCACCGCGACCACGAAGTCCGCCGGCACCCGCTCCCGCCACGCCGCGAAGTTCTCCCGCGACGGCAGCCGGTAGAAGGCGTTGTTGATCTCGACCGTCGCGAACCGGGCCGCGTACTCCTCCAGCCAGAGCCGCACCGGACAGCCCTCCGGGTACAGGACGCCCCGCCAGTCCTTGTACTGCCACCCCGACGTGCCGACGAACAGGGTCATACCCCCATCAAAGCACTCCCCGTCAGTGTGCTGACAGGAGTGCACTACAGGTACAGCCCCGCCTCCGCCCCGCCCCGCGGCTCCGGCAGCGCCGTCGGGGAGGTGCCGCGCTGGAGTGCGTACAGCTCCGCCAGGGTCGCCCCCTCGCGGCCGACGCCCTCCTCGGTGCCCAGCCAGTTCACCGCCTCGGCGCGGGTCAGCGCGCCGACCTCGATCCGGGCCAGACAGCGGCCCGGGCGGACCACGGCCGGGTGCAGCCGCTCCAGGTCCTCGTTGGTGGTGACCCCCACCAGGACGTTGCGGCCCTGGCCCAGCAGGCCGTCGGTGAGGTTCAGCAGCCGGGACAGCGCCTGCCCCGCCGTGTGCTTGGCCTCGCCGCGGATCAGTTCGTCGCAGTCCTCCAGGAGCAGCAGCCGCCAGCGGCCCTTGCCCGTGCCGTCCTCCTCGCCGATCGCGATGTCCATGAGATAGCCGACGTCACTGAAGAGCCGCTCGGGGTCCAGCACGCAGTCCACCTGGCACCAGTCCCGCCAGGAGCGGGCCAGGGTGCGCAGCGCGGACGTCTTCCCGGTGCCCGGCGGGCCGTGCAGGAGCAGCAGACGGCCCGCGATGTCCTCGGGGGTCGTCTTCATCAGGCCGTCCATCGCGTCCGCCACGGGGGCGGTGTAGTTGGGCCGCACCTCCTCCCAGGTGCCCGCCGAGATCTGGCGGGTGGTGCGGTGCGGGCCGCGCCTGGGGGAGACGTACCAGAAGCCCATGGTCACGTTCTCCGGCTGCGGCTCGGGCTCGTCCGCGGCACCGTCCGTGGCCTGGTCGAGGACCTTCTTGGCCAGGTCGGCGCTGGTCGCGGTCACGGTGACATCGGCGCCGCGGTTCCAGCGGGAGACCAGCAGGGTCCAGCCGTCGCCCTCCGCGAGGGTCGCGCTGCGGTCGTCGTCCCGCGCGATGCGCAGCACCCGGGCGCCCGACGGCAGCAGGGTCGCGCCGGACCGCACGCGGTCGATGTTCGCCGCGTGCGAGTACGGCTGCTCGCCCGTCGCGAAGCGGCCGAGGAACAGCGCGTCGACGACGTCGGACGGGGAGTCGCTGTCGTCGACGTTGAGCCGGATCGGCAGAGCGTCGTGTGGGTTCGCAGACATGCGGCCATGATCCGTCACGGAAGCACTTCGTGCATGGGATTTCTCCCGTCTGTTCCCCGTGCCCGTTTCCCCGTTACCGTTGCCCTCGATGGGACGTCATGGGTGGAATTCGGGGGCACGGCGGTGGCGGCTCACCGCGCTGCTCGGCGTGGGTGCGGTCGCGTTGGCCCTGGTCGTGACCCTGCTGACCACGCTGCCCGGCAACGGCGACGACACCGCGGGCACTTCGCCCGACGGCGACAAGGTGCACGGCACCCCGGCCGCCACACCGGCCGCGTCCGGGCCGGAGGTGGGCTGGGGGTTCACCCACACCCAGTTCAGCGCCGACGAGGGCGACGACGCCGCGGTGGCGCGCGTCGAGAAACGGATCGCGGACGCCGGCGGGCTGCCGCAGATCCAGCACATCATGGGCTGGGGCGCGGACAACCCCGAGCCGGTCGAGGGGCGTTACGACTTCGGCGCCATGGACCGCCGTATCGACTTCGCCCGTGCCTCCGGCAGCACGCCCGTCGTCACGCTGTGCTGCGCCCCGGACTGGATGAAGGGCTGCGAGCCCGGCGTCGACCACACCAACTGGAGCCAGGCCGCGCTGGAGACCGCGCCGGAGCCCGAGCACTTCGACGACTACGCCGCGCTCGCCGCGACCGTCGCCAAACGCTATCCGGACGTACGGCACTTCATCGTCTGGAACGAGTTCAAGGGCTTCTGGAACGACGCCGAGGCCCGCTGGGACTACGAGGGCTACACCCGGCTGTACAACCTCGTCTACCGGGCCCTGAAGAAGGTCGACCCGGACATCATGGTCGGCGGGCCCTATCTGGTGATGGACAGCCTCGACCCGCGCGAGGAGCACGCCTCCCCGGATCTGAAGGGCAGTTGGGGCGCGATGGACCAGCGGGTCCTGGACGCCTTCGCCTACTGGAACGAGCACAAGGCGGGCGCGGACTTCGTCGTCGTGGACGGTTCCAGCTACACCCGGGACGACGAGCTGCTGCCGGACGAGTTCGCGGCCACCGACAAGTTCACCGCCGTGGGGGAGTGGGTGCGCCGGGAGACCGGCGACGACCTGCCGCTGTGGTGGGCCGAGTACTACGTCGAGCCCGCCGACGGCAACGACGAGCGCGAGGGCTGGTCCGAGAGCCGTCGGGTCGCCGTCCAGGCCGCCGGAATGATCGCCCTGGCCAAGGGCGGCGCCACCTCGGCCTTCTACTGGAACCCGGAGAACGAGAAGGGCACCGACTGCCCCGGCTGCCTCTGGACGCCCACCAGCGGTGCGAACGGCGGCCGGAACCTGCCCATGTTCGACCTGGTCAGCCGGTTCAACGCCACGTTCCCGCCGGGGACCGCCCAGCAGCCGGTGACCTCGTCCGCCGACGTCCGCGTCCTCGCCACGGACAAGACCGCCCTGGTGGTCAACATCCGCGACCGGCAGATCAGCACCAAGGTCGACGGCAGGACGGTCAAGCTCCAGGCCTACGAGGTCAGGTGGCTCGAACGCCGAGCCACCTGACGCGCCTCACTTCATCGTCAGGAACCGCTGCACCAGCGCCGCGAACAGCACCGCCAGCAGCGGCAGCGAGAACCAGAAGCTGCTCTGCAGCCAGCGCAGTTGCCGCACGCTCGGCCGTACCGCGACCCGGACCACCTCGCGCGTCGTCAGCAGCACGATCAGGGCCAGTGCCGCCAGCGCCCCGACCACCGACCACGGCGTCCAGGTCACCTTCGGCCCGATCGGACCCGGATCGGCCTTCGGGACCTCGCCCGCCGGCTGCTTGCGCAGCGCGTACATGGTCACGTCCTCGTTGACGAAGACCTTCTTCAGCTCCTGCCGCCGGTCCAGGTTCTGGATGAGCCGCGGCTCCCAGCTCTCCGCGTAGCCGACATCCATCCGCAGATAGGTGACCTGACTGCGGTTGATCATCAGATACGAGTTCGGACCCGCGTCCTTCAGCGCCTTCACCAGACCCGACACCAGCACCGGGTCGGCCGGCGCGAGCGTCGGCAGGTACTCGACCTTTTCCATGTCCCGCGCGCCCCACGGCATCGACGGCGTCACGACGTTGACCGTGTCGTTGCTCAGCCACAGCAGCCGCACGCTCGGGTCGTCGTGGGCGTAGACGTACTCCATGGCCGCGACCTCGCCGGGCCGGATCCGCTCGAACGGCTCGTTGCCCCAGCGCGCCACCAGGAAGCCGCCCATGAGGACCAGGCCCGCCATGAACGCGGCCATCGGGGCAAGGCTCACCCGGTCCTTGTCCCGCTCCTCGGCGGTGACGCCGGTGCGCGGGAACAGGGCGAGTCCGGCGAGCAGGGCCGCGCCGGGCAGGGCGAACATGAAGACGCGCAGCGCCATTTCGCCGCCGTAGCTCTGCATGCCGAAGCCGAGGAAGGGGACGAAGGTGAGGACGACCAGGGAGCGCTCGCGGTACTTGTGGTCGCGGCGGCGCCACCAGCCGTAGCAGGCGAGCGCCATCACGCTGCCGGCCAGCAGCACCCGCGTGTACAGCACCAGTTTGTGGGTCGAACTGCCGCCCTCGATACGGCCGGAGACGGACGAGGACACATTGGAGCCGACGCCGCCGACCCCGCCGAACAGCTCGTCGAAGTGGCCGGACCAGTAGGGCTCGGCCATGAAGCCGACCCAGACCGCCACCAGCACCCCGAACAGCAGGGGCAGGCCGCGCAGTTCGCTGCGGCCGACGAGCACCAGCACCGTCAGCACGCCCAGCATCACGAACGGGGTGAGCTGGTGGGCCGGGACGCTCGCCGCGAACAGCCCTATGACGACCAGCAGCAGTACGGCCCGCTGCCGCCGGTTCGCCGGTTCCACCTCCAGCTCGCCCGGCCGCACCTTCGTCCAGATCACCCGCGGCGCCCGGAACCAGACCAGCAGGATCGCCGCGAACACCAGATACAGCAGATAGGTGAAGCCCTGCGGCGAGAAGTAGTCCTGGCCGACCCAGGCGCTGAGCACGAAGATCCAGATGCCGGTCCACCGCGCGCGCCAGCTCGCCCGCATCGAGCGGGTCAGCAGGAACATCGGGACCAGGTACAGCAGTTGCATGGTCAGCGGCCACCAGCGGATGACCTCGGTGAGGTCCGAGACCCCGCAGGCCTGCGCCACGAACGCGGCCACCGCGAAGAACCCGGGCCAGCTCCAGCGCGCGTCCAGGTCCGGTACGGCGGACCCGGTGCGGTCGATGTAGTCCAGGAAGCCCAGATGCTGCCAGGCCGTCGCGAACCGTGGCTCGGTCTCGATCAGCGCGGGCAGGGAGTGCAGCGAGACGACCGTCGCCAGCAGGGTGACCAGCAGCAGCGTCCGGTGCTCGCGGCCCAGCCAGAGCAGCGAGGCGAACACCGTGACCAGCAGCCCGGCGCCGACGAGGGTCGGCATCGGCAGCACCGAGATCAGCCCGAGCCCGCCCATCTCGTCCAGATCGGCCTCGCCGAGCCGGAGCGCGGGCACCCAGTACAGCAGCAGCGCGGCGATCAGCAGACAGCCGAGGACGAGACCGAGCCGGGTGGGGTGCAGCGGCTCGGGCGAGGAGGGGACGGGCGGTTCCTCGCGTACGGCCGGCTGCTGCTCCGGCAGCTCCGGTACGACTGCCTTCTCCGCGGCCTCGAACGGCGCGTCCACCTCCGGCTCAACCTTCTCCACGGGCAGGCCCACCGCCCAGGTCGGCCGGTGCTCGGGGCGCACCACGGGCAGGCCCGTGGGCGGGGTGCCGGGGCCTGGCCGGACGTCGGGGCGGCGCTCCAGGTGGTCGAAGTCGACGTGGACGCCGAGCGTGAGCGTGTCGGTGTCCAGCGCCCAGGCGGGACCGCGCCGGCGTGCCGCCTCGGGCGCCTCGCGGGCACCGAGGTCGGCGAGGTCACCGTCGGGTGCCGCGTCCTCGGGCAGGTCCGGTGCGGCCAGCACCGTCCGGTACAGCTTCGGCGCGGCGATGGCGACGATCACCGCCAGCGAGCAGATCTCGGCGACGCCGGCGCCGGTCAGCCCCATCCGGGGGAGCAGCAGCAGCGTCAGCCCGAGCACCAGGGCGCACAACAGGCCCTGGAGCCAGGCGAGTCCGGCGGTACGGCTCTGCGCGCGCAGCACCGCGAAGTACGTCTCCATCACGACCCGCAGCACCGCACCGACCGCGAACCAGCGCAGCAGCGGGGTGGCCGCGTCCGCGTAGCCCGAGCCGAACACCCCGAGGATCCACGGCGCCCCGAAGAACAGGATCGCCGAGACCGGCAGCATGATCCGCGCCATGCGCCTGAGCGCGGCCCGGGTGTTGGCGGCGAGCCGCCCCGGGTCGTGCGAGCCCTCGACGGTCAGGGAGGCGCCCATGTTGATGGCGAGCAGGTTGACCGTGCCGCCGATGGTGGCGGTGATGTAGAAGTACGCGTTGTCCTCGGAGCTGACCTGCGCGGCCACGATCACCGGGATCAGATAGACCACGGCGAGCGAGAACAGCGAGCCGGTGTAGTCGCCCGCGAGGAACTTCCCGATCTCCTTCACCGACGGCGGTTTCGTGTGCTCCGCGGTCGACTTCACATGCCGAGGCACCAGCCGCCGGAACACCAGCCAGCCCAGCGGCAGCACCGAGATCGCGATGGCCGCGACCCACGACACGAACACGCCGGTCGTCGGCACGGCCGCCGCGATCGCGATCAGCAGGCCCAGCTTCACCGCCGAGAACGCGGTGTTGCCCACCGGCACCCACAGCGCGCTGCGCAGCCCGGTCAGCACCCCGTCCTGGAGGGTGAGCACATTCCAGGCGACGACGGCGCCCACGAAGCCGAGCGCGGGCAGCGGACCGTCGAGGAAGCGGTACGACGGCCCCCACCCGTCCAGGGTGAGCAGGAAGCCGCCCGCGGCCAGCGCCACCACGACGCTGCTGCCCGCGTACGTACGGAAGATCAGCCGGCCGGTGGCCCGGCCCGCCACGGGGATGAAGCGGGCCAGCGCGCCGGTCAGGGTCACCGCGGTCAGGCCCGCGAGGAACTTCATCGCGGCGATCGCGGCGGAGCCCTGGCCGACCGCCGACTCGGTGTAGTAGCGGGCCGCGACGAGCCAGAAACCGAGACCGAGCACCGCGGAGATACCGGTGTTGATCATCAGTGCGTAGGCGTTGCGGAACAGCTGGCTGCCGCGCCCCGGCTGCTCGGGTGCCCGGGCGGCGGGCTGCGCGGTCTCGGTCGTGGTCGTCGTGTCAGACACGGGAACGGATGGCCTTCCGGCGGACCTGTCGGGCTCTGCGGACCATGGCGTAGCCCTTGGTGAGGGCGAGGTCCCGGGCGAACGTACGGGTGATCGCGCGGCCCTCGACCAGCCGCTGGAACTCCTCCATGCCGGTGCTGCGCCGCACGGTGACCCGGCGCAGGGCGTACGGCCCCTGCCGGCGGCGGGCGAGGCCGTTGCCGACGGCGAGCGCCTGGGCGTACCCGGTCTCGCGCACCGCCTCGCGCACCCGGCGGCTGGAGTAGCCGTACGGGTAGGCGAACGAGGCGGGGACGATGCCGAGTTGGTCGGAGACGATCTCCTTGCACCAGATCAGCTCGCGGCGCAGATCGTCGTCCGGGAGCTGGTCGAGCTGCGGATGGGTGTGGCTGTGGCCGCCGATCTCCACGTCCGCGGCGGCCAGTTCGCGCACCTGGTCCCAGTCCAGCATGGTGTCCAGGGCGTTGCCGGTGTCGTGCGGGCCGCGCAGCCAGCCGGTGGAGACGAAGAGGGTGGCGGCGAAGCCGTGCTTGGCGAGCACGGGCAGCGCGTGCCGGTGCACGCCCTCGTATCCGTCGTCGAAGGTGATGAGGACGGGCCGCTCGGGCAGCGGGCGGCCCGAGCGCCAGCGGGCGGCCAACTCGGCCGTGCCGACGGGGTTCAGGCCCAGGTCCGCGATCAGCGCCATCTGCTCGGTGAACGCCTCGGGTGTCACGGACAGCGCGCGGGTGGCGTCGTTCGGCGCGGACGACACCGCGTGGTACATGAGGATCGGCACGCGCTCGTCAGCCGTGCCGGCCCCACTTCTCGGCACGCCCGTCTCAGTCATTCGCGCCCCCCTCGATCGCCGCCACCGAGTAGGTGGCCCCGCCCCTGCGTGCCCGCACACTCCCGACCACATACCCGCCGGCCGCGGTGAGCACCCCGGCGACGATCGCGCCCGCCCGTCCCGCACCGCCCGGCCGGGCCAGTACGGCGTCCCGCAGCCCGCGCGCCACCCCGGCCGGCAGCACCCGGGTCGTGTACCGGCGCTCGGACTCAAGTCCCTTGTCGGCGCCGACACTTCGGGCCACCAGCGCCTTGGACAGACCCTCGGCGTAGGCGCGCGTACGGAAGTACCCGAAGTGCTCGCGCGCCTCGGGCACCCGGTGGTGGATCACCGCGCGGTCGTCGATCAGGAGGATCGCGTCGGGTCTGGCCCGGGTGAGGCGGATGCACAGCTCCGTCTCCTCGCAGCCCAGCGGCAGCCGGTCGCCGTCGCGGCCGATGCCGGTGGCGAAGCCGCCCGCCGCGTCGAACGCCGTACGCCGGAAGGAAGCGTTTCCGCCCAGGACGTTGCGCACCCGGACGAGCCCGCGCGGCAGGCCGCGGTAGGTGCAGCCCACCACCCAGTCGAACTCCTCCGGGAACCACAGCGGGCGGCGGCCCGAGGCCCAGATCGGCTCGGTGCGCCCGCCGACCGCCATCACGCGCGGATCGGCGTACCCCGCGGCGAAGTGCCGCAGCCACTCCCGCTCGGCCACGGCGTCGTCGTCGAGGAAGGCGATCACCTCGCCGTAGGAGGCGGCGATGCCCGTGTTGCGGCCGGCGGACAGCCCGCGGGGGCCCGCGTTGGCGAGCACCCGCACATCCGCGGCCTCCTTGTACTCCTTGGCCAGGCGCTCAAGGAGAGCCTCGTTGTGGTCGACGACCAGCAGGGTCTCCAGGGCCGGGCGGGACTGCGCCCGCACCGAGGCGACCGCCGCGAGGATGTCCTCCCAGCGGTCCTCGGTGTAGACGCAGATCACGACGGAGATGTCGGGACCGCTCAAGACATCTCTCCCCGCACCGAGTCGAGCATCGGGGACCGCTCGGCGCGGCGGCGCAGGTCCCGCCGGTTGGAGCGCTCCTTGAGGATCACGTTGAGTACCCGGAACCCGTCCCGCACGGCGCGCAGATTGCTGGTGCCGTGGATACGGAGGTACTCGTGGCTGGGTATCTCCTGTACCTTCAGCCCCGCCTTGACCACCCGTATGTTCATCAGGGTCTCCACCTCGAAGCCGGTGCAGTCGAGGTCGATCTTGTCCAGGCAGTGCCGCCAGAACGCGTTGTAGCCGTAGCAGAGATCGGTGTAGCGGGCGCCGAACTTGTGGTTGACGATGGTGCACAGCGCCCAGTTGCCGAGCTTGCGGATGAAGGTCATGTCGTCGGTGCCGCCGCCGTTGGCGAAGCGGGATCCCTTGGCGAAGTCCGCGCCCGAGACCAGCGCCGAGACATAACTGACGATCTCGTGCCCGTCGGCGGAGCCGTCCGCGTCGACCATGACGATGATGTCGCCGGTGCACGCCTCGAACCCGGTGATCAGGGCATCCCCCTTGCCCCGGCCGTGCTGCTCGACGACCTTGACCTCCGGCCACAGCTCGCGGGCCACTTCGACGGTGTCGTCCGTGGAGTTGCCGTCCACCAGGACCACTTCGTGTATCCAGTCCGGAAGCGTCTTGAAGACGTACGGAAGGTTCTCGGCCTCGTTCATGGCCGGGATCACCACGCTCACCGGCGGCGTAATGGCGAGATACGAGGAGACGGGCTTGTACGACCCGGCAGTGCGATGTGCGTCGCCCGTGGTCGCCGGGCGCAGAACTGAGCTCATGAGTCTGGTCCCTCTCGTCCGGTGGACCGCCCGCCCCTGGGCGGCCCGGCTTCGTGTCCGGTTCGAAAGGGGGGTTCTCACTCATGGAACGCGGAAGGACACCTCCATGAACCTCCGTGTGCGCATGGTGAGCTGGCAAGTCTGGCCGGCCTCCGGGTCACGGCAGCCGGTCGCGCGGCACGACTCGGTCAGTGTTGCGGTCACCGAGCACCCCCCTACCGCGCCCCGCGCCGGGACCGTCGCGGTCCTGAGCCCTCCCCTGGAGCCGCTTGGTGACAGTCCGATGCGGGTGAGATGTACGACGGTATTGATGATTGAGCCCGTATGGCAAGACCTGGAACCTGGTCTCACGTTTTTATCTGTTTTGGCCCGTTACCGACCCCCTGAGCGCAGTCGTCCCATCCGCTTGAGCAGCCGGTCGGCCGGCTCGAACAGTTCCGGCCGGGTCTGCACGGTGTTGCGCAGCGCCCGGACCGGCGCACGGCGCGCCCGGTGCCCGACCGCCACGGGGTGACGACGTGTCACCCACCCTTCGGAGACGCTGAGTTCGCGTGTCTTCAGGGAGTCCTTGTACTCCTTCTGCCCCCGGCCGAGATCCAGATACGCGATGCCGTCGGCGGCGGCCGCCTCGGCCATGCGCAGATGCAGCACCAGCCCCGGGGAGTACTTCGAGAACGCCGGGTCGTACGCCGGGAACCAGCAGGCCAGCACCCGCTCGGAGCGCAGCCCGAAGTGGGCCGCGACCGGCTTGCCGTCCGCGTACAGCACCGACAGGATCCCGGCGAACGACTCGGAGCGGGTGTGGAACAGCTGCTGCACGAGCCGGGTGATCCACTCCTGGGCGAAGCGGTCGCTGCGCCCGGTACGGCGGTACTGCGCCGACTTCCAGTCCATCAGGGCGCGCAGGGCGGCCGGGTCGCGCTCGTCGTGCACATAGCGCACACCCTCGTGGTCCCGGCCGAGCTTGCGTTCCTTGGCCAGTGTGGTCCGGGTGAACTTCGGTGATCCGGCGCGGAGCTGGGCGAGATAGGCCTCGTACCCCTGGTCGATGTCCATGACCGGGGACGGGAAGGTCCCGGTGGCCCGCTCGGCGAAGGGCGACTGGCCCTCGACGAGATGGTCGAACTCCCAGACCGCGAGTCCGCAGGCGCGCAGCAGCTCACGCGCGTCCCAGGTGAACCCGGGCCGGTGCACCAGGCCCTGGGCGTCGGAGACCCCGAGGCCGATGGCGCGGCCCACGCCGGCCGCCGTTCTCTGGTACGGGAAGAACGCGGCGGGCTCGCCGTCCTCCCGTACGACCGCGATCCGCACCCCGCGCCGGCAGCGGCCGACGGCGAGCGCGAACTCAGGGGACAGGAAAGGGTTCGCCAGTTCGGGCGAGCCGTGCAGATGGGCCTTGGACTGCATAGCCGTCCAGGCCGTCCGGTCGGCTGCGGTCAGCTCGCCGGGACGGTGCACGCTGATGTCCACGTCAGTCGGTCCGCCTTCTGTCCGTACGGCCGCGCCTGCGCCGTACCAGAACGAGCAGGAGCATCAGGGAGCTGAGCGCGGTCACCGCCACGATGCCGCCGGTGGCCGACCACCGGTGCACGGCCAGCATTCCCTGGGCCACCAGCATGTTGACGACGACCGCGCCCGCCACGGAGGCGAGGAGCCGGCCGAAGGGTTCGAGGCCGCGCAGCGCGGCGGCGATGGCCGCGGCCGGAGCCGCGAGCAGGAAGAACAGCGTGAACGGGCCGCGCAGCGGTGAGTCGGAGCCCGCCAGCGCGAGGATCGCGCCCAGGCCCGCCACGGCCGTCGCGGCGCCCGCGAGCAGCGCCGACAGGTCCCTCCCCGGTCCTGGTCGCGCGCGCTCGGCGCCGTCCGTTGAAGATGTCTTGAGCCTTAAGGTCTGCATTGGCGACTTTGCCCCCCGAAGCGCCGGATGCCGGGCTTCAATGTCGCGCAGGCCCGTGGCGGCCGTCAAGATGCCGAGGACGGCCACAAGGGTGTTCCCCGGAGGCGGCGGACGCCTCCGGGGAACGGTCGTTCAGGCCGGTCGCCGAGGCGTCACGGCACGATCTTCAGTAGCCGGTTCGGCGAACCGGTGCCCGCGCTGGTGACCTTGCCGGTGGTCGCGCCGCTGGTCAGGGCCGAGGCGACCTGGGCCGGGGTGGACGAGGTGTGGTTCGCCAGGTAGACCGCGGCCGCGCCCGCGACGTGCGGGGTCGCCATCGACGTACCGGAGATGGTGTTCGTCGCGGTGTCGCTGGTGTACCAGCCCGCCGTGATGGAGGAGCCGGGGGCGAAGATGTCCAGGACCGAGCCGTAGTTGGAGTAGCTGGCCTTGGCGTCGGTGCTGGTGGTGGCGCCGACCGTGATCGCCGAGGCGACCCGGGCCGGGGAGTACGAGGAGGCGTTGGCGCTGCTGTTGCCCGCCGCGACCGCGTAGGTCACGCCGCTGGCGATGGAGTTGGCGACCGCCGTGTCCAGGGAGGTGGAGACGCCGCCGCCCAGCGACATGTTGGCGACCGAGGGTCCGGAGTGGTTGGCCGTCACCCAGTCGATGCCCGCGATCACGCCGGCCGTGGTGCCGGAGCCGCTGTTGTTCAGCACGCGCACCGCGACGATGTTCGCCTTCTTGGCGACGCCGTAGGTGGTGCCCGCGACCGTGGTGGCCACATGGGTGCCGTGGCCGTTGCCGTCGGAGGCGGTGGTGTCGCCGTCGACCGCGTCGTAGCCGTAGCTCGCACGGCCGCTGATCTGCGAGTGGGTGATGCGCACGCCGGTGTCGATGACGTAGACCGTCACGCCGCTGCCCGCGCTGTCCGGGTAGGTGTAGGTGCCGGAGAGCGGCAGGGAGGTCTGGTCGACGCGGTCGAGGCCCCAGGGGGCGCTGGACTGCGTGGTGTCGGTGAGCTGGACGCGCTGGTTCTGCTCGACGGAGGCGACCGCCGGGTCGGCGGCGAGTCTCCTGGCCTCGGTGGCGGAGAGGGTGGCCGAGTAGCCGTTCAGCGCCTTGCCGTAGGTCTTCTTGACCGTGCCGCCGTACTCCTTGACGAGGTTCTTGCCGGCGGTCGAGGACGCCTTGAGGCCGGCGTCCTTCTTGAGGGTGACGATGTAGCTGTCCTTGATCGCCGTGGGGGAGCCGGCGGCCAGGACCGTGCCCTCGGCCGGGGCGGCCTCGGCGGGAAGTGCGGTGAGCCCTCCGACGAGGGCGGCGGTCGCCAGGCTGGTTATCGCGGCGAACCGGAGCTTCTTGCTACGCAGTTGTGCCATTACGAGGGAGTCCTCCTCATAGGCGGCGCGCGGCCGGGGTGTGGCCCGCGTCTGTGGGGGGTGCGCGCGTCATCGCGCACACAGCCGGGAGCGTCGCGTTCCGCTCCGGGCCGGAGTAAAGCGTGGGCGATCTACAGGGGTAGAACAAGGCAGTTGACGAGCTGTCAATGAATCTGTCATGAGCACGTAATCGAACTCATGGTGAACGCACAGGAAGGATCCCGGAAACGACCGGAAAGTCTTGGCATGAACACTTCCCGTCAACACGCGTAGTTGCTACGACGGTTGTGGCAGAGATCCTGCTAAAGGGAGGTTCCATGAGACGTTCCCGAATTGCCGCTTACGTCAGCTCGCTCCTCCTCGCCGTCGGCGTCGTCCTCGCCGGCTCCGGCTCCGCACAGGCCGCCACCGGCCCCTATGTGGCCCTCGGCGACTCCTATGCCTCCGGGGTCGGCGCCGGCAGCTACATCAGCTCCAGCGGCGACTGCAAACGCAGCACCAAGGCCCACCCCTACCTCTGGGCGGCCGCCAACTCACCCTCGTCGTTCGCCTTCACGGCCTGCTCGGGCGCCCGAACGGATGATGTTCTGGCCGGCCAGATGGGCCCGCTCAACTCCGCCACCGCCCTGGTCTCCATCAGCGTCGGCGGCAACGACGCCGGCTTCGCCGACGTCATGACCACCTGCGTCCTGCAGTCCGACAGCGCCTGCATCTCCCGTATCAACACCGCCAAGGCCTACGTCGACACGACGCTGCCCGGCAAGCTCGACGGCGTCTACTCGGCGATCCGCACCAAGGCCCCGTCCGCCCGGGTCGTCGTGATCGGCTACCCGCGCTTCTACAAGCTCGGCACCACCTGCCTCGGCCTCTCCGAGACCAAGCGGAAGGCCATCAACGACGCGGCCGACTACCTCGACGCCGCCGTCGCCACCCGCGCCGCCGCGCACGCCTTCACCTTCGGCGACGTGCGCACCACCTTCACCGGCCACGAGATCTGCTCCGGCAGCTCCTGGCTGCACAGCGTCAACTGGTTCAACATCGGCGAGTCGTACCACCCGACCGCGGCCGGCCAGTCCGGCGGCTATCTGCCCGTCCTGAACAGCGCCGCCTGACCGGTCATGAACTGGGGGAGGCCCCGTCCGTCGGGGTCTCCGTCACACAAGTGACCGAGAACGCCACCGAGTTGGACTCGGTCTCCACCGGATCGCGGACCTCGACGGTGATCTCGTCCTCGAAGGTCCCGCTCTCGTTGTACGTGGTCACAAAGGCCTGGTCCTGCTTGGTCCGGGTGCCGCCCTCGGGGAACGACAGTGTGCGCCACTCCGGATCCATCACGTCCTCGCCCTTCGACACCCAGCGATAGCTGACCTCCGCCGGCAGCCGCCCCACCGTGAACGTGGCCGTGAACAGCGGCGCCTCCCCTTCGGGCGGCGGACAGGCCCCCTCGTACTCCGTGTTCGACCCCGTCACGGAGACCTGCACGGACTGCGGCGGCGGGTTCGTCGTACGGCTCTCGCTCGGGGTCGGCGTCGGGCTCTCGCCCCCGCCGGTGGCGTTGTCGTCGTCCGTCTCGCTCGGCGCCGCCGACGTCTGCGCCTGGCTCGTGGTGGCGCCCGAGCCGCCCCCCTTGCCACCCTCGTCCCCCTGGTTCAGCAGCGCGTACGTCAGACCGGCCAGCGCCAGGGCGAGCGCGGCCAGGCCCGCGACGATGACCACGGAGGCGCGGTGGCTGCGCTCGTGGTGGTCGGGGCCGGGGACCGGGCGGGTCGGCGCGGTGGGGCCCACCCGGGTGGGCGGCGGGGTCGGCGGCTGCGGGTGCGCGGCGACCGTCGGCGCGTAGGGCCCCGCCCGGAGCGTGTCGGCGCGCAGCGTGCCGCCAGCGCCGACGAGCCGCAGATCCTGCTCCGCCCGCTCGGCCGGCAGCCGCTCGCCCGGCTCCTTGCGCAGCAGCCCCTCGATGACGGGGGCGAGCGCACCGGCGCGGCGCGGCGGGGGCAGCTCCTCGTCGACGATCGCCCGCAGGGTGCTGAGCGGGGTGTCCTGACGGAAGGGGGAGTTGCCCTCGACGGACGCGTACAGCAGCACGCCCAGCGACCACAGGTCGGACTCGGGGCCGGGCGTACGGCCCAGCGCCCGCTCGGGGGCGAGGAACTCGGGCGAGCCGATCACCTCGCCCGTCATCGTCAGCGCCGAACTGCCCTCCACCATGGCGATGCCGAAGTCCGTGAGCACCACCCGACCGTCGTTCGACAGCAGGACGTTGGCCGGTTTCACATCCCGGTGCAGCACCCCCGCCTCGTGCGCGGCCCGCAGCGCCGCCAGCACCTCGGCGCCGATGTACGCGGCCCGCTGCGGCGCCAACGGGCCCTCGGCGTCCAGGAGTTCGGCCAGCGAGATACCGCGGACCAGTTCCATCACGATCCACGGCCGGCCGTCCTGGGTGGCCACGTCGTACACCGTCACGACATTGCGGTTGGCCACGCGTGCCGCCGCCCACGCCTCGCGCTCCAGCCTGGCGTACATGCGTTGCTCCTCGGCGGCGGGCAGCCCGTGCGGAGCGCGCACCTCCTTCACGGCGACCTCGCGGTGCAGCACCTCGTCACGGGCGCGCCACACCGTCCCCATGCCGCCCTCGCCCAGCGGGGACAGGAGTCGGTAGCGGCCCGCGATCACTCGTTCACTGCCCGGTGCGTCGGACACGGGCGCCCCCATTCGCATGCGCGCGAAATCTCCTTTTCCTCACAAAACTAGCTCAGCCGACTGCGCTTGCCGCCCCCTTGAGCACCAATCCGACCCCAAGAGCTACGACGATCCCCGCGGACACCAGCGGCGCGGTGCGGCGGACCAGGGCGGCCAAGGGGTGCACCGCCCACCGGGGACGCCGCTCCAGCAGCCGGTTCGCCCCGGCCCCCAGCCGGACGACGGCGAACCCGGTCGCGGTGAGGGTGAGGGCGAGCCCGAGGCCGTACGCCACGACGAGCAGCAGCCCGAACCAGGCGTGCCCGAGGGCCGCCGCACCGACCAGGACCACGACCGCGGAGGGACTGGGCACGAGCCCGCCGGCGAAGCCGAGGAGGATCGTGCCGCGGAGGGTGGGGGCTGTGGGGTGGGTGTGGGTGTGGCCGCCGTGGGTGTGCGTGTGGGTGTGACCGTGGTCGTGGTCGTGGTGATGGTGGTCGTGACTGTGGGCGTGGGCCCCGACCAGGACGGGAGTGCGCTGGGGGACGTGCGTATGCGTGTGGCTCCGCTGCTGCCAGGCCCGCCGGACCAGCGTCACGCCGGCCGCCGCCACCAGGGCCCCGCTCGCGATGCCCAGCCAGGTGATCACCGACGGGGCGGCCGCGGAACCGGCCGTGACCAGCAGGCCCAGGGCGACCACGCCCAGGGTGTGGGTGACCGTCACCGAGGCGGCGAGCGGGAGGACGTCCTTCATCCGGGCCCGCCCGCCGCGCGCCGCCGCCACCGCGGCCATGAGCGTCTTGCCGTGGCCCGGGGCGACCGCGTGCATCGCGCCCAGGGCGACCGCGACGAGCAGCGCGAGCGCGGCGAACCCGACCGTGAGGTCGTGGCGGGCGACCAGGGAGTCCAGCGCACGGGTCCAGCGGTCGGCGCCGCGCGGCAGTACGGAGGCGGCCGGGGCGTCCCCCTGCTCCTCGACGAGGGCCGGACCGCCGGGCCGGACGCGCAGGGAGGCGGTCGCGGTGTCGGTGGGGGAGGAGAGCAACTCCTGCGGGTAGTCGGTCAGTTCGCGGGACGCCGACTTCTCCGGTACGTCCGACCCGGTGAGCGTCATACGGTCGCCGCGCGCGGTGATCTCCCGCCAGCCGGGCCCGGAGTCCGCGCCCGCGCTCCGGAAACGGACGGCGACGGCGGCACCCTCGGGCAGCGGAGCGGTCAGCCGGCACTCCACCCGCAGGGTGTCGAGCCCGGCCTGCCCGGGACGCACCCGCGCACGGCTGCTCCGCACGGTCAGGGCGACCGTGCGCCCGTCCACGGTGAGCCTGCTGCCCTCGGCCGCCGCGGCACACCGCCGCCCGGCCCACTCGCTCACGCCGAGCTTCTCGATGTCGGGCCCCGCCTGCGTGGCGGGGATCTCCGCGAGGTCCTCGACATGATCGACGCGGAGGGCGCCGGGCGCCGCGACGAGACCGTCGTAGCGGTTGACGGTGAAGTTGCCGAGGGGGTGCGCGCTCGCGGGTGGGGAGGGGACCAGCACGAGCGCGCCGACGGCCGTGAGGACGGCCGCGCCGGAGGCGATCAGGCGACGGAGGGTCACTTGGCCGCCTCCAGGTCCTTGAGGGCCGTACGGGCCTCGCGGGCGCCCAGGGGCGAGAAGCCCGGGTTGAGCTCCAGGGCCGCCGCCAGGTGGGTGCGGGCGTCCCGCGCCCGGCCCGTGGCGTACTCGATCATGCCGCGGTGGTGGAGGAACGCGGCGTTGCGGTAGCCGGTGGCCGTGGCCCGGCGAGCGTAGGGCAGGGCCTCCGCGTCGCGGCCGTTGACGTGCAGCGCCCAGGCGAGGGCGTCCGCGGTGTGCACCGTGCGGCGGCGGTCCCACTCGGTGCGGGCCGCGCGCAGGGCGGAGGCCTTGTCGCCGTGGTCGGCCGCGGCGAGCGCGGTGTCGAGATCGGCGTTGACGCCGTTGGCGCGGGCCAGGGCCGTCCAGGCGTCGACGAGGGCGTACTGGTCACGCGCCTTCGTCCGGTCGCCGCCCGCCTCGTAGAGCTCACCGAGCCCGACGAGCGGACCGGGCAGCGGGGAGCGGACGACGACGTCCGCCATGCCACGGACCGCCGCCGCCGTCTCCCCGCGCGCGGCCTGCGCACGAGCGCGGCCCTCCAAGGCCGGCAGATAGGCCTCGTCGGCCGAGAGCGCACGCGCGTAGTGCAGCAGTGCGGACTTGTAGTCGCCCTGGTTCCAGGCGAGTTGCCCGAGCTGCGTGGCCACGTACGCCACGTCCCCGGGCGCGGTCGCCGCACCGAGAGCCTGCTCCAGCACCCGGCGGGCGCCGGTGACGTCCCCGCGCAGCTCGCGCACGTACGCGTACCGGGTGAACACCGGGATGCCGGGCCGTCGGGAGTCCGCGGTGTCGGCCGCCTTCGACGCCTCGTCGTAGCGGCCGAGTTCCACGAGGGCGTCGATCCGGGTGGACAGCGCGCGCTCGCTGTAGGGGTTCTGCGCCAGCGCCCGGTCGGCGTACTCCAGAGCGCCCTCGAAGTCGTGCCGGGCCGCCGCGAGGGCGGCGCGGCCCGCGAGCGCCTGATCGTTGCCCGGCTCCACCGCGAGGGACCGCTCGAACGCCCGCTCGGCCTGCGGGTACCGCGAGGGGTCACCCTTGGTCCGGGCCTGCTCGACATAGCCGAGCCCGAGCGTCGCCCACCCGGTGAAGTCCCGCGGCTGCTCCCGCAGATGCTCCTGGAGGGCGGAGACACTCGCGTCGAGGTCACCGGAGGCGAGGAGCGCCGGGGACCCGGCCGCGACACTCCGCCCGGGCGTCTCCCGCCCGCCGCCGAGCGCGATCGACCCGGCGGTGAACGCGACGGCCAACAGCGCGACACACAAGGCGAGTTGAAGCCTGTGCTTCCTCATGACCTCTCCTGGTTCGGTCTGAAACGAACGGCCAAGGGGGCGGGGAACTGCGCGACCGGCCACAACAGACCCGCGGCCGAACCCGCACAGCTCCCCGCCACGGCGCCTAGTACGCCCGCTCCCGCATCCGCCGCCACCAGAGCAACCCGGCCCCGATCAAGGCGATCCCCGCAGCCCCGGCCCCCGCAGAAGCCGCGATCAGCGTGGTGTCATCGGAACCCCCGGCAGGGGACAGCGCGTCCCCGATCTGGCTGCGCACATCCGTGTCACCGGAGGTGCCCTTCGCCAGCGGCCCCCGCGACCCCTCCGTGGGCAGCGCCACATACGGGAACGCCTTCTCGAAGGCCTTGTCGTTCTTGTCGACCGCGTCGCCCAAGTCGTTCTTGGAGCCGACCAGTTCGCCCTCGACGACCTGGAGCGCGGCATCGAGCACGTCGTCCGACAGCCGGCGCCCGTTCGGGAACCCGGCGTTGTCGCCGTCGAGCACACCGAGCCGCTTGGGCGAGGCCGTCGGCTTGATCGACGTGTTCAGCCGCAGCTCCTCCGCGGGCCGCACGTTCGGCGGCTGGTTGAGCCCCTTCACACCCTTGAGGAAGACATCGACGAGGTCGTTCCGCGGCTCGGCGGGCGCCGGGATCTTGTAGATCGCCTCGATGAGCTTCGGCAGCTCGGGGTTGGTCACGTTCTTCAGGAACTGGCCGTCGTTCCAGGGCGAGTCCGCGTTGAACTTGTCCTTGTCCTTCAGCGGATTGACGACCTCGTTCACCAGCGGGTTGCCCAGGCGCGACACCTGGGTGAAGTGCCCCTGGGCGTTCTTGCGCTGGGTCGTCGACCAGATCCCGACGATCGGCTGCTCGGCCGACTCCGTGATCATGTGCGTGGGCACCTGAAGCGCGATGGAGTTGACGTTGTAGCCCTTGAGGGTGTCGTTCCCGACCTCGCTGAGGTTCCCGCCGTACAGCAGGTCGAAGACGCGCAGGTCCAGGAAGAAGGGGTCGTCGGCCTGGCCGGCGAACGTCGTCGAACCGCCCGCGAGCGGGTGGATCGCCTGCTTGCGCAGCTTCGCGTAGTCCGGCATCGAGGCCTTGCCGACGTTCGACGGCGCCACCGGCACATCGTTGGCGATCTTCGTCTTGGAGACCAGGTGCTGGTTCTTCAGCCGCAGCAGGTCGATGTCGTACGTCTGCGTGACGTTCAGGTCGGGGTCGTCGAGGCTCTCGACCGGACCGGTGTTGTACAGGAACGTCTTCTTGTTCTTCACATGCGTCTTGAAGGTGAAGCGGTAGAGCAGCTCGCCCTGCGCGTCACCGTTGTTGTCGATGTGGATGTCGTACTGGGCGTCCTCGGCGAACGGGAAGAAGTTCGGTCCGCCGGCCGGCTCCTCGAACGGGATCCAGTTCGCCACGATCGTGGTGGTGTCCGGCTTGTCCGGGCTGACGAACGCGTACACGTCCGTGTTGTCGTACTGCGGGGTCCCCGAGATCAGGGGGGCCTCCCGGTGACTGGAGGCGGAGGCCGCCCCCGGTTCCAGCGCGGTCACGCCGGCGGCTGCGAGCCCCCCGGCGGCGAGCGCACCACAGATGAGGGTCGCGACGCTCGCGCGTCCCGCGCCGCTCCTGGAGATAGGTGTCATGCCGTCCGTCCTCGGTTCAACTTGCCTGACGCACCGGGATTCGGAGCCGCGCGCGGAGCGGATTGGTCCGACCCGAAAAACAGATTCGGCTGCCCGCCGACCCGCGTTTTGGGCCTTCTGATCCGTAACCCCATCCGGAGGTGGGTGCGTTGCGAATACCTCGTGGGACGGGACGGCCCAGATGCGGTCTCGCGGGAGGGGGAGACGAGTTGGAGGCGGACGAGCTGCTGATGCTCGTGGCAGGCGGCGACCAGAAGGCGTTCGAGGAGCTGTACGGACTGGTGTCCGGGCCGGTCTTCGGGCTGGTGCGGCGTGTGGTGCGGGACCCGGCCCAGTCGGAGGAGGTGGCGCAGGAGGTGCTGCTGGAACTGTGGCGGTCCGCCGGGCGGTTCGATCCCGGGCGGGGCAGCGCCCTGTCATGGGTCCTCACCCTCGCCCACCGCCGGGCCGTCGACCGGGTGCGCAGCGCCCGCGCGGCCGGTGAGCGCGAGCAGCGCGAGGCGCTCCGCGCCAACCAGCCGGCCTTCGACCATGTCGCCGAGGAGGTCGAGGCCGGCCTCGAACGCGAGTGGGTCCGCCGCTGTCTGGACCGGCTCACGGCCCTCCAGCGCCAGTCGGTCACCCTCGCCTACTACGACGGCTACACCTACCGTGAGGTCGCCGAGCGGCTCTCGCTGCCGCTGGGCACGGTGAAAACACGGATGCGCGACGGGCTGACCCGGCTGCGCGAGTGCCTGGGAGGCGCCGCATGAGCCTGTTCCGCCGCGGAGATCTGCACTCCCTTGCCGCCCCCTATGCCCTCGACGCCCTGGAACCGGCCGAACGCGTGCGCTTCGAGAAGCATCTGAAGAACTGTGACCGCTGCGCCGCCGAGGTGCGGGCCCTGTCCGAGGACGCGGTCCGGCTGGCCTGGTCGACGGCGGCCCCCGCGCCGGCCGCGCTGCGCGAACGGGTCCTGGCCGCCGTACGGACGACTCCGCAGGAGGCGGTGCGGGCGCATGAGCCGCAGTTGCCGCCGCATGTGTGGGGGGCGCAGCCGCCGCCGCGGGTGCGGCGGCGGGGGCCGCTGTTCGTGCCGTTCGCCACGGCCACCGCCGCCGCGGCGCTCGTCGTCGCGGCCCTGTTCGCCGTACAGGCGAACGAGACGCAGGACCGGCTGAACGCCGAGCGGGACCGGGCACGTGAGATCGCCCACGTTCTGGCGGCTCCCGACGCCCGGGCGGCCGGTGGGCAGGACGCTCGCGGCCGAAGTATCGGAGTGATCGCTTCCGTATCGGAGGGGCGCGCGGTGGTCACCCTCGGCGGCTACGGCGACCCCCCGGGCGACCGCGTGCATCAACTGTGGCTCATGCGCCCCGACGCGCAACCGCGCTCCCTCGGGCTCTTCGACGGCGACACGCCCTTGGTCGCGTCCGGCCTGGACAAGTCCGCGACGTCACTCGCTGTGACCGTCGAGCCGGACGGGGGCTCGGCGCAGCCCACCACCCAGCCGGTTGTCCAACTCGCCCTGAAATCGGTTGGATTCGGAGAGTAATCAACGACGGGTCGTCAACACCCTTACGGGGAAGGTGAATCCTGTGACCGCGATACACGAGTGCCCCACGGGAGCGATAGGGTTACCCTGCCCGGGCCGGGTGGACTCGTACGGGTGGGGAGTGTCATGGAACAGATAACAGTGCGCAGCAGGGCGAGGGTCCCTGCGATCACCTGCGGGAGCAGCGCGACCAGTTCGCGCCTCGACCGCCATCTCGCGGTGCTGGCGGGTCCCGCCGTGCCGCAGCAGAAGACGGCCGAGGCGACCTTGCTGATGCGTGAACTGACCGCGCGTGAGCCCGTGCGTCAGCACAGTGACCGGGGTGCGCGAGTCCGTCGCGTCTCGCTCTTCGCGCCACTGCGCCGACTGCGCCGCTCACTGTTCGGCGGCCACTAGGCGTTCCGGCCCGCGCTCAGGCGGCCACACCGTCCCGGCGCAGTGCTGCGATCTCGCCGTCCGTCATCCCCACGGCTCGCAGCAGTGTTCCGGTGTGCTCCCCGAGCGCGGGTACGTCCCCCATGTGTGCCGCCGCCCCACCCGGCAGCGTGATGGGCGGCAGCAGTGCCCTGAGCGGCCCCACCGGCGAGCCCACCTCCCGCCACCGCTCCCGGGCCGCCAGCTGCGGATGCTCCGCCACCTCGTGCAGATCCCTCAGCCGCGCACACGCCAGCCCCGCGCCCTCCAGCCGGGCCAGCGCCTCGTCCGTGCCGAGCGCACCCAGGGCCTTGCCCACCAGCTCGTCGGTGCGCTCCCGGTTCACCACCCGCGCCGCGTTCGTGGCATAGGCCGGATCCGAACCCAACTCCGGCCGCTCAAGCACCTGTTCGGCCAGCCGCCGCCACTCCCGGTCGTTCTGCACCGACAACAGCACCCGCCCGCCGTCCGCCGTCGGATAGGCGTCGTACGGCGCGATGACGGCGTGCGCGAGCCCGGTGCGCGCCGGGGCCGTGCCACCGTGCATCGCATGGTGCAGCGGATGCCCCATCCACTCCGCCAGCGACTCCAGCATCGACACCTCCACCGGCCCGCCGCGCCCGGTGACACCCCGCCGTACCAGCGCCGCGAGCACTCCTGAGAAGGCGTACATGGCGGCCGCGATGTCCGCCGCGGGGATCCCGGCCTTCACCGGCTGCTCGGGCGTCCCGGTCACCGACACCAGCCCCGCCTCGCACTGCACGAGCATGTCGTACGCCCGCTTGTCCGCGTACGGGCCGCCCGCGCCGTATCCCGAGATGTCCACGGCGATCAGCCGCGGGTGCGCGGCGCACAGCGTGGCCGCGTCGAGGCCCAGCCGGGCCGCGGCCCCCTGCGCGAGGTTCTGTACGAAGACGTCCGCGTCGTCGATCAGCCGCCGTACGACGTCCAGGCCGCGCGCGTCCTTCAGATCCAGGGCGATGGACTCCTTGCCGCGGTTGCACCACACGAAATGCGAGGCCAGGCCGCGGGCGGCGGTGTCGTAGCCGCGGGCGAAGTCGCCGCCGTCGATCCGCTCGACCTTGATCACCCGGGCACCCAGATCGGCGAGCTGCCGGGTGGCGAAGGGAGCGGCCACGGCCTGTTCGACGGCGACGACGGTGATGCCCGCGAGGGGGAGCGGCTGCGATTCCATGCGGGCGATCATGCCCCGTGGGCGTCAGCCTTGGCCATGGGCGTACCGGCGTACGGCGAGCGGCGCGGCCACCGCGATCAGCACCGCGCACCAGGCCAGCGAGCCGGCGACGGGGTGTGCCACGGGCCAGGCGGCGTCCTGGGGTACGGGAGCGTTGCCGAAGAGGTCCCGCAGGGCCGTGGTGACCGCGCTGACCGGGTTCCACTCGGCGACCGTGCGCAGCCAGCCCGCCAGATTGTCGGTCGGGATGTACGCGTTGGACAGCAGCGGCAGGACGAAGGTCGCGCTGCCGAGCTGCCCGGCGGCCTCCTCGCTCCGGCTGAGCAGTCCGAGCAGGATCCCGACCCAGGTGCACGCGAACCGGAACAGCAGCAGCAGGCCCAGGGCGGCGGCCCCTTCGAGGGCCGACCCCTCGAACCGCCAGCCCACCGCAAGCCCGACCAGCAGGAACGGCACCAGCCCTGCCGCCGTGACGACCAGGTCCGCCACCGCCTGCCCGAGTGGTACCGCGGCCCGGCTCACCGGCAGGGTGCGCAGCCGGTCCGTCACGCCGCGGTGCGTGTCCTGGGCCGCCTGGAACATGCCCGTCATGATCCCGCCCACGGCCGTGGCCGCGAGCAGTCCGGGCACCAGGTAGGTGCGGTACTCGGTGCCGGGCATCGCGACCGCGCTGCCGAAGACGTAGCCGAAGAACAGCAGCATGGTGATGGGCGTGGTCTGGGTCAGGACGATCAGCCCCGGGTTGTTCCGGATCCGCCGGAGCTGGCGGCCGAGGAGGGCCGTGCCGTCGTGGGCCAGGGTGCTCATGCCGCGTGCTCCTTGTCGTCCCGCAGGTCGTCCTCGGTGAGGCGCAGGAAGACATCGTCGAGGGTGGGGGCCTTGAGGCTCGCGTCCAGCAACGGCACGCCCGCCGCGTCGAGTTCACGCACCAGCCGGGGGAGCGTGAGCGTGGTGTCCCGGGTGACCGCGCCGACGGCGGCCCGGTCGTGGTCGAACGCCGGCTCGCCGCCGGTCAGCCGGTCGAGTACCTCGGCCGCCCGCACCATCACCTCCGGACGGGCAAGGACGACCTCGACGTAGGTCCCCATCAGCGCTTTGAGCTCGGCGGGGGAGCCTGTGTGCGCCACCCGTCCCCGGTCCACCAGGGCGATGTCGTCGGCCAGTTGATCGGCCTCCTCCAGGTACTGGGTGGTCAGCAGTACGGTCGTGCCCTCGCCGGTCAGCTCGCGCACCGCTGCCCGGATCATGTTCCGGCTGGCCGGGTCCAGGCCGGTGGTCGGCTCGTCCAGGAACAGCACCTCGGGGTGGCGGATCAGGCTCGCCGCCAGGTCCAGCCGTCGCCGCATACCGCCCGAGTAGGTGGACGCCGGCCGGTCGGCGGCCTCGGTCAGCCCGAAGCGGTCCAGCAGCTCGCCGGCGCGTGCGGCGGCGTCCCGGACCCGGTGCAGCCGGGCGAACAGGCGCAGGTTCTGGCGTCCGGTGAGGTCCCCGTCGACCGAGGTGTACTGCCCGGTGACGCCGATCCGGCGCCGTATCGCCGCCGGCTCCCTCACGAGGTCGTGGCCGGCGATCCGTGCGGAGCCCGCGTCAGGGCGCAGCAGCGTGGTGAGCAGCCGGACGGCCGTGGTCTTGCCGGCGCCGTTCGGCCCGAGGATGCCGCAGACCGTGCCGGCGGCCACCGCCAGATCCAGCCCGCGCAGGGCACGGACCTCGCCGAAGCGCTTCTCCAGACCCTCACTAAGTACAGCGTACGTAGTAGTCATGCGGCGACCATAGCGCACTACGTACGGTGTACGTAACTACGATGGTGGGCGAGGTGATGATCGATGGCGGGCCGAGCGGCCGAACCCGAAGTGATCTGGGCGCGCCCCGAGCGCACGGGGCGCGGGCCGAAGCCCGCGTACTCGCGGGCGGACATCGCGGCGGCCGCCGTCCGGATCGCCGACGCGGACGGCCTCGACGCCGTCTCGATGCGGCGGATCGCGGCGGACATCGGGTGCGGGACGATGTCCCTGTACAACTACGTGCCGCGCAAAGAGGACCTGTACGAGCTGATGGTCGACCTCGTCAGCGGGGAGTACGAGCTGTCCCGTGAGCCGAGCGGGGACTGGCGCGCGGACATGATGTTCCTGGCGCGTCAGGCTCGCGACATCATGCGGCGGCATCCGTGGGTGATCCGGGTGATGTCGTCCGTGTACAGCATCAGCCCCAACGCCCTTCGCTGTCTGGACTGGGTCCTCGCCTGTCTGGAGGGGCTCGATGTGCCGCCCGGCACGAAGCTGGAGCTGTTCGGGATGGTCAACGGGTCGGTGATGACGTTCGTCGCGAACGAACTGGCGCTGGCCGAGCGGGCGCGGGCCACCGCCTGGAGTGCGGAGCGGGAGCAGGCCGTGCGGGGGGAGTACATGATGCGCCAGGTGATGACGGGGGAGTATCCGCACCTGGCCGCGCTGTTCGCGCAGGGGGTGGCTCCGGCGGAGGACCCGGAGGCCACGTTCGAGCGGATGCTGGGGCGGTTGCTGGACAGCTACGCGCCCGTCAGATGAGCGTGAACTGGCCTTCCGGGCCTTCCTCGTGGTGGTCCAGGACCGACGCCGGCCTGCGTGCCGCGTCCGGCACCGGCAGCACCCCCGCCCTGCCCAGCTCACCCGCCGTGACCGGATCCGTCACCGTCGGTTCCTCCTGCTGCGTCGCCAACAGGGCCAGGACCGTGATCAGTTCCAGTAGTTCCGAGGTCCACGCCTGCGGCCAGGTCGGCGGGCGGATCGCTGCCAGCGTGCCCGGTTCGGCCGACTCCGTCGTGCGGGCCGCGAACCACTCCTCCAGGACCCGGACGCCGCCCGCCTCGTAGTCCCAGGCCTCGGGCGGGACCGGGGAGATGCGGCCGTCGTCGAGGTGCAGGGTCTCCTCCTCGCGGTCGTAGTGGAGGGTCAGCGGGCGGCCGGGGAGCGGGGCGCGGACGTAGGGGCGGCGGCCGCCGGGGAGTTTGGGGCGCTCGCCGTTGCGGCGCATGAGCCAGAGCGCGCGGTGGCCCGACTCGACGCCGTGCGCCCAGAGTTCGGGGTCCCCGGTGAGCGGGACGGTCAGGTCGGGGCGGGTGGCCGACAGTGTCCAGGCCAGTACGTCGACGGGGGTGACGGGCACACCGAGACGGGACGCCAGATGGTCCAGCAGGCCGGGTGCCAGGTTGGGTTCCGTGCCGTCGGGGCGGCGGTACAGCGGGCGGACGCGGCCCGGGCGCAGCAGGGGGAGGAGTGAGGTGGCGAGCACCTGGCCGGGCATCTCGACCAGGAACACCTGGTGTTCGTCCGCCACCCGCCACAACTCCGGCCGGGCCGTGTCGATCAGACGGTGGTCGGGGATCAGCCACTGCTCGTCGAAGGGTGCGTGCAGCACGCGTACGGGCTCCGGGCACGGGCCCGAGGCACGGACCAGCTTCTCCGTACCGCCGGAGCGGCCCGGCAGTTGGGCCACCGCCGAGTGCAGGGTGCGCGAGCGGGTCGGCTCCAGCAGCGCCTCCCGGTCCGGCCCCTCGGCCTTCACGAAGGCGTCCCAGCGGGCCTTCAGACAGGCGGCGTCGGGGCCCGTCGGCCACCCCCGGCCCAGCCGAAGCGGTGCGACGGACCACGGCATGAGGTCCGCGAGGAGCGGAGCGTCGTCGTGCGTCACGCTCGGCATGGTACGTCGTGCTGATGACGCCGGTTCGGGGTAGCGCCCCAAAGGGGCGCGGGGAACTGCGCGACCAGCCCCCACAGCCCGCACCCTCAGGACGACGCATCCAGCGTCACAGTGAACGAGAAACGGTCCCCCCGATAATGGATGACGGCGACATCCAAAACCCGCCCGTCCGTGTCATAAGTAACCCCCGTGTAGTGCAGGATCGGGCTCAGCAACGGCACCTGAAGCAGCCGAGCCGTCTCCGGATCGGCCAGCCGCGCCGACACCGTGTCCGTGATGCGACTGATGTCCGCCCCGACGACGTCCCGCAGCACCTTCGTCATCGGCCAGCGCTCCAGGTCCTCGGCATCGACGTGCGCGGCGACCTCGGGGCGGACCCAGTTGTGGGCGTGGTTCGTCGGCTCGCCCGTCTTCTCGTCGCTGCGCAGCCGGTGGTACGTCGCCACCTCCCCGAGGCCGGGGAAGTACTCGGCCAGTTCGGGCGGCACCGGCGCCTTGCCGTGGTCGAGGAGCTCCGTCACCATGCCCGACTGCTGGGCCACGATCGCGTCCACCGAGCCGAGCAGCCGCACCGGCGCGCCCCGCTGCACATGCGGCTCGATGAACGTGCCCCGCCGGCGGTGGCGGGTGATCAGCCCCTCGTCCTCCAGCTCCTTCAGCGCCTGCCGCATGGTCAGCACGCTCACGCCGTAGTGCCCGGCCAGCTGCTCCTCGGTCGGCAGCCGCAGCGGATCCTGCGGCCGGCGGCCCAGTATCGAGGCGCGCAGCGACTGCGACACCTGGTACCAGAGCGGCAGTTTGCGGTTCAGGACGATCGAGTCCGGGGCGAAGGAGGTCACGGGCTATCCGTACAGGTCGGCTTCGTTCAGTGCAACGGTCGGAAGTGCCGCTCCAGTCCCCGCCACACATCGTCGTACCGCGGCTGGAGGTGTTCGGCCCCCGCCGCGTGCGGGGTCAGCGTCACCGGCCAGCGCGTCTCGAACATGAACGCGAGGCCGTCGTCCAGCCGCTGCGGCTTCAGCTCGGCCGCCGACGCCTTGTCGAACGTCTCCCGGTCCGGCCCGTGCGCCGACATCATGTTGTGCAGCGAGCCGCCGCCCGGCACGAAGCCCTCCGCCTTGGCGTCGTAGGCACCCTCGATGAGGCCCATGTACTCGCTCATCACGTTCCGGTGGAAGTACGGCGGCCGGAAGGTGTCCTCGCCCACCAGCCAGCGCGGCGCGAAGACGACGAAGTCGACCCCGGCCAGACCCGGGGTGTCCGACGGGGACGTCAGCACCGTGAAGATCGACGGGTCGGGATGGTCGTACGAGATCGTCCCGATGACGTTGAAACGGCGCAGGTCGTACACGTACGGCACATGGTTTCCGTGCCAGGCGACGACGTCCAGCGGGGAGTGGTCGTAGGTCGCCGTCCAGAGGTTGCCGCAGTACTTGTTCACCACCTCCACCGGTCCCTCGATGTCCTCGTAGGCGGCGACCGGGGCCCTGAAGTCGCGGGCGTTCGCCAGGCCGTTGGCGCCGATCGGGCCGAGGTCGGGGAGCTGGAAGGGGGCGCCGTAGTTCTCGCAGACGTAGCCGCGGGCCGTCGCGTCCAGCAGTTCGACCCGGAAGCGCACCCCGCGCGGGATCAGCGCCACCTCGCCCGGCTCGGCCCGCAACAGCCCGAACTCCGTGCGCAGCAGCAGCCCGCCGTGCTCGGGGACGATCAGCAGCTCGCCGTCCGCGTCGCTGAAGACGCGCTCCATGGCGGAGTCGGCGTGGTAGAGGTGCACGGCCATGCCGCTGCGCTGGGCGGCGTCGCCGTTGCCGCCCAGTGTCCACAGGCCGGCGAGGAAGTCCGTGCCCGCGGGGGGTGCGGGCAGCGGGTTCCAGCGCAGCCGGTTCGGGTCGGGCACCGTCTCGGCGAAGGGCGCCGTGCGGATCGCGCCGTTCTCCGTGCGGACGAACGCCGGGTGGGCGGCCGACGGGCGGATCCGGTACAGCCAGGAGCGGCGGTTGTGCGCCCGGGGCTCGGTGAAGGCCGAGCCGCTCAGCTGCTCCGCGTACAGGCCGAGGGGCGCGCGCTGGGGCGAATTGCGGCCCTCGGGCAGGGCTCCGGGCACCGCCTCGGAGCTGTGCTCGTTGCCGAAACCGGAGAGATACGTCAGTGTCTCGGCGGTCTTCCGCAGTCCCCCACGCTCGAACACGCTCGCGCGGGAGGTGCCCCCATCGCTCATGATCGCTCCCTAGCCATTGGAATCCTATGCATCACCGTAGGATTGTGGTTCGGTGGGCGCAAGGGGGCGCGGGTCGTACCGCGGGTCTCCTCACTGCGGACGACCAGAACCAGACTCCAGGGGGATTCGAGTTGTCGGACCGGTGTTCTACGCTCCCGGGCATGTCGTGGACGCGGGCCCTGCTCGCCGCGCTCGCGGTCTGTGTCCTGCTGCTGACCGGATCCGTGGGCTGCGGCACCAGTGGCACTCAGGAACAGAACAACGGCGAGTCGCTCTCGCCGGTGGGCGAGCTGCTCGAAGACACCGACGAGGACGGCCGCGCCTACCGCGAGGTGGACGACGAGGGCGCCCCCGAGATCGGCATCGAGGTGCAGCCCGAGGCCGACGACAGCTGGGACGTGACCCTGACCGTGCGCAACTTCCGCTTCTCGCCCCCGGGAGCGAAGAGCGAGGCCGTCGCCGGCCAGGGCCTTGCCCACCTCTATCTGAACGGCCGCCTGATCACCCGGCTGCGCACCCCCGAGTACCGCCTGCCGGCCGAACTCGTCCCGCGCGGCACGCACCACGTCACCGCCCGCCTGTACGCCGACGACGGCACCGTATGGGCCGTGGACGGCGAGCCGGTGGAGAGCACGGCCGACATCACGGCGTCGGGGGCCGGGCCCACGTCCACGGAGAGCACGCCCGCGATGAGTGCAGGGGCCACCGGAGTCCGTACCAGGGGGCAAGGTTCACCGGACCAGGCCGGAAAGGCATCATGAAGCCCGTGCCCCACACGAACTCGCTCCGCCGTGCACCCGTGCAACGGCGCAGTGCCGAACGGCTCACCAGGATCCTCGACGCCTGCGCCGAACTCCTCGACGAGGTCGGCTACGAGGACCTGAGCACCCGCGCCGTCGCCCAGCGCGCCGGCGTCCCCATCGGCTCCGTGTACCGCTTCTTCGGCAACAAGCGCCAGATGGCCGACGCCCTCGCCCAGCGCAACCTGGAGAGCTACGCCGAGCGCGTCACCGAGCGCCTGGAGGACACCGGCGCCGGAGACTGGCGCACGGCGATGGACGCCGTACTCGACGAGTACCTGGTGATGAAGCGGACCGCCCCCGGCTTCTCCCTCGTCGACTTCGGCAACCAGATCCCGGTCGGTGACCGCCGCGCCGAACCCAACCACCGCGTCGCCGACCGCCTCACCGGCCTCCTGGCCGGCTACCTCGGCCGCACCGCCGACGAGGATCTGCGCCGTGTCTTCCTCGTCGCCGTGGAGACCGCCGACACCCTGGTCCACCTCGCCTTCCGGGTCTCCCCCGAGGGCGACGAACGGATCATCGAGGAGGCGCGGGAGCTGCTGCGGGCGTATCTCGCGCGGGTCCTGGACTGAACGGCGCCCGCAGGCCCGCCCGTTGCTAAGGTGATCAGACCCTTGGGGCGCGCATGGGGGGACGCCATGGCTCGGGTCGTCTGCATCCACGGAATCGGCCGGCAGTACGCCGGCGAACGGCAGTTGCACACCGCCTGGCATCCCGCGCTCACCGACGGCCTGCTCCGCGCCGGGGCTTCCCTGCAACTTCCCGCGCAGGACATGAGTTGCGTCTTCTACGGCGACCTGTTCCGCCCGCCCGGCCGCACCCTCGCCGTCCAGGACCCGCCTCTCGACGCCTCCGACGTCGACGAGGGCTTTGAGACCGACCTCCTGCTGTCGCTGTGGACGGAGGCCGCCCGCACCGACGAGGCCGTCCTGCCGCCCGACGCCCGCACCCTGGCCCGCACCCCGCAGACCGTCCAGCGCGCCCTGAACGCCCTCAGCCGCTCCCGGTTCTTCGCCGGCGTCGCCCTGCGCGGACTGGTCCTCGACCTCAAACAGGTCCGCGCCTACCTGTGCGACCCCGCCGTACGCGACGCCGTGCAGCAGCGCGTCGCCGCCGCCGTGACCGACCGCACCCAAGTCGTCGTGGGGCACTCCCTCGGCAGCGTCGTCGCCTACGAGGCGCTGTGCGCGCACCCCGACTGGCCGGTGCGCGCCCTGCTGACGCTCGGCTCGCCGCTCGGCATCCGCAACCTCGTCTACGACCGGCTGCCCAAACCCGGAGCCTGGCCCGGCGGGGTCGACGCATGGACGAACATCGCGGACGAGGGCGATGTCGTCGCCCTGGTGAAGGACCTGCGCCCGCTCTTCGGCGACCGCGTCGAGTGTCATCTCGTCCACAACGGCAGCCGGGCCCACGACGCGACCCGCTATCTCGACACCCAGCAGGCGGGCCGGGCGGTGACCGATGGCTGCGGACTCGGCTGAGGCGCCCGCCCGGCGGTTCCTCATCGCCGCCGCCGTCACGGACGTAAAGGCACACCCCGAGGCGGAACGCCCCGAACTCGCCGACGACGTACGGCGGATGGAGGAGCTGTTCCTGGGGGAGCTGGGGTACGTCAGAGGCGCCCGACCGGGCCTCGACCCGACGCGGAACCAACTTCTGGACGCCTTGGGGGAGTTCGCCAAGGCCCCCGACCGCCGACCGGACGACTACGTCGTTCTCTACCTGGCCACCCATGGCATCACGGCCGAACACAGCGGCCGCCACTACCTGTTGCTGCACGACAGCGACGCCCGCGACCTGCGCCGCACCGCCCTGCCCACCGACGACCTGGTCGCCCAGCTGTGGGAGGACACCGCCATCGAGCGGCTCCTGGTACTGATCGACGCCTGCTACGCCGAGGAGGGCGCCGACACCGCCCTGCGCGCGGCGCTGGAGGCCCGCCGCTTCCGCGAGCCGGTCACCGAGCACGGCAGCACCGGCCTGGTCCTGATCTCCTCCTCCCGCCGCAAGGAGGAGACCTACACCGGCGCCCTGTCCGCCGCCTTCGACCGCGCCGTACGCCGCCAGGCCACCGCGGGCCACGCACCCGCCCACATCAGCCTCGAACACGTCATGGCGGCCATCCGCAGCGACCCCGAAGTCCCGCGCGCGCAACGCCCGGTGTGGTCCCTGACCCACGCCACCGGCGACATCCCGGCCTTCCTGCCCAACCCGCGCCACATCCCCGACGCGGACGGACTCCGGCTGGAGGAGATCGACCGCATCGTCACCCTCGGGGCGCGCGAACGCGGCGCCCGCGAGCAGGACATGCGGGGCTTCTTCCTGCCGCGGGCGCGCGGGACGGACGTACCGACGGAGGACGTCTGGAACTTCACCGGGCGGCATGTGGCGATCGGGGACGTCACGGGGTGGCTCGCCCCGGGGAGGGGGGAGGACCGGCTGTGCGTGGTGACGGGCGACCCCGGCTCCGGAAAGTCGTCCCTGCTCGGGCTGGTGGCGGTCCTCACCGACCAGTCCCGTACGGCGTCCATGCCGCGCGCCGGGCTGCCCGCCGAACTGCCTTCCTCCGGCGCCGTAGACGAACGGATCAACGCCAGTCATCTCTCCACCCGGCAGCTCCTCGACGCCCTGTCCGCGGCGGCAGGCTGTGCCGCGGAGTCACTGGGCGCGCTGACGGCCCACCTCCAGACCCGTACGAGCCCCCTCGTCGTCCTCATCGACTCCCTCGACGAGGCACTCGCCCCGCACGAGGTCGTCGACGAACTCCTCACCCCGCTCACCGACCCCGAACGCCGCCTGCCCCTACGGCTGTTGGTCGGCGCCCGCCCCCACATCGCGCACCGGCTCCCCGCCACCGCCCCACGCATCGACCTCGACTCCGAGCGGTACGGCGATCCGGACGCCGTCCGTGCTTACGCCCGCAAGCTGCTGTCCGCGCAGGGCTCCGCCTCGCCCGAGCTGCTGGATGCGATCGCCGAGGCGGTCGCGGAGGCGGCGGGCCGCTCGTTCCTGGTGGCCCGCATCACCGCCCTCACGATCGCCCGGGAACCGCGCCCGCCCGACCCCTGCGACCGGCGGTGGCGCGACGAACTCCCGCGGCTGCCCGGTGAGGCGATGGAAAGGGACCTCACCCAGCGGCTGGGGCCGGAGGCCTCCCGCGCCCGCGACCTCCTCCTCCCGCTCGCCTACGCCCAGGGCGCCGGCCTGCCCTGGGCGGGCGTCTGGCCCCGCCTGGCCTCGGCGATCACCGGCCGCCCGTACGGCGACGAGGACATCGTGTGGCTGCGGCAGGCGGCGGGCTCGTACGTGGTGGAGAGCGTGGAGGACGGGGGGTCGGTGTACCGGGTGTATCACCGGGCGCTGATCGAGTACTTGCGGGAGGGGCGGGATCCGGAGCGGGTCCAGCGGGCGGTGACGGAGGTGTTGTGGGGCGGCGAACACCCCTACGTCCGGCGTTACTTGGCGCTGCACGCCGGGGAGGGCGGTGTACTCGACCCGCTGGTGCAGGACGCCGGGTTCGTGCTCTCCTGCGACCCCGGCCAACTCCTGGCGGCCCTGCCCCGGTTGCGGACGGCCGACGGGTTCCGGGCCGGACAGGCCCTGCGTGACCTGGAGGAGGTCCTGCGCTCGTACAACGGAGCCGGGCGGTCCGACCCCGAACTGCGGGCCCGGCTGCGGCTGGCGGCCGTGTGCCGCCGGGCCCAGGCCCTGGCCGACTCGTGCGACGCGGGGGAGGAGGAGCTGCCGTGGCGGGCGCGGTGGGCCGCGTGGAATCCGCACGAGGGGGCGCGGAGTTATCCGGGGCTGCTGGGAAGCCCGCGGCGGGGCCTCGTGGTCCCCGGCGCATCGGCCGAGTACTTTCAGATCTCGTCCGACGACGAGGTGTCCGCGTACGGCCTGAACTCCGGTGTCCGGCGCCTGATCGCGCACGAGTCGGGCGGCTTGAGCCTGGACAGCGACACGCTCACCGCGGTTCCCCAAATGCGCGGCTGCGCGGCCGCGGCCGTGGGAACCAGCATGCCCTTCGTGTTCGACACCGGGCCGCAGAACGGCAAGGACTGGGCCCGCCTGCTCCACGTCTGGGACCACCGGCGTCGCACCTGGCTGCTGCCGTCCGACACCGGGTACGACAGGGAGGCGGGGCGGCGACCGCTGCGGTACGCGGAGCAGGTGGCGGTGCTCGCCGACGCGGCGGGTGAACCGGCGTTCGCGGCGCTGCGGTTCCCCGGCCGCGTGTCCGTCTACCGCCTCGGCGGAGCACTGGCCTACCCGTCCCTCGGCCGCCGGCAACGGCGCTCGGTGAGCTCCTGGACCGAGGAGCAATGGGAGGCCAGGACGGACCAGATGCTCGCCGAGCATCTGCGGACGATCACTCCGGCCGGGTCGAGCACCGCCATCACGTTCTGCGCGGCCCCCGGTGCCCTGCCCGCCAGGTCACTGCTGCTGGGATACGACGACGGGATCGTCCGCGTGGTCTCCGTCGAGTCGGGCGACGTGCTCGCCGAGGCACGCACGGGCCACACCCTGGGCGTGACCCGCATCGCCCTGATCACCGGCCACCCGCAGGGACGCCTCCTGGTCACGGCCGGTGACGACAACACGGTCCGGGTCACCTCCCTCACCAGCGGCGAACCCGTGCGGACCGTCCTGACCGCTCGACTCCCCGTCGCATCGCTGGTGGTACACCGGGTGGGCCGGCAGTGGATCGTCGCCGCGGTGACCTGGGACGGGCAACTGCACCGCTTCGACCTCGACAGCGGCCGCCCGATCGGTCTGCCGCTGCGGGTGGACGAGGGTTCCTCGGTCAGACTGGAGACCTTCGATCTCGGCCCGCACGTGTGCGTGTCGGTCCAGGGCTACCAGCACGGACTCCAGCTGTACGACCTCGTCACCGGAGTACGCATCGGTGGACAGGTCCTGGCCCATGAGGCCACCGCGCTCTGCGTGACGGGCGGGACGGTCTGTGCGGGCGGCTCCGACGGCATGGTCCGGCTCTGGCCCACCGAGCACGCGGCCGACTCCACCCAGCTCACGGCCCACGCGAGAGCCGTTCTCGCGCTGGGCGAGATCCGTGGCCCGTCCGGCGTGCCCGCCCTGGTCAGCGTCGGCCTGGACAACATGATCCGCTGCTGGGACCCGGCCCGGCGTCTTGAGCTGTGGCGACGGCGCGTGCTGTACCAGGGCGTCTGGACGTTCCCGCTGATGGGCTGCGCCACGACCGGGCGTACGGCTGACGGCCGGGACCTCGTCGTCACCGGCGAGTACGGCGGACGCGTGAGCGTCCTGCTGCTCAGGGACGGACTGCCGGTCGCGGAGCAGGAGTTCACCGTGCCGGACGTCGTCACCGCGCTGACCACCGGCCGGGTGCGCGGCCGGGACGTGGTCGTCGTCGGCACGGGGTCGGGTCGGCTGGCCTGCTGGGACGTGGGCGCCGGCCGGATGTTCGCGCTGGGCCCGCGGCCCGACGAGCCGGTGTGGACGACCGCCCTCGCCCTCGCCCCCGACGGCTCGGGGAGGCTGGGCGTCGGAGGCTTCGACGGCACTGTGCGGGAATGGACCCTGCCCACGTGCAGACCCCTGGGGCCGGCCCGGACGGCACATCGCCTCCGGGTGTGCGCGCTGGCCTGGGTCGGCTCGCGGCTCGTCGGTTCCGGCGGCGACCACCGCCTGGTGTCGTACGGCGACGGCTGGGAGCGGCGCATGCCGCAGCCGGTCATCTCGTTCGGGGCAACGGACGAAGGGCTGTTGTGCGGTGACGAGACCGGCCATGTGTGGCGGCTCGCCGCCGACGGGACCGGCTGGCGGGTGGAGCGGGTGCTCGACGAGGTGCGTCCCGTGCCCGCCGTCGCCGTGGTTCCCCTCGACGGGCGCCTGGCGGTCGCGGCAGGCAGCTCGGACGGGTCGGTCGAGGTGCGGGACGGCGGCAGCGGCAGGCTGGTCCACCGGTTGCGGCCCGTGTGCGACAGCGGTGTGGACGAACTGGCCACCGTGGTCCGCCGGTCGGAGGACGGCGCGCGGCGCCAGCTGCTGTTCGCACGCAGCTGGGAGGGGCTGCTGGAGTACTGGGACTTCGGCCCGGGTGACGCCGTGGCTGCGGCGGGAGGACACGTGGACCTGCCACCGGTGTTCGTCAGGGGCCGGGAGCGGCTGTCCGTGGTGTCCGGCGACCGGGAGGCACAGTCACTGCTGGCACTCACGTCGTGGGGAGGCAGCGACTCCGCCACCCCTCGCTGGTACCGGCAGAGCAAGGTCGCCGTCCACGACGTCGACGACGGCCCGCTGCTGGACCAGCCGTGCACCGCCCTGGGGGAGATCGCCTCCCTGGGCGACCTCCGCGCGGTCCGCTGCGCCGGCCGGCTGCTGATCCTCGTGGAGATCGAGTTCACGGAGGTGCGCATCCTGGACACGGAGACAGACCGCTGGGCGCGGCTGCCGGAGACCGACCTGGTCGAGGTGTACGTCCTTCCCGGGAAGACGGGGGACGAACTCATGGTGATCGGCGCCGACCGCACCAGGATCGTTCCGTGGGCCGCCCTGGAGCGCCGCTTCGGCCCCGACCCGGGCCCCGCCCCGCTGCGGCGGGCCGCGAACCGGCTGCGGAGGCCGCAACGTTCCACGGCCGCCTGGCCCGCCACCACGTACGAACACGAGTGGTGGCACTGGGTGCGGTTCGCCGCCCTGCTGCCCGACGGTGATTCCTACGCCGTGTCGGACGGGAGCACCCTCGCCGTGATCGGCATCCGGGACGGCAGGGTGCGCCGCTACATCGAGCTGCCCTCCCGCTGCACGGCCCTCGCCGCGGCCCCCTCCGGGGAACTGGTCGTCGGCACGGCCAACGGCCTCATCCTCTTCGACTGAATTCGACTGAACCCCGCGCGAATTTCCGACCTCACCCCCGGCACCCCCTCCCCAGCATGCATACCGGTCGGTATGCTCACCCTGTCCGTGCGCCACCGACGTCGCCGCCCCCGGGAGGACCCGTGTCCCGCACCGCCCTGCGAATCTGCCCCCTGTGCGAGGCCACCTGCGGGCTGACCCTCACCATTGAGGGCACCCGTGTCACCGGTGCCCGCGGTGACCGGGACGACGTCTTCAGTCAGGGGTTCATCTGCCCCAAGGGGGCCTCCTTCGGGGCCGTCGACGGCGACCCCGACCGGCTGCGCACCCCGCTCGTGCGCAAGGACGGCGAGCTGCGCGAGGCCACCTGGGAGGAGGCCTTCGACGCGGTCGCCGCCGGGATCCGGCCGGTGGTCGAGCGGCACGGTCCGAACGCCGTCGGCGTCGTCCTCGGCAACCCCAACGTCCACACCATGGCCGGCGCCCTCTATCCGCCGGTCCTGCTCGCCGGTCTCGGCACCCGCAGCATCTTCACCGCGTCCACGGTCGACCAGATGCCCAAGCACGTTTCCAGCGGGCTCCTGTACGGCGATGCCAACGCCATCCCCGTACCCGACCTCGACCTCACCGACCATCTCCTCCTCATCGGCGCCAACCCCCTGGAATCCAACGGGAGTCTGTGCACCGCCCCCGACTTCCCCGGCAAGCTCAAGGCGCTCAAGGCCCGCGGCGGCACCCTCACCGTCATCGACCCCCGCCGCACCCGCACCGCCAGGCTCGCCGACCGCCACCTCGCGATCCGCCCCGGCGCCGACGCGCTGCTGCTGGCCGCGATGGCATACGTCCTGTTCGAGGAAGGTCTCGTGGCCACGGGGGAGTTGACCCCGCACCTCCAGGGCATCGACGAACTCCGGGGCGCCCTCGAAGACTTCACCCCCGAGGCCGTCGCCGACGCCTGTGACATCGACGCCGGCACGATCCGCGCCCTCGCCCGCGAACTCGCCGCCGCCCCCACCGCCGCCGTGTACGCCCGCATCGGCAGCTGTACGGTCCCGCACGGCACCCTGGCCAGCTGGCTCGTGGACGTTCTCAACATCCTCACCGGTAACCTCGACCGCCCCGGCGGCGCCCTCTTCCCGCAGGCGGCCACCGACAGGACACCCCGCCCCGCCGGGCCCGGCCACGGCTTCCAGCTCGCCCGCTGGCACTCCCGGGTGAGCAAACACCCCGAAGCCAAGGGCGAGTTGCCGCTGTCCTCGCTCGCCGAGGAGATCGACACCGCCACCGAAGACGGCGAACCCGTCCGGGCGCTGATCGTCGTCGCCGCCAACCCCGTCCTGTCCGCCCCCGACGGCGACCGGCTCGACAAGGCCCTCGGCTCGCTCGACTTCATGGTCAGCGTCGACCCCTACCTCAACGAGACCTCCCGTCACGCCCACGTCGTCCTGCCGCCGCCCCCGCCCTCGCAGAGCCCCCACCACGACTTCGCCTTCAACACCCTCGCCGTCCGCAACCAGGTCCGCTACACCCGGCCCGCCGTGCCCCTGGAGCCCGGCCGCATGGCCGAGACGGAGATCCTCGCCCGGCTGGTCCTCGCGGCGACCGGAATGCACGGCGCCGACCCGTCCGCGGTCGACGACCTCGTCGTCGGCCAGACCCTCGGCAAGGCCGTCAAGGAAGCCCACTCACCCGTGCACGGCCGCGACCCCGGCGAACTCGCCGGCCTGCTCACCGGCGAGACCGGCCCCGAGCGGCGGCTCGACATGATGCTGCGCCTCGGTCCCTACGGCGACGGCTTCGGCGTACGACCGGACGGGCTGAGCCTCACCCGGCTGCTCGCGCATCCCCACGGCATCGACCTCGGCCCCCTCGGCTCCCGGCTGCCCCAGCCGCTGAAGACCAGGAGCGGCAAGGTCGAACTGCTGCCGCGGCCGATCGCGGACGACCTGCCCAGGCTGCGGGAGGCCGTGCGCCGCAAGGCCGACGGACTCGTCCTCGTCGGCCGCCGCCATCTGCGCTCCAACAACAGCTGGATGCACAACGTCCCCGCCCTCACCGGCGGCACCAACCGCTGCACCCTGCACATCCACCCCGAGGACGCCGCACGTCTCGGGGTCACGGACGGGGCTCCCGTGCGGGTGAAGGGCGCCGGGGGAGAGGTAGTCGCCCCCGCGGAGGTCACCGACACCGTGCGCCCGGGCGTGGTGAGCCTGCCGCACGGCTGGGGCCACGACCGGGCCGGCACCCGCCTCGGCCACGCCGCGAAGGACCCCGGAGTCAACGTCAACCAGCTCCTCGACGGCAGTCTGCTCGACCCGCTGTCGGGCAACGCGGTCCTCAACGGCGTACCGGTAGAACTGGCCACCGCGGCGGCCCTGTGAGCAGCGCAAAGCTGTGACCAGCAGTTTTGCGCTTATTGCTCGCACGTCAACGTCTTGTTAAGGCCGCTTAAACAGACCTAACGTCGTCGCACCGCCGGCCCTGGTGGGATGTTCAAGGGCGAACGTTAGGTATCCACTCATGCTGACCATCCTCGGCTTCGCCATGATCGCGACCTTCCTGGTCCTGATCATGATGAAGAAGATGTCGCCGATCGCGGCGCTCGTGCTGATCCCAGCACTGTTCTGCGTGTTCGTCGGAAAGGGCGCCCATCTCGGTGACTACGTCATCGAAGGCGTCACCAGCCTCGCCCCCACCGCGGCGATGCTCATGTTCGCGATCGTCTACTTCGGTGTGATGATCGACGTCGGCCTCTTCGACCCGATCGTGCGCGGGATCCTGAAGTTCGCGAAGGCCGACCCGTTGCGGATCGTCCTCGGCACCGCGCTGCTCGCCGCGATCGTCTCCCTGGACGGCGACGGCTCGACCACCTTCATGATCACGGTCTCCGCGCTGTACCCGCTGTACAAGCGCCTGAAGATGAGCCTGGTCATCCTCACCGGTGTCGCCGCCATGGCGAACGGCGTCATGAACACCCTCCCGTGGGGCGGCCCGACCGCCCGCGCCGCCACCGCGCTCAAGCTCGACGCCAGCGACATCTTCGTCCCGATGATCCCGGCCCTCGCCGTGGGCCTGGTCTTCGTGATCGGCCTGTCGTACGTGCTCGGTCTGCGCGAGCGCAAGCGGCTCGGCACGCTGACGCTGGACGAGGTGCTGGTCGAGGAGAAGGAGACCGAGACGGTCCTCGTGGGCGCCGGCGGCTCCGGCAACGGCACGGCCCGCACGACCTCCGGCGGCGCCGGCTCCGGCACCGACGCGGACAAGGACGACGACGACTTCCAGGGCCTCGACCCGAACCGGGCCACCCTGCGCCCCAAGCTGTACTGGTTCAACGCGCTGCTCACGGTCTCGCTGCTGACCGCCATGATCATGGAGTGGCTGCCGATCCCGGTGCTGTTCCTGCTCGGCGCCGCGCTCGCCCTCACCGTCAACTTCCCGCACATCCCCGACCAGAAGGCCCGGCTCGCCGCCCACGCCGACAACGTCCTCAACGTCTCCGGCATGGTCTTCGCCGCCGCCGTCTTCACCGGCGTCCTCCAGGGCACCGGCATGGTCGACAGCATGGCCAAGTGGATGGTGGACGTCATCCCCGAGGGCATGGGCCCGCACATGGCCCTGGTCACCGGCGTGCTGAGCCTGCCGCTCACCTACTTCATGTCCAACGACGGCTTCTACTTCGGCGTCCTGCCGGTCCTCGCCGAGGCCGGTGCCGCGCACGGCGTCTCGCCGCTGGAGATGGCCCGCGCCTCGCTGGTCGGCCAGCCGCTGCACATGTCGAGCCCGCTCGTCCCGGCCGTGTACGTCCTGGTCGGCATGGCCAAGGTCGAGTTCGGCGACCACACGAAATTCGTGGTCAAGTGGGCCGCCCTCACCTGCCTCGTCATCCTCGGTGCGGGCATGCTCTTCGGAATCATCTGATCCACTCCACGGAGGAACGCGCACATGGCACCCGGTAGGAACCGCGGCTGGCTGCTCCGCCTCGTCATCGCCTTCAGCTTCGCGCAGGGGGCGGTGTCGATGGCCCGGCCCGCCGTGTCCTACCGGGCCCTCGCGCTGGGCGCGGACGAGCGGGCGATCGGTGTCATCGCCGGTGTGTACGCGCTGCTGCCGCTGTTCGTCGCCGTACCCCTGGGCCGCCGTACCGACCACGGCCGCTGCGCGCCCCTGCTGCCCGTCGGAGTGGTCCTCATATCCGGCGGCTGCGCGCTCAGCGGCCTCGCGGGCTCCCTGGGGACGATGGCCCTGTGGAGCGGGGTGATGGGTCTCGGCCACCTCTGCTTCGTGATCGGCGCCCAGTCGCTGGTCGCCCGCCAGTCCGCCCCGCACGAACAGGACCGCAACTTCGGCCACTTCACCATCGGCGCCTCGCTCGGCCAGCTCGTCGGCCCGATCGCCGCGGGCGCCCTGATCGGCGGCCCGGACATGGCCCGCACCAGCGCGCTCGCCCTGCTGGTCGCGGGCGCGGGCGCGGCCGTCGCGTGCACCTCGCTGTGGCGCATAGAACACCGCGACACGGCGGCCAAGTCCCGTACCGGGCAAGGCGACCGCGTCCCCGTCCGCCGTATTCTGCGCGCCCGGGGGGTGCCCGGCGGCATCTTCCTCAGCCTCTCCGTGCTGTCCGCCACCGACATCCTCACGGCCTACCTTCCGGTGGTCGGCGAGCACCGCGGCATCGCCCCGTCCGTGATCGGCCTGCTGCTCAGCCTGCGTGCGGCAGCCACCATCGCCTGCCGCCTGGTGCTCACGCCCCTGCTGCGGCTGCTGGGGCGGACGTTGCTGCTGACCGTCACCTGCCTGCTGGCGGCCGTGCTGTGCGTCGGCATCGCCCTGCCGGTGCCGGTGTGGGCGCTGGCCCTGATGCTCGCCGTCCTCGGCTTCTGTCTAGGGGTGGGCCAGCCGCTGTCGATGACGACGGTCGTCCAGGCCGCCCCCGACGGCGCCCGCTCCACCGCCCTCGCCCTGCGCCTGACCGGCAACCGCCTGGGCCAGGTCGCCGCTCCCGCCACGGCCGGCCTGGTCGCCGGTGTCGTGGGCGTGGCGGCGCCGTTCGTGATGCTCGGCGCGCTGCTGCTGCTCTCCTCGGCGGTCGCGCTGCGCTCCCCGGCGAAGCCGGCCGAGGAGCCCGGCGAGGTCGTTCGGCGGCGTCGGCCGGGGGTGACCTTGGGCCGGAAGGGCGATGACTGACGGGTCGTAGGGCGGGGCGCTCACCGTTCGCCGTGGATATGTGACAAAGAGTCAGACGAAGCGCGATTTGTACGACAATCGTCAGACTCGGAGGACTCTGCATGCCCACCACGTCTCACCCACGCCGCGTCGCCGCCCTCGCGGCCCTCACCGTCGCAGTGAGCCCGCTGATCGGGATGCCCGCGGCGGGTGCAGCCCCGCTGGCGCCCGGCGACAACGGCACCGTCAAGATCCACACGGCGCCGTACGACAACGTCAAGCGCACGCCCTACGGCGACCCGCGGGACGAGCCGAAGGTCTGCAAGTTCTACATCGACGCCGCGAACTTCGACGACGGCCAGAACATCACCTGGAACATCGCGACCCAGCCGACGGTCCCCAACGGCGCCACGCTCAACGGCACGATCTCGCTCCCGGACGGCTCCGGCCACACCGCGGACTTCACGCTGCCCGACGGGATGTACAAGCTCGTCTGGAAGATCGACGGCGGCATGGGCGCGGGCAAGCAGAAGGTGTTCAAGGTCGACTGCGTCACCGGGCCCGGCGGTCCTGGCGGTCCTGGCGGCCCCGGCGGCCCGAACGGCGGTCCGCCCGCCGGCGGCGGTGGGCTCGCCAAGGACGACGCCTTCGCTCCGGTGGCCGGCGCCGCCGCCGTGGGTGTGGCCGCGGTCGGCGGAGTGATGTGGTTCCGGCTCCGGCGCCGCCCGCATGGCGCGTAGCCACAGCCACCGGCGTCGCCGCAGGCCCTGGTACCGGACGCGCGCCTACCGCCTGGCGAGGACGGTCGCGGTGACCGTCTCGCTGGTGGCGGGCGGCGTCTGGTGGGCCCAGGGCGGGGAGTCCGGCGGGGCGGCCGAAGCCGCCCGGCCGGGCTCCCCGGCGGTGGCCCCGACCGGGGGGCGCACCGACGCGCGCGGCGCACAGCAGCAGCGCCCGCAGGGCACCGACGTCCGCGGGCCGCAGCACCCGCGGCGCCCCGAGCGGCCGGCACCCCCTCGCCGGCCGGCCCCGAAGTCCTCGCCGGCCGCACCCGCGAAGGCCGCTCCGAGCGCACCCGCGAAGGCTGCCCCGGCGGCGCCCCCCGTGCCCCGCCCCCTCCCGCGCTCCCGCGCCGCCCGCCTCGCGATCGACTACCTCGACCTCGACGCCCCGGTCATGAGCCTCCGCCTCGACCGCGAACGCCGGCTGCCCGCACCCCCGGACGACGACCCGAACCTGGTCGGCTGGTACGAGGGCGGGCCCTCACCGGGCGAGCAGGGGACCGCCGTCGCCGTGGGCCATCTCGACACCGACACCGGACCCGCCGTCTTCGCCGGCCTCACCGAACTCAAGCGCGGCCGCCTGATCGAGGTGGCGCGCGCCGACGGCCGCACCGCCGTCTACGCCGTCGACGCGGTCCGCTCCTACGAGAAGGACAAGTTCCCCAACCGCGAGGTGTACGGCGCCCGGGGCCGCCCCGAACTGCGGCTCATCACCTGCGGCGGCGACTACGACCGCAGGACCGGCTACTCCGGAAATGTCGTCGTCTTCGCCCACCTGGTGAAGACGCACGAGCCGCCCGCGGCCGCGGCCCGGCGCTGAATCCGGCCGTCCGCTTTCTCACCTGCTGGACCGCCGCGTCCGATCCTGCCCATTCCCTTCCCCCGGCCGCACACATTCCGTTAACTTCCGTGACCCACAGGCCCCGTACGACCCGCACGGGGCTTCCAACCGCGGAGCACCAGCGCCCGAATGAGCCCCCGGGGGCACCCCTCATGTCACGCGCCATCTCTCTGCACGACGTCAGCAAGAGCTACACCAAGGGAAACCGTGTGGTGGAACGGCTCACGCTGGACATCGAGCCCGGCGAGTTCCTCGTCCTGCTCGGCCCCTCCGGCTGCGGCAAGTCGACGGTGCTGCGCATGATCGCCGGGCTTGAGGAGATCGACGAGGGGGAGCTGCTGCTCGACGGCGAGTACGCCAACGACCTGCCGCCGTCCGGCCGGGACATGGCGATGGTCTTCCAGAACTTCGCCCTCTACCCGAGCATGACCAGCCGCGGCAACATCGGCTTCCCGCTGCGCATCGAGTCCCCCGACGAGGACCCGGGCCCGCGGGTGGACGCCACCGCCCGCATGCTGGGCATCGAGGAGCTCCTCGACCGCTTCCCCGCCCAGCTCTCCGGCGGTGAACGCCAGCGCGTCGCCATGGGCCGGGCCATCGCCCGCCACCCCTCCGCCTTCCTGATGGACGAGCCGCTGTCCAACCTCGACGCCAAGCTCCGCAACCACCTGCGCGCCGAAATCACCAAGCTCACCCGCGAGTTGGGCGTCACCACCGTCTACGTCACGCACGACCAGGCCGAGGCCATGTCGCTCGGCGACCGGGTGGCCGTCCTGCGCGGCGGCGTCCTCCAGCAGATCGGCACGCCCCGCACGGTCTACGCCCTGCCCCGCAACGTCTTCGTCGCCGCCTTCATCGGCACCCCGCGCATCAACCTGCTGCGCGGCGTCGTACGGGCCCCGCTCGACGGGGCGATGACCATCAGCCTCGGCAAGCAGTACCTGCGCCTGCCCGAACCCCTCTCCCAGGACCACCAGTTGCTCCGCGTCCAGCAGGGCCGCGAGGTCATCGTGGGCCTGCGCTCGGAGGCCGTACGGCTCGCCAAACCGGCCGCCGCCCGCCCCGGCGAGGTGCCGATGACCGGCCTGGTGGAGCACGTGGAGTTCCAGGGGCACGAGGTGCTCGTCCACTTCAACACCGGCTCCCGCCCCGCCCTCGTGCCCGACCTGGAGGCCCCCCGCCCGGTCCGCCGGCCCCGGCGCCGCCGCCGCGAGGGCGGCACGGTGCTCGACCGGCTCCGGGAGCGGGCGGGCGCCCTGCGAGCCGGCCCCGTGGTGGTGCTGGACCACCCCGCGGACGCGGAACCCGAACGGCTCGACCCCGCCCCGCCCGAGGGCCGGCTGCCCGGCGACCTCATCGTCCGCACCACCCCCGACATCGACCTCCGGAACGGCATGCAGGTGCCGCTCCTCGTCGACATCGCCCATCTGTTCGTCTTCGACCAGCACGGCGAACGGATCTGCCCGGCCCCGGCGCGGCTGCCGGACCTGGAGGAATGAAGCCCGCTACGGATGGGGCATGAACACTGCCATGAAACCGAGCCTCACCCGTGGCCGCGCCGTCCTCGTCACGGCCGGACTCCTGCTGGCCGTGGCCGCCCCGACCGCGTACGCCACCCTCGACACCGACGACTCCGCCGCCCCGGCCCGCGGCGAACCGTACATCGAGACTCAGCTCTTCTTCGGCACCGAGCGCCCCGACGGCGGCCCGGCCGTCACCGACGAGCAGTTCATGGACTTCGTCGACCAGGAGATCACCCCCGACTTCCCGAACGGCTTCACCGTGCAGACCGGGCGGGGCCAGTGGCGCGACGCGAACGGCACGATCGAGAAGGAACGGTCCTACGAGCTGATCCTGCTGTACCCGGTGACCGAGGCGACGACCAGCGACCGCAAGATCGAGGAAATCCGCCGGGCGTACGAGAAGGAGTTCGGCCAGGAGTCGGTGGGGAGGGTGGACGACAGGGCGCGGGTCGACTTCTAAAACTAACAGCGCTAGTTTGACTTGCGGTGGTTCGCCTGCGCCCCATAGGGGCGCGGGGCCGTATCAATGTGCGGCTCCGCCGCGTGGGCGCGAGCAACCACAACGAACCCGCAGGTACAAACGGCGCGGAGGCAACGCAGTGAAGGCACACGACGGCTTCTACATCGACGGCGCCTGGCACGCCGCCCCCGACCGGGACACGATCGACGTCGTGAACCCGGCCGACGAGCAGGTCATCGCCCAGGTCCCCGCAGGGACCGCCGCGGACGTGGACACCGCCGTACGAGCCGCGCGCAGCGCACTGGCGGGCTGGGCCGCCACCCCGCCCGCCGAACGCGCGCAGCGCCTCGCCGCCCTGCGGGACATCCTCACCGCCCGCAAGGACGAGATCGCCGAAACGGTCACCGCCGAACTCGGCTCACCGCTCGCCTTCTCGCAGGCGGTCCACGCCGCCGTACCGATCGCCGTCGCCGCCTCCTACGCCGAACTCGCGGCGACCCACTCCTTCGAGGAGAAGGTCGGCAACTCCACCGTCCTGCACGAGCCGGTCGGCGTGGTCGGCGCGATCACCCCCTGGAACTACCCCCTCCACCAGATCGTCGCCAAGGTCGCCCCCGCGCTCGCGGCCGGCTGCACCATCGTCCTGAAGCCCGCCGAGGACACCCCGCTGACCGCCCAGCTCTTCGCCGAGGCGGTGCACGAGGCCCAGCTCCCGGCGGGCGTCTTCAACCTGGTCACCGGCCTCGGCCCGGTCGCCGGACAGGCCCTCGCCGAGCACCCGGGCGTCGACCTGGTCTCCTTCACCGGCTCCACCGCCGTCGGCCGGCAGATCGGCGCGACCGCCGCGGGCGCCGTCAAGAAGGTCGCCCTCGAACTGGGCGGCAAGTCCGCGAACGTCATCCTGCCGAGCGCCGACCTCGCCAAGGCCGTCAACGTCGGCGTCGCCAACGTCATGTCCAACTCCGGCCAGACGTGCAGCGCGTGGACCCGCATGCTGGTGCACACCGCGCAATACGAGGAGGCGGTCGAGCTCGCCGCCACGGCCGCCGCCAAGTACGGCGACCGCATCGGCCCGGTGGTCAGCGCCAAGCAGCAGGCACGGGTGCGCGGTTACATCCGCAAGGGCATCGCCGAGGGCGCCCGCCTGGTCGCCGGCGGCCCCGAATCCCCGCGCGAGCAGGGCTGGTTCGTCAGCCCGACGGTCTTCGCCGACGTACGGCCGGAGATGACCATCGCCCAGGAGGAGATCTTCGGCCCGGTCCTGTCGATCATCCGCTACGAGGACGAGGACGACGCCCTCCGCATCGCCAACGGCACGGTCTACGGCCTGGCCGGCGCCGTCTGGGCCGGCGACGAGTCGGAGGCGGTCGCCTTCGCCCGCCGGATGGAGACCGGGCAGGTCGACATCAACGGCGGCCGCTTCAACCCCCTTGCCCCCTTCGGCGGTTACAAGCAGTCCGGCGTCGGCCGGGAGCTCGGCGCGCACGGCCTGTCCGAGTACCTCCAGACCAAGTCCCTCCAGTTCTAAGAGGAGCCCTCCGCACATGGTTCGCGCCGCTGTCGTCCCCGCCGTGGGTGCTCCTCTGGAGATCACCGAGATCGACCTCCCGGACCCCGGCCCCGGCCAGGTCCGCGTCCGGCTCGCCGCCGCCGGGGTCTGCCACTCCGACCTGTCCCTGTCCAACGGCACCATGCGGGTCCCCGTCCCGGCCGTCCTCGGCCACGAGGGCGCGGGCACGGTCGTGGCCGTCGGCGAAGGCGTCACCCACGTCGCGCCGGGCGCCGAGGTCGTCCTCAACTGGGCGCCTTCCTGCGGAAGTTGCCACGCCTGCTCGCTCGGCGAGGTCTGGCTGTGCGCCAACGCGCTGAACGGCGTCGCGGACGTGTACGCCCGCCGCGCCTCCGACGGCGCCGACCTCCACCCCGGCCTGAACGTCGCCGCGTTCGCCGAGGAGACGGTCGTCTCGGCCGCCTGCGTCCTGCCCGCCCCGGAAGGCGTTCCCCTCACCGACGCGGCCCTGCTGGGCTGCGCCGTCCTCACCGGCTACGGCGCCGTCCACCACTCCGCACAGGTACGCCCCGGCGAGACGGTCGCGGTGTACGGCGTCGGGGGAGTGGGCCTCGCCGCACTCCAGGCGGCCCGGATCGCGGGCGCGTCGAAGATCGTGGCGGTCGATGTCTCCCCGGCGAAGGAGGAGCTGGCCCGCGCGGCCGGCGCCACGGAGTACGTGGTCGCCTCGGAGGAGACGGCCCGCGGGATCCGCGCCCTCACCGGCAAGCAGGGCGTCGACGTGGCGATCGAGTGCGTGGGCCGCGCCGCCACCATCCGCACGGCCTGGGACTCCACCCGCCGCGGCGGCCGCACGACGGTCGTCGGCATCGGCGGCAAGGACCAGCAGGTCACCTTCAACGCCCTGGAGATCTTCCACTGGGGCCGCACCCTCTCCGGCTGCGTCTACGGCAACTGCGACCCCGCCAAGGACCTCCCCGTCCTGGCCGACCACGTCCGCGAGGGCCGCCTGGACCTGGGCATGCTGGTGACGGAACGGATCGGCCTGGAAGGCATCCCGGCGGCGTTCGAGAACATGCTGGCGGGCAAGGGGGGACGGGCGCTGGTGGTGTTCTGAGCGGTCACGCCGACTCAGAGGCCTCCTCGGGCTGCGGCACCGCCCTCGCCGCGGGCGCCGCAGCCCGGGACCTGGACCTGGACCGCGAAACGGCCACCCCCAACAGACACAGCACCCCACCCGCCAGCGTCAGTACCCCCGGTACCTCACCGAGCACCAGCCACGACATCAGCACGACCAGCGCGGGCACCGCGTACGTCGTCGCACCCATGCGGCTCGCGGTCGTCCGGGCCAGCGCGTAAGCCCACGTCGTGAAGGCGAGCGCGGTCGGAAAGACCCCCAGATAGACCATGTTGAGCGTCGCCGACACGGGCGCCTCGGCCGCGTCCCGCACCAGCTGCCCGGCGAACGGCAGACACGCCACCGCCCCGACCAGACAACCGAACGTCGTCACCTGGAGCGCGCTCGCCCGCGCCAGCGCCGGCTTCTGCGCGACGACGCCCCCGGCGTAGCCGACCGCGGCCAGCAGACACAGCACCACGCCGAGCAGCGAGGAACCGCCGCCGCCCGACATCGAAAGACCCACCGTCACCGCGCCCGCGAACGACACCGCCATGCCCCCCAGCAGCCGTGGCGGCATCGGATCCCCGAGCAGCCGCGCGCCGAGCAGCGCGACGAGGATCGGCCCGATGTTCACCACGAGGGCCGCCGTGCCCGCGTCGACCTGCTGCTCGCCCCAGTTCAGGGCCACCATGTAGAAGCCGAACCACAGCAGCCCGGATATCGCGATCCCGCGCCACGCCGCCCGCGGAGGCCACCCCTCCCGCCGCACGGCACAGATGCTCCCGAGGACGATCACCCCGGCCAACAGCCGCCCCAGCGCCAGCGCACCCGGCGAGTACTCGGCACCCGCGCTCCGGATCGAGACAAAGGCAGAGGCCCACAGCACCAGGGTGACCACAACGGCCCCGGCAGCGAGCAGATCGGTACGACGTGCGTTCATCATGCTCCAGACGCTAGAGAGGGGAGGGAGGGGAGTGCTCGCGGATTTCGGACGTGAGTGTGGTGGCGGGGGCCGGGTGTCGAGTGGTTCGGGCTTGCGCGCGGTGGCGGGGCTTGGGTGTCGAGTGGTTCGGGCTTGGGCGCGGTGGCGGGGCTTGGGTGTCGAGTGGTTCGGGCTTGGGCGCGGTGGCGGGGCTTGGGTGTCGAGTGGTTCGGATGTCAGCGCCATGACCGGGCTTGGGTGTCGAGCAGCTCGGGCGTGAGTGCGGTAGCGGGGCCTGGATGCAGGGTGGTTCGGGTGTGAGCGCGGTAACGGGGCCCGCACGCCGAGCAGTCCAGATGTCAGCCCAGCGACCGGGCCCGGATGCCGAGCAGTTCGGACAGCGCACGTTCACCGGTCGCCGTCACCTTCACCGCCCGCTCGGAGCCGATGCGTACGCACCAGCCGGTGTCCAGGGCGTGCCGGCAGAGCGCGGCGCCCGCGGCGCCCCCGAGGTGCGGGCGCCGCTCGGTCCAGTCGAGGCAGGCGCGGGCGAGCGGGCGCCGGCCCGTGCGCTCCAGCGGGATGCCGGCGGAGTCGAACCAGGCCAGCCCCGCGTCCGTGAGCGCGAACCCGGCCTCCTGGTGCAGCAGACCCCGGCCGGTCAGCGCGTCGGTGACCGCGATGCCGAGCCGTCCGGCGAGGTGGTCGTAGCAGGTGCGGCCGCGGGCCATCGCGGAGGCGGCACCGGCCTGCCGCAGGTTCCGGGGCCGAGCGACGGCCCCCGGCGCCACATACGCGGCCAGGTCCTCCACCAGCTGTGCGGCCCGCGCGTCGGCCAGCCGCACATACCGGTGCCGCCCCTGCCGTTCCTCGGCGAGCAGCCCACCCGCGACGAGCTTTCCCAGATGCTCACTGAGCGTCGACGCGGCGACCCCCACATGCCGGGCCAGCTCACCCGCGGTCCAGGCCCGCCCGTCGAGCAACGCCAGCAGACAGGCGGCCCGGGTCTCGTCGGCGAGAAGCCCGGTGAGCTTGGCGAGGTGGGGTGCGCGTACGTCGCGATCGGTCATGGGTTCAGCATGCGCGCCGGACGGTTCGGCGACAGCCGAAGTATTCAGGACGAAGCCTTCAGCGCAGCTGCTCGAACTGCTGAGCCAACCCGTCCAACAGTGCGGCCAACCCCGTCTCGAACGCCCGCTCATCGATCTTCTCCTGCCGCTCGGCAAGAAGGTGCGCCTGCCCGAGGTGCGGATAATCCGCAGGGTCGTACGCGCTCACGTCATCGACGAATCCCCCTGCGAACGACCCCAGCGCCGACCCCATGATGAAGTACCGCATCAACGCCCCGATCGACGTCGCCTGCGCCGCCGGCCACCCCGCCTCGACCATCGCGCCGTAGACCGCGTCGGCGAGCCGCAGCGCGGCCGGCCGCCGCCCCGGCCCCCGGGCGAGCACCGGAACGATGTTCGAATGGTCGCGCAGCGCGGCCCGATACGACACGGCCCAGTCGTGCAGCGCCGTCCGCCAGTCCCGTCCGTCCTCGAACATCGACAGGTCGACCTGCGCGCTCACCGAGTCGGCGACGGCCTCAAGGATCTCGTCCTTGGTCCGGAAGTGGTTGTACAACGACGGCCCGCTCACCCCCAGTTCCGCCGCGAGGCGCCGCGTGGAGACGGCCGCGAGGCCCTCCGCGTCCACGAGCGCGCGGGCGGTCCCGACGATCCGGTCGGTGCTGAGCAGGGGCTTGCGCGGTCGGGCCATGGCGCACATAGTAGGGCTGCAATCGGAAACTAGCAGTGCTAATTTAAATGTACGGCTTTCAAGATCCGTCTCTGTGGGGTGACTCGGCATGAACCTGGAGCTCAGCGAGGAGCAGACCGCCGTACGGCAGCTGGCCCGGGACTTCGTGACCCGCGAGATCGCCCCGCACGTCGTCGCCTGGGACCGGGCCGAGGACGTCGACCGGTCGATCGTGAAGAAGCTCGGCGAGGTCGGCTTCCTCGGTCTGACCATCGACGAGGAGTACGGCGGCTCGGGCGGCGACCACCTCGCGTACTGCCTGGTCACCGAGGAACTGGGCCGCGGGGACTCCGCCGTGCGCGGCATCGTCTCCGTCTCCCTCGGCCTGGTCGCCAAGACCATCGCCGGCTGGGGGAGCGAGGAGCAGAAGCGGCGCTGGCTGCCGGGCCTCACCTCCGGCGAGTACGTCGGCTGCTTCGGCCTCACCGAGCCGGGCACCGGCTCCGACGCGGGCAACCTCGCCACCCGCGCGGTCCGCGACGGCGACGATTACGTCATCAACGGCACCAAGATGTTCATCACCAACGGCACCTGGGCCGACGTCGTCCTGCTCTTCGCCCGGTCCACGGACGCGCCCGGCCACAAGGGCGTCTCCGCCTTCCTCGTCCCCACCGACACCCCCGGCCTGACCCGCCGTACGATCCACGGCAAGCTCGGCCTGCGCGGCCAGGCCACCGCCGAACTCGTCCTGGAGGACGTGCGCGTGCCCGCCGCCGCGCTGCTGGGCGAGGAGGGCAAGGGGTTCTCGGTCGCCATGTCGGCCCTCGCCAAGGGGCGGATGTCGGTGGCGGCGGGCTGTGTGGGCCTGGCGCAGGCGGCCCTGGACGTGGCGGTGAAGTACGCGGGGGAGCGCGAGCAGTTCGGGAAGACCATCGCCCACCACCAGCTGGTGCAGGAGCTGATCAGTGACATCGCCGTCGACGTGGACGCCGCCCGGCTGCTGACCTGGCGGGTCGCCGACCTGATCGACCGCGGGCTGCCCTTCACCACCGAGTCCTCCAAGGCCAAGCTCTTCGCCTCGGAGGCCGCCGTCCGCGCCGCCAACAACGCCCTCCAGGTCTTCGGCGGCTACGGCTACATCGACGAGTACCCGGCGGGCAAGCTGCTGCGCGACGCCCGGGTGATGACCCTCTACGAGGGCACCAGTCAGATCCAGAAGCTGGTCATCGGGCGGGCACTGACGGGGGTCTCGGCGTTCTGAGCGGGTGAAGTGAGTACGTGAACTGAGTAGCCGGGCGGATGTGGCGCGGGCCACGTCCGCCGATGCTTTCCCCATGAGTGACACACCGGTCAAGCAGCAGAACACGGCCGCCTTCTACGGCCAGGCCATCGCCTCCTTCGCCGTCGCCATGGCGGCCACCGCCATCGGCATCTACCGGCTGGACGCCGACGCATGGGTGCGCGCCTTCCTCGCCATCGCCGTCCTGTACCTGGTCACCTCCGCCTTCACGCTCGCCAAGGTGATCCGCGACCGGCAGGACGCCGAGACGGCCGCCCGGGCCTACAGCCCGTTCGAAAAGCTCTGAACCCGCACGCTAAGCGCCCGCTCACCGTCGGCGGTATGGTGGTCACCCTGTCAGCGAGAGGGGCGATCGAGCGATGAGTACGGCGGAGGAGACGGCCGGCGGCGAGACGGCGGCGTGGGGCGAGGTCACGCCCGACGCGGCGCGGCGGCTGCTGATCGCCGCGGTGGAGGCCTTCGCCGAGCGCGGCTACCACGCCACGACGACCCGCGACATCGCGGGCCGGGCGGGGATGAGCCCCGCCGCGCTCTACATCCACTACAAGACCAAGGAAGAGCTGCTCCACCGGATCAGCCGGATCGGCCACGAGAAGGCCCTGGAGATCCTGCGCACCGCGTCCGCCCGCGAGGGCACCGCGACCGAGCGGCTCGCCGACGCCGTCAGCTCCTTCGTCCGCTGGCACGCGGGAGGCCGTACGACCGCCCGTGTGGTCCAGTACGAACTGGACTCGCTCGGCCCCGAGGCCCGCGCCGAGATCCTCGCGCTGCGCCGCCAGGTGGACGCCGAGGTGCGCGGGATCATCGAGGACGGTGTCGCGGCGGGCGAGTTCGACGTGCCGGACGTCAAGGGCACCACCCTCGCCGTGCTCTCCCTCTGCATCGACGTGGCCCGCTGGTTCAACGTCAACGGCTCGCGGACGCCCGACGAGGTCGGCGCGCTCTACGCCGACCTCGTGCTGCGGATGGTGGGCGCGAAGTAGTCCCCTACAGGTAGTAGCGCGACACGGACTCGGCGACGCATACGGGCTTGTCGCCGCCCTCGCGTTCCACGGTGAACGCGACCGTCATCTGGATGCCGCCGGGTACGTCGTCGACGCCGGTCACAGTGGCGGTGGCGCGCAGCCGTGAGCCGACGGGGACCGGGGCCGGGAAACGGACCTTGTTCGTGCCGTAGTTGACGCCCATCTTCATGCCCTCGACCTTGATCAGCTGCGGTCCGAACAGGGGCAGCAGGGAGAGGGTGAGATAGCCGTGCGCGATGGTGGTCCCGAACGGCCCCGTGGCGGCCTTCTCCGGGTCGACGTGGATCCACTGGTGGTCGCCGGTGGCGTCCGCGAAGAGATCGATCCGCTTCTGGTCGACCTCCAGCCAGTCCGTGTACCCCAGCTGCTCGCCCACCGCCGCCTTCAGGTCGTCGACGGAAGTGAAGCTCCTCGGCTCTGCCATGTCCCTGGCCTCCCAAACTCTAAGCGACTGCTTAGCATGCTCGGGTGGAAGCTCCCTGTCAACGGACCGGGCGGCTGTCGGGGTGGGTAGGCTCCGAGGGGTGCCTCAGATTCCCGAGAAGATCCATGAACTCACGGTCGGGCAGGTCGCCGCGCGCAGCGGGGCCGCCGTTTCCGCCCTGCACTTCTACGAGTCCAAGGGGCTGATCGCCAGTCGGCGCACCGCGGGCAACCAGCGGCGCTACGGCCGGGACACCCTGCGGCGGGTCGCCTTCATCCGTGCCGCGCAGCGGGTGGGCATTCCGCTGGCCACGATTCGTTCGGCGCTGGCCGAGCTTCCCGAGGAGCGCACGCCCACGCACGAGGACTGGGCGCGTCTTTCGGAGGCGTGGCGGGCCGAGCTGGACGAACGCATCACCCAGCTCAACCGCCTGCGAGACCACCTCACCGACTGCATCGGCTGCGGCTGCCTCTCCCTCGACACCTGCGTCCTCTCCAACCCGGACGACGTCTTCGGCGACCGCCTCACAGGCTCCCGCCTACTGGTGGAACGCAGGGGCCCGGCCCAAGCCGGCTGACTCGCCCCCGCCCAGGGGGCTCCGCCCCCTGGACCCCCGATCGGCCTGAACGGCCTCGTCCTCAAACGCCGGACGGGCTGGATGATGCGGACCGGCGCCGAAAAGGTGCCGTCAGTCCGCGGGCATGAGCGCCGCCCAGGCCGGCGCCCACCCGGGCAGGCGGTGCCGATGAAGCCGCTCATCCTGCGGGCATGCGTGCCGCCTAAGGGCGGCACGGGTGGGCGCAGGCGGCACCCCGTCAACCCCGGTCCGGTCGTCACTCGAACTCCGTGCCCCCCTTTCGGGTCAGGTAGGCCGGGCTCACCGCCTTGGCGATGGCTCGGCCTCCCGTCACGGGGCTGTACCGCTCCGCGGCCGGACGGATCACGACGCCCTCCCGCAGATGCAGCTCACGCCCGGACACGGTCTCCCGCCCGGTGGCGATCGACAGCACCCGGTCGCTGTCGTACGGCCCCGAGTACAGCCGCGGCACCAACGGCAGCGACTCCCCGACGAGTTCACCCGCGTCCAGCCACCGCACCGCCCCGTCGATCTCCGCCGACACGTCGAACACGGCGTACCCCAGCGTCTCCCGCCGCCCATCGGCCCCGTACGTCAGGTCCTGCACCCCGGCCCCGTACACCTCACCGAAGATCCCGACCCGCCGCGCCCCCAGCCGCCCGGCCAGCCGCGCCGCGACCTCGGCGACACCGTGCCCCCGCACCGCCCGCCAGTACAGATTCCGCGGATCCTCCTTCAGCGCCAGGGACTTCGAACCGAACCCCTTGGAGGACACGTACACCCGGTCCTCCTCCGCCACATACGTGACCAGGCACGCCGACCCGTGCAGCTTCTCCGTCAGCACCACCGGCTCGCCCGCCGTGAAGATGTCCGGGTACCGCTGGATGTTCTCGATGTCGACCCACGGCAGCAGTTCCGGCGCGGACTCCACCTCGCCCGACATCGTCGGCGGTATCGGCGGCACCCATTTGGTGACACCGAGCCGCTCCGCGAAGTCCGTCCCCTCCTCCGCCGCCCGAGCCAGATCGACGTCCGCCAGCGCCTTGGGCCGGCACACGATCCCCTGCGACAGCTCACCGCGCAGCCGTACCGCCTTGACCCGGTCGGAGTTGCTCCCCGCCAGCCGCCCGGTCAGCCCCAGCTCCTCGATCAGCGCGAACGGCAGCACGGACTGCTCGGGGATGTACACGGCCACCTCGCCGGAGCGGTACGCACCCTTGGCGACGACGGCCCGGTACAGGCCCACCTGGGCCAGCTCCAGCGCGTCGGCGTTGGGATGCTCGTGGACGGTCAGCACTTCGGCGGTGACGCGCAGCGTCGACATGGGAGTCCTCGTTCCTGGGATTGCTAGGCATCGATCAGTTCGGTCTCATCGCCTCCAACTGTCCGTACGCGAAAGGGGTGGAGCGAACGGATTACCGCCTGCTACGGTCCCGCCCCGGCGCCGCCCGGCCGTACTGGACCAGCCCCTCCGTCACCAACTCCGCGTTCGACCGCGCCCGTTCCCCGTCCGGCAGAACCAGTGTGTCCTCCAGGCCCACCCGCGTCGCCAGCCCCAGCCGCCCGGCCAGCCGCAGCACCGGCCATGCGCCTTCGTCCTCGCCGTGCAACAGGATCGGGCGGCCGAAGGCGGACCCCAGGTCGGCCAGCAGCGTCCGCGCACTGTCCTCGGCCGTGTCCGGCGACGTGTCCGTCACCTCGGCCAGCACCCGCAGCACCTTCGGTCCGAGCGGCGAGACGGCAAACCGCGCGGCCGCGTCCGTCCCCGACCAGATCCCGGCCTCCACCCCGACACCCAGGTCGATCAGGGCGGCGGCCACCTCCTCCGCGCCCGGCTCGTGCCAGTTGACCGAGGCGTGGTCCGGCAGCACGGTCCAGGACCGGATGCGCTCCGTGCGCGCCGCGGGATCCGGCTCCGCCCAGGCACCCGTGGTCACCCCGACCGGCACGGACACCCGCGCCCGTATCGCCTCCAGCGCCGGCCCGACCACACGCGGCGACAGACTGTCCTGCCCACAGGGGGTTTTGGGGTGAACATGCACATCCGTGGCCCCGGCCGCGACAGCCTCGGCCGCGGACTCGGCCAGCGCCTCCGGCGAGAGCGGCACCATCACACCGTCGCCGGCCCCTCGGGCCCCGTTCAGACAGACCTGCACCATGCCCCGATGGTGACAGTCGCCACTGACAACGGGCCTGAGCCGTCACAAATGATCCGCTCACCGTCATGTGGGGGGTGCGGCATCCCCGGCGCACCCCCGTCGTGCAGAGCGGCCCTGGTGGACTCCGGCGCGTCACGCGCCCGTCAGGGGCGCGGGGCTCTATCGACATGCGGCTCCGCCGCGTGGGCGCGCCCAGCCCCCACCGGCCCGCGGATTCAACACGGCCTTCCCAGCGCGAGCGCTCACGCGGAGATGAGCAGCCGCCGTTCCCTCCTGGCGCTCGCCAGGGCCTCCGGCGTCAGCACCGGACGCGGCACCACGATTCCGCACGCCGTGCAGACCGGGCCCGACGACGGTTCATGGGCCAGGTCGTACTTCCAGATCAGCCGCTCCCCGCCGCACACGGGGCAGTCGGCACCGGGATCGCGCTCCAACGCGGAGATCAGTCGGCGCAGTACCTCGGCCAGCGGCTCACGGGGGTGGACCCGCGGGTCGTCGCACCACGCCACACCGAACCCGCCCCAGGTCAGCCGGTGCCAGTCATCGACACTCCCCGGCCTGCGCAGTCCGTCGTGCTTCTCCTTCTTCCGGCGCCGGGCGAACTCGACCTCATAGGCCAGCCACACCGAACGCGCCTCCTCCAGCTCGTCCAACGCGGCCACGAGCCGCGCAGGATCGGGGGAGCGGTCCTCCGGACCGAATCCCGCCCGGGAGCACAAGTGGTCCCAGGTCGCCCTGTGCCCGTAAGGAGCAAAACGTTCAAGGCACTTGCGCAGCGAGTAGCGCCGCAGCGCCAGATCGCACCGCGGATCTCGCACCTGTCTCGCCAGACTCCGAAAACCGGCCATCGCCCTGCACCTCCGTCACACCTGCACCTGTACTTCGGTCACTTCGGCGTCGTCGTACGGACGTCGCCGAATAGACGTATCGACAAGCGATTCGGCTCCATCCGTTTTCCGATGAGCCCCATAAGCCGCCCGCCCGGGCCTCCCCGTGACTGCGAAACCTGACGCATGTTCATCTTCAATCCCGGGGATACCGGCGGTAACGTCCGGCTCATCCCACGTCGGTAGGAGCTGCCATGCCACGGCGTATCCCACACACCGCTCTCGTCAGACTGAGAACTCCCGGCAGAACCCACGGGTTCCTGAAGGCCGCATCCGTATGCGTCCTCATAGCCGGTCTTCTGTCCCCGCTCTCCCAGGCGGCCTCCGCCGCACAGGCCGCGGAAGCGGAGGTGACGGCCGTCACCGACCACTGCGGAAGCCAGTGTTCCGACATCCTGCCGCCCGGCGAGAACGGCAACGCCACCCTGGCCCAGATCCTGCTCCACCAGGCCTTCGGCTCCCGTCCCGCCCACTCGTCCGACCAGCTCGGCCCCTACGCCAACCTCGCCACCGGCTACCCGACGCTCACCAACGCCGGCCTCACCGCGTTCTTCAACGACGCGTCCTTCGGGGTCCCCGCCGACCAGGTCGCCTCCACCGTCCGGCCCGCCGGCCGCAGTGACGTGACGATCGTCCGCGACAAGAAGACGGGTGTGCCGCACATCACCGGCACCACCAGATACGGCACGGAGTTCGGCGCCGGCTATGCGGCGGCCGAGGACCGGCTGTGGCTGATGGACGTCTTCCGGCACGTCGGACGCGGCCAGTTGACCTCCTTCGCCGGCGGCGCGACCTCCAACCAGGGCCTGGAGCAGGAGTTCTGGCGCCACGCCCCCTACACCGAGGCCGATCTCCAGGCCCAGATCGACAGCGCCGTCGCCTCGGCCGGCGCCCGCGGACAGCAGGCCCTCGCCGACGTAAACGCTTACGTCGCCGGCATCAACGCCTACATCGACGCCTCCGACAGCGGCCGCTACTTCCCCGGCGAGTACGTCCTGACCGGCCACAAGGACTCCGTCACCAATGCCGGCACCATCGAGCACTTCAAGCCCACCGACCTGGTCGCGCTCGCCTCGGTCATCGGCGCACTGTTCGGCTCCGGGGGCGGCGGCGAGGTGAACAACGCCATCTCCCTGCTGGCCGCCCAGGAGAAGTACGGCGTGACCGAGGGCACCGAGGTCTGGGAGTCCTTCCGGATGCGCAACGACCCCGAGGCCGTCGTCACCGTCCACGACAAGAGCTTCCCCTATGCCACCAAGCCCGCCGACCCGCAGGGCGAGGCCCTGCCCGACGGCGGCTCGGTGACCACGGAGCAGCTCGTGTACGACCGCACCGGCAGCGCGGCGACCTCCGCCGCCGGCGCCACCTCGACCGCGGCGGCGAAGTCGGCCATGAGCTCGGCCCGGCGCGGCATGTCCAACGCCCTGGTGGTCAGCGGCGAGCACACCGCGAGCGGCCACCCCGTAGCCGTCTTCGGCCCGCAGACCGGCTACTTCGCACCCCAGCTCCTGATGCTCCAGGAGATCCAGGGCCCGGGCATCAGCGCCCGCGGCGCCTCCTTCGCGGGCCTGAGCATGTACGTCGAACTCGGCCGCGGCCAGGACTACTCGTGGAGCGCGACGACATCCGGCCAGGACATCATCGACAGCTACGCCGTCGAGCTCTGCCAGGACGACTACCACTACCTGTACCGCGGCACCTGCACGGCGATGGAGAAGGTCGAGCAGAAGAACGCCTGGACGCCGACGACCGCCGACAGCACGCCGGCCGGCTCGTACACGATGCGGGTCTGGCGCACCAAGTACGGGCCCGTCTCGCACCGCGCGACCGTCGACGGCAAGAAGGTCGCCTACACCACCCTGCGCTCGTCCTTCATGCACGAGGCCGACTCGATCATCGGCTTCCAGATGCTGAACGACCCCGACTACCTCAACAGCCCCGCGACGTTCCAGACAGCGGTGCAGCACATCAACTACACCTTCAACTGGTTCTATGTGGACTCCGAACACACCGCGTACTACAACAGCGGCGACAACCCGGTGCGCGCGACCGGCGTCGACGCCGAGCTCCCGGTGTGGGCGCAGTCGGCCTACGAGTGGCGGAACTTCGACCCGGCGACCAACACCGCCGACTACACACCGCCCTCGCAGCACCCCAACTCGGTCGACCAGGACTACTACGTCTCCTGGAACAACAAGCAGGCCGCCGACTACACCACCGCCCCCTGGGGCGACGGCTCCGTGCACCGCGGCAACCTCCTCGACGACCGGGTGAAGAAGCTGGTCGCGGCCGGCGGGGTGACCCGGGCCTCCCTGGTGAAGGCGATGGCCGAGGCGGGCCTGACCGACCTGCGCGCCGAGGACGTCCTGCCGGACCTGCTGAAGGTGGTCAACAGCTCACCGGTGACGGACTCCACGGCCAAGGCGGCGGCCGACAAGCTGTCCGCCTGGGTCTCGGCGGGCTCCCGGCGCACCGAGACGTCGGCGGGCTCGAAGACGTACGCGCACGCCGACGCGATCCGCATCCTGGACGCGTGGTGGCCGCTGCTGGTGAGGACCGAGTTCGAACCGGGCCTCGGCGCCGACCTGTACTCCGCCTTCACCAACAACCTGCCGGTCGACGAGTCCCCGTCGGCCGCCCACGGACCCACCGGTTCCCACGCCGGCAGCGCCTTCCAGTACGGCTGGTGGAGCTATGTCGACAAGGATCTACGGGCCGTGCTCGGTGAGCCGGTGCAGGGACCACTGGCCCACGAGTACTGCGGCGGCGGCAGCCTGAGCGCCTGCCGGGACAGCCTGATCAGCACCCTCAAGGAGGCGGCCGGACGGACCGCGGCCCAGGTCTACCCCGGCGACGACGTGTGCGCGGCGGGCAACCAGTGGTGCGCCGACGCCATCGTCCAGCGCCCGCTCGGCGGTATCACGCACCCCACGATCAGCTGGCAGAACCGGCCGACGTACCAGCAGGTCGTGGAGTTCACCTCACATCGGTGAGGTGACGGCGGCGGGTCAGCGGACGCGGCCCGCCGCCAGCACCAGCTGGGCCAGCTCCCGGTGCACGATGTCGCTGTGCGCCCCGGCGGGCGGCCCGCCGCGCCGGACCACCGCCGCGGCGTCGACGTTCACGCACCCGGACGCCGGGAGCGGGCCGCGCAGCGCGTCCGCGAGCTTCAGCGACCGGGTGCCGGGCACGGCCTGCACCCCGTCGTGGCCCATCGCCCCCCACTTGGCGCCCAGCGCCTGCCCGAGGTCCAGCCCCGCGACCTCCCGGTCGTGGCCCGCCATCCGGGAGGCCAGCGGATACATGGTGCCCAGCGCCTGGTCGTGACGGGAGTAGCAGCACACCAGGGGGCCGTCGATCCGGTTGTGCTGCCCCTGGAGCACCCCACCCGCGCGCGTGTCGTGCGGCAGCCGGGCCGCGAACGCGTAGTGCGAGAAGGCCCCTTGGAGCAGCGTCACGGACTTCACCGTGTGCACCCCCTTGGGCAGACCGCGCAGCGCGAACGACACCAGCCGCCCGCCGAAGCTGTGCCCGACCAGATGCACCCGCACCTCCGGCGAGCGCGCCGCGAGCTGCCCGATCACCCGCCCGAGCCCGCGCTCGCCCACCGTCCCGGCCCGCCGCTTCATCGCGAAGTAGGTCGCCTGCCGCAGCAGTTCGTGCGCCCCGTCCCACGGATTCGGCAGCGCGAAGGAAGCCTCCGGAGCCTCGCCCGGCGCTTCGAGCTGCGCCAGGGCCCGCGCGAACACCTCGCACGCCTCGGCCACCGGCCCGTGCAGCATCGCCGGTCCGTCCTGCGGCACGCCCTCCGACAGCGTGTCCGCCGCGAACAGCGCCTGCGGACCCGGCGGCACCAGCTCCACCAGCATCCGCACCAGCCGCCCGAACTCCTCCAGCTCGGCCTCCTCGCGCGACTGCTGCTCCAGCAGCCGGGCGATCTGCTCGATCACCGTGGCCCGCCCGGGGAACGTCTCCAGCAGCGCGTGCCGGGTGTCCTTGTCGAGCACCGGGCGCGGCGGTACGTCGGCCGCGGCGGCGCGCGGGAAGTCGGGGATCGGCTCGTCCGAGAAACGCATCGACGGCCACACCACACCCACGTACCCGATCCGGGCCCGCGGCGCGAGCTCCGGCACCGGCGCGAAGAAGCGGTCGTAGAGCCGGGTCGCGCCGGAGCGGTCGTTGTTCCAGCCGTGCGCGAAGACCAGCAGCTCACGCACCTCGTGCCGGACGACCCCGGCGAGCAGCCGGTCGCGCCCGCGGGCCTCCGGGTCGCCGTCCGCGTCGAAGGTCAGCTCCCAGTAGGGACTCACGCTCACTGCGGGTCGTGTCATGACCGGTCTCCTCGTCCCCCGTGACGGTGCGATGCGGTCGCATCGTCCCGCCACGGGGCAGAGTTGGCCATACGGTACGGGTCATCTGTAGAGGAGGTATTCCTTTCGAATCCCCCGGAACGCCGCGAGTTCGTCCTGCCAGCCGGCCACCACCTCGTCGGGGTCCGCGCCCGCGTCGATCGCCGTACGGACCTGAGTGGAGCCGGTGAGCTTGTCGATCCAGTTGTCCGCGCGCCAAGTGAAGCCGGCGAAGGTCCGCTTGGCGGTCACGAGGAGGGCGATCCCGGTGCGTACGGGGTCGTAGGCCGCGCGGTCGTGGACGTGGACCTGTACGCCGCCGACGGTCTTGCCCTGGAACTTGGAGAAGGTGGGCGTGAAGTACGCCTCCCTGAAGTGCACGCCGGGCAGCCCCAGTTCGTTCGCGGCCGCGGCCCACCGCCGGTCGATGCCCTCCGCGCCGAGAAGTTCGAAGGGGCGCGTGGTGCCACGGCCCTCCGAGAGGTTCGTCCCCTCGAAGAGGCACGTCCCGGAGTACACGAGGGCGGTGTCGGGGGTCGGCATGTTCGGGCTCGGCGGCACCCACGGCAGGCCCGAGGCGTCGTAGAACTCCGAGCGCCGCCAGCCCGTCATCGTCACCGTCTCCAGCGGCACCGGCTCGGTCAGGAACTCCCCGTTGAACAGCAGGGCCAGCTCCGCGACCGTCATCCCGTGCGCCTGCGAGATCGGCTGCCGGCCGACGAACGTGGCGAACTCCTTGTGCAGCACGGGGCCTTCGGCGGAGCGGCCGGTCACCGGGTTGGGGCGGTCGAGCACGACGAACCGTTTCCCCGCGAGCCGGGCCGCCTCCATGCAGTCGTACAGCGTCCAGATGTACGTGTAGAAGCGGGCGCCGACGTCCTGGATGTCGAAGGCGACCGTGTCGACGCCGGACGCGGTGAAGATGTCGGCGAGGGGCTGACCGCTCTTGAGATACGTGTCGTAGACCGGGAGGCCGGTCGCGGGGTCGTCGTAGCGGCCCTCGGAGCCGCCGGCCTGGGCGGTGCCGCGAAAGCCGTGTTCCGGGCCGAAGACGGCCCTGAGATCCACCCTTTCGTCTTCGTGCATGACGTCGACGATGTGCCGAGCGGTGCGGGTGATGCCGGTCGGGTTGGTGACGATTCCGATGCGCTGGCCGTCGAGTACGGAGTAGCCGTCGGCGACCAGGCGTTCGAAGCCGGTTCGCAGGCGGCGGCCTTGTTCGGATGCGGCCGCGGAGGTTGTGGTGGCCGCCGCCAAGGCCGGGGTTGCCGCCAGGAGAGTTCGTCTGGATAGGCGCATGGGGGCACGGTAAGGGGTGGTCGCTGAGGTTCGTAAGCTGTCGGTCGTCTGTGGCTTGTCGCGCAGTTCCCCGCGCCCCTACCGGCGCTTCCCTTGCCCTTCCTCTGATACATACCGACCGGTTAGTCTGGCGCGGAGCCGTGTGCCGTAAGTCGAAGGAGACCGATGGTGGAAGCCTTGCAGGATGCCGGAGTCGTGGTCACCGGAGCGGGTGGCGGGATCGGGGCCGCACTGGCCCGGCGGTTCGCCTCCGCGGGGGCCCGGGTCGTCGTCAACGATCTCGATGTGGCCAAGGCCGAGGCCGTCGCCGCCGAGATCGGCGGGACCGCGGTGCCCGGCGATGCCTCCACCGTCGTAGGAGATGCCCGTGACGCCCTCGGCGGGGACATCGACGTGTACTGCGCCAACGCCGGCGTCGGCTCCGGCGGGTCCGAAGCCGCCGGGGAAGACGTCTGGGCGCTCGCCTGGGACGTCAACGTCATGGCCCACGTCCGGGCGGCGCAGGAGCTGATCCCGGGGTGGCTGGAGCGCGGGCACGGGCGGTTCGTCTCCACCGTCTCCGCCGCCGGGCTGCTCACCATGATCGGCGCCGCGCCCTACAGCGTCACCAAGCACGGCGCGTACGCCTTCGCCGAGTGGCTGTCGCTGACCTACCGGCACCGTGGCGTCAAGGTCCACGCGATCTGTCCGCAGGGCGTGCGCACCGACATGCTCACCGCCAGCGGCAGCGCCGGTGAACTGGTGCTCCAGCCGACCGCGATCGAGCCGGACGACGTCGCCGACGCCCTGTTCAAGGGCATCGAGGAGGACCGCTTCCTGATCCTGCCGCACCCCGAGGTCGCCGGGTACTACCAGGCCAGGGCGGGTGAGCCCGACCGCTGGCTGAGCACCATGAACCACATCCAGCAGAAGTGGGAGGCGGCGCGGTGAGCGCGTCCCGGTACGCGGCCAAGCCCTGGCTCGCTCTGCTCGACGATGCCCAGCGCGCCCCGATCGACCCGGCCGACTCACTGGTGCACGCCCTGCGCCGGGCCGTCGCCGAGACCCCGGACCGCACCTTCCTCGCCTACTTCGACGGCCGCCTCACCTACGACGAGATCGACGAGCTGAGCGACTCCGTCGCCGGTCACCTCGCCGCCCGTGGCCTGGAGCGCGGCGACCGGGTGGCCGTGCTGCTGCAGAACTCCCCGCACTTCGTGCTCGCCGTGCTCGGCGCCTGGAAGGCGGGCGCGACCGTCGTGCCGGTCAACCCCATGTACAAGTCCGGCGAGATGGCACACGTCCTGCGGGACGCCGAGGCGGCGGCGCTGATCTGCTCCGACCGGGCCTGGGAGTCGTATCTGCGCGAGACGGCGGCCGACTCGCCCGTGCGGATCGTGCTCACAGGCTGTGAGTTGGATTTCCAGACCCGCGGTGACGCGCGCGTGCTCACCTTCGAACGGCTGACGCAGGCCGCCGACGCCGACGACCTGGCGGCCGTGGCCCGCGCCGGCCACAAGGCCCCCGAGGGACGCGACCCGCGACCGTCCGACCTCGCGCTGATCAGCTACACCTCGGGCACCAGCGGCACCCCCAAGGGCGCCACCAATACGCACGGCAACATCATGCACAACGCCGAACGGCAGCGGGCCGGACTGCCGCTGCCCGAGGCGCCCGTGTACTTCGCGCTGGCGCCCCTGTTCCACATCACCGGCATGGTGTGCCAGTTCGGTGCCTGTCTGAACAGCGCGGGCACGCTCGTCCTCGCGTACCGCTTCGAGGCGGGTGTCGTCCTCGACGCGTTCGCCGAGCACCGGCCGCACTACACGGTCGGCCCCTCGACCGCCTTCATGGCCCTGGCCGCCCACCCGTCCGTCACCCGCGAGCACTTCGCCTCCTTCCGGATCATCTCCTCCGGCGGGGCTCCGCTGCCGCCCGCCCTGGTGGAGAAGTTCCGGGCCGGCTTCGGGCCGTACATCCGCAACGGCTACGGCCTCACCGAGTGCACCGCGCCCTGCGCCGCCGTGCCGCCCGGCCTTGAGGCCCCCGTCGATCCGGCGTCCGGGACGCTCGCGGTCGGGGCGCCGGGCCCGGACACGGTCGTGCGGATCGTCGACGACGAGGGGGCGGAAGTGCCCTTCGGCGAGCAGGGCGAGATCGTCGTCAGCGGACCGCAGGTCGTCCCCGGCTACTGGCGGCGCCCGGACGCCACCGCCGAGACCTTCCCCGGGGGTGAACTGCGCACCGGCGACATCGGCTTCATGGACCCCCAGGGCTGGCTGTACGTCGTCGACCGCAAGAAGGACATGATCAACGCGTCCGGCTTCAAGGTGTGGCCGCGCGAGGTCGAGGACGTGCTGTACACCCACCCGGCGGTGCGCGAGGCGGCCGTCGTCGGGGTGCCCGACGGGTACCGCGGGGAGACCGTCAAGGCGTACATCAGCCTCCGCCCGGGGGCCGACACGGACCCGGATGCGCTCGCCGCGTACTGCAAGGAGAGACTGGCCGCCTACAAATACCCGCGCCAGGTGGAGATACTGCCCGACCTGCCGAAGACGGCAAGTGGGAAGATCCTCCGGCGGGAACTCCGTTCCCCAGCGCAAGACAGCTAGTGGACAACCTTCGAAAGGCAGGTGGCGGCACAGTGCCCAGGACGACGGACGGAGACGGCACCCCCGTCCCACAGCGGCTGCTGGCCGCCGCCACCCGGCTCTTCGCCGCGCAGGGCTACGACCGCACCTCGGTGCAGGAGATCGTCGAGGCGGCAGGCGTCACCAAGGGGGCGCTGTACCACTACTTCGGCTCCAAGGACGACCTTCTGCACGAGGTGTACGCGCGCGTGCTGCGCCTGCAGCAGGAGCGCCTGGACGCCTTCGCGGGCGCCGACGAGCCGATCGAGAAGCGGCTGCGCGCCGCGGCGGCCGACGTCGTCGTCACGACGATCGAGAACCTCGACGACGCCTCGATCTTCTTCCGCTCGATGCACCACCTGAGCCCGGAGAAGAACAAGCAGGTGCGCGCCGAGCGCCGGCGCTACCACGAGCGCTTCCGCGCGCTCATCGAGGAGGGCCAGGACGCGGGCGTCTTCTCGAAGGCGACCCCGGCCGACCTGGTGGTCGACTACCACTTCGGCTCGGTCCACCACCTGTCGACCTGGTACCGCCCGGACGGCCCGCTCAGCCCCCAGGAGGTCGCCGACCACCTGGCCGACCTGCTGCTGCGGGCACTGCGCCCCTGAAGTCGACGTGTAAGGGGCGGCCGTCCATGCGGCCGCCCCTTACACGTGTCGGTCACACGTACTTCTTCAGTTCCCGTCGCGCCAGCGACCGCTGGTGCACCTCGTCGGGACCGTCGGCGATCATCAGCGTCCGGGCGCCCGCGTACAGCTCGGCCAGCGGGAAGTCCTGGCTGACGCCGCCCGCACCGTGCAGCTGGATCGCCCGGTCGATGATGTCGACGACCGCGCGGGGCGTGGCGATCTTGATGGCCTGGATCTCGGTGTGGGCGCCACGGTTGCCGACGGTGTCCATCAGCCAGGCCGTCTTCAGCACCAGCAGCCGCAGCTGCTCGACCGTCACGCGCGCGTCGGCGATCCAGTTGTGCACCACGCCCTGCTGGGCCAGCGCCTTGCCGAACGCGGTACGCGTAACGGCCCGCCGGCACATCAGCTCGATCGCCCGCTCGGCCATGCCGATCAGCCGCATGCAGTGGTGGATACGGCCGGGGCCCAGCCGGGCCTGGGCGATGGCGAAGCCGCCGCCCTCCTCGCCGATCAGGTTCGACACCGGCACGCGCGCGTGGTCGAAGATCACCTCGGCGTGACCGCCGTGGGAGTGGTCCTCGTAGCCGAACACCTGCATGGCGCGCTTGACGGTGACGCCAGGGGTGTCGCGGGGGACCAGCACCATGGACTGCTGCCGGCGGATGTCCGCGCCGTCCGGGTCCGTCTTGCCCATCACGATGAAGATCTTGCAGTCCGGGTTCATCGCCCCGGAGATGTACCACTTGCGGCCGGTGACGACGTACTCGTCGCCGTCCCGCTCGATGTGCGTCGTGATGTTGGTGGCGTCCGAGGAGGCCACCTCCGGCTCGGTCATGGCGAACGCCGAGCGGATCTCGCCCGCCAGCAGCGGCTCCAGCCACTGCTTCTTCTGCCGCTCGTCGCCGAACTGGTGCAGCACCTCCATGTTGCCGGTGTCGGGCGCCGCGCAGTTCAGCGCGGTGGGCGCCAGGTGCGGGGAACGGCCGGTGATCTCGGCGAGCGGGGCGTACTGGAGGTTGGTCAGTCCGGCGCCGTACTCGGAGTCCGGCAGGAAGAGGTTCCACAGGCCCTGCCTGCGCGCCTCCGCCTTCAACTCCTCGACCACGGCCGGGGTGTCCCAGGGGGACGCCAGCGCGGCCCGCTGCTCCTCCGCCACCGCCTCGGCCGGGTAGACGTACTCGTCCATGAAGGCGAGCAGTTTGGCGCGCAGTTCCTCGGTGCGCGCGTCGAACGCGAAGTCCATGGCCCGTCAGCCTTCCTGAAGAGTGGTCAGACCGTGCTCGATGAAGACCGGGACCAGATCGCCGATGCGGTCGAAGCCGCGCCCGACCGTCTGGCCCAGTGTGTAGCGGTAGTGGATGCCCTCCAGGATCACGGCGAGCTTGAACCAGGCGAACGCCGTGTACCAGGAGACGGCCGAGACGTCGCGCTCCGACCGGGCGGCGTACCGCTCGATCAGTTCGGCCGGATCGGGGTGGCCCGGCGCCTCGGCGGTGGTGGAGACGGGGGAGTCGGCCATGCCCAGCGGCAGGCTGTACATCACCAGCAGCCCCAGGTCGGTGAGCGGATCGCCGAGCGTGGACATCTCCCAGTCCAGGATCGCCTTGATCCGGTCGTCGTCGCCGATCAGGACGTTGTCCAGCCGGTAGTCGCCGTGGATCACCGTCGGCACGGGCGAGGTCGGCAGCCGGCGCCCGAGCGTCGCGTGCAGTTCGTCGATGCCGGCCAGCTCACGATTGCGGGAGGCGTCCAACTGCTTGCCCCAGCGCCGCAGTTGCCGGTCGAGGAAACCCTCGGGGCGGCCGAAGTCCGCGAGGCCCACCTCGGCGGGGTCCACCGCGTGCAGGTCCACCAGCGTGTCCACCAGCGAGAGCACCGCCTGGCGCGTGCGCTCCGCACCCAGCGGGACGAGCTGGTCGGCGGTGCGGTACGGGGTGCCCTCCACGAACTCCATGACGTAGAACGGTGCCCCGAGCACGTCCTCGTCCTCGCACAACAGGATCGGCTCAGGCACCGGCACGCTCGTCGGGTGCAGGGCGCTGATCACCCGGTGCTCGCGCCTCATGTCGTGCGCGGTGGCCAGGACATGGCCGAGCGGAGGCCGCCGTACGACCCAGCGCGAGGTGCCGTCGGAGAGCGCGTAGGTGAGGTTCGACCGTCCACCCTCGATCAGCCGGCCGGTCAGGGGGCCGTGCACCAGGCCGGGCCGCTCGCGGTCGAGCAGCACGCGCAGCCGGTCGAGATCGAGTCCGGGCGGGTGGTCGGGGCTCATCGGTGCTCCTACGGGCAGGTGAACGGGACCCGACCAATGATGCCGACCGGTCGGTATGTCGTCCAGTGGGTGAGCCCAACGTGATCGGAGCCACGATAGGCCGACAGCTCCCCGCGCAGGGCGTCGGGGAGCTGTCGGACCGCTTCTTTCGGCCGGGTCAGGGCCTCAGTGGTCGTCCCAGTGGCCGTCGTGGGCGGCGTGCCGGTGACCGTCGTGGAGATAGTCGACGTGGTCGCCGTGCAGCACGCTCTCGTGCCCGCAGGCCTCGCCGTGCTGGTGCTGATGCCCCTCGTGGGCGGTGTGCCCGCCCGGCTCGCACTCGTCCCAGTGTCCGCCGTGCTCCCGGTGCAGATGCCCGTTGTGCGCGTAGTCGATGTGGTCGCCGTGCGGCACCTCGGCGTGGCCGCAGTCGGGTCCGTGAACATGGGTGTGGGAGGCGTGTTCCTGGTGGAGGGTGGTCATGGTGCTCACCTTCGAAGGCGCGGGTGATGACGACGGACAGGCTGCCACGCGAACGGCGCATATCCGGTCATTCGGCTTGCGTGGCGTACGGGTACCCCGGAGGGTCGGAGCCATGAAGGGCATCAGCTACTCACGCTACGGCGGCGCCGATGTGCTCGCCTACGGGGAGGTGAGCGACCCCAAGGTCGGCCCCGACTCGGTGCTGGTCAAGGTGCGGGCGGCGGCCGTCAACCCGGTCGACTGGAAGTGCCGCGAGGGTTACCTCGACGGCGCCCTCGAAGCCGTCTTCCCGGTGGTCCCCGGCTGGGACCTCTCCGGTGTGGTGGTCCAGCCGGGCGTCTCCGTCTCGGAGTTCGCCGTCGGCGACGAGGTCATCGGATACGTGCGCGAGGACTTCCTCTCCCGCGGCACCTTCGCCGAGTACGTCGCCGCCCCCCTGCGCACCCTCGCCCGCAAGCCGCGCAACCTGTCCTTCGAGGAGGCGGCCGGCCTGCCGCTGGTCGGGCTGACCGCCTACCAGGTGCTCGTCGAGGTGCTCCGGGTCAAGCGCGGCGAGACCGTCCTGGTGCACGCCGCGGCCGGCGGGGTCGGCTCCGTCGCCGTCCAGCTCGCCCGCCACTTCGGCGCCCGCGTCATCGGCACGGCCAGTGAGCACAACCACGCCTTCGTCCGGGGCCTCGGCGGCGAGCCGGTCGAGTACGGCGAGGGCGTCGCCGAGCGGGTGCGCGGGCTGGCCCCCGAGGGCGTGGACGCGGTGTTCGACACCGTCGGCGGCGAGGCGCTGAAGGCCGCGGCGAACCTCCTCGCCCCGGAAGGCCGGCTGGTCTCCATCGCCGACGGCGGCGTGGTCGACTACGGCGGCCGCTACTACTTCGTACGACCCGACGCCGACGATCTCCTGCGGCTGACCGAACTGGCCGAGCAGGGCGTGGTGAGCGTCCACGTGTCCGAGACATTCCCCCTGGACCGCGCGGCGGACGCGTACCGGCTGAACGAGGAGGGCCGGACGCGCGGCAAGATCGTGGTGACGGTGGACTGGGAGGCGGCGGAGGAGCGGAGGGACTAGAGGACCAGCGCCGCGCCGCACACCGCCAGCGCCACCGTGCACAGGACCGCCGCGGTGGCGTGCCGGGGGGCGAGGGCCTGCGGTCGTGCCGTCGCGGAGAGGGCTAGGACCCGGCGCTGGGCGACCGAAAGGAAGCCCAGCCAGAGGACGAGGCACAGGGCGGACACGACGACACCGGCCGCGGAGATCTCGTGCTGCAGCGCGGACTTCATGGCGAGTACGGCGGCCACGGTGGCCGCCAGTGTCGTACGGCGCCAGGCGAGCCGGGTCCGCTCGGGCTGCAGGCCGGGGTCCCGCTCGGGCTCCGCCGCCGGGTTCACCCCTCCCACCCGACGAGCACGACCACGACCATCGCCAGGGCGACGACCGCGACGACGACGCTCAGCACCGCCGGGAACCGGGACACCGGCAGGTCCTCGCCACGTCGCATGGCCTGCTCGCAGCGCACCCAGTGATTGACCGCACGCAGGGAACACAGCACGCCCGCACCGAGCAGTGCGAGCGCCAGCCCCACCCGCCAGCCCCAGCGCAGATCCGGCAGGAACTGGTCGACGGCGAAGCCGCCGCCGACCAGGGCGAGCGCGGTGCGCAGCCAGGCCAGAAAGGTGCGCTCGTTCGCCAGCGAGAACCGGTAGTCGGGCGTCCGGCCCTCTTCCCGGATCTCCCCGGGCGCGAACCACAGGCGGACGTTCCGTACGAATCCGATCATGTCCCGGACCCTACCCGGAGCCGGCCGAAAGGCTTTGACGCTCCTCTTGCTCGTCAGTTGTGCCCGTTACGGGTTCGGAGCCGCTCGTACGCCGCCAGCCCGTCCGGCACCCACTCCCACTCCGTCAGCCGTCGCTCCACCTCGGCCTCCGGCAGGAAGTCGTGCCAGGCCACCTCCTCGACCTGGGGGCTGACCGGCAGGGTGCAGCGCACCTCGTACACCGACGACCACCAGCTCTGCCCGGCGCCGTTGTCGTAGAGGAACTTGAAGAGGAACTCGGGCTTCGGCAGCCCGGACACCCCCAGTTCCTCCTCCGCCTCCCGCAGCGCCGCGTCGTCGTAGGTCTCGCCCGCGCCGACGACACCGCCGACGAACATGTCGTAGAGAGAGGGGAAGACCAGCTTGGTCGGGGTGCGGCGGTGGACGAAGAGGCGGCCCTCGGCGTCCCGGGCCTGGATGAAGACGCACCGGTGGCGCAGGCCCTCCGCGTACACCTGGCCGCGCGGCAACTGCCCGATGACGTGGTCGTTCTCGTCGACGATGTCGAGGATTTCGTCAGCTGAGCTCATGGGGGCCATCCAAGCAGGACCCGGCCGCGGGCGGTCAGCTCGGCTGGAGATCCCGCGCCGGTTCCCGTTCCACCGCGCCGCACGGCATGGCCGGGTGCAGGCCGAGCAGGACGATGCCCACGACGATCGCCGCGAGCCCGCCGGTCTCCCAGGCCAGGGCCCCGGGATCGGTGCGCAGCCGGTCGCCGAGGAAGCCGACCCCGCACAGGATCCCGGCCAGCGGCTGGGCCGCGGTCAGGGCGGGCAGCGACATCCGCAGGGACGCGGTCTCGAACGCGCTCTGCACCAGCACCAGGCCCGTGACGCCGAGCGCCAGCACGGCGTACGGCTGCCAGCCGGTGAGCAGCTCGGCCGGGCCGCCCTCGGAGAAGCGCTGCCCGCTCACCCGGGTCAGCGCGTCCTGGACGCCGTAGAGCAGGCCCGCCGCGGTGGCCAGCAGCACCGGACCCGAGCTGAGCCGCGAGCGCTTGGCGTACGTCGTGAGCAGCAGGGCGAGCCCGACCATCGCGCCGATGATCAGCCACTGCCGGAAGGGATCCGTGAGGGCGGTGCCGCCGCGCGGTTCGCCCGCCACGATGAACGCGCTCACCCCGCCCGCGAGCAGCGCGAGCCCCGTCCAACCCTGGCGGCCCAGGGGCTGTTTGGTCTGCTTGCGGGACAGGGCGAGGGCGAAGAGGAGGTTCGTCGCCAGCAGCGGTTCCACCAGGGACAGCTCACCCTGGCCGAGCGCCACGGCGCCCAGTGCCATGCCGGCCACCATCAGGGCCAGGCCGCCGAGCCAGCGCGGCACCTTCATCAGGTCCAGGAGCAGCCGGGGGGAGAGGAAGTCGCCGAGGGGCGCCCGCTGGGCCGCGTTCTGCTGGAGGACGAAGCCGAAGCCCAGACAGCAGGCGGCGCTCACGGCAAGAAGCAGAACCTGAAGCGACACGCTGCGTACCTCGATCACTCGGCCACGGGGTGCGTATGTGCGTAGGGGCCGACTGTAGCGTCCCGGGGCTTGGCACGCCCCTGAGAGGAATCGGAATCGGGCAAAGGGCTTCCCGCCATGGTGGGTGCCCCGCGCCGATCCTGCTATGACGTACGCCACAAATACGGACCAAAGGGCCGTCGATCCGGCCTCCGGACCCGCCTCCGGATCGTCTGCCGCAGGTCCGGTCCAAGGCCCCGCCGGATCCCCGTACGGACCCGGCCAACACGCCACAAGTTCCCCATCAGTAACAGGAGTTGACGCGTGTAACACCCGGGCGGGGCTTGACGCGAACCATTGGCTGCCGGTTGGCTGTGAGTGATCACTCGATGGCGAACCGAAACCAGCCGACGAGCCGCGAGCCAGAAGAATGCGCGTGAGGAAGTCCCCGCGGTGTCACCACCCCCGCCACCCCTCGGCCGCGGCCGCAAACGTGCGGCCCAGACCCTCGACCCGGCCCTGGACGACGCCGAACTCGCCGCCGCCCGCGCGGCGTTGGCGCAAGGGCGCTGGCAGAACGCCCGCTCCCTGCTCGCCCACACCGCCGACGACTGGGACCGCCGCGGACACCGCGTCACCGTGCTCGCCCTGGAGCCCCACAGCGCCCCCTGGGCCCGCGAGTGGCTGCTGGCCGAACCCGAGTCCGCCGACGCCCGCGTCCTGCTCGCTCTCGCCCTGGTGCAGCGCTCCTTACGCGGCAAGGAGAAGCCGGACCGCGCCCGCGAGGCCTGCCACACCGCTGCCGAGGCCGTCCCGGCCGACCCCACCCCCTGGCTCGGCCTGCTCATGCTGACGCGCGGAACCGGCACCGAGCGCGAGGCTCTCGGCCACTTCGACGAGATCCGCAGCCGCTACGCCGACCACCACCACGCCCACCATCTGATGGTCGCCCGGCTCGCCGAGCACGGCGTCGCCGCCGGCCCGGACCCGCTGCACGAGGTCTACGACTTCGCGTCCGCCGCCGCCGAGCGGGCCCCCGCCGACTCCCCGCTCGCGATCCTGCCGGTCATCGCGCACGCCGAGCGCTACCGCGTCCTGGCCGCCGCCGGACACGAGCCCGCCGACCCGGCCGCCTCCGGCCACTGGGTCGGCCGCCGGGCCCGCCAGGTGATGAAGGCGGCGTTCGACTGGTGGCTGGAGTGGGAGCACGAGGGACACCCGCGCCGCCTGGTCGACCTGAACTTCCTCGCCCACGCGAAGACCTGCGAGGGCCGGGGCGCCGAGGCCGCCGCCCTGTTCCACCGCATCGGCGAGCACATCACCCCCGCCCCCTGGTCGTACCCCGACCGTGAGCCGTACTCCGCCTTCCGTGCCGCCCGCGACCGCGCGCTCGGCACGGTGTGACACCCGCACCACCGCACCACCTGCACCACCGCACCACCTGCACCACGCGCCACCCCCGGAACCCCCCGAACACCCCCGAAAGGACCACCCCGCGATGACCACGGGCAGTTCGAGAACGAGCAGTACCACCGTCGACAGCGGCGGCATCAGCACGTTCAAGGGTCAGGACCGCGCCCTGCGCGCCGACCGCCTCGGCACGGTCGGCCTCCTGCTGTCGGTGCTCGCGGCGACCGCACCCCTCATGGTCGTCGCGGGTGTCATGCCCACGACCTTCGGGGTGATGGGCATCGTCGGGCAGCCGCTCCTCTTCGTCATCCTCGGCCTCGTCCTGGCCCTGTTCAGCGTCGGCTACGCCGAGATGAGCCGGCACGTCCACAACGCCGGCGCCTTCTACGCCTACATCTCCCGCGGCCTCGGCGGCACCGCGGGCGCCGGCGCCGCCATGGTCGCGCTCGTCGCCTACAACGCCCTCCAGGTCGGCATCTACGGCATCTTCGGCTTCGAGGTCTCCGGCCTGTTCGCCACCTACCTGGAGATCGAGCTCGCCTGGTGGATACCGGCCCTGCTGGCCGTACTCCTCGTCGGCGCCCTCGGCTGGCTGAAGATCGACCTCAACGCGCGCGTGCTCGGCGTCCTGCTGCTCATCGAGGTGGCCCTCGTCGTCGTGTTCGACGTCGCCGCCCTCGGCGACCCCGGCCCGGAGGGCCTCTCCCTGCACGCCTTCAACCCGGACACGCTCAGCGGCGCCGGCATCGGCACCGCCCTGTGCTTCTGCGTCGCCGCCTTCCTCGGCTTCGAGCAGGCCCCCGTCTACGCCGAGGAGACCAGCCGCCCGCACGTCCTCGTGCCCCGCGTGATGTTCCTCGCCATCGGCGGCATCGCGGTCTTCTACACGATCAGCTGCTGGGCCTTCACCGTCGCCACCGGCCCCGACGCCGTCGTCGGCACCGCCCAGGAACAGAGCGCCGGCATGCTCTTCTTCCTCACCGAGGGCCTCGTCGGCGACACCTTCACCGACGTCCTGCACGTGCTGTTCGTGACCGGCATGTTCGCGGCCATGCTCAGCTTCCACAACGTCGTCGCCCGCTACGCCTTCGCCATGGGCCGCGAGGGCCTGCTGCCTGCCGCCTTCGGCCGCACCAACAGCGCCAGCGGCGCCCCCGGCACCGGCTCCCTGCTCCAGACCGTGATCGCGCTGGTGGCCGTGGCCGCCTTCGCGCTCGCCGACGACAAGCCCACCGGCGACCCGACCGCACCCGTCCTGCACCTGTTCACCTGGATGGGCAACGTCGGCGCACTCGGCGTCACCCTCCTGATGGCCGCCGCCTCGGTCTCCGTCATCGCCTTCTTCGTCCGGCGCGGAGCCGTCGGCACCCAGTTCTGGCGGCTGGCCGCCGCCGGGCTCGCCACCGTCGCGCTGCTCGTCATCGTCGGCTACACCGTCAAGGACTTCGACGTCCTCGTCGGCTCCGGCCCCGACTCCGCGCTGAACTGGCTGCTGCCCGGCATCATCGCCCTCGCCCTGGTCGTCGGCCTGCTCCAGGGCCTCGTCCTGCGCTCCCGCAACCCCGAGGCCCACGCCCGCATCGGCCTGGGCAACGAGGCGTTCCAGCTGGAGAAGGCGGCCGGGACCGCCGACTGAGAAGTGGTTACGGAACCCTGACGGGCACCCGCGGCCCCTGGCCCCCCGCGGGTCGCGGGTGCTCGAATGGACAGGTGAACTCCGAACAGCCCGAGGACCGCGGAACCCCCGTCGGCCGCCGCGTCTTCCTCGGCACCCTCGGCCTGGGCGCCCTCGGCGTGGTCGCCGCGCCCAGCCTGCAACGCGGCCTGGAGTCCTTCCTCGGCGGCGTGGCCGGCAAGGACCCCACCGGCCTGACGGGCCTCCTGCCCAACGGCGGCGGCTTCCGCTACTACTCGGTCGCCTCCTCGGTGCCGCACAAGAACGCCGGGAACTACCGCCTCACGATCGACGGCCTGGTCCAAAGGCCCCGCACCTACACCCTGGCGGACCTGCGCGCCCTGCCGCAGACCCGCCTGGTCAGGGACGTGCAGTGCGTCACCGGCTGGCGCGTCCCCGACACTCCCTTCGAGGGGGTACGCCTGTCCCGGCTGCTGGACGCCGCGGGAGTGCGCCCCACGGCCGGGGCGGTGCGCTTCACCTGCTTCGACGGCACCTACAGCGAGAGCCTCACCCTCGACCAGGCCCGCCGCGACGACGTCCTGGTCGCCCTGCGCATGCAGGACAAGGACCTGGGCCACAGCCACGGCGGCCCCGTCCGCCTCTACGTGGCCCCCATGTACTTCTACAAGTCCGCCAAGTGGCTCTCCGGCATCACCGTCACCGAGGACGTGGAACCGGGCTACTGGGAGAAACGGGGCTACGACGTCGACGCCTGGGTGGGCCGCTCGAACGGACGCGACGATGAGCCTACGAGCTGAGGCGCCGCCCACGGCACGGATCCGCCGCTTCACCCGCGCCGAACGGTGGATCCACCGCACGACAGCCGCCCTGATGGCCATGTGCATCCTCACCGCGGCCTGCCTCTACGTCCCCCAGCTCGCCGAACTCGTCGGCCGCCGCGAGCTGGTGGTCCGCGTCCACGAGTGGTCCGGCCTCGCCCTGCCCGCGCCCCTCCTGGCCGGCCTCGCCTCCCGCGCCTTCCGCGCCGACCTCCGCTTCCTCAACCGCTTCGGCCCCCACGACCGGCGCTGGCTGCGCGCGGTGCTACGGCGCGACCGCCGCCCCGCGTCCCGCCCGGCGGGCAAGTTCAACGCCGGCCAGAAGATCTACGCGGCCTGGATCGCGGGTGCGACGCTGGTCATGCTCGGCACCGGCCTGATGATGTGGTTCACCCACCTCACACCCCTGATGTGGCGCACCAGCGCGACCTTCGTGCACGACTGGCTGGCCCTGACGATCGGGATCGTCCTGGCCGGCCACATCGGCATGGCCCTGGGCGACCCGGAGGCCCGCCGGGGCATGCGCACGGGCTCGGTGAGCCGGGAGTGGGCGGAGCGGGAGCATCCGCTGTGGCGCCCCTGAGTCATGGGCACTCCGTCGCCCGGCGGCGGCTGCCGCTGACGTACTCGATCCGCAGCCCGGGGTCCCCTTCGTGCAGCACGTACAGCTTGCCGTCCCAGGGAGCCCAGTAGCGGGGTACGAGATAGAGCCGGTCGCCCGAGACGTGGAACAGCCGCAGCCCGGCGTACCGGAAGCGGTAGGGACTGCCGTCCGTGTCGACCGCCGCGACGCAACTGCCGTTCCCGCGGATGAGCAGGTCCTGTTCGCTGAAGACGACCACCGCCGGAAACCCGTCGGTCACCGTGGCGGTCGTCTCGGCGGCCCGGGCCTCGCCGATGATCACGGCGTAGGCGTACACCGCCCAGAACAGGGAGACGACGGCGACGAGGAGCGCCGGGGCCCAGATGCGCGCCGCCCGGTGCGGTTCGGGCGCGGTGGCTGCCGGGTCCGGCCGGGTCCGCGCGTACGCGCTGAGCAGCACGCCGACGATCGCCGCGAGCGGGATGAGCAGGTCGAAGACGGGGCCCGGCGACACGTAGTAGAGCGGCACGAGCAGGGGCGCGGGCAGCCAGGCGTGCCGCAGGATCCGTAACGCCGGTTCGGCACGGGCGGGATCGCTCTCGACCCTGCGGTGCAGCACGGCGGCGGCCATCGCGGCGGCGGCCAGCGCGAGCACCGGGAAGTACAGCGCGTCCACACTCCGCAGCAGATAGTCGGCGGTGGACAGCCGGAACAGCGTGTCCCGCAACCCGAGGGCCCGCGTCTCGGCGTCGGTGCTGGCCCAGCCGAAGTAGAAGAGGACAGCGGTGAAGAGGGAGAGCAGGGAGCCCGCGGTACCGATGAGCTCGAACCAGTTGCGGGGCTGGGGAGCGGGTGGGGGTTCCGGGGGGTCTGGTTCGGGTTCGGGGTCGGATGGTGGCGGGTCCGGGGGCTCCGGGTCCGGGGGTGCGGTGGTCACAGGGAGGGGGAGATGACGGGGGACGGGGAGATGTCGGGGGAGGAGCCCGTGGAGTTCGGGTCCTGGATGGTAACCGCGTCCGCCTTGGTGGTCTTGAAGCCGTAGTCGATCGTGACGTCGACCGTCTTCGGATAACTGTCCAGCTCCGGAACCTCGGCCGTGAAGGCGAAGCCGTCGCCCGACTCGGAGGCAACGTCGAGCCCACCACTCGAACGCTTCCCGTCGATGAGGACCGTGGCGGAGTCCAGGTCCTCGGAGCTGAAGTAGGCGCCGCTGACCGAGACGGTGATCCGCTCCCCGGGACCGCCTGCGGTCACCTCGGTGATCCGGAAGGCACAGACGGCTCCACCACCCCCGGACGAGCCGCGCAACCGCACGGTGGCCGAGGGGTGTTGCTCGTGGAACCGCAGGACGTCTCCGAGTACGGCGTGCGCGGCGAGCCCCTTGCAGGTGCCGAGCCGGCCTTCCGTGGCCGCGAAGTACTCGGCGGCCTTGTCCCACGTACCGCTGCTCTGGCCCTGAAGGGCGAGACAGGCGTGGGCCAGGCCGCTGAGCACCTGCCACTGGGGTTCGCCCTTGTTCGGCTCGGCCTCAATGGCATTGAGGGAGGCCGTGCACTCGCCGGGCTTCTCGCCGAGATCGTCGTAGATGGACTCGGGATCGGGCGACTGTTCGAGGTTGGGTGAACGGGGTCCCGGTTTGAGCCAGTTGGGTGGGTCGACGCGTCCCGGGCTGCTGCCTCCCGAAACGTTTCCGCCCGACCCGTTCGAGCCCCCGGAAACGTTTCCTCCCGAGCCGCCGGACCCCCCGGATCCACCGGAGCTGCTCGACCCGCCCGATCCCCCGCCGCCATCTTCTTCCTCGTCCGGCTGCCACGTCGGCATGTCCCCGCCCGGGTCCTCGGCCCCGCCGCTCGCCGTGCCGCCCGAGGTCCCACCGGTGACGCTCGTGGACTCGCCGGAACCCCCGGACCGTTCCTCCCCGCCACCCCCACTACACGCCGCCGCCGTCCCGACCGCCAGCGCCCCCGCGACGAGCAACCCCGAAATCCGTACCCCGAGTGAGATCGCCATGACACCCCCGATGTCATCGCTCCCGAACGGGCCCAGCCCATGGGAAGTCTCCTCATGATGGGCCCAAGGCCCTTGCCGGGGAAGACACTTGGGCCCGCCGCGTCCTCGATGTCGAGGTCGCGGCGGGCCCAGCAGTGTCGTTCGGCCGCTAAATCACCAAGGACAACAGCAGCACGATGCCACCGGCGACCACCGAGATGATCGTCTCCATCACCGACCAGGTCTTGAGGGTCTGGCCGACGTTCAGGCCGAAGTACTCCTTCACCAGCCAGAAGCCGGCGTCGTTGACATGGCTGAAGAAGAGCGAGCCCGCGCCGATGGCGAGGACCAGCAGGGCCGTCTCAGTGGTCGACATGCCCGCCGCGAGCGGCGCGACCAGGCCGGCCGCGGAGACCGTCGCCACCGTCGCCGAGCCAGTCGCCAGCCGGATCGCCACCGCGATCAGCCAGGCCAGCAGCAGCGCGGGGATGGACCAGTCCTCGGAGATCTCCAGGATCATCTGGCCCACGCCGGAGTCGATCAGCGTCTGCTTGAAGCCGCCGCCCGCACCGACGATGAGGAGGATGCCGGCGATGGGCGCGAGGCCCTTCTCCACCAGCCCGGAGACCCGCTCCTTGCCGAACCCGGCGGGGCGCAGCAGCGTGAAGATGCCGAGAAGCACGGCGGCGAGCAGGGCGATCAGCGGGGAGCCGATGACGTCGAAGACGCGCTGCGTGGTGTTCTCGGGGTCGTCGATGATGATGTCGACGAGCGCCTTGGACAGCATCAGCACGACCGGCAGCAGGATGGTGGCGAGCGTGGCGCCGAAGCCGGGACGCTTCTCCAGTTCCTCGGAGGCGCGCTGCGGGATCATCTTGTCGGGGGCCGGGACGTCCACCCAGCGCGCGGCGAAGCGCGAGAAGAGCGGACCGGCGATGATCACCGTCGGGATCGCGACCAGGACGCCGAGCGCCAGCGTGACGCCCAGGTTGGCCTGCACCGCGTCGATCGCGACCAGCGGGCCGGGGTGCGGCGGAACCAGGCCGTGCATGACGGACAGACCGGCGAGCGCCGGGATGCCGATGCGCATCAGCGAGTAGTTGCCCCGCTTGGCGACCATCAGCACGACCGGGATCAGCAGCACGACGCCGACCTCGAAGAACAGCGGCAGACCGATCACCGAGGCGATCAGCACCATGGCCCACGGCATCGAGCGGCCGCCCGCCTTGGCGAGGATCGTGTCGACGATCTCGTCGGCGCCGCCGGAGTCGGCGAGCATCTTGCCGAGGATCGCGCCGAGGGCGATCAGCACACCGACGCCGGCGACCGTGGTGCCGAGCCCGGTGGTGAAGCTGGCGATCGCCTTGTCGAGCGGTGCTCCGGCGAACGCGCCCAGCGCCAGTGACCCGATGGTCAGCGACAGGAAGGCGTGGAGCTTGAACTTGGTGATCAGCAGGACGATGACGGCGATGCCCGCCAGCACGGCGATGCCCAGTTGGGCATGACCGGCCGAGGTGATGGGCTCGACGGGGTCCGCTGCCAGCATCTCGACATTGAGTCTGGTCACGGGATGTTCCCTTGCAGGTACGGGGGGATGGGGGAGTGCGTGGGGGGCTAAGCGGTCGGCGCGGAGAACTCCCGCAGGGCGGCTGTCGCCCGTTCGGTGATCTCCTCGGGGCTGCCGGCGACGTCGACCACGACGCCCGCCTCGTCCGGCTGGAGCGGCTGGAGCGTGGCGAACTGGGAGTCGAGCAGCGCGGTCGGCATGAAGTGCCCCTGCCGGTGCGACATCCGGTCCTCGATGAGCGTGCGGTCGCCCGCGAGGTGGACGAAGACGACGCCCGGTGCGGCGGCCCGCAGCCGGTCCCGGTACGACCGCTTCAGCGCCGAGCAGCTGACCACGCCGCCGAGTCCCGCCCGGCCGTGCGCCCAGATGCCGATGGCGTCGAGCCAGGGCCACCGGTCCGCGTCGGTGAGCGGGGTGCCGGCCGACATCTTGGCGATGTTGGCCTGCGGGTGGAAGTCGTCGCCCTCGGCGTACGGGACGCCGAGCCGGGCGGCGAGCAGGGGACCGATGGTGGTCTTGCCGGTGCCCGCCACGCCCATGACCACGACGACATGGGGGTTCTGCGCTTGCTGCATCGTGCTCTCGCTGTCTGCTGTCTTCGTCGACACGTGATGTCGACGCAACTGAAACCGATTAGGTACGACGAATTCAAGAGTCTGTGACAAATAAGTCTGACTTTTTGTTCCCGTGACGTCCCCCGTACGCTGTGTGCATGAGCACAACGGGCCGGGGGCTGCACGGCCATGTACTGGAAACCCTTGGTCCCGCGATCACCGCGGGGGAGTACCCGCCGGGCAGCGTCCTGCGCACGGACGAACTCGCCCAGCAGTTCGATGTGTCACGCTCCGTGATGCGCGAGGCGGTCCGCGTCCTCGAATCGATGTATTTGGTCGAGTCCCGCCGCCGCGTGGGCGTCACGGTCCGCCCCAAGTCCGAGTGGAACGTCTACGACCCCCAGGTCATCCGCTGGCGGCTGGCCGGCGCCGACCGCCCGCAGCAACTGCGCTCGCTCACCGTCCTGCGCTCGGCCATCGAACCGGTCGCCGCGGGCCTGGCCGCGCGGAACGCCACCGCGGCGCAGTGCGCGGAGCTCACCGAGTGCGCCCTGGGCATGGTGGCCAACTCCCGCGGCCACCAGCTGGAGGGGTACCTCTTCCACGACGTCGCGTTCCACCGGGTGATCCTCAACGCCTCGGGCAACGAGATGTTCGCCCGGCTCGGCGACGTCGTGGCCGAGGTTCTTGCCGGACGCACCCACCACGAGGTCATGTTCGAGGACCCCGACCCCGCCGCCGTCACCCTGCACGTCCGGCTCGCCGAGGCCATCCGCGCCCGCGACGCGGTCGGCGCCGAGAAACTGACCCGCGAGATCACCGTGGGCGCCCTCCAGGAACTGGACATCCTCGCGCCCTGAGAGCGCCCCGACAATTCGCGCGCGCCGCAGCGCCCGCAAGCGGTACGGTCCCCAAATGTCTGACGCAGACGGCTACTTCGGAGAGAAGATCGCGGCCGGGTACGACAACTCGGAATCGGAGATGTTCGGCCCGGACGCGGTGAACGCGACCGTCGACGTGCTGGCCGGCCTCGCCGGTGACGGCAGCGCGCTCGAACTCGGCATCGGCACCGGCCGGATCGCCCTGCCGCTGGCCGCCCGTGGAGTGCCCGTGCACGGCATCGACATGTCCCGGGCTATGGTGGCCCGACTGCGGGACAAGCCCGGCGGGGACGGCATCGGCGTGACCATCGGGGACTTCGCGACGACCCGGGTGGACGGTCAATTCGCCGTCGCCTACCTCGTGTTCAACACCATCAACAACCTCACGACCCAGGACGCCCAGGTCGACTGCTTCCGCAACGCCGCCGACCATCTGGCGCCCGGCGGCTGCTTCGTCGTCGAGGTGGGCGTACCGGAGCTGCGCAGGCTGCCGCCCGGACAGAGCGCCGTACCGTTCCACATCAGCCCGACGCGCTGGGCGTTCGACACCTACGACCCCGCCACCCAGGCGATGAGCAGCAACTACGTCACCATCGTCGACGGGCGAGCCGAGCACGAGACGATCCCGTTCCGGTACGTGTGGCCCTCCGAGCTGGACCTGATGGCGCGGCTCGCCGGAATGCGGCTGCGCGACCGCTGGGAGGACTGGTCGGGGGCGCCGTTCACCAGCGAGAGCACCCGGCACGTTTCGGTCTGGGAGAAGCCTCAGTCCAAGAACTCGCCGTCGACATAGACCCACGCCCCGTCCACCCGCTCGAACCGGCTCCGCTCGTGCAGCGAGCCGCCCCGGAACGACGCCCGGAAGGTCACGGTGCCCGTCGAGTGGAACGCCGAGCCGTCCGTCGTACCGAGGATCTCCAGGCCCGTCCAGCGCATCCCGGGGTCGAGATCGAGCTGGGCGGGCCGGGTCCGCGGATGCCAGGTGCGCAGCAGATACCCGGTGTCCCCCTTCACGAAGGCGCTGTAGCGGGACCGCATCAGCGCCTCGGCGGTCGGCGCGGCGGTGGGGCCGGAGTGGAAGCGTCCGCAGCAGTCGTCGTAGGACTCGGGCAGGCCGCAGGGGCAGGTACGCGTGCTCATGCGGCCATTCTCCCGGACGGCCGTCAGACCGCCGCGAGCGTCTCGGGCCCCGGCAGCGGCGGCAGCACCGCGCCGTGCACCCACTCCTCGAACACCTCGTCCAGCGGCTCGCCGGCGAACCGGGCCGCATGCGCCGCGAACGTCTGCGTGGTCACCGCCCCGCCCCGGTGCAGCCCGGCCCAGCCGCGCAGCATGCGGAAGAACGCGTCGTCGCCCATCGCACAGCGTATGGCGTGCACGGTCAGCCCGCCGCGTTCGTAGAGCCGGTCGTCGAACATCAGCTTGCGGCCGGGGTCGGCCAGCCTCAGATCCTGCGGCAGGCCCGCGAGCAACCGGTGTGCGGAAGCGGCGAGTTGCTGCGCGCTGCGCCCGCCCGAGTGCTCCGACCACAGCCACTCGGCGTACTTCGCGAACCCCTCGTTGAGCCAGATGTGCCGCCAGTTCGCGATCGAGACACTGTTCCCGAACCACTGGTGCGCCAGCTCGTGCGCGACCAGCCGCTCCGAACCCCGCGCCCCGTCCACATGGTTGGCGCCGAACAGCGACAACCCCTGTGCCTCGACGGGCACATCGAGCTCCTCCTCGGTCACCACGACCGCGTACTCGTCGAACGGGTACGGCCCGAACAGCTCCTGGAACAGCTCCATCATCTGCGGCTGACGCGCGAAGTCCCGGGAGAACTGCGGCAGTAGCTGCGCCGGGATGTGCCCGTGCTGCGGCACCCCGCCCGGCCCCGGATCGCCCAGCAGCACCGTCTGGTACTTGCCGATCGAAAGACCGACCAGATAACTCGACGTCGGCGCCGCCTGCTCGTACACCCAGGTCGTCGTCGAGGCCCTCGTCGTCCGCGTCAGCAGCCGCCCGCCCGCCACCGCCGAGTACGCCGAGGGCGTGGTGATCGAGATCTGGTACGTGGCCTTGTCGGCGGGCCGGTCGTTGCACGGGTACCACGAAGGCGCCCCGATGGGCTGGCTCGCCACCAGAGCCCCGTCCTCCAGCTCCTCCCAGCCGAGCCCGCCCCACGGACTGTTCACCGGCTTCGGATTGCCCGACCAGTGCACCTCCACGGTGAACGCGGCCCCGGCCCGCACCGGCTTCGCCGGCCGGATGCGCAGCCGGCCACCACGATGCGTGTAGTGCGGCTGCCGCCCGTCCACCCGGACCCGCCCCACCCGGAAGTCCGCCAGGTTGAGCTGGAACTCCGCGAGCGGCGCCCGGCCCGCTATGGCGTTGATCCGGGCCGTCCCCGACAGCCGGTTCGGCCCCGGGCGGTAGTCCAGCGCGAGTTCGTAGCGGTGCACCCGGTAACGGGGATCACCGTTGTCGGGAAAGTACGGGTCCGCACCCACGGACTGCTGAACTGCCACTGCTGCGTCTGCCCCTCGCGCCGAGCTCGTACGACGTCCATCGTCCCCCGACGTCGTACGAACCGCGCCTAGCGACGCCATGCCTCGATCGGGTTGCCCAGCCAGCGCGTGTCGTCGGGGACGGACTCCGCAGCCATCACCAGAGACGCGGGGCCCAGTGTGGTGCGGGCCCCGACCGTGCTGCCGGGCAGGACGATTCCGCCAGGGCCCAGCGTCGCGCCCTCACGGAGGACCACAGTATCCGTCCGCAAGATCCGGTCGTGGAAGAGGTGGGTCTGGAGCACACAGCCGCGGTTCACGGTGGCCCCGTCCTCCAGCGTCACCAGATCCGTCTCCGGCAGCCAGTAGCTCTCCACCCACACACCCCGGCCGATCCGCGCGCCCAGCCCGCGCAGCCACGCGGTCATCAACGGCGTACCCGGCACCGCACCCGCCAGCCACGGCACCGCCAGCACTTCGACGAACGTGTCCGCCAGCTCGTTGCGCCACACGAAGCCGCTCCACAGCGGATGCTCCCCGCTGCGGTGCCGCCCCACCAGCGCCCACTTGGCGACGATCGACACCAGACCCGCGAGCCCGCCCGCCGCGAGCAGCACGACCCCGCACAGCAGCCAGGCCCGGCCGCCCAGCGCGCACAGCGCCGCCACCGTCAGCACGGCCAGCGCCGTCGAGCAGAACACCGGCACGATCCGGCACAGCTCCACCAGGCCGCGCGCCCACAGCAGCCGCGCCGGCGGGTCGTACGTCCGGCTCTGGTCGCCGCCCTTGGCGCTGCGCGGCAGCTTCACCGGCGGCAGCCCCAGATACGAGGTGCCCTTCTTGGCCTTCTTCGGCGTCGCCGACAGCACCCCGACCAGACCGCCGTCCGGCACCGTCCGCCCCGGCGCGGTCATCCCCGAGTTGCCGAGGAACGCCCGCCGCCCGATCTCCGCCCGCCCGATCCGCATCCAGCCGCCCCCGAGCTCGTACGGCGCCGTCAGCGTGTCGTCGGCCAGGAACGCGCCCTCACCGACCGTCGTCAGGCTCGGCAGGGCCAGCACCGTCGACACCTCCGCACCCCGCCCGATCCGCATCCCGAGCAGCCGCAGCCACACCGGCGTGACCAGCCCGGCGTACAGCGGGAACAGCGTCTCCCGCGAGCGGTCCATCAGCTGGGTCACGGTCCACGCCTGCCAGCCCAGCCGGCTGTGCGTGGGATACGTCCCCTCCCGCAGCCCCAGGCTCAGCAGCCGCACCCCGGCCAGGATCAGCAGCGCGTACGCCAGCCCGAAGGCGAGTGTCGCCGGCACCACCGCGAGCGCGGCACCCAGCAGGGGAGCGTCGGCGGAGACGAACGGGTAGGCCACCAGCAGCGCGGCCCCGCCCGCCAGCACCGGCAGCGCACTCAGCGCCAGGCCGCTCACGCCGTACATGCCCCGCCAGTACGCCCCGCGCCCCGGCCGTTCCTTGGGCCAGTTGCGCTTGGCCTTGCCGAGCTTGACCGCGGGCGCGCCCGCCCAGCGCTGACCGGTGGGAATCTGAGCGGTGACCGCCGAACCCGGCGCCACCTCGGCCCGCTTGCCGACCCGGGCGCCCGGGAAGAGCACGCTGCGCGTGCCGACGACCGCGTGCGCGCCCACCTTCACCGCGCCGATCTCCAGCCGGTCGCCGTCCAGCCAGTACCCCGACAGATCGACCTCGGACTCCACGGCCGCGCCCCGGCCCAGCTTGAGCATGCCGGTGACCGGCGGCAGCGAGTGCAGGTCCACGTCCGGACCGACCTTGGCGCCCAGCGCCCGCGCGTACCGCTCCAGCCACGATCCGGTCAGCGAGGTCGCCCCGCTGAACTCGGCCAGCCGCTCCGCCGTCCACAGCCGCAGATGCACGCCGCCGCCCCGGGCGTACCGCCCCGGCCGCACGCCGCGCAGCAGCAGCCGCGCCCCGCCCGCCGCGAGGGCGAGCCGCCCCGGCGGGCTGAACAGGACCAGCGCCCCGGCCGCGAGGGCCCACCACGGCGCGGTCGGCAGCCAGGCGTACCCGGGCAGAACGTTCCCCAGGGCCGCCAGCGGCACCATCCAGCGCAGCCCGAGCAGCGTGAACAACGGCACGAGGACGAGGAGTTGGACGGCCTGGGCGCGCCTCGGCACGGGCGCCACGGTCCGCTGCGCGCCGTCGTCCTGCGCCGACTCCTCCAGCCGGCGGGCCAGCTTGCGCAGGGTCGGCTGCTGGTAGATGTCGAGGACGGCCGCGCTCGGGTAGCGGGTGCGCAGCCGGGTCGTCAGCTGGGCGGCGGCCAGGCTGCCGCCGCCGATCGCGAAGAAGTCGTCACGCGCGCTGCCGACCGGGATGCCCAGGACCTCGGCCCACTGCTCGGCGAGCCAGGCCTCGGTGCCGTACAGCTGCTCGGCCGAGGGGGTTTCGAGGTTCTCCAGCGGCCAGGGCAGCGCATTGCGGTCGACCTTGCCGCTGGTCCGCGTCGGCAGGTCCTCGACCGGCGCGAGCAACGGCACCAGCGCGGCCGGCAGCTCGGCGCGCAGCTTCTCCACGGCCACCTTGTGATCCCAGCCGTCCTGGGTGACGACATACCCGACGAGCAACTGGTTGCCGCTGCGCGCGGTCCGCACGGCGGCCGCGGCACCGGCGACCCCGGGCAGCGCCTGGAGCGCCGCGTCCACCTCACCCAGCTCGATCCGCCGCCCGCCGAGCTTGATCTGCTCGTCGGCCCGCCCGAGGAAGACCAGCCCCTCCGGCTCGGCCCGCACCAGGTCACCGCTGCGGTAGGCCCGCTCCCAGCCCAGCGATTCGAGGGGCGCGTACTTCTCCGCGTCCTTCTCGGCGTCGAGGTACCGGGCGAGCCCCACCCCGCCGATCACCAGCTGTCCGCTGGCACCCATCGCGACCGGCTCGCCGGCCTCGTCGACGACGGCCAGCTCCCAGCCGTTCAGCGGCAGCCCGATCCGGATCGGCTCCTCGCCGGACATCAGCGACGCACAGGCCACGACGGTCGCCTCGGTGGGCCCGTAGGTGTTCCACACCTCGCGCCCCTCGGTCACCAGGCGTTGCGCCAGCTCGGGCGGACAGGCCTCACCACCGAAGATCAGCAGCCGTACGTCGGCCAGCGCCTCCGGCTCCCACAGCGCGGCCAGCGTGGGCACCGTGGAGACGACGCTGATCTCCTGCTCGACCAGCCAGGGCCCGAGGTCGGCGCCGCTGCGCACCTGGGACCGGGGCACGGGCACCAGACAGGCCCCGTACCGCCAGGCCAGCCACATCTCCTCGCAGGACGCGTCGAACGCGACAGACAGCCCCGCCATGACCCGGTCACCGGGCCCGACCGGATCCTCGGTGAGGAACAGCGCGGCCTCGGCGTCCACGAACGCGGCGGCGCTCTCGTGCGTGACGGCGACGCCCTTGGGCTTCCCGGTCGAACCCGAGGTGAAGATGATCCAGGCGTCGTGCCCGACACCGGGGCGGGCGGCGGCGGAGTCGGAACTGCCGTATACGGCGATCTCGTGCCCGGCCCCGACGACGGCCCGCACGTCCGCCTCCCCGAACACCAACTCGGCCCGCTCGTCCGGGTCCTCGGCGTCGACGGGGACGTAGGCGGCACCGGCAGCGAGCACGGCCAGGATCGCCACGTAGAGGTCATTGGTGCCGGACGGCACCCGCACCCCCACCCGGTCGCCGAGCCCGACCCCCGCGCCGGCCAGCCGCCGTCGCAGCCGCTCCACCTCGGCGGCCAGCGCACGGTAGGTCAGCTGTGCCGCCCCGTCGTCCAGGGCGAGTTCGTCCGGAAACGAGCGCACGGAGGCGTCGAAGATGTCGACGAGTGTGCGTGGGGAGGCCGCCTGACCTCCGGAGAAACGTGCCGTGTCACCGAACCGCTCGCGGATCTCTTCGTCGAGCAGACCGAGAGCGCTGCTCTCGTGTATGGCTGCCATCGGGTCCTCGCGTCTCGATCCCGGAAGCCTCCGGGGAGCTGGCGGGCCCGCAGGTCTGCCTGGGGTTGTCCGGCTCCAGCTCCGTAACAAGCCGGAAATTTTAGTACGACGCTAGGTTCGACCCCCGTGTCCCGCCACCCGGGACGGCCGTTCGGGGTCCCTGGGACGGCGCTGACCTGCGGATCTTCCGGCCGGGGAGACATGCCCCACACAACGGGCGAGGGCCGCGACCTTGTGGTCGCGGCCCTCGCCATCTCAAGTGTCCGAGGGGGGACTTGAACCCCCACGCCCGATAAAGGGCACTAGCACCTCAAGCTAGCGCGTCTGCCATTCCGCCACCCGGACAAGGTGTCTGTCGTGCGGGGGTTTCCGTTGCGGTTTCCCTCGCGGCGACATGGAAAACATTACCAGGCTTTCGAGGGTGGTCGATCACCCCCCGGTCCCCGCGTGAACGGCATGTGACCGGCCGGTCCCGGTCTTGGGCCGGGACCGGCCGGGGGAGGAGGATGAGGGGGACCCACCAGCAGTGACAGCGGGAGGAACCAGCGTGAGCGGGACGGACACGACCAGGAACGTCACCGGCGAGGACGAGGTCGTGGACCTCTGCCGCGAGCTGATCCAGATCGACACCAGCAACTACGGCGACCACTCGGGTCCTGGTGAGCGCAGGGCCGCCGAGTACGTGGCCGAGAAGCTCGCCGAGGTGGGGCTCGAACCGCAGATCATCGAGTCGCACCAGGGCAGGGCCTCCACGGTGGCCCGGATCGCGGGCGAGGACCCCACTCGGCCCGCGCTCCTCATCCACGGCCACACCGACGTCGTACCGGCCAACGCCGCCGACTGGACCCACCACCCCTTCTCCGGCGAGATCGCCGACGGGTGCGTGTGGGGGCGCGGCGCCGTCGACATGAAGGACATGGACGCGATGACCCTCGCGGTCGTCCGCGACCGGCTGCGCAGCGGCCGCAAGCCGCCGCGCGACATCGTGCTCGCGTTCCTCGCCGACGAGGAGGCCGGCGGCACCTACGGCGCCCGGTACCTCGTCGACAAGCACCCTGACCTCTTCGAGGGCGTCACCGAGGCGATCGGCGAGGTCGGCGGGTTCTCCTTCACCGTCAACGAGAAGCTGCGGCTGTACCTGGTGGAGACCGCGCAGAAGGGCATGCACTGGATGCGGCTCACCGTGGACGGCACCGCCGGTCACGGCTCGATGACCAACACCGACAACGCCATCACCGAGCTGTGCGAGGCCGTCGGCCGGCTCGGACGGCACACCTGGCCGGTGCGGGTGACCAAGACCGTACGGTCCTTCCTCGACGAACTCTCCGACGCGCTCGGCACCGAGCTCGACCCGGAGAACATGGACGAGACCCTCGCCAAGCTCGGCGGCATCGCCAAGATGGTCGGCGCCACGCTGCGCAACTCGGCGGCGCCCACCATGCTCGGCGCCGGCTACAAGGTCAACGTCATCCCCGGCCAGGCCACCGCGCACGTCGACGGCCGCTTCCTGCCGGGCTACGAGGAGGAGTTCCTCGCCGACCTCGACCGCATCCTCGGCCCGCGCGTGAAGCGCGAGGACGTGCACGGCGACAAGGCGCTGGAGACCGACTTCGACGGCAAGCTGGTCGACGCCATGCAGAGCGCCCTGAGCGCCGAGGACCCGATCGCCCGTGCCGTGCCCTACATGCTCTCCGGCGGCACCGACGCCAAGTCCTTCGACGACCTCGGCATCCGCTGCTTCGGCTTCGCGCCGCTCCAGCTGCCGCCGGAGCTGGACTTCGCCGGCATGTTCCACGGGGTCGACGAGCGGGTGCCGGTGGCGGGCCTGAAGTTCGGCGTTCGCGTGCTCGACCGGTTCCTCGACGCGTCCTGAATTCGCCCACTGAAACGAAACTTCAATAATCGCCCGCCCGTGCGGAATTGACTGAGAAGAGTGAATGCGACCATAAGCTCGTAGCTCCATTACTCCCTCCTCGTTACTGGTGATGCGATCCGCTACTTGGGATCGCATTGCCAACAAGGAGGAATAATGATCAAGAAGGTCGTCGCTGCTGCGGCTGCCACTGGTGGTCTGGTTCTCGCGGGTGCGGGCATGGCCGTCGCCGACGCCGGTGCTCAGGGTGCCGCCGTGCACTCCCCGGGTGTTCTGTCCGGCAACGTCGTTCAGGTTCCCGTGCACGTCCCGGTGAACGTCTGCGGCAACACGGTCTCCGTGATCGGGCTGCTGAACCCCGCCTTCGGCAACACCTGCATCAACAAGTGACGCTGCCTTTCTGAGGTTTCGTCCACGCCGTCGGTCCCGGAGCGCACGCCATGCGCTCCGGGACCGACCGGTCTTTTCGCGTGGGTCTAGAGGGGGAAGGCAGGGAATTCAGCAATGCGACAGGTCACCCGCAAGGGCCTGATGACCGTGGCGGCGGCGACCGGCGTGATCGCCGCCGCGGGCGGCACCGCCCACGCCGACTCGGGTGCGAGCGGCTCCAGTTCGAACTCGCCCGGCGTCCTGTCGGGCAACACGGTGCAGGCACCGGTGCATGCGCCGGTGAACGCCTGCGGCAACAGCGTCAACGTCGTCGGGATCCTGAACCCGGCGTTCGGCAACACCTGCGTCAACCATGGGGGCGGCAACGGGTCGCACGGGGGGTACGGCGACTCCGGCGGCCACGGTGGCTCCGGGGGCGCGCACTCCGGCGGACACGCCACCGACTCGCCCGGCGTCGGATCCGGCAACCACGTGGAGGTGCCGGTCCACGCCCCGGTGAACGTCTGCGGCAACAGCGTCAACGTCGTCGGGATCGGCAACTACACGACGGACAACGACTGCTCCAACGGCGGTGGATCGGGCGGGGGTTCGGGCGGGGGTTCGGGCGGCGGTTCAGGTGGGGGGAACCACACTCCGCCGGGAGGGGGCAGCCATGAGACGCCGCCCGGGACGGGGGAGCAGCCGGGTGGTCCCGGCAATCCGGGGGGACCGGAGAATCCGGGTGGACCTGACAACCCGGACAACCCCGGTAACCCGGATAACCCTGGTAACCCCGGTAATCCCGTGGAGCCCCCGCGCTCCGACACCCCTGGTTCGCCGGGCACCACCCCGGGCGGTCCGGGAACCCCGGGCACCCCACCCGCCTCGGGCGACCTGACCCCGGACGGCTCCTCGCCCGTCGACCGGCCGGGAGCCCAGTCCGTCACCCAGCCCCAGGGCGGTGCCGCGCTCGCCGCCACCGGCAGCGAGCTGCCGCTGGGCCTCGCCCTCCCCGTGGGTGCGGGCGCGCTGTTGGCGGGCGCCGTGCTCTACCGCAAGGCACGCGCCTCGGCGTAGCGAACCGGACACGATACGGAGCGGGCCCCGCCTCAGGCGGGGCCCGCTCCGTATCCGGCCGTCCTGCTCACCACGTGGCGCGCACCTGGCGGATGATCCTCCGGCGCAGCCGCACCTTGCGGCTTCCGTCGCGCAGCAGGCTCAGTCGGTCCAATTCCCAGTGTCCGTACTCGGCATGGTCCGTCAGCAGGCGTGTGGCGTCCTTGCGGGAGACCCCGCGCGGTACGTACACGTCGACAAATTCGTATTCCGGCATCGCATCTATTGTGCGGGCTGGGGCCCGGTACGGATAGCGTCTGCACTATGTCTGATGCTGCGCAGCCCACCGCTGCCGAGGTACGCGCCGCCGCCGAGGCGATCAAGGCCGCGCTCGACCGCCACCTGGCCGCGGTCGAACGCAGGTCGGGTGAGGACGACCCGGCCGTCTACGAGGCGTTCAACCAGCTGGCCACGGCCGCAGAGGCGTACGACGAGCTGCTCTACGACCGCTACGACGAGGTCACGCCCTTCGAGATCCCGGGGTCGGACGACGCCCTGCCGCCGTACACCGGACCCGAGGAGCCGAACGCGCTGAGCGTGCTGATCCGGCGCGACTACGCCGTGGTGGAGCCGCAGCGGCTGCTGGCGCAGGCCCAGCGGGTCGAGGCCGCGGACTACGACGAGGGCGCGGACGGCGAGACCGCCGGCACGGTCCACGGGGCGCTGGGCATCCTGTTCGGCGAGTTCGAGCCGGACGAGATCGCCTCCCGGCACAAGGAGTTCGGTCTTGAGGAGGGCGACTCCACGCTGTGGGTGACCGCGGCGGACGAGCCGGCCGATCCCGGCGAATGGCTGGAGACGCCGTTCGAGCAGGTCGACCCGCAGCGGGTGGTGTGCCGCTTCGACGTCAGCGCGGTGTTCGACGACGACCTCGACGCGGAGGACTCCGTGGACGAGGAGGACGACGAAGAGGACGAAGAGGGCGAGGACGACGACCTCGACGCGGATCTGGACGAGGACGAGGACCTGGAGCCGCTCGACGCGGAAGGCCGGCGCTGAGCTGAGGCGGGGACGGCGGCGTCACGGAGTCCTTCCGTGACGCCGCCGTCCTGTGTGCCGTAGCGGGTTCAGGGGGTTGCGGGCACCTGTGGGCGGAGCAGTGCCGGCAGCCGGGTGGTGCGGGGCTTCGGCGGGATCTCGGCCACCGCCCTGGGCAGCGCCTGTTCCACGCCGTGCACCACCGACAGATGCCGCTCGGCCCGCCCGAACGCGGTGTAGACCCATGGGCGGCTGAGCGCCGCCGCCGCGTCACCGGGCAGCACGACCACCACCGCGGGCCACCGCCCGCCCACGGCCTGGTGCGCGGTGAGCGCCCACCCGTGCCGCACGCTCTGCTCCACCCGCTCCTTCGGTACGACGACGGAGTCGCCCGCGCAGGACAGGTGCAGCCCGTCGGCGTCGGCCTTCACCACGCGGCCCGGCACCGTACGTCCCGGCGCGGGGGAGTAGGCGATCCGGTCGCCCGGGTCGAAGCCGCCGAAGCGGCCGGGGCCGGGGTTGAGCCGTTCCTTCAGCGCCGCGTTGAGCGCGCGGGTGCCGGCCGCGCCACCGTGTCCCGGAGTGATCACCTGGGTCTCCTCCGCCGGGACGCCGATCGCCCTGGGCACGGAGTCCGCGACGAGCTGCACCGTCCGGTGCACGGCCTCACCCGCGTCCCGCACCGGCACGATCACGACCTCCTTGCCGGGGGCCTCGACCTGGGTCAGCTCGCCCACGCCGATCCCGGAGACCAGCTCGCCCAGCGGACCGGGGTCCGGCAGCCGGGAGGCGATCTGCGGGCAGATCCGCGCCGCCAGCAGATCCGCGAACACCCGCCCGGGACCCGCCGACCACAGCACGCCGGGGTCCCCGGCCAGCACCAGCCGCGCCCCGTCCGGCAGCGACTCCGCGAGCAGCGCGGCCGTCTCGACATCGAGCTGAGGTGCGTCGAGCACGACGAGGAGATCGAGGTCCAACGCGCCGTCGGTGTCCCGCCCGGGGCCCTCGGCACCGGACAGGAGCCCGCTCACGGTGGCCGCGCCCGGCCCGTCCCCGGCCAGGGCCGCGAACCGGTCCCGGCCCAGCGGACCGTGGGCGGCGGCCCAGGCGCGCAGCCCGAGACCGTGGGCCGCGCGCAGCAGTGCCGCCGGTTCGGCCAGGGCGGCGGCCCCGCCGGTGTGCAGGACCAGCCCGTGCCCCGCGACCGCGCGGATCAGATCACCGGCGGAACCGTCGGCCGCGGCAGCGGCGGCCTCCCACTCCTCCGCCGAACCGTCCTGCTTCGGCACCGAGTTGACCAGTCGGCCCAGACCGTCGGCGAGGCTCTCCTCGGCGAGGGCGTACCGCTCAAGTCCGACGAGGACCCGCACCGGGCGCTCCTCGTCCGCGTCCTCCTCCCCGTCCGCCGCGGCCGGGGCGTCGTCCAGGGCGTCCTGGAAGACCAGGGCCTCGCCCTCGGAGATCGCGCTCTGCACGGCCGCGTCCGGATCGGGCACGCCCCGCTGGGTGAGCGCGGCGGTGAGCGCCGGCATCTCCAGGGCGGTGTGCCCGGCGAGCGCGGCCTGCTCCAACAGCCAGCCGGTGACGGCCCGCCCGCGCCGCTCGTCCTGCGGACCGCACTCCGCGCCGAGCAGCGCCCGCGCGAACCCGTCGGCCTGCTCGGGCCGTACGCCGCCGACCCGCAGCAACTGCCAGGGGTCGGCCCGCAACTGGTCGTCGGCGCCCTCGCCGAGGGCCGCGGCGACCTGCGGTGCGAGCGCGTCCGGGGCACCGCCCTCGGTCAGCACGCGCCGTACCCCCTCGACGGCCTCCGGCGCGGGAGCCGCGGGAGCGTCCACCGCCACGGGCTGCGCCCGGCGCACCGGCTCCGGCGCGGGCCGCCGGGGCGCGGCGGGCTCGCTGAAGACGGTGGCCGCGGGCTTCGCACCGCTCTCCACGGCCCGGACGGCCGCCAGCAGATCGGCGGCGGTCCCACTGAGCTTGGCCCCGGCCTCCACCGGACTCTTCTTCTCGGCCTTCCGCCGCTCGATCCGCTCCCGCTCAACCCGCTGCGCGGCAAGCTCGGCCGCAGCCTCGGACAACTGGGCGGAACCACCACCTTCGGAGGCCTCGGCGCCGCCGGAGTCGCTGGTTTGGGCGGCCTGGCCGGTGTCGTCGCCCTCGGCCTGGGACGCCTGCGCTGCGCCGTCGTCCTCGCGCGCTGCCGCCTGTGCCGCGCCCTCGCCTTCCGCCTCAGGCTCCGGGGCGACGTCCTCGCCCGTGGACGCCCCCGTCGAGCCCCCGCCCCCCGCGGTGTCACCGTCGGCAGCGGCCGGCGGTTCCGGCTCGGTGTCCTCCGTGTGGTCGGGCTCCGTGCTCACAGCGTGCTCCAGTCGTGATCGGGATAGCGGTGCACGGGCGCCGACACATCGTCCAGCGCCCGGCAGATCTCGTCAGGAAGACTAAGGGCCTCCACTGACAATGCCGCCGTGAGCTGCTGCGCGTTGCGCGCGCCGACGATGGGCGCGCTCACGCCGGGCCGGTCGCGGACCCAGGCGAGGGCCACCTGGAGCGGGGTCACGGCGAGCCCGTCCGCCGCGGTCTGCACGGCGTCCACGATCCGGCTCGCCGTGTCGTCGAGGTAGGGCGCGACAAAGGGCGCGAGGTGCTCGGAGGCGCCGCGGGAGTCGGGCGGCGTGGCGTTGCGGTACTTGCCGGTGAGGACGCCTCGGCCGAGCGGCGAGGAGGGCAGCAGCCCGATGCCGAGGTCGAGCGCGGCGGGCAGCACCTCGCGCTCGACACCGCGCTGGAGCAGGGAGTACTCCAGCTGCGTGCTCGCCAGCCGGGTACGGGTGCCGGGCGCCGCCAGCTGCCAGGTCGCCGCCTTGGCGAGCTGCCAGCCGCAGAAGTTGGAGACACCGGCGTAGCGGGCGCGGCCGCTGCTGACCGCGAGGTCGAGCGCCTGGAGGGTCTCCTCCATCGGGGTGTCCGGGTCGAAGGCGTGCACGTGCCACACGTCGACGTAGTCCGTGCCGAGCCGGGCGAGCGAGGCGTCCAGGGCGGCCAGCAGATGTCCCCGGGAGCCGTCGAACCGGCGGTCCGGATCGGGCACGCTGCCCGCCTTGGTCGAGATGACCAGGTCCCGGCGCGGCACGAGCCCTTCTATGAGCCGTCCGAGCAGATACTCGGCCTCGCCGTCGCCGTACACGTCGGCCGTGTCGACGAGTGTGCCCCCGGCTTCCCAGAACGTCTTCAAGAGGTCCGCGGCGTCGTGCTCGTCGGTGTCCCTGCCCCAGGTGAGGGTGCCGAGTCCGATACGGGACACACGAAGGCCGGTCCGGCCGAGATGCCTCTGTTCCATGGACGCCGAGATTACTGGCCAGAACCTGTCGCGTGGGTGCCTGTGGATAACCGGTTCCCACTCCGCACAGGCCGTCGTGGGCGCGCTATGGTCTCCGCACAGGGACGTTACTGACCAGTAAGGGGATCGGCCATGCAGCTCGGGATCAACCTCGGCTACTGGGGCGCCGGAATGGACGGGGACAACCTCGCCGTCGCCCAGGAAGCCGACCGGCTCGGCTACGCCGTCTGCTGGGCCGCCGAGGCCTACGGCTCGGACGCCGCCACCGTGCTCAGCTGGGTCGCCGCCCAGACCGAGCGCATCGATGTCGGCTCGGCCATCTTCCAGATCCCGGCCCGTCAGCCGGCGATGACCGCCATGACGGCCGCCACCCTCGACTCCCTCTCCGGCGGCCGCTTCCGCCTCGGCCTCGGCGTCTCCGGCCCGCAGGTCTCCGAGGGCTGGTACGGCGTCAAGTTCGACAAGCCGCTCTCCCGTACCCGCGAATACGTCGAGATCGTGCGTAAGGCGATGAGCCGCGAGCGCCTGAGCCACGACGGCGAGCACTGGACGCTGCCCCTCCCGGGCGGCCCGGGCAAGCCCATCAAGCTGACCGTGCACCCCACGCGCGAGCACATCCCGCTGTACATCGCCGCGATCGGCCCGAAGAACCTCGAACAGACCGGCGAGATCGCCGACGGCGCGCTGCTGATCTTCCCCTCCGCCGACCACCTGGAGGACACCGCGATCAAGTACCTGCGCGCGGGCCGCGAGAAGGCCGGCAAGACCCTCGACGGCTTCGACGTCTGCCCGACCCTCCCGCTCGCCCTCGGCGACGACAAGGACGTGGCGGCCCTCGCCGACACCTTCCGCCCCTACACCGCGCTGTACGTCGGCGGCATGGGCAGCCGCAAGCAGAACTTCTACAACCAGCTCGCCCAGCGCATGGGTTACGAGAAGGAAGCCGCCGAGATCCAGGACAAGTACCTGTCCGGCGACAAGCAGGGCGCGGCGGCCGCCGTTCCGCACGACCTGATCGACAAGACGACGCTGCTGGGCTCCGTGGACCGCATCGCGGACCGGATGAAGAGCTACGCCGCGGCCGGTGTCACGACCCTGACCCTCGCCCCCGCGGGCTTCACGCTCGACGAGCGCCTCGCCGCGCTCCGCGCCGGCACCGAGGCCCTGGAGCGGGCCGGACTGGCGTAACGGACGGCGGGGAAGTTTCTGCGGCCGTGGTGGGGGCTCGGGGGTCTTCCCCGCCACGGCCGTCACGCAGAACAACGCGCGCGAGGCCGCGCGGTTACGCCCCCGGGCGACTCCTTGGGTCCTCCTTTTGGCGGAGTTGTCCGACACAACTGTTGCAGCACCTCTCTCGCCGCATTTGACTCGTTCTTTGCGGAGTCCCCGCGGAGTCCCGCAGAGAGGTGCTCACGATGCTTTCGGCCAAGAGTCTGTTCCAGGAGATCCTCGACAACGACGAGTCCTTCGCCCTGTTCTGCTCCATCGCCGCGAGCGGGGAGTCCCAGGGCGGCTGGGAGAACGCCCGCATCGCCGCGCTCGTCCCCGAGAGCGAGCGCGCACTCGCCCCCAAGATCACCCGGCACGGCGCCGACGAGGACAAACACGGGCGGATCTTCAACGCCCTGATGAAGAAGCGCGGCATCGAGCCCGTCCCCGTCCCGCCCGAGACCGACTACACGATGCTGCTGGAGAAGCACGGCATCGGCCTCGCGCACGAGAAGCTCAAGGGTGAGGAGCCGCTGACGGTGCAGGACATCGTCACCTACCTCGCCCACAGCCGGGTCACCGAGCAGCGCGCCTCGGAGGAGATGGAGCTGCTGCGCAAGCACTTCGCGGACCACCCCGACCTCGGCCGCGCGGTCAAAATGATCTCCAACGACGAGGACAACCACCTCGCCTACTGCCACGAGGAACTGCTGCGCTTCGCCCACGCCGGCCACGGCCGCGCGATCCAGCAGACCCTGCGGGAGTGCGCGCTGGCGGAGATCCGCATCTACCGGGACGTCAGCCTCGCGGTCATGGCCCACATGGGACGCATCCTCGGCTGGCCGAGGGCGAAGTCGGCGACGCTCGCGGCGGGCATCCACGCGGTGTACGCCTGGGAGCGCGCCGCGGGCTGGCGGCGGATGGTGTCGCTGAAGATGCCGGAGCGCCGTGACGCCCTGGGCGGCCCGGCGACCTCGGCCCCCGAGTTCGCCTGACCGCCGCCTACAGCCAGCCCCGGCTCTTGAACAGCCGGAACAGCAGAACTTCCAGGGCGGCCATGGCCAGGATCAGCGCCGGATACGACCACACCCAGTGCAGTTCCGGCATGTGGTCGAAGTTCATGCCGTAGATCCCCGCGACCATCGTGGGGACCGCGGCCATGGCCGCCCACGCGGAGATCTTCCGCATGTCGTCGTTCTGCCGGACGCTCATCTGCGCCAGGTGCGCCGAGAGGATGTCGGAGACCAGCCGGTCCAGGCTCTCGACGGACTCGTTCACGCGCGTGAGGTGGTCGCTGACGTCACGGAAGAACGGCTGTGCCTTCTCGTGCACGAAGGGCACCCGGACGCCGAACAGTCCGCCGCCCGCCAGCCGGGCCAGCGGCTGGGCCAGCGGGCCCGTGGCCCGGCGGAACTCCAGGACCTGCCGCTTGAAGTTGTAGATCCGGGAGGCCGCGTGCCGCGAGCCGCCGCCGGTCGGCGAGAACACCTCCGCCTCCAGCTCCTCCAGGTCGGTGCCCAGTTCGTCCGCCACGTCCACGTAGTGGTCGACGACCGCGTCGGCGATCGAGTACAGCACCGCCGTAGGGCCGTGCCGGAGCATCTCGGGCTCGTCCTCCAGCCGGTGCCGTACGGCAGCCAGGGGCGCCTCCTCGCCGTGCCGTACGGTCACCACGAACGAGTCGCCGATGAAGACCATGACCTCGCCGGAGGAGACGATGTCGCTCTTGGGCTCGTAGCCGACCGGCTTGAGGACCATGAACAGCGAGTCGTCGTACACCTCCAGCTTGGGGCGCTGATGGGCCTTCAGAGCGTCCTCGACGGCCAGCGGGTGCAGCCCGAACTCCTCGGTGACCTGGTCGAACTCGGCCTCCGTGGGCTCGTACAGCCCGATCCAGACAAAGGCGTTGCCGCCCACGCGGCACTGCGCCAGGGCGTCGGAGAAGTCCTTGGGCCCCTCGGTCCGCAGCCCGTCGCGGTAGATGGCGCAGTCGACGATCACGGAGCGTATTCTCCCGCCCTCCGGTCCCGGGCGCACCCCGGCGAACGCCTACCCTTGGCGGCATGCCCACGCTGATCCTGGTAAGGCACGGACGTTCCACCGCCAACACCGAGGGCCTGCTCGCCGGACGGATGCCCGGCATCGCCCTCGACGAGCGAGGGGCCGCGCAGGCCGCCGAACTGCCCGGGCGGCTCGCCGGGCTGCCGATCTCCGAGGTCGTCAGCAGCCCCTTGCAGCGCTGCCTGGAGACCCTCCGGCCACTGCTCGACGCCCGGCCGGAACTCACCCCCCACACCGACGAGCGGATCGGGGAGTGCGACTACGGCGACTGGTCCGGCCGCAAGCTCTCCGAACTGGGGGACGAGCCGCTGATGGAGGTCGTGCAGGCCCACCCGTCGGCCGCGGCCTTCCCCGGCGGTGAGTCGATGCGGGCGATGCAGACCCGCGCGGCCGAGGCCGTACGCGAGTGGAACGCGCGCGTGGAGCGCGACCACGGCGCCGACGCCGTGTACCTGATGTGCTCGCACGGCGACATCATCAAGTCCCTCGTCGCGGACGCACTCGGACTTCATCTGGACCTCTTCCAGAGGATCGCCGTGGAACCGTGTTCCATCACCGCGATCCGCTACACACGACTGAGGCCGTTCCTCGTCCGCCTCGGCGACACCGGTGACTTCGCGTCCCTGGTGCCGCGCGAGGAACCTCCGGCCGGCGACGCCCCGGTAGGGGGCGGTGCGGGCGCACCGTGATCGTCGGGCGCAGTAGGGTGAAGCGGTCGAACCAGCACCGCACTCTCACGATTCCAATGGAGACAGGACGTGTCCCGTCAGGTGTTCCTCTACGACCCGCCGGAGCGTTTCGTGGCCGGCACGGTCGGACTGCCCGGACGCCGTACGTTCTTTCTCCAGGCCTCCGCCGGCTCCCGGGTGACCAGCGTGGCCCTGGAGAAGACACAGGTGGCCGCGCTCGCCGAGCGCATGGACGAACTGCTGGACGAGGTCGTACGCCGTAGCGGCGGCAGCGCGGCCGTGCCCGCCATGGCGCCCACGGAGGTCGCCGACACCGCCCCCCTCGACACCCCGATCGAGGAGGAGTTCCGGGTCGGCACCATGGCGCTGGCCTGGGACGGCGACGAGCAGCGCATGATCGTCGAGGCGCAGGCGCTCGTCGAGCTCGACGCCGAGTCCGAGGAGGACCTCGCCGAGGCCGAGGAACGGTTGCTGCAGGACGAGGAGAACGGCCCCCCGATGCTGCGGGTCCGGCTCACCGGCGCGCAGGCCCGGGCCTTCGCCAAGCGTGCCCTGGACGTCGTCAACGCCGGGCGGCCGCCGTGCCCGCTGTGCAGCCTGCCCCTGGACCCGGAGGGACACGTATGTCCGCGCCAGAACGGATACCGCCGCGGAGCATGACCTCGGCGGAACTGCTCACCGAGGGCGAGCTGACCGTGCGCGGACGCATCCGTGAGGCATCCAACGCCGCTCTGTTCTGCACGGTCGCGCACAAGGGCCGGGAAGCGTCCTGCATCTACAAGCCGGTCGCCGGCGAGCGGCCCCTGTGGGACTTCCCCGACGGCACCCTCGCCGAGCGCGAGGTCGCCGCGTACGCCGTCTCCGAGGCGACCGGCTGGGGGCTCGTGCCGCCCACCGTGCTGCGGGACGGGCCGTACGGCGAGGGGATGGTCCAGCTGTGGATCGAGGCCGTCCCCGAGGCCGAACTACTCGCCCTGGTGGAAGCCGAGGAGCCCGAACCCGGCTGGAAGGCGATCGGCCTCGCCGAGGTCGGCGAGGGGCGGACCGCCCTGCTGGTGCACGCCGACGACGACCGGCTGCGACGCCTCGCCGTCCTCGACGCCGTGATCAACAACGCCGACCGCAAGGGCGGCCACCTGCTGCCGGACGCCGAAGGGCACCTCTACGGCATCGACCACGGCGTCACCTTCAACGTCGAGAACAAGCTGCGCACCCTGCTGTGGGGCTGGGCGGGGGAGTCCCTGACCGGCGAGGCGGTCGAGGCGCTCAAGGGCCTGCGTGAGGCGCTGGAGCCGGACGGCACGCTCACCACGACCCTGGCCGCTCTGATCACCGCGGCGGAGATCGACGCCACACGCGCGCGTGTCGAGGCGCTGCTCACCTCCGGCAGACATCCCGAGCCGAGCGGGGAGTGGCCCGCGATCCCCTGGCCACCGGTGTAGCGCCAAGCACACGGGCCGGTGACACGCAAGAGCGCCTTCCCGGCCATCCGGCCCGGTCCGGTTCGTATATGGAACGTCGGTCCGGTTACGCTCATGACATGTATGCCTGGCCCGCTTCTGAGGTCCCCGCCCTGCCCGGCAAGGGCCGCGACCTCCGGATCCACGACACCGCGACCGGCGGCCTCGTCACCGTCGCCCCCGGTCCTGTCGCCCGTCTCTACGTCTGCGGCATCACTCCGTACGACGCGACCCACATGGGACATGCGGCGACCTACAACGCGTTCGACCTCGTGCAGCGCGTGTGGCTCGACACCAAGCGGCAGGTCCACTATGTGCAGAACGTCACCGACGTCGACGATCCGCTGCTGGAGCGGGCCGAGCGCGACGGCATCGACTGGGTGGCCCTCGCCGAGAAGGAGACCGCCCTCTTCCGCGAGGACATGACCGCCCTGCGCATGCTGCCCCCGCAGCACTACATCGGCGCCGTCGAGGCGATACCCGGCATCGTGCCGCTCGTCGAGCGGCTGCGGGACGCGGGCGCCGCCTACGAGCTCGACGGCGACATCTACTTCTCCGTCGAGGCCGACCCGAACTTCGGCACGGTCTCGAACCTCGACGCCGCCGCGATGCGGCTGCTGTCCGCCGAGCGCGGCGGCGACCCGGACCGGCCGGGCAAGAAGAACCCGCTCGACCCGATGCTGTGGATGGCCGCCCGCGAGGGCGAGCCCAGCTGGGACGGCGGCTCCCTCGGCCGCGGGCGCCCCGGCTGGCACATCGAGTGCGTCGCCATCGCCCTCGACCACTTCGGCATGGGCTTCGACGTCCAGGGCGGCGGCTCCGACCTCGCCTTCCCGCACCACGAGATGGGCGCCTCGCACGCCCAGGTGCTCACTGGCGAGTTCCCCATGGCCAAGGCCTACGTCCACGCCGGCATGGTCGCCCTGCACGGCGAGAAGATGTCCAAGTCCAAGGGCAACCTGGTCTTCGTCTCCACGCTGCGCCACGACGGCGTCGACCCGGCCGCCATCCGGCTCGCGCTCCTGTCCCACCACTACCGGGCCGACTGGGAGTGGACCGACCAGGTGCTGCAGGACGCCCTCGATCGTCTCGGCCGGTGGCGCGCGGCCGTGTCCCGCCCCGACGGCCCGTCCGCCGAGGCGCTCGTGGAGGAGATCCGCGACGCCCTTGCGAACGACCTGGACGCCCCGGCCGCGCTCGCCGCGGTCGACCGCTGGGCGGCGCTCCAGCAGGAGCGTGGCGGCACGGACGAGAGCGCCCCCGGCGTCGTGTCGCGCGCGGTGGACGCCCTGCTCGGCGTGGCGCTGTAGGACAGCCGACAAGGAGAGGGGCGCTTCCTTCCTGGGAAGGAAGCGCCCCCTGCTTTCAACTGCCGGTCACCCGGCGGACGGTCGGGCTCAGAAGAACTTCTGGACCCGGATGCTGCGCAGGATGTGCGGTGAGTTGGTGTCCCAGATGCCGATCACCTGGTGGCCGAACGCGAAGGCCTCCTGCACCTCGTCGTGGGCCTGCGGCGTCGGGTTGATGAGGACCTTCAGCTGCTGCGCCGGGGGCAGGTTCGCGATCCGCAGGTAGATCGCGCGCGGCTGTCCCGGAAGCGGGTGCACGATGTCGATGTACCCGTTTGCCAGGCCGGCGGCGAGCGGCTGCGCCTGGACCTGCTGCTGCGCCTGCTGGACGGCCGCCTGCACGACCTGCTGGAGCTGCTGCTGCGTCTGCTGCTCGGCCTGCTGCGCCTGCTGCTCGACCTGCGCCCCGTAGGGCTGCTGCCCCATCTGCTGAAGCAGCTGCTGGTACGGCTGCTGCTGGCCGAGCTGCTGGAGCTGCTCCAGCGAGCCGCCCATGCTGCCGAACGGCTGCTGCTGGCCGTAGCCCTGCTGGCCGTACGGCTGCTGTTGCTGCTGGTACGGCGACGTGCTCGGGAACTGCTGTCCCAGTTGACTCATCTGCGGGGTGGTGCTCATGCGGGTGCCACCTTCCCTTGATGTCATGGGCTTGCGTCAGCCGGTGATCACCAGGCCGACGATCTCGTCGTCCGAGAACCACACCCGGACGTCGGGCCGTCCGCCCGCGAAGGCGGAGTGCACCGCCTGGCGGATCTCGGGGGACGGGTTGTTCAGGTTCCGCCAGCCACCGGCCACGAACAGCCGGAGCCTCGGCGGGAGTTCACGCGGGTACGGCAGGAGCTCGTCCCAGTAACGCTCGGCCTGGCCCGAGCCGACCGCGTGCGGCAGCAGATGGGTCACCGCTGCCTTGATGTCGGGCCGGCTGCCGATCCGCTGCGAAGCCGGCCGGCCCGGCGCGTCCTGCTGGGGCGAACCGGTCGCCCGCAGTACCGCGCGGGCACGTTCGGGGGACATGGCGCTCTGGCCGGCCGCCTTGAGCATGCCCTGCAGCGCGGCCAGTGCGCCGACCACCACCGGGGAGGCGGAGGAGGTCCCCGAGAACGTGTCCGTGTACCAGGCGATCTCCTCGGGGCCACCCTGCAGATCGCCGGGCCTGTCCCAGAAGCCGCCGGTGGTCGTGACCTCGCGTCCCCAGCCCTGCGCGTCCACACGCGAGCCGTAGTTGGAGAACGCCAGCCGCGACCGGTCCGGTCCGTGGTCCCGGCCGTGCGTGCCGGGCGGCGGAGCGCCCGCGCCGACCATGACGGCACCGGAGGACTGGTTGGACGGGTTGAACGGGTTGCGCCACCACTCCGGGAATCCGTCCGGGCGGCGCTCGTAGACCGCGTCGTCCAGCGACTCGCCGCCGTTGCCCGCGGCCGCCACCACGATCACACCCCGGGCGGTGGCGTTGCGGACGGCCGCGAAGTCGTCCGGCCACCATTCGAGGGCGACGTAGCCGCGCTGGTCGTCGCGTTCGGCGAACTCGAACCGGGGCCCCGGGCGGTGGAGTTCGACCAGCACGATGTCGCCGGGGCCGAGCCGCTCCGCCGCCGCGTGGATCGCGGCCGCGGTGCCCACGCCCTGGAAGGACGCGGCGGCGGTCACCGCGTCCGGCACGACGCCGTGCACGCCGTACTCGTTGCGGTCGCCGCCGATCACGCCGATGACGGCGGTGCCGTGGTTGCGCCAGGCGAGGTCGTTGACCGGGGTGCCGACGACGACGCCGGACAGCTTGGCGGTGAGGTCCTCGTGGCCCAGCTGCCAGGCGCCCTCCACGTCGATCACCGTCACGCCCTGACCGGTCCCGCCGGGCCGCTGCCAGGCCCAGTGGGCGTCGATCCCCTCGGGCCCGGGCCCCAGATATCCCTGGCGGCTGCTGAAGTCGGGGGTGACCGGCGCACCCTCCTTCAACCGCTTCTCCTGCGGGCCCAGTTGCCCGAGGGCGGCCGGTACGGGGCCCGGTTTCACATATGCCGTGTCGATGCCGGGCAGCGCGGCGATGCGCGAGCGCAGCTCCGCGGCCCGGGTCGCCCCGCCGCGCACCCGGTAGAAGAGCGCGAGGTCGGGCACGTTCTCCGTGTCGGCCGGCGCGGACTGCTGCAGGCGTTCCTCGCTGCCGAACAGCGGTTCCAGGGCGAGCTGTTCGTCGTCGAGGAACATGTTGAGGGCCGACACATCGGCGCCCGCGGCCGACCGTACGCCCTCGGTCCGCGCGCGCAGCCGGGCCTCGGGACGGGCGACGACGATCAGTTCCTGCTCGGCTCCTCGGTAGGTGAATCCCGCTCCGTCGGGCCCCGGCCCGGACGCCCCCGGGCCCTGCGCCGGCTGTACCTGGTCGGTCATCGGGTACCGCTCCCTTCGGTCCGTGCGGGTGGTCGCCTTCGTGGGACAACCAAGCACGCCCGCGGCGGCTCGTCCAGAGCGTTTTCGTCAACTTGGTTTGAAAACAAGTTGAATTGGGCAACGTGTGCAATCCGGCCTGAAACAGATGTCACGACGCAATCCGGCCAGATGCTGTCGAGACGCTGTCGAACAACTGACTGATGCTGTGGCCGGCGCAGCGCATGTGATGGGGTGGAGCGGTAGTTGACCGCTGGACCGGGCAACTGCCGGTCCCCTTCGCGGAAGGACTTCCCGTGGCACCCACACACGGTTCCTTCGCACATCCCCTGACCCGCCGCGGACTGCTCGCCGCAGGCGCGGTCGCGGCCGGCGCGGCCCTGGTCGGCACACCCGCCGAGGCCGCCTCCGGGCCCGCCGTGATCGCCCTGCCCAACGGCTTCCGCCCGGAGGGCATCACGATCGGCGGCGGACCGTACGCCTACCTCGGCTCCCTCGGCGACGGCTCCATCTACCGCGCCGATCTGCGCACCGGGGTGGGCGGCATCGTCTCGGCCGGCCCCGGCACACCCTCGGTCGGGCTCAAACTCGACGACCGGGGACGGCTGTTCGTCGCCGGACGCGGCCAGGGCGCCCGCGTCGTGGACGCCCGCAGCGGCGAGATCCTCGCCTCGTACGTCCTCAGCACCGCCACCCCCACCTTCGCCAACGACGTGTTCCTGACCCCGCGCGCGGCCTGGTTCACCGACTCCTACCGGCCGGCGCTGTACGTCCTCCCGCTCGGCTGGCACGGTGAACTGCCGGACGCGGACGACATCGTGACGATCACCCTGGGCGGCGCCTGGAGCCAGGTGCCCGGCGAGGTCGTGAACGCCAACGGCATCACCCGCACCCCGGACGGCTCGGCGCTGCTCGTGGTGCAGTCCGGGGTCGGCGCCCTGCACCGGGTGGACCCGCGCACCGGGGTCACCGAACTCGTCGACCTCGGCGACGCGGCACCCCTGACCAACGGCGACGGACTGCTGCTGATCGGGCGGACCCTGTACGTCGTGCAGAACCGGCAGAACGCCATCGACGTCTTCGCCCTGGCCGCCGGCGGCCGCAGCGGAGTCTTCCGGCGCCGCATCACCGACCCGGCCTTCGACGTGCCGACGACGGTGGCCGCGTACCGGGGCCGGCTCTACCTGCCCAACGCGCGGTTCACCACGACACCGACGCCACAGACGTCGTACGACATCGTCTCGGTGCCCCGGTGACGGCCGAGGGCGGTGCGCACCCGCGCACCGCCCTCACCCTTGCCTCACTCGGGGTCAGTCCTCCGACGAATCCTCGTCCTCCGGACCCGGCTTCGGCGGCTTCGGCGGGCGGGTCAGACCGCTGGGGTTGTCCCGCAGATAGGTGCCGTCCCCGCCGTCCGTCGCATGGCCGCCGGGCGACGGGCTGCCGCCGTCCCGGCGCCGCAGATAGCGCTCGAACTCGCGGGCGATGGCCTCGCCCGACGCCTCGGGCAGCTCGGCGGTGTCCCGGGCCTCCTCCAGCGTCTGCACGTACTCGGCGACCTCGCTGTCCTCGGCGGCCAGTTGGTCCACGCCGACCTGCCAGGCGCGCGCGTCCTCGGGCAGTTCGCCCAGCGGGATGCGCACGTCGATCAGGTCCTCAAGACGGTTCAGCAGGGCCAGCGTCGCCTTCGGGTTGGGCGGCTGCGAGACGTAGTGCGGCACGGCCGCCCACAGGCTGACGGCCGGCACGCCCGCGTGCGTGCACGCCTCCTGGAGAACACCGACGATGCCCGTGGGGCCCTCGTACTTGGTCTCCTCCAGGTCCATCCGGCGGGCCAGGTCCGCGTCCGACGTGGTCCCGCTGATCGGCACCGGACGTGTGTGCGGGGTGTCACCGAGCAGGGCGCCCAGGATGACCACCAGCTCCACGCCGAGTTCGTGTGCAAAACCGAGCAGCTCGTTGCAGAACGAGCGCCAGCGCATGGACGGTTCGATACCGCGGACCAGCACCAGATCGCGCGGCTTCTCACCGCCGACCCGGACCACCGACAACCTTGTCGTCGGCCACGTGATCTTCCGCACACCCGCGTCCATCCACACCGTGGGCCGGTTGACCTGGAAGTCGTAGTAGTCCTCGGCGTCCAGCGCCGCGAACACCTCGCCCTTCCACTCCCTGTCCAGATGTGCGACCGCGGCGGAGGCGGCGTCGCCGGCATCGTTCCAGCCCTCGAACGCGGCCACCATGACTGGGTCGATCAGCTCGGGAACTCCCTCCAGCTCGATCACCCAGCGCCTCCTTCCGACGTGCCCTCGCCTGACGAACCAACCTTACGGCGTGCGACGGGGGCGCCCGCAGCCCCCTTGCACGGGGGAGTGAACGGATCACTGCCCCGATCGCCACCCCGGAACACCCCCCGTGCGGTGCTGCTCACAACGCGGCCCTCAGCCACTGTTCCACGCTCGCGATGTGCACGGTCGCCCAGGAACGGGCCGCCTCCGCATCCCGGTCGCGCAGCGCGGCGAGGATCGCCCGGTGCTCGCGCAACGTGCGTTCGACCGCGTCCTCCTGGGTGAGTCCGCGCCAGATCCGGGCCCGGGTGGTCGGCCCCGACAGGCCGTCGAGCAGGGAGCACAGCACCGAGTTCCCGGAGCTCTGCACGATGCCCCGGTGGAACTCCAGATCGCAGGCGACGAGTTCCTCCGCCGAAGGCGCGGCGCCCAGCGCGTCCAACCGGTCCGACAGCGCGTCCAGCTGCCGCTCGCTGATCCGGGCGGCCGCCAGCGCGGTGGCGGCCGGCTCCAGGATGCGGCGCACCGCCAGGAACTCCAGCACCGTGTCGTCGCGGTGGAAGTCCACGACGAAGCTCATCGCCTCCAGCAGCAGCTGCGGATCGAGGCTGGTTACATAGGTGCCGTCGCCCTGCCGTACGTCCAGGATCCGGATCAGCGACAGCGCACGCACGGCCTCCCGCAGCGAGTTCCGCGACAACCCCAGCTCCGCGGCGAGCTCGCTCTCCTTCGGCAGCCGGTCCCCGGGCCGCAACGCACCGGAGACGATCATCCCCTTGATCTTCTCGATCGCCTCGTCGGTGACTGCCATGGTGGTGCCTCCCGTGTGCTCAGACATCCGATGTATCAGCACATTATGGAGCCACACGGCACCCGAAAGGGGCGGCTCCGTCGGCAGGGAGCCGCCCCTTTCGCGTACAGACCTACTTCTTGTCCAGGAGGTCCTGAACCTTCCCGCGGACCTCGTCCGTGGCCAGGCCGCGGATCGTCAGCGTCGTACGGCGGCGCAGCACGTCGTCCGCCGTCTCGGCCCACTCGTTGTCGCGGGCGTAGACGACCTGCGCCCAGATCTCGGGGGCGTCGGGGTGGACGCGCTGGGCGAGTTCGGGGTTGTCGTTGGCCAGCCGGGCGATGTCGAAGGCCAGGGACCCGTAGTGGGTCGCCAGGTGCTTCGCGGTGTCCGCCGCCATGCGCGGGCCCGGCGCCGGGTGGTCGACGAGCAGCCGGTGCGCGACCGCGCGCGGGTTGGCGACACCCGGCAGCGGCAGCTTCTTCGGCAGCGAGGAGATCGGCTCGAAGTCGTCGCCCAGCGGGTGGCCCGGCAGCGCCTCCAGCTTCTGCATCACCGTACGGCCGATGTGCCGGAAGGTGGTCCACTTGCCGCCCGCGACGGACAGCATCCCGCCCTTGCCCTCGGTCACCACCGTCTCGCGCTTGGCCTTGGCCGTGTCACCGGGGCCGCCCGGCAGCACCCGCAGACCCGCGAAGGCGTAGGTGATCAGATCCCGGTCCAGCTGCTGGTCGCGGATGGAGAAGGCGGCCTCGTCCAGGATCTGGGCTATGTCCTTGTCGTTGACCGCGACATCCGCCGGGTCGCCCTCGAACTCCTCGTCCGTGGTGCCCAGCAGGAGCATGTCCTCCCAGGGCAGGGCGAAGGTGATGCGGTACTTGTCGATCGGGGTGGCGAGCGCCGCCTTCCACGGCGAGGTCCGCTTCAGGACCAGATGCGCGCCCTTCGACAGCCGGATCGACGGCGCCGCATCGGGGTCCTCCATTCGACGCAGGTGGTCCACCCACGGACCGGTCGCGTTGAGCACGAGGCGGGCGTTCACGCCGAACTCGTCACCGGAGAGCCGGTCGCGCAGCTCCGCGCCGGTCACCCGGCCCTTGGTGAAGCGCAGGCCGCTCACCTCGGCGTGGTTGAGGACGACCGCGCCCGCCTCGACGGCCGCGCGGACCGTCATCAGCGCCATGCGCGCGTCGTTCATCTGGTCGTCGCCGTAGACGGCCACGGCCTTGAGGTTCTCGGTGCGCAGCTCGGGCACGTCCTGCGCCGCCTTCGCGGGGGACAGGAGGTGACCGACGCCGTCACCGAACGCGGAGAGCGCGGAGTAGGCGAAGACACCCGCTCCGAGCTTCGCCGCGCCGTGCGGCCCGCCCTTGTACACGGGGAGGTAGAAGGTGAGCGGGTTCGCCAGGTGGGGGGCCACCTGGCGGGAGACCGCACGGCGCTCGAAGTGGTTCTCCGCCACCAGCTTCACCGCGCCGGTCTGCAGGTAGCGCAGACCGCCGTGGAGCAGCTTGGAGGAGGCGGAGGAGGTGGCACCGGCGAAGTCGCCGGCGTCGACCAGGGCCACCCTGAGGCCGGACTGCGCGGCGTGCCAGGCGGTGGAGATGCCCAGGATGCCGCCGCCGATGACGAGGAGGTCGTACGACGCCTTGGAGAGCTGCTCCCTGGTCTCGGCGCGGCTCGGGTTGGAGCCGGAGGCCGGGCGCGTCCCCAGGGCAGGCACGGACTTCAGGGTGGACTGACTGGTCATTTCGGGTTCTTACTCCTCATCAGAGCGTGTGGCAGAGCTCGCCGGGGAGCTCGCCGTCGAGCTCCCCGTGGCTCTCGTCAGTGCTCGTCTTCGTCGTCGATCCAGCCCATGGTCCGGTCGACGGCCTTGAGCCAGTTCTTGTACTCGCGGTCGCGGGTCTCCGCGTCCATGTGGGGGGTCCACTCGGCAGCCCGGCGCCAGTTGGCGCGCAGTTCGTCCGTGCTGGACCAGAAGCCGACGGCGAGGCCGGCGGCGTAGGCGGCACCGAGGCAGGTGGTCTCGGCGACCATCGGGCGCACCACGGGGGCGTCCAGGACGTCCGAGAGCGTCTGCATCAGCAGGTTGTTGGAGGTCATGCCGCCGTCGACCTTCAGTGTCACCAGCTCGTCGCCGGAGTCCTTGACCATGGCGTCGGCGATCTCCCGGGTCTGCCAGGCGGTCGCCTCCAGGACAGCGCGCGCGAGGTGCGCCTTGGTGACGTACCGGGTCAGGCCGGCGATCACACCGCGGGCGTCGGAGCGCCAGTGCGGGGCGAACAGGCCGGAGAAGGCCGGCACGAAGTAGGCGCCGCCGTTGTCCTCGACCGAGAGCGCGAGCGTTTCGATCTCGGCCGCGGTGGAGATCAGGCCCATCTGGTCGCGCATCCACTGCACCAGCGAGCCGGTGACGGCGATCGAGCCCTCCAGCGCGTACACGGTCGGCTGGTCGCCGATCTTGTAGCCGACCGTGGTCAGCAGGCCCGCGTAGGAGTTGATGATCTTGTCACCGGTGTTCATCACCATGAAGGTGCCGGTGCCGTACGTGGACTTGGTCTCGCCCTCGGAGAAGCAGGTCTGGCCGAACAGGGCCGCCTGCTGGTCGCCGAGCGCCGAGGCGACCGGGATGCCGCCGAGCAGCTCGCCCAGCTTGCCGCCGGTGACCTCGCCGTAGACCTCGGCGGAGGAGCGGATCTCCGGGAGGATCGCCAGCGGGACGCCGATGGACTCGGCGATCTTGTCGTCCCACTCCATGGTGTGGAGGTTCATCAGCATGGTGCGGGAGGCGTTGGTGACGTCGGTGACGTGCTTGCCGCCGTTGACGCCGCCGGTCAGGTTCCAGATGACCCAGGTGTCCATGGTGCCGAAGAGGATGTCGCCCGCCTCGGCGCGCTCCCGCAGGCCCTCGACGTTGTCGAGCAGCCAGCGGGCCTTCGGACCGGAGAAGTAGGACGCGAGCGGCAGGCCCGTCTCCCGGCGGAAACGGTCCTGGCCGACGTTGCGGCCGAGCTCCTTGCAGAGCGAGTCGGTGCGGGTGTCCTGCCAGACGAGGGCGTTGTGGACGGGTTCACCGGTGTTCTTGTCCCACAGCACGGTGGTCTCGCGCTGGTTGGTGATACCGATGGCCTTGATGTCGTCGCGGGTGATGCCGGCCTTCTCGATGGCCCCGGCGACGACCTCCTGGACGTTGGTCCAGATCTCGGTGGCGTCGTGCTCGACCCAGCCCGGCTTGGGGAAGATCTGCTCGTGCTCCTTCTGGTCGACGGAGACGATACGGCCGTCGCGGTCGAAGACGATGCAGCGGGAAGAGGTGGTGCCCTGGTCGATGGCTGCGATGAACGGGCCGGCGGTGTGGGCGTCGGTCACTGTGTGCTCCTGAAGTTCCGTGGATAAGAGGCGATACGTACGGCGCGTGCTGTGCGGTTCGATGCTTTTTCAAGCGGCTGCCGGAAGCGCTCCGGCAGCACTTCGACGCTTCTTAAGCAAATGCGACGTTGTAGATGCCTGCAGCGATCGCCGCGCCGAGCAGCGGGCCGACCACCGGGACCCAGGCGTAGCCCCAGTCGGAGCCACCCTTGTTGGGCAGGGGCAGCAGGGCGTGCACGATGCGCGGACCGAGGTCACGGGCCGGGTTGATCGCGTAACCGGTCGGGCCGCCGAGGGACAGACCGATGCCGACCACGACGAGCGCGGTGATGAGCCCGCCGAGGATGCCGAGGCCGTCGCCGCCCGCGTTCAGGCCCTGCGTGAGGACGGCGAGCACCAGCACGATCGTGCCGATGACCTCCGTGGCCACGTTCTGCCAGGCGACCCGGATCTCCGGGCCGGTGGAGAAGATGCCGAGGACCGGGCCCGCACCCTTCTCCTGGGCCTCCACGGCCTTGGCCGAGGTGGCCTGCGCGCCCGGACCGCCGACGATTTCCTTGTCGGTGAGGTGGGCGTGGAACTGGCCGTAGTAGGTGATCCAGACCAGGGCCGCGCCGATCATGGCGCCGAGCAGCTGTCCGGCGAAGTAGGTGGGGACGTCGCCCCACTCGATGCCGTTGTCCTTGATCGCGAGCGCGAGCGTCACGGCCGGGTTGAGGTGGGCGCCGGAGAGCGGCGCGGAGGTGTAGACGGCCGTGAGTACGGCAAAACCCCACCCGAAGGTGATGGCGAGCCAACCGGCGTTGCGGGCCTTGGAGGCCTTCAGGGTGACAGCGGCGCAGACGCCGCCGCCGAGCAGGATGAGTATGGCGGTACCGATGGTCTCGCCGATGAAGATGTCGGAGCTGGACACCCGCGACTCCTTTGTCCTTCGTCCAGGGAAGCGCGAACCCCGGGTCCCTCCGGGAGTTCGAGCGCCCTCAGGGGGTGAGAGCGATGCCGGCCCTTGGCGTTGCCACACTCTAGCGCGTATTGCCGGTAGGTGTTCGACAATGCCGACCGATGGACGGGAGTCTTGCTCCGGCGTTACGGGTGCGTCAAGGGTTCTGTTATCGAAAGCACGATCGTTATTGATCGCTGTGAGTTATCGATCTTCGGTCGGTGGATTTGTCGAACTGGTCCCTTATGTCCACCTCAGGGTATGCCGAGGGCCGGAACGTCGTACGACGTCCCGGCCTTCTCTCACCCTTTTCTAGAACCGGCCGGCGCCCAGATCCCGTGACACCGCGCGGGCGCAGTCCCGCACCGCCGCGATCAGCTCGGGCCGCACCTCGCCGTCCCGGCACAGCCGTTCCACGGCGCCCGTGACCCCCACCGCGCCCACCGGCATCCGCCGCCGGTCGTGGATCGGGGCGGCCAGGGAGGCGACGCCCTCCCAGGTCTCCTCCACGTCCGCCGCGTAGCCACGCGCGCGCGTGATGTCGAGGAGATGCTCGAACTCCTCCAGCTCGAACACCGTGCGGTCGGTGAACGGCTTGCGGTCGGCCTCGATCACCTCGCTGTGCGCGACCGGGTCGTAGGCCGACAGCACCTTGCCCAGCGCCGTGGAGTGCAAGGGCTGCATGGCCCCTATCTCCAGGACCTGCCGGCTGTCGTCGGGGCGGAAGACGTGGTGCACGATCAGCACACCCTGCTGGTGCAGGACACCCAGATAGACGCTCTCGCCGCTGGAGCGGGCCAGATCGTCCGTCCAGACCAGTGCCCGCGCCCGCAGCTCGTGCACGTCCAGATAGGTGGTGCCAAGTCGCAGCAGCTCGGCGCCCAGCTGATAGCGGCCCGAGGTGTCGTCCTGCTCGACGAAGCCCTCCTGCTGGAGGGTGCGCAGAATGCCGTGCGCGGTGCCCTTGGCCAGGCCCAGGGCCGAGGCGATGTCCGACAGGCCGAGCCGTCGCTCGCCGCCCGCGAGGAGCCGCAGCATCGCGGCCGCCCGTTCGAGCGACTGGATGTTCCGTGCCATCGCCGTCCTGCCTCCGTCCCCATCGACCGCCGAACTCGACGTCGCTGCCGTTGTTCGGCAATGTCGAACACTACCGGTCGATGCCGACCAACCGCCAATGGTTGGCGGCGATCCGTTGCATCACACCGACCCACCGCGCAGGGTGGGCAGCGATCCCTTGCGTCACTCGTATCCCGCGGGTGACCTGCCCGTCATCCTCGTCCGCCCCGTGGACGCCCTGAACATCAGGTCCCGGTCCCGGCTACGCTGGCGGCGTGCGCCCACCGCGGAACGGACCGCAAGGGTGCAAAGCCGACAGCCGTCGCACCTCAGGGAGCCCATTCATGGCCTCGTTGCCACAGACCCCTTCCGCCGACAGCCGGACCCGTGTGTCCGCCCTCCGCGAGGCGCTCGCCACCCGTGTGGTGGTCGCCGACGGAGCCATGGGCACCATGCTCCAGGCCCAGGACCCCACTCTTGAGGACTTCGAGAACCTTGAGGGCTGCAACGAGATCCTGAACCTGACCCGGCCCGACATCGTCCGCTCCGTCCACGACGCGTACTTCGCGGTGGGCGTCGACTGCGTCGAGACCAACACCTTCGGAGCCAACCACACGGCCGCGGCGGAGTACGAGATCGCCGACCGGGTGCACGAGCTGTCCGAGGCCGGCGCCCGCATCGCCCGCGAGGTGGCCGACGAGTACGCCGCCCGCGACGGCCGGCAGCGCTGGGTACTGGGCTCCGTCGGCCCCGGCACCAAGCTGCCCACCCTCGGCCACGTCGGCTACGGCACGATCCGCGACGGCTACCAGGCCAACGCCGAGGGCCTGCTGGCCGGCGGCTCCGACGCCCTGATCGTCGAGACCACCCAGGACCTCCTGCAGACCAAGGCCTCCGTCCTCGGCGCCCGCCGCGCCATGGAGGCCACCGGCGTCGAGGTGCCCCTGCTGGTCTCCATGGCCTTCGAGACCACCGGCACCATGCTGCTCGGCTCCGAGATCGGCGCCGCGCTCACCGCCCTGGAGCCGCTCGGCATCGACATGATCGGCCTGAACTGCTCCACCGGCCCCGCCGAGATGAGCGAGCACCTGCGCTACCTCACCCGGCACTCCCGCATCCCACTGCTGTGCATGCCGAACGCGGGCCTGCCCATCCTCACCAAGGACGGCGCCCACTTCCCGCTCGGCCCCGAGGGCTTGGCGGACGCGCAGGAGAACTTCGTCCTCGACTACGGCCTGTCGCTGATCGGCGGCTGCTGCGGCACCACCCCCGAGCATCTGCGCCAGGTCGTCGAGCGCGCCCGCGCCCTCACCCCCGGCGAGCGCAACCCGCGCCCCGAGCCCGGCGCCGCCTCCCTCTACCAGACCGTCCCGTTCCGCCAGGACACCTCCTACCTCGCGATCGGCGAGCGCACCAACGCCAACGGCTCCAAGAAGTTCCGCGAGGCCATGCTGGAGGGCCGCTGGGACGACTGCGTCGAGATGGCCCGCGAGCAGATCCGCGAGGGCGCGCACATGCTCGACCTGTGCGTGGACTACGTCGGCCGCGACGGCGTCGCCGACATGGAGGAACTCGCCGGCCGCTTCGCCACCGCCTCCACCCTGCCGATCGTCCTGGACTCCACCGAGGTCGACGTCATCCAGGCCGGCCTGGAGAAGCTCGGCGGCCGCGCGGTCATCAACTCCGTCAACTACGAGGACGGCGACGGCCCCGAGTCCCGCTTCGCCAAGGTCACCAAGCTCGCCCAGGAGCACGGCGCCGCGCTCATCGCGCTGACCATCGACGAGGAGGGCCAGGCCCGCACCCCCGAGAAGAAGGTCGAGATCGCCGAACGGCTCATCGACGACCTGACCGGCAACTGGGGCATCCACGAGTCCGACATCCTCATCGACGCCCTGACCTTCACCATCTGCACCGGCCAGGAGGAGTCCCGGGGCGACGGCATCGCCACCATCGAGGCGATCCGCGAGCTCAAGCGCCGCCACCCGGACGTGCAGACCACCCTCGGTCTGTCCAACATCTCCTTCGGCCTCAACCCGGCCGCCCGCATCCTGCTCAACTCCGTCTTCCTCGACGAGTGCGTCAAGGCGGGCCTGGACTCGGCGATCGTGCACGCCTCCAAGATCCTGCCGATCGCCCGCTTCACCGAGGAAGAGGTCCAAACCGCCCTCGACCTCGTCTACGACCGCCGCGCCGAGGGCTACGACCCGCTGCAGAAGCTGATGGCCCTGTTCGAGGGCGCCACCGCCAAGTCGCTCAAGGCGGGCAAGGCCGAGGAACTGGCCGCCCTGCCGCTGGAGGAGCGCCTCAAGCGCCGCATCATCGACGGCGAGAAGAACGGCCTCGAAGCCGACCTCGACGACGCCCTGAAGGACCGCCCCGCCCTCGACATCGTCAACGAGACCCTCCTGGACGGCATGAAGGTCGTCGGCGAACTCTTCGGCTCCGGCCAGATGCAGCTGCCGTTCGTCCTGCAGTCCGCCGAGGTCATGAAGACCGCCGTCGCCTACCTCGAACCGCACATGGAGAAGTCGGACGCCGAGGGCAAGGGCACCATCGTGCTGGCCACCGTCCGCGGCGACGTCCACGACATCGGCAAGAACCTCGTCGACATCATCCTGTCCAACAACGGCTACAACGTGGTCAACCTCGGCATCAAGCAGCCGGTCTCCGCGATCCTGGACGCCGCCGAGGAGCACCGGGCCGACGTCATCGGCATGTCCGGGCTCCTGGTCAAGTCCACGGTGATCATGAAGGAGAACCTGGAGGAGCTCAACCAGCGCGGCCTGGCGGCGAATTACCCCGTCATCCTCGGCGGCGCCGCCCTGACCCGGGCCTACGTCGAACAGGACCTGCACGAGCTGTACGAGGGCGAAGTCCGCTACGCCCGCGACGCGTTCGAGGGCCTGCGCCTGATGGACGCCCTCATCGGCGTCAAGCGCGGCGTGCCCGGCGCCTCGCTGCCCGAGCTCAGGCAGCGCCGGGTGCGGGCCGCGACCGTGGCGGTCGAGGAGCGCCCGGAGGAGGGCCACGTCCGCTCCGACGTCGCCACCGACAACCCCCTGCCCACCCCGCCGTTCTGGGGCACCCGCGTCATCAAGGGCATCCAGCTCAAGGAGTACGCCAGCTGGCTGGACGAGGGCGCGCTGTTCAAGGGCCAGTGGGGTCTGAAGCAGGCCCGCACCGGTGAGGGCCCGACCTACGAGCAGCTCGTCGACTCCGAGGGCCGCCCGCGGCTGCGCGGCCTGCTGGACCGTCTGCAGACCGAGAACCTGCTGGAAGCGGCGGTCGTCTACGGCTACTTCCCGTGCGTGTCCAAGGACGACGACCTGATCATCCTGGACGAGCAGGGCAACGAGCGCACCCGCTTCACCTTCCCCCGCCAGCGCCGCGGCCGCCGGCTGTGCCTGGCCGACTTCTTCCGCCCGGAGGAGTCGGGCGAGACGGACGTCGTCGGCCTCCAGGTCGTCACCGTCGGCTCGCGCATCGGCGAGGAGACGGCCCGCATGTTCGAGGCCAACGCCTACCGCGACTACCTCGAACTGCACGGACTGTCCGTGCAGTTGGCCGAGGCGCTCGCCGAGTACTGGCACGCGCGCGTGCGTTCGGAACTGGGCTTCGCCGGTGAGGACCCGAGCGACATCGAGGACATGTTCGCCCTGAAGTACCGGGGCGCCCGCTTCTCCCTCGGCTACGGAGCCTGCCCCGACCTGGAGGACCGCGCCAAGATCGCCGAGCTGCTCCAGCCCGAGCGCATCGGCGTCCACCTCTCGGAGGAGTTCCAGCTGCACCCCGAGCAGTCCACGGACGCGATCGTGATCCACCACCCGGAGGCGAAGTACTTCAACGCGCGCTGAGGCGCGGTACGACCGCAGGTCGACCGTGACTCCCGTGTGCCCCGGGCGGCATCGGTTAAACAGGGCATTGCATCGCCGCACGACGTACACTTGTCGGTCCACCGCAGGCCGGTTCCCTTCATGGGAACCGGCCTGACCGTCCCTCAAGGAGGTGCGCCCGGATGACCAGCACGGTCCCCGCGCCAGTAACCCGTACGGCAGAAGGCTCAGCCCTCCAGGCCGTGCTCCTCGACATGGACGGAACCCTCGTGGACACCGAGGGCTTCTGGTGGGACGTCGAGGTCGAGATCTTCGCCGGTCTCGGACATGCCCTCGACGACTCCTGGCGCCATGTCGTGGTCGGCGGCCCGATGAGCCGCAGCGCGGGGTTCCTGATCGAGGCCACCGGCGCCGACATCACCCTCGCCGAACTCACGGTGCTGCTCAACGAGGGCTTCGAGGACCGCATCGGACGCGCCCTGCCGCTGATGCCGGGCGCCGCCCGGCTGCTGGCCGAGCTGGCCGCGTTCGAGATCCCCACCGCCCTGGTCTCCGCCTCGCACCGGCGCATCATCGACCGCGTCCTGACCTCGCTGGGCCCGCAGCACTTCGCGCTGACGGTGGCCGGCGACGAGGTGCCGCGCACCAAGCCGCACCCCGACCCGTATCTGTTCGCGGCGGCCGGGCTCGGCGTGGATCCGGCCAGATGCGCGGTCGTCGAGGACACCGCAACCGGTGTCGCGGCGGCCGAGGCGGCGGGCTGCCATGTCGTGGCGGTGCCCTCGGTGGCCCCCATCTCCCCGGCCCACCGGCGCACGGTCGTCGGCTCCCTGGAAGAGGTCGACCTGGCATTTCTGCGCGGCCTGATGACGGAAATGCGCTAGCCGTTCACCCAGCGTCGCAACCGCGATAACGCCGAATTCCGGTTCCACCGCCGGGAGTAATTCACTCCCCGGCGGATGGCCGAATTCCGGCAGTGCCCGAGTCGATCGCAGATGTGACGTTCCCCACCTTGCGCGGGCTCGACAGGCGCTCCGGCGTGTGCTGTTCACCCCGTTTCGAGCGGCGTCCACGTGCCCTTGTGTCCCGATTGGGCCGCCGCTGCACGAATCCTTCCGCTGTCGGTTTTTCGTAGTGTCCACACCCGGTTTCGCTGCGTGATGAGGGCTCAACTCCGGTGGCCGCGAACCGTCCTGCGGGCGCGGACTAATCTCGTCGCGAGAACATCCCCCTTACCCCCGTGGCTCGCCGCAACACCCATGCATGCCGGGTACACGGACGTGACAGCTGGAGAAACCCGCGCATGAACCGCAAGACTTTGGTGCTGCCGGCCGTCCTCGGTCTGCTCGCCCCGATCCTCGCTGCCTGTGGCGGATCGGACAGCGGCGGCGGCTCAGGTGACGCGATCGTCGTCGGTACCACGGACGCATTCGCCGTCTCCAGCGAAGGCCCCGCGCCGCTGGACCCCGCGTTCGCCTACGACGTCGGCACCTGGAACATCCTGCGCCAGACCGTGCAGACGCTGATGATCCAGCCGCGCGGCGAGGGCGACCCGGTGCCCGAGGCGGCCGAGAAGTGCGGCTTCACCGACACCGGCAACGAGCGCTACGTCTGCACCCTGCGCGAGGGCCTGACCTTCGCCGACGGCGACGCCGTCACCGCGGAGGACGTGAAGTACTCCATCGACCGCGCCCTCAAGCTGGAGGCCGACAGCGGCGTCTTCGCCCTGCTGTCCACCGTCGACACCGTCGAGACCAAGGGCGACCGCGAGGTCATCTTCCACCTCAAGACGGCCGACGCCACCTTCCCGTACAAGCTGTCCACGCCCGTCGCCGGCATCGTCGACCAGGACGACTACGCCAAGGACAAGCTGCGCGAGGGCTTCCAGGTCGACGGCTCCGGCCCCTACACCTTCGAGGCGGAGGAGAAGGGCGGCAAGCTCGTCAAGGCCGTCTTCACCAAGAACCCCTCGTACAAGGGCTCCTTGAAGGTCAACAACAGCAAGGTCGAGCTGCGCTCCTTCGCCGACGCCGACGCCATGGGCGCCGCCCTCGAAGACGGCGACATCGACCTGATGACCCGCACCATGTCGCCGGAGCAGATCCAGGACCTCGACACCGCAACCGACGGCAGCGTCGACCTCGTCGAGATGTCCGGCCTGGAGATCCGCTACCTGGCCTTCAACACCGACGCCCCGGCCGTCGAGAGCACGGCCGTGCGCCAGGCCATGGCCCAGGTCGTCGACCGCAGCGAGCTCGTCTCCAAGGTGTACGGCACCCAGGCCGAGCCCCTGTACTCGCTGGTGCCGGCCAGCCTGACCGGCCACTCCAACGCCTTCTTCAACAAGTACGGCGACCCCAGCGTCGCCAAGGCCCGGGCGCTGCTGACGCGGGCGAACATCACCACCCCGGTGAAGATGACGCTGCACTACACGACCGACCACTACGGCTCCGCCACCAAGAAGGAGTTCGAAATCCTTCAGCGGCAGCTCAACGACAGCGGCCTGTTCGACGTCAGCATCAAGGGCACCGAGTGGTCGGTCTTCCGCCCCGCCGAGCAGAAGGGCGAGTACGAGGTCTACGGCATGGGCTGGTTCCCGGACTTCCCCGACGCCGATAACTACCTCGCCCCCTTCCTCGACAAGGACAACTTCCTCGGCTCGCCGTACGCCAACAGCGAGATCCGCAACTCCCTCATCCCGGAGTCCCGCCGCGAGGCCGACCGGCAGTCCGCCGTCACCAGCCTGACGGAAATGCAGGACATCGTCGCCGAGGACGTCCCCGTGCTGCCGCTGTGGCAGGGCAAGCAGTACGTCGCCGCCCGCGACGACGTCACGGGCACCGCGTACGCCCTCAACTCCTCCTCCACTCTTCAGCTGTGGGAGCTCAGCCGTGGCGTGAGCGGCTGACGTCTCCCGTGCCGGGGCCCCGGGACGGCGGCCCCGCGATTTCCGAAACCCGAGACAAGGCACCTGCACGTGAACATGCGCTACCAGTGGCCGGTCCTGCCCGTCGTGGCAGGACTGGCCTCCGGCCTGTTGACCGGCTGCGGCACCGAGACCGGCGAATCCGGGAGCAACGGCTCCTCCGTGGTCATGGGGATGTCCGACGACGTCCTGGCCACCGACCCGGCCTCCGGCTACGACCCGGGCTCATGGCTGTTGTTCAACAACGTCTTCCAGTCACTCCTCGCCTTCCCCAAGGGCGGCACCGAGCCCGAGCCGGACGCCGCCGAGGAATGCGCCTTCACCGACACCCGGACCACGGTCTACAAGTGCACGCTGAAGGACGGCCTGAAGTTCAGCAACGGTGACGCGCTCACCTCGGAGGACGTCAAGTTCTCCTTCGACCGCACGCTGAAGATCGACGACGAGGCCGGCCCGGCCATCATGTTCCCGATGCTCGACAAGGTCGAGACTCCGGACGACAAGACGGTCGTCTTCAAGCTCAACACCCCGGACGCCACCTTCCCCAGCAAGATCGCCTCCGGTGCCGGCTCCATCGTCGACCACAAGCAGTACGACGCGGACGGCCTGCGCGAGGACGGCAAGGCCGTCGGCTCCGGCCCCTACAAGCTGGACTCGTTCAGCGACGACGAGGCCGTCTTCTCGGTCAACGAGAACTACAAGGGCACCGCCGAGGTCGTCAACAACGGCGTCACCCTGAAGTTCTTCCACGACGACCGCGCCGCCCTGAAGACCGCCCTGACCGACGGCAGGATCGACATCGCCTACCGCGGTCTCAGCGCCGCCGACATCGCCGAGATCGAGCAGGCCGACCCCGACTCCGGCGTCGAGATCGTCGAGGGCACCAGCGCCGAGGTCCAGCACCTGGTCTTCAACATGAACGACCCGGTCGCCGGACAGCTCGGCGTCCGCAAGGCGATGGCCTACCTGATCGACCGCGACGCCCTCATCAAGGACGTCTACCAGGGCACCGCCACCCCCCTGTACTCGATCATCCCGGCCGGTATCGGCGGCCACAACACGGCCTTCTTCGACACCTACGGCGCCCGCCCCTCCAAGGCCAAGGCCGCCGCAGCGCTGAACGCCGACGGCATCACCGGCAAGGTCGAGCTGACCCTGTGGTCCACGCCCTCGCGCTACGGCCCCGCCACCGACCAGGCACTCAAGGCCATCGCCGGACAGCTCAACGCCAGCGGCCTGTTCGCCGCCGAGGTCAAGTCCGTCGCCTTCGACCAGTACGAGAAGGACGTCGCCGCCGGCAAGTACGGCGTCTACGTCAAGGGCTGGGTGCCGGACTACCCGGACGCCGACAACTTCACCGCGCCCTTCTTCGGCGAAGGCAACGTGCTGGACAACAACTACAGCAACGACTCCATCACCGGCACGCTGATCCCGCGCACCGCCGCCCAGAGCGACCGCACCGCCACGGACGACGACTACGCCCAGCTCCAGGACATCGTCGCCAAGGAACTCCCCGTACTGCCCGTCTGGCAGGCCAAGCAGTACGCGGTCGTCCGCGACAACGTCTACGGCCTGGAGTACTGCCTCGACGCCTCCACCGTGTTCCGGTTCTGGGAGCTCAGCAAGGGCTGAGCCGCCGCACACAGCAAAGGGCGCCCGCTTCCCTCAAGGAAGCGGGCGCCCTCGCGCTGCTACTGCTGCCGCCTACTGCGCGCCGGGACGCACCAGCCCGCTCTCGTAGGCGTACACCGCGGCCTGCACCCGGTCCCGCAGCCCCAGCTTCGTCAGCACATGCCCCACATGCGTCTTCACGGTCGTCTCGCTGACGAACAGATCCGCCGCGATCTCCGCGTTGGACAGCCCCCGCGCCACCAGCTTCAGCACCTCCACCTCACGCTCGGTGAGCGTGTGCAGCGTGTCCGGGACCGGCTCGTCACCGGAGGGCAGATGCGTCGCGTACTTGTCCAGCAGCCGACGGGTGATGCTCGGCGCGAGCATCGCCTCACCCGCGGCCACCACCCGGATCGCCTGCACCAGCTCGTTGGCCGGGGCGTCCTTCAGCAGGAACCCGCTGGCCCCCGCCCTCAGCGCCTCCACCACATACTCGTCGAGATCGAAGGTCGTCAGCACCAGCACCTTCGCCGGGCCGTCCCGCCCGGGCCCGGTGATCTGCCGGGTCGCCTCCACGCCGTCCATCCGCGGCATGCGGATGTCCATCAGAACCACATCGGGCTGCAGCGCCCGCACCTGGTCGAGAGCCTGAAGGCCGTCTCCGGCCTCGCCCACGACCGCAAGATCCTGCTCCGCCTCCAGGATCATCCGGAAGCCGGTACGCAGCAGCGGCTGGTCGTCGACCAGTAGGACGCGGATGGCCACGTAAGTCTCCTTCGCTAGTCCGGCCCCATTCTGCCCTGCGCGCCCTCACCCGACTCGGCCGCCCTCCCCACCCTCGGCCGCAGTCTCCCCGGCCGCCCGCACCGGCAGCGGATACGGCGGGGGAGTACCGCCGAACTCCGGACAGTGCGCCTGGTGATCGCACCACCCGCACAGCTTCGTCGGCCGCGGTCGCCAGTCACCCGTCTCCGTCGCCAGCCGGATCGCCTCCCACAGCGCCAGCAGCTTGCGCTCCACCCGCTCCAGGTCGGCCAGGACCGGGTCGTACGTGAGCACGTCACCGCTGCCCAGATACACCAGCTGCAGACGCCGGGGGACCACCTGCTTCAGCCGCCACACGACCAGCGCGTAGAACTTCATCTGGAACAGCGCACCCTCGGCGTACTCGGGCCGCGGAGCCTTGCCCGTCTTGTAGTCGACGATCCGCACCTCACCCGTCGGCGCGACATCCACCCGGTCGATGATCCCGCGCAGCCGCAGCCCCGACTCCAGCTCCGCCTCCACGAACAGCTCCCGCTCGGCCGGCTCCAGCCGGGTCGGATCCTCCAGCGTGAACCACCGCTCCACCAGCTGCTCGGCCTCACCCAGCCAGCGCGCCAGCCGCTCGCCCTCGGGATCGTCGGCGAACAGCTCCACGACCTCCGGCCTGCTCTCCCGCAGCCGCTCCCACTGACCGGGCACCAGCGCCCTGGCCCGGGGCGCGGTCCGCTCGGCCGCCGGGGCGTCGAACAGCCGCTCCAGCACCGCATGCACCAAGGTGCCCCGCGTCGCCGCCTCGCTCGGCTTCTCGGGCAGCCGGTCGATCACCCGGAACCGGTACAGCAACGGGCACTGCATGAAGTCACCGGCACGCGAAGGCGACAGCGAGGCCGGCGCCACGGCCACGGCCACGGCACCCGCCACCGGCACCGCCTGCTCCGCCGCCCCGGCAGCCACCACCTGCTCCGCGTCCACGACACCACCGCTGCGGGCCGCCGCCGCGCCCTCCGTGCTCGTCTCCATGCCCACAGACCTTACGGCCCGCCACTGACAGTGACCCCCGACCGGTCCGCAACGGCCCCACGGCAGGCGAACACAGGGGGTGCCGGGGCGGAACGCATAGCGACGGACGCATACCATCGACCCGAGACCCTTCCGCCCGGCAGGCGCGGAAGACGCTTCGAACGAGGGGACACCGTGGACGAGAGCGGCGCGAGCGGGCAGCCGCGGTCCGGCAACGAGGAATCGGACCGGCGTCACACAGGGCCTGCGGCCCCGGCCGCCGACCCCGTGCGCACCGACGCGGACCGGCCCCGCCCCCAACCGACCGACGACGCCCCCGCGCAACAGCCCACGGACCAGGGGCAGTTCACCGACGGGGCGGCCGCCGACACCACGGACGGCCCGGAAGAACACGAGCCCCGGCCGCAAGCCGACGACACCAACGACGACGCCCCGCACACCCCCGAAAAAACCACCCCGGACGCCCCCGACACCGACCGCAAGCCGGCCGCGGACCACCCCGCCCCCACCGCAGGCGACCGCACCCTCGCCCACTCCGGCCTGGCCAAGGGACGCCCGCCCCAGCGACCCCCGGAGACCCGCGGCGGACTCCTCATGGGCCGCCCCTTCGGCGTACCCGTCTACGTGGCCCCCAGCTGGTTCCTCGTCGCCGCCCTCATCACCTGGGTGTTCGGCGGCCAGCTCGACCGCGTACTGCCCGAACTCGGCGCCGCCCGCTACCTCGTCTCCCTCTTCTTCGCGGTCGCCTTCTACGCCTCCGTCCTCGTCCACGAACTCGCCCACACCGTCGCCGCCCTCCGCTTCAAACTCCCCGTCCGCCGCATCCAGCTCCAGTTCTTCGGCGGCGTCTCCGAGATCGAGAAGGAGTCCGACACCCCCGGCCGCGAATTCGTGCTCGCCTTCGTCGGCCCGCTGCTCTCCCTCGTCCTCGCCGGCGTCTTCTACGCCGCCATGCAGACCGTCGAACCCGGCACCGTCCCCGGCGTCCTGCTGGCCGGCCTGATGATCTCCAACCTCATCGTCGCCGCCTTCAACCTGCTGCCCGGCCTGCCCCTCGACGGCGGCCGCATGCTCCGCGCCGTCGTCTGGAAGATCACCGGCAAGCCCATGAGCGGCACCATCGCCGCCGCCTGGGTCGGCCGCGCCCTCGCCGTCTCCGTCCTCATCGGCCTCCCCCTGCTCACCCAGTCCGGAGCCCTCGGCTCCAACGCCGAGGACAACGTCGGCATGGACACCGTCATGGACGCCCTGCTGGCCGCCATCCTCGCCGCGATCATCTGGACCGGCGCCGGCAACAGCCTCCGCATGGCCCGACTGCGCGAACACCTGCCCGAACTGCGCGCCCGCACCCTCACCCGCCGCGCCGTCCCCGTCGAGACCGACACCCCGCTCTCCGAAGCCCTGCGCCGCGCCAACGCCGCCGGCGCCCGCGCCCTGGTCGTCGTGGACGCCGACGGCGCCCCCCTCTCCCTCGTCCGCGAGGCCGCCATCGTCGGAGTCCCCGAACACCGCCGCCCCTGGGTCGCCGTCAGCGGCCTCGCCCAGGACCTCACCGAAGGCATGCGCGTCTCCGCGGAACTCGCCGGCGAAGACCTCCTCGACGCCCTCAGGGCCACCCCCGCCACCGAATACCTCGTCGTCGAGGAGACCGGCGAGATCTACGGCGTCCTGTCGGCAGCAGACGTCGAGCGGGCCTTCGTGAAGGCAATGGCCCGGCCCTCCTGATGGTCGGCGACCCCCGCAAACCCCGGTAGTCTGTTCACATGTCCGAACCGACCGGTGCCGCCCGCAGGCGCGGGCCCTTCAAGGTCGGGGACCAGGTTCAGCTGACCGACCCCAAGGGCCGCCACTACACGTTCACGCTCGAAGCGGGGAAGAACTTCCACACCCACAAGGGTTCCTTCCCGCACGACGAGCTGATCGGCGCTCCCGAGGGCAGCGTTGTCCGCACCACCGGAAACGTCGCCTACCTCGCGCTGCGCCCCCTGCTCCCCGACTACGTCCTGTCCATGCCCCGAGGGGCAGCCGTCGTCTACCCGAAGGACGCGGGGCAGATCCTCGCCTTCGCCGACATCTTCCCCGGCGCACGCGTCGTCGAAGCCGGCGTCGGCTCCGGCTCGCTCAGCAGCTTCCTGCTGCGCGCCATCGGCGACCAGGGCATGCTGCACTCCTACGAGCGCCGCGAGGACTTCGCCGAGATCGCCCAGCAGAACGTGGAACGCTACTTCGGCGGCCCCCACCCCGCCTGGCAGCTCACCGTAGGCGACCTCCAGGACAACCTCTCCGACACCGACGTCGACCGCGTCATCCTCGACATGCTCGCCCCCTGGGAATGCCTGGAGGCCGTCTCCAAGGCGCTCGTCCCCGGCGGCATCCTGTGCTGCTACGTCGCCACCACCACCCAGCTCGCCCGGACCGTCGAGTCCATCCGCGAGATCGGCTGCTTCAACGAGCCGACCGCCTGGGAGACGATGATCCGCAACTGGCACATCGAGGGCCTCGCCGTCCGCCCGGACCACCGCATGATCGGCCACACCGGCTTCCTGCTCACCGCCCGCCGCCTCGCCGACGGCGTCGAGCCCCCCATGCGCCGCCGCCGCCCCGCCAAGGGCGCCTACGGCGAGGACTACGCCGGCCCCAACGCCGACGGAGGCACCGGCCGCTGACGCGGCTCCCCGCCCCCCTCAACGCAAGAACACAGTGGCCGAGTTCCCGACACACACAAGGGAACTCGGCCACAGCGCCTTCCCCCTGACGGCACGCCACCACCGCGCACACTTCGGCACCAGAACTGCACACCCCGCCGTTCCCCCGCACTGTGACGTGTGGCACCATGCCTGGCACCCCCACCGGCACAGCCCTCACGGGAGACACTCCTAGTGCAGCACTCCGCCGTCCCGGAACTGGCACACACAAACACCCGACCCATCCACTGGGTCGCGACCGCCACCGCCCTCGCCGGCGTCGTGGCGCTCTCCTCCCTGCTGCAACCCGACTCGGCGACCGCCGCCCAGGGCTCGGGCCCCGAACCACAGACCGCACAGGCGACCCTCGCCCCGCCCAACCCGGCGGACGCCGAGTTCCCCCTGGAATGCGGACCGGTCAAAGCCGTGGTCGTCAAAAAGGCATCCGGAGACCTCGACGGCGACGGACAGCCCGAAACAGTGGCCGTCGTCCACTGCGACGCCCCCATGGGCACACCACCCGACGGCGTCTACGTCCTCACGCGCGCGAGCGCCACCGAACGCCCCCGCGTCGTGGCAACCCTCGTCGACCCCAAGGACCGCCTCACCGTCGACAAGTTCGACCTGCGCGACGGAGCCGTCCTCGCCACCCTCCTCGGCTACTCGTCCGCCGACGTCCCCAGCTGCTGCCCGGACGTCACCGACAACGTGAAGTGGCAGTGGAAGGACGGCGCGTTCGTCCGCTCCACCCCCGCCGGAGCCCACAGCGTCTGACCGGACCCCGCATCCGGGCCGTCACTCCGCGTCGGGCCCGAACACCTCGACCCGGTCCGAGACCCGGCGCACATGAATGCACTCGCCGGGACACTCCTTGGCCGAGTCCACCACATCGGTCAGCAACGGCAGCGGCACGGGCGTCGTCGCGCCCTTGTCCTGAAGCAGCTCGTCGCCCGAACCCTTCACATACGCCAGCCCGTCGATGTCCAGCTCGAACACCTCCGGCGCGTACTGCGCACAGATGCCGTCGCCGGTACAGAGATCCTGATCGATCCAGACCTCCAGAGCCTCGCCGCCGACCCCGGCCTCCTGCTGCACGCTCATGTCTCCTGCCGTCTCCACTGCCGAGCGATAACGCCTCGACCCTACCTCCGCCCCCACTCCACCCCAGGTCGGCGGGTACTCGCCCAGGACACCAGAGCGGCCCGACCGTCGATTACACAGCGTGCGCCACCGACACCCCAGCGTCACGACCCCACCGGTCCGGACGGCCGCCCAGCCGCCCCCGAACCGACCGCCGCACACCCCGCCCGCCAACGCCCCCACACCCCCTCACGACCGGTCAACGCCCCTCCCGGCAGCAGCAACTCCGGCCAATCGTGACGGTGTTTGACCACTCCGGCCTGGAACACGCCGCTTCTGAATCGCGTTGAGTGGGTATCCACTCGGCGTGAGGAAGGACTCGGGGTGTGGCTGACGACACACCTTGACAGTCTTTGTGATCTAGGGGTTTCAATCGATACCCACCCAGGTAGGGTCTGGAAGCGTCCAGCTCCCCTTGGAGGAGGTGAGGACCGTGGCAGCCCACGACGACGACATGAACCGCGGCATCCGCCCGGGACGAGGGTCCGAAGACCCCGCCGGACAGATCGCCTACCTTGAGCAGGAGATCGCCGTCCTGCGACGCAAGCTCGCCGACTCTCCGCGACACACGAGGATTCTCGAAGAGCGGATCGTCGAGCTGCAGACCAACCTGGCCGGCGTGTCCGCCCAGAACGAACGACTCGCCAACACACTCCGTGAGGCCCGCGACCAGATCGTGGCCCTCAAGGAAGAGGTCGACCGGCTCGCACAGCCCCCGGCCGGCTTCGGCGTCTTCCTGCAAGCCAACGAGGACGGCACCGCCGACATCTTCACCGGAGGACGCAAACTCCGCGTGAACGTCAGCCCAAGCGTCGAACTCGACGACATGCGGCGCGGCCAGGAAGTAATGCTCAACGAAGCGCTCAACGTGGTCGAGGCCATGGCATTCGAGCGCGTCGGCGACATCGTCACCCTCAAGGAAATCCTGGAGGACGGCGAACGCGCCCTGGTGCTCGGGCACACCGACGAGGAACGGGTGGTACGGCTCGCCGAGCCACTGCTGGACGTCACCATCCGACCCGGCGACGCCCTCCTGCTCGAACCCCGCTCCGGCTACGTCTACGAGATCGTGCCCAAGAGCGAGGTCGAAGAACTCGTCCTCGAAGAAGTACCGGACATCGGCTACGAGCAGATCGGCGGCCTGGGCAACCAGATCGAAATGATCCGCGACGCCGTCGAGCTCCCCTACCTCTACCCCGACCTGTTCAAGGAGCACGAACTCCGCCCGCCCAAGGGCGTCCTGCTCTACGGGCCCCCCGGATGCGGCAAGACACTCATCGCCAAGGCCGTCGCCAACTCGCTGGCCAAAAAGGTCGCCGAAGTCACCGGCCAGGCCCAGGGCAAGAGCTTCTTCCTCAACATCAAGGGCCCCGAGCTCCTCAACAAGTACGTCGGCGAGACCGAGCGACAGATCCGCCTCGTCTTCCAGCGTGCACGTGAGAAGGCATCCGAGGGCACGCCCGTCATCGTCTTCTTCGACGAGATGGAGTCCCTGTTCCGCACCCGCGGCTCCGGTGTCAGCTCGGACGTGGAGAACACCATCGTCCCGCAGCTGCTCGCCGAGATCGACGGCGTGGAGGGCCTGCAGAACGTGGTCGTCATCGGCGCCTCCAACCGTGAGGACATGATCGACCCGGCCATCCTGCGCCCCGGCCGCCTCGACGTGAAGATCAAGATCGAGCGCCCGGACGCCGAAGCCGCCAAGGACATCTTCGGCAAGTACCTCACCGAACGCCTCCCCCTCCACCCCGAAGACGTGGGCGAGCACGGCGGCGACAAGGGATCCACGGTCCAGGGCATGATCCAGACCGCCGTGGAACAGATGTACGCCGAATCCGAGGAAAACCGCTTCCTGGAAGTCACCTACGCCAACGGAGACAAGGAAGTCCTCTACTTCAAGGACTTCAACTCCGGCGCCATGATCGAAAACATCGTCGGACGCGCCAAGAAAATGGCGATCAAGGACTTCCTGGAACACAACCAGAAGGGCCTCCGCGTCTCCCACCTCCTCCAGGCATGCGTGGACGAGTTCAAGGAGAACGAAGACCTGCCCAACACCACCAACCCCGACGACTGGGCCCGCATCTCCGGAAAGAAGGGCGAACGGATCGTCTACATCCGCACCCTCATCACCGGAAAGCAGGGCGCAGACACCGGACGCTCCATCGACACAGTGGCGAACACCGGTCAGTACCTGTAAAAACCAGGGCGGCTGCGGGTGCCCTCACCGGGTACCCGCAGCCGACTGCTTTTCCGGCCACGACCGGAGCAAGGCAATGACGCAAATGATCTCCCCACCAGCGCAAAGGCGTTCTAGGCTCTTCGGTACCGCCGAGTCGCGCAGTGCGGGGACGGGCACCGCACACGCACCGGAGCGCCAGCGGTACTTGAGCGCCGCCCCCGACCGAGGGCGCCGCCGGGCAAGGAGGGCCGCATGACCGTACGGCGAGTAATGGGCATCGAGACGGAGTACGGGATCTCCGTCCCCGGCCACCCCAACGCCAATGCCATGCTCACCTCGTCCCAGATCGTCAACGCCTACGCGGCGGCGATGCACCGGGCCCGCCGGGCCCGCTGGGACTTCGAGGAAGAGAACCCGCTGCGGGACGCCCGAGGCTTCGACCTCGCCCGCGAGGCCGCCGACGCCAGCCAGCTCACCGACGAGGACATCGGCCTGGCCAACGTCATCCTCACCAACGGAGCGCGCCTCTACGTCGACCACGCACACCCCGAATACAGCGCCCCCGAGGTCACCAACCCCCGCGACGCCGTCCTCTGGGACAAGGCCGGCGAACGGATCATGGCAGAAGCCGCCGAACGCGCAGCCCAGCTCCCCGGCGCCCAGCCCATCCACCTCTACAAGAACAACACCGACAACAAAGGCGCCTCCTACGGCACCCACGAGAACTACCTGATGAAGCGGGAAACCCCCTTCTCGGACATCGTGCGCCACCTCACCCCCTTCTTCGTCTCCCGCCAGGTCTTCGCCGGAGCAGGCCGCGTCGGCATCGGCCAGGACGGCCACGAACACGGCTTCCAGCTCAGCCAGCGCGCCGACTACTTCGAAGTCGAGGTCGGCCTGGAGACGACGCTCAAGCGCCCGATCATCAACACGCGAGACGAACCGCACGCCGACGCGGAAAAGTACCGCCGCCTCCACGTGATCATCGGCGACGCCAACCTCTCCGAGATCTCGACATACCTGAAACTGGGCACCACCGCCCTCGTGCTCTCCATGATCGAAGACGGCTTCATCGCCGTCGACCTGGCCGTGGACCAGCCCGTCCGCACCCTCCACCAGGTCTCCCACGACCCGACCCTCCAGCGCCTGGTCACGCTGCGCAGCGGCCGGACACTCACCGCCGTCCAACTCCAGATGGAGTACTACGAGCTCTCCCGCAAATACGTCGAGGAACGCTTCGGCGCCGACGCCGACGAACAGACCAAGGACGTCCTCGCACGCTGGGAGGACACCCTCAACCGCCTCGAAAACGACCCCATGAGCCTCGCCGGCGAACTCGACTGGGTCGCCAAACGCGAACTCATGGAGGGCTACCGGCGCCGCGACGGCCTCGACTGGGACGCCGCCAAGCTCCACCTCCTCGACCTCCAGTACGCCGACGTACGCGCCGAAAAGGGCCTGTACAACCGTCTGGCCGCCCGCGGCCGCATCAAGCGCCTCCTGACCGAGACCGAGGTCGAGCGGGCCTGCACGAAGCCACCGGAGGACACCCGCGCGTACTTCCGCGGCCGCTGCCTGGAGCAGTACGCCGACGACGTCGCCGCCGCCTCCTGGGACTCCGTGATCTTCGACCTGCCGGGACGGGACTCCCTCCAGCGCGTCCCAACCCTCGAACCGCTTCGCGGAACGCGTAATCACGTCAAGGAGCTCCTGGACCGCTGCCGCACCGCGGAAGACCTGGTCAGGGTCCTGTCCGGCGGCTGACCGGGTACACCGAACAAGGGGGCCGGACAGGGTGGAAATCCCGCCGTCCGGGAATCATCGAGGTGGCCCCCGCACGTTGTGGAAAGTGCGGGGCCGATGTCAGACCGGGCTTGTAGGGTCTGATCATCACCGATCGGCAGGAATGTCGACCTGGCGACCATGTCGGGCGAACTGAGCGGGGTGAGGGTTATGGCAACCAAGGACACCGGCGGCGGACAGCAGAAGGCCACGCGCTCCACCGAGGAGGTCGAGGAGCAGGCGACAGAGGCGCAGGCTTCGGAAGACCTCAAGGAGCGGCACGAGAAGCTGAGCGATGACGTGGACTCGGTCCTCGACGAAATCGATGATGTACTTGAGGAAAATGCCGAGGATTTCGTTCGCTCCTTCGTGCAGAAAGGTGGCGAGTAAAGGTCATCTGGCCGCTTTGCCTTCGGATTGAAAGTGGCGGGGGTTCAGGTGGTTGGCGAGCCGAACGCGAAGGAGTGCAGAAAGTGTCGGCGAGAGCTGACGGTTGCTGCATTCGCGCGGGACAGGAATCGGCGAGACGGCCTCCAGGTGCACTGCCGGGAGTGCGTGGCGGCGTACAGCGCTGCGCACTACCGGCGGCGCCGGGAAGCCATCGGTAAGCCGGTTCGGGACAAGGTGGAGGTCCCGGTCGGGCACAAGCTCTGCCGGACATGTGGCGAGGTCAAGCCGCACAGCGAGTGGCATCGCAATGCAGCCGCGTCAGACGGTCTGTCCACGCGTTGCAAGGCGTGTCGAGCGATCCAGGGTCGTCAAGATCACCTGAAGCGCCAGTACGGCATCACCGAAGCCCAGCGCGACGAATTGGTCGCGTCTCAAGGGGGCGTCTGCTGCATATGTTTGGCGGCTGTGCCCGAGCATGTGGATCACTGTCACGAGACGGGTAGGGTCCGTGGCGTACTGTGCTTCAGCTGCAATGCCGCGCTGGGGCAGTTCAAGGATCGGCCCGACGTCATAAGGCGGGCTGCTGCTTACGTGGAAGGAATCGCGTGGAAGCCAACACTCGTAGCACCGGGCGTCTACCAGCTGCCTTCCTGACGCCTGGGTCCTCCTCCTTCATGGACTTTCTCTCCGAGCACCAGCCGGAGCTGTTGCCGGGCAAGCGTCAACTGCCGCCCACGCAGGGTGTGATCGAGGCGCCGCACGGCACCACGATCGTGGCGGTGACGTTCCCGGGCGGTGTCGTCCTCGCCGGTGACCGCCGGGCCACCATGGGCAATGTCATCGCGCAGCGGGACATCGAGAAGGTCTTCCCGGCGGACGAGTACTCGGCCGTCGGTATCGCCGGCACCGCCGGTCTGGCCGTGGAGATGGTGAAGCTGTTCCAGCTGGAGCTGGAGCACTTCGAGAAGGTCGAGGGTGCGCAGTTGTCCCTGGAGGGCAAGGCGAACCGGCTGTCGACCATGATCCGGTCGAATCTGGGCATGGCCATGCAGGGGTTGGCCGTGGTGCCGCTGTTCGCGGGGTTCGACGTCGACCGGGACAAGGGTCGGATCTTCTCGTACGACGTGACCGGTGGTCGTTCGGAGGAGCAGGGGTACGCCGCCACCGGCTCCGGTTCGATCTTCGCGCGTGGCGCCATGAAGAAGCTTTTCCGTGATGATCTGAGTGAGGCCGAGGCCACGACGTTGGTGGTTCAGGCTCTGTATGACGCGGCTGACGACGACTCGGCGACCGGTGGTCCCGATGTCGCCCGCCGGATCTACCCGATCGTCACTGTGATCACCGATGACGGTTTCCGTCGGCTCACTGATGAGGAGTCCTCCGAGATCGCCCGTTCGATCCTGGAGCGGCGTCTGCAGCAGCCCGACGGGCCGCGGGCCGCGTTGCTGTAGTCGGCTGCGCTGCCTGTCTTGTGAAGGTGATCGAGTGACTTCCACAGAAAGGGATGGATAGCCGGTGTCGACGCCGTTCTATGTCTCACCCCAGCAGGCGATGGCCGACCGGGCGGAGTATGCCCGTAAGGGCATTGCCCGTGGTCGCAGCCTGGTTGTGCTGCAGTACGCCGACGGCATTGTCTTCGTCGGCGAGAACCCGTCCCGCGCGCTGCACAAGTTCAGCGAGATCTATGACCGGATCGGTTTCGCGGCGGCCGGTAAGTACAACGAGTACGAGAATCTGCGGATCGGTGGTGTCCGGTATGCGGATCTTCGTGGTTACACCTATGACCGTGATGATGTGACCGCCCGTGGTCTGGCGAACGTGTATGCCCAGACGCTGGGCACGATCTTCTCTTCCGCGGCGGAGAAGCCGTACGAGGTGGAGCTGGTCGTTGCCGAGGTGGGTGAGACGCCGGAGGGTGATCAGATCTATCGGCTGCCGCACGACGGGTCGATCGTGGATGAGCACGGTTCGGTTGCGGTCGGTGGTAATGCCGAGCAGATCAGTAGTTATCTCGATCAGCGTCATCAGGACGGTATGAGTCTTGCGGAGGCTCTGAAGCTGGCCGTGCAGGCGTTGTCCCGGGACACGAACGGTACGCAGCGGGAGATTCCGGCCGAGCGGCTGGAGGTTGCGGTGCTGGATCGTACGCGTCCGCAGCAGCGGAAGTTCAAGCGCATTGTCGGCCGGCAGCTGGGTCGGCTGTTGGAGAGCGATGGTGCGGCGACCGAGGCGGAGAGTGCCGAGGGGGCCGACGAGGAGTAGCGAGCTGCCCTTCACCCCGTTTTTGCGCCCCGGCCGATGACTCGGCCGGGGCGCAGGGCGTTCAGGGGGTGCTGGGCGGGGCTGTGGAGCCGCGTACGACGAGTTGGACGGGGATGCTGCCCCTTTCGGGTTCGCGGCCTTCCAGGACCGCCAGCAGGGCTTGCATGCCGCGTTCTCCGAAGAGCTCGGCGTCGAGGCGGACGGTGGTCAGTTCGGGGTCGATGGCGGTGGCGAGGGCGAGGTCGTCGAGGCCGGTGACGGAGAGGTCCTCGGGGATGCGCAGGCCCAGGCGTCTGGCGGCTTTGTAGGCGCCGGCGGCGAGTTTGTCGTCGTCGCAGATGAGGGCGGTGGGGCGGGGGTCCGGCGTGGAGAGGGCGGTTTCGGCGGCGCGCTGGGCGCCTTCGATGGAGATGGGTGCGCGTGCGGTGCGCAGGGTGGTGCCGGGGACGGCGTTCACGCGCGCGTGGAGTTCGTGGGCGCGGACTTCGAAGGTCCAGGAGGGCACGTCGGCTGCCAGGTGCAGGAAGCGGCGGTGGCCGAGGCCCAGGAGGTGTTCGGTGATCTGTCGTACGCCGTCGGCGATGTCGAGGTTGACGGTTGCTGCGCCGAGGCTGCCGGTGGGGTCGCTGTCGAGCATGACGAGGGGGAGCTGGTCGCCGCGGATGGCGGTGAGGGCGTCTGCGGCCATGGAGGAGGCGATGACGCCGTCGAGGGCGGCCTGGGCGGAGGCGAAGGGGTCGCGGGCGGGGCCGATGCCTTCGGGGGAGGGGTAGAGGACGACGCCGAAGCCGTGGGTGGCGGCGATGCGGGCGGCGCCGGTGTAGACGCCGGCGAAGAACTCGGTGGTGAGGGCGGGGACGACGAGGAGGACGGTGCGGGTGCGGCCGAGGCGTAGGTTGCGGGCGGCGAGGTTGGGCCGGTAGCCGAGTTCGCGGGCTGCTTGTCGTACGCGTTCGGCGGTGGTCTCGGAGACGCGGCCGCGCCATTTGTCGCCGAGGACGAGGGAGACGGCGGCCTGGGAGACGCCTGCGGCCTGGGCGACGTCGCGGCTCGTGGGGCGGGTGCTGCCTCGTGCCACCGTGTGCCTGCGCTTTCGTCTGGACTCGTGAACAGCGCACATGGTACGTATGACGGAGGACGTTATACGTAAAACTTGCTGTGTCACGGCGTTGGAGAGGGCGGATCATGGCCGCGGGATACCTGGAGATCCTCAGGGCGAGGCATGCCACGCGCCTTCTGGTCGGCACGCTGGTGGGCAGGCTGCCGAACGCCACCGCGGCGATCGCGATCGTGCTGTTCGTGCGCGCGGAGGGCGGCACCTACAGCCTCGCCGGGGCGCTGGCGGCCGTGTACGGCGTCGCCAACGCCGTCGGTCAGCCGGTGCTGGGCCGCCTGGTGGATCTGCACGGTCAGCCGCGTGTGCAGCTGCCCTCCGCGGTCCTGTCGGCGCTCGCGATGGCCGTGTTCGCCCTCGGGGGCATCGGGGCGCTCCCGCTGGCGTACGCGGCCGTGGCGGCGTCCGGCCTCTTCGCTCCGCCGCTGGAGGGCGGTCTGCGGGCGCTGTGGTCCTCGGTGCTGCACCGGGAGGACCAGGTGCACACTGCGTACGCGATGGACGCCGTGGCGCAGGAGGTCATGTTCACGGTCGGGCCGCTGCTGGTGACGCTGTGCACGGCGCTGTGGTCGGCGCAGGCGGCGCTGCTCGTCCTGAACGTCATAGGTGTGCTCGGTGCTCTGTCCGTGGTCGTGTCGCCGCCCTCGCGCGCGTGGCGTTCGGCGCCGCGCGAGGCCCACTGGCTGGGCGCGCTGCGCTCGCCGGGGCTGCTCGCGCTGCTGGGCGCGTTCCTGTTCGTGGGGATCGCGCTCGGCTCCATCACGGTGGCCTCGGTGTCGTACGCGGACGATCACGGCGGGGAGGCGGTGTACGGCTGGCTGATGGCGGGCCTCGGGCTCGGGGCGCTGATCGGCGGCATGGTGTACGGGGCGCGGCAGTGGGCGGGTGAGCCGGCGCGTCGACTGACCGTGCTGGTGGCTCTTCTGGCGGTGTGTTACCTGCCGCTGACGCTGATGCCGGGCGCGGTGGCGATGGTGCTGCTGTCGGTGCTGTCGGGCGTGTTCCTCGCGCCGGTCATCGCCTGTGCGTTCGTGCTCGTCGACCGGCATGCGCCGCGGGGCACGGTCACCGAGGCGTTCTCCTGGCTTGTGACGACGTTCACCGTGGGTGCGTCGGTGGGAACGGGGCTCACGGGCCCGGTCGTCGAGGCGGGCGGGGCCGTGTGGGGGTTCGCCGTTCCGGGTGTTGCGGGGGGCGTGTCGCTGCTGGTCCTGCTGGCCACGGGGCGGGTTCTCGCAGCGTCCGCCAGGGGAGCGGTCGTTGCGGCCTCATCGGAAAATGATCCAAACCGTGCCGTCGAACCCCGTTTCAGCGCAGGGGATCGGGCGTAATGTTCAGTCATGGACCGCCGCATTTTCGGGCTGGAGAACGAGTACGGCGTCACGTGCACGTTCAGGGGACAGCGCCGCCTGTCGCCTGACGAGGTGGCGCGGTACCTCTTCCGCCGTGTCGTGTCATGGGGCCGCAGCAGCAATGTCTTTCTGCGGAACGGCGCCCGCCTCTATCTCGACGTGGGGTCACATCCGGAATACGCGACACCCGAATGTGACAACGTGATCGAACTGGTCACCCACGACAAGGCCGGCGAACGCATTCTGGAAGGACTCCTGGTAGACGCCGAACGACGCCTGCACGAGGAAGGAATCGCGGGCGACGTCTACCTCTTCAAGAACAACACCGACTCGGCGGGCAACTCCTACGGCTGCCACGAGAACTATCTGGTGGCGCGGCACGGGGAGTTCTCCCGGCTCGCGGACATCCTCATTCCGTTCCTTGTCACCCGTCAGCTGCTGTGCGGCGCGGGCAAGGTCCTGCAGACGCCGCGCGGTGCCGTGTACTGCGTGAGTCAGCGGGCCGAGCACATCTGGGAGGGCGTCTCCTCGGCGACGACCCGGTCCCGGCCCATCATCAACACGCGCGACGAGCCGCACGCGGACGCCGAGCGCTACCGCCGGCTGCATGTCATCGTGGGCGATTCGAACATGTCCGAGACGACGATGCTGCTCAAGGTCGGCGCGACGGATCTGGTGCTGCGCATGATCGAGGCGGGCACGGTGATGCGTGATCTGACCCTGGAGAACCCGATCCGGGCGATCCGTGAGGTCAGCCATGACATCACGGGCCGGCGCAAGGTGCGTCTGGCCAGCGGCCGGGAGGCCTCGGCGCTGGAGGTGCAGCGCGAGTACTACGAGAAGGCCGTGGACTTCTGCGAGCGGCGCGGGATCCGCACCGGCACGGTGGAGCAGGTGCTGGAGCTGTGGGGTCGCACGCTGGACGCGATCGAGGCGGAGGATCTCGACCGGATCGGCACCGAGATCGACTGGGTCATGAAGTACAAGCTCATCGAGCGCTACCGTGCCAAGCACAACATGACCATGTCGCATCCGCGGGTCGCGCAGATAGACCTCGCCTATCACGACATCCACCGCCGTCGTGGTCTGTACTACTTGCTGGAGCGGAAGGGTCAAGCAGCGCGGATCTGCAATGACTTGAAGATCTTCGAGGGCAAGTCGGTTCCGCCGCAGACGACTCGGGCGCGGCTGCGCGGCGACTTCATCCGCAGGGCCCAGGAGCAGCGCCGGGACTTCACCGTCGACTGGGTGCATCTCAAGCTCAACGACCAGGCACAGCGCACTGTGTTGTGCAAGGACCCGTTCCGTTCCGTGGACGACCGGGTGGAGAAACTGATCGCCGGTATGTGAGCGATGTGTTTCGGCCCGATCGCCGGAACGCAACACGGGCGCCGTACGTTTCCCGTACGGCGCCCTTCTCACGCCGTAGAGTTGCGCGCACGCCATCTGCAAGATCGACCGATTACGAGGCCCCCACTGTGCGCCGACGCTCACTTCTCATTGCCGTACCCGCAGGACTGGCCACGCTCGCCGCATGCGGTGACGAGGATGCCGACTCCAGCGAGGCCAGCGACAGCGCGTCGCCGTCGGCCTCGGGCACCTCGGCCGCGCCGTCGCCGAAGATCGTGGACGGTCCGCTGCCGGCGATCACCGCGGGCACCAAGTTCGGTGAGAAGCCGACCGTGGCCAAGGGCAGCGGCGATCCGTCGAAGGACCTTGCGGTGAAGACGGTCATCGCGGGCGGCGGCCAGACCGTCGCGGAGAACGACTACATCCAGGCGCACTATCTGGGTCAGGTGTGGGCGACGGCGAAGGTCTTCGACAATTCCTACGACCGTAAGACGCCGCTGGTGATCCAGCTCGCCCAGGGCAGCATCATCGACGGCTGGCGCTATGCGCTGGCGGGCAAGAAGGTCGGCAGCCGGGTGCAGATGGCCGTGCCGCCGACCTGGGGGTACGGCACGCAGGGCAACAGCCAGGCGGGCATCAAGGGCACCGACACGCTGGTGTTCGTGGTGGATGTGCAGGGCACGTTCAACGCCAAGAGCTCCGCGAAGGGCTCCGAGGTCGCCCAGGACAATGTGGACCTGCCCAAGGTCGGTACCAACACCGACGGCAAGGCGCCCTCCATCGAGATCCCCGACAGTGACGCGCCCACCAAGCTGGTGGCGAACTACGTGCTGGAGGGCGACGGCGACAAGGTCGGCGCCGAGGACAGCGTGCTGGTGCAGTACAAGGGCGTGGTGTGGGACGGGGGGAAGGAGTTCGACTCCACGTACGCGAACAAGCAGCTGGCGTCCTTCTCCCTGCAGCAGGTCGTCAAGGGCTGGTCGCAGGGTCTGACCGGCAAGAAGGTCGGCAGCCGGGTCCTCATCGTCATCCCGCCGGACCTGGGCTACGGCGACAACCCCCCGCAGGGCAGCGGCATCGAGAAGGACTCCACGCTGGTCTTCTCGGTCGACATCCTGGCGAAGATGTGACCTGGTAGGAGATGTAAGACTGTGTCCGTTGCCTTTCGACACCGAGCATGGAGCTAGAGACGTGAGCATCGACAAGCCCGAGATCGACTTCCCCGACGGCGAGCCCCCGGCCGACCTGGAGATCAAGGACATCTGGGAGGGCGACGGCGAAGAGGCCCGTGCGGGCCAGACCGTCACCGTGCACTACGTCGGTGTCGCCTTCAGCACCGGCGAGGAGTTCGACGCCAGCTGGAACCGCGGTACGCCGTTCCGCTTCCCGCTGGGCGGCGGCCGGGTCATCAAGGGCTGGGACCAGGGCGTGCAGGGCATGAAGGTCGGCGGCCGCCGCCAGCTGACCATCCCGGCGCACCTTGCCTACGGCAACCAGAGCCCGACGCCGGCGATCCAGCCGGGCGAGACCCTGATCTTCGTGGTCGACCTCCTCGGAGTCTGATCACTTGGGGTCTGATCGTCGTACGACCGGACCCGATCACCTGGGGCCCATGCCTGTCCGGGCATGGGCCCTCGGCTTTTGCCGCGCCACTTCGGGGCGGTACGGTCATCGGTCGTAAGCACCATAGGAAGGCGAAGGGCATCGATGGCCATTGCCAAGGCCGAGCGGCTCATGAATCTGGCGCTGTGTCTGCTCGGGACGCGGCGGCCACTGAGCAAGCGCGAGCTGCGTGAGTCCATCGAGGCCTATCTCGAAGCGGGCAGCGACGACTCCTTCAACCGGATGTTCGAGCGGGACAAGGACGATCTGCGGGAGCTCGGCCTGGTCATCGAGACCGTTGAGAACCTCGACGGCGAGGTCGGCTACATGGCCCGCCGGGACAGCAACCGCCTGCCGCCCATCACCCTCGACGCCGAGGAGGCCGCCGCCCTGGGGCTTGCCGCCAAGGTGTGGCAGCAGGCCCGGCTCGCCGGAGCCGCCAGCGGCGCCCTGCAGAAGCTGCGCGCGGCGGGTCTGCCCGAGGACGTCGACCCCTACGAGGCCCATGGCGCCCTGGAGCCCCGTATCCCCGTGCACGAGGTCGCCTTCGAGCCGCTGATGCTGGCCTGCCGCGACCGCCGTCCCGTCGTCTTCGACTACCGCAAGGCCACCGCCGCCCGCCCCGAGCCCCGGCATGTCGAGCCGTGGGCGCTGGAGTGCTGGCGCGGCCACTGGTATCTGGCGGGCTGGGACCGCGACCGGGGCGCCGAGCGGGTGTTCCGGCTGTCGCGGATCACCGGCAAGGTGCGCTCGCGCTCGGGGAAGTTCACCGCGCCGGTGCCCGATGTCGTCACCGTGCGCGAGACCGTCGCGGGCTGGGCGGGGGAGACCGCCGACCGCTCCGCGCTGATCCGGCTGCGCACCGGCGCCGGGTACCCCCTTCGGGCGAAGGCCACCTGGGTGCGGGAACTCGGCGACGGCTGGGACGAGTTGGAGATTCCGTACGGGCACGGGCTGGATGCCTGGCTGGTGGAGTTCGGACCGGACGTGGTGGTGCTGGAGCCCGCCGAGCTGCGGGCCGATGTGATGGACCGGCTGCGTGCCGTGGCCAAGGGCTGAGGGGGAGCGGACGAAGACAGTGGCAGGCAAACCGGTCAGGCCCGTGAACGCCATCGACCAGACCAGGCGGATGCTCTCCCTGGTGACGTATCTCAAGGAGCGCCCCGGCGCCCGTGTCGAGGACGTCGCCCGCGCCTTCGGCATCACCGAGGACGAGCTGGTCTCGGACCTCGATGTGCTGCCCATGTGCGGCACCAGCTTCCGCGGTGGCGACCTGCTCGACATCGACACCGACGGCGAGCGCATCTGGTGGCACAACCCCGCCGCCGTCGGCGAGGAGACGGCCGAGCCGCTGCGGCTGGCCTCCGACGAGGCCACCGCCCTGCTGGTGGCCGCCCGCGCGGTGGCCACGCTGCCCGGGCTGCGCGAGGGCGACCGGCAGGCGCTGCTGCGGGCCACCGCCAAGGTGGAGGCCGCGGCCGGGGAGGCCGCCGGGGCCAGCGCCCGGCTGTCGGTGACCTTCGAGTCCGAGGGCGGTGTCTTCGCCGACGTCGACCGGGCCATCTCCGAGCGGCGCCGGCTGTGGATCCGGTACTACTCGCCGGCCCGCGACGAGCTCAGCGAGCGCGAGATCGACCCGATCCGCCTGGTCAGCGTCGGGCACACGTATGTGGAGGCCTGGTGCCGCCGCTCCGAGGCGCGCCGCACCTTCCGGCTCGACCGGGTCGCCGAGATCAGGATCCTCGACGAGCCGTCCGCGCCGCCCGAGGTCGAGCTGCGCGACCTGTCCGAGGGGCTGGTGCAGCCCGCGGCCGAGGACCCCGAGGTCGTCGTCGAGGTCGGCCCCGGCGGGCGCTGGGTCGCCGAGTACTACCCGCACGACAGTGCGGATGAGCTTCCCGACGGCGGACTGCGTATCACTCTGCGCACCCCCGACCCGGCGTCGCTGCGGCGGCTGGCGCTGCGGCTCGGGCGGGACGGCCGGATCGTCTCCCCGCCCGAGCTGGCCGACAGCGCCCGGCAGGCGGCCCGTGAGGCGCTGGCGGCCTACGACGGGGTCGAGGTGCGGACGCAGGGCGACAAGCGGGAGTGAGCCGCAGGGGGCGCACCGGTGCCGAGGTGGCGCCGGGGCCCGTAAGGCTGAGCACGGTCCTACCGCAGGCACCGGTCGGGAGCGCCCCGGAGGCGATCGACCAATGGAGAGGAGCGCAGGGGCTTTGAGCGAGTCGGCGACGTCTGGTGGGCCGGGAGTGTCGGTGGCGTCCGCGTTCGCGGGGATGAGAAGCGTGAACCCCGTGGTGTTCAGGGCGGGCTGCCCGGACTGCCGGGGCAGCTTCGAGCTCGCCGCCGGAGCCCTGCGCCTGGCCATCGGCGCCAGCAGCCGCACCACCTTCTACTCCTTCACCTGCCCCGACTGCGGCGCCGCCGTCCGCAAGCCGGCCGGGGAGCGGATCGTGGAGCTGCTGACCGGGGGCGGGGTCAGAACCCTGCGGCTGCACTCGACCCTCTAGGCTCGGCGTCATGTTCTGGCCGATGTTCGCGGTAGCTGTGGGTTTCCTGGGTCTCGTCGTTCTCGGCGTGCTCGCGGTGCGGGTCTTTGTGGAGGCGCAGCGCCTGGGCAGGCAGGTCTCGGACTCCGCGCGGCGCATCAACAGGGCGGCGGAGGACCTGGAGCGGGCGGCCGTGAGCACGGCCCGCGCTGTGGACTCCCTGTGAGTCCGGCTGAGAGTTGGGTGTGAGTCCTGCGCCGCATGCGGTTTGGGCCACTTCGCCCTGTCAACTTGGTGCCCCCGCCAGGTACGCTGCTGGTCGCGGCCCGGAGAACGAGGCCCGGACCGCGGACCGGGAGTACGCACGGGGATTGCCTCACGTTCACCCCTGAGCGTTACGATCGCTGACAACACGATCGTTCGGACACCTGTCCGACCGGTCGGACAGCACCCCAACCCAAGCAGCCTCGGTGAGAAGGTAAAGACTTATGTTCGGAAGGCTCGGAGCTCCCGAGATCATTCTCATCCTCGTCGTCATCATCCTGCTGTTCGGCGCGAAGAAGCTTCCGGACATGGCTCGGTCGCTCGGCAAGTCCGCCCGCATCCTCAAGAGCGAGGCCAAGGCGATGAAGGAGGACGGCAAGCCCGCCGCCCCCGCCGACCCGCCGAACAACGACGAGCAGCCCCCCGCTCAGCGCATCATCCAGGCCGCCCCCGGCGACGTGACCAGCTCGCGCCCGGTCTCCGAGCCGACGGACACGACCAAGCGCTGACGCAGGGCCGGTGATTTCCGGCCCGCCGCACGAGATGGGAACGTGGGTTGCTGAAGCCTGCCCGCAACAAGGAGAAGGATCCCGAGGGGCGGATGCCCCTCGCGGAGCACCTTCGCGAGCTCCGCAACCGGCTCGCGAAGGCGCTGCTGGCCATCGTCGCCGTGACGATCGTCGCCGCCTTCTTCTACATGGACATCATCAGCTTCTTCACCGAGCCGATCCTTGAGTCGGTCGGCTGCGCGAAGAGCTTTGAGGAACTCGCGAAGTCCACCAGCGAAGAGCAGTGTGCGCAGATCACGATCAACGGTCTGCTCACCCCCTTCACGCTGGCGCTGAAGGTGTCGCTGATGGCCGGTGTCGTCCTGGCCTCGCCGATCTGGCTCTACCAGCTCTGGGCCTTCGTCGCCCCGGGCCTGCACAAGCACGAGCGGAAGTACGCGTACGCGTTCGTCGCCACGGGCTTCCCGCTCTTCCTCATGGGCGCCTTCTTCGCGTACAAGGTGCTGCCCACCACCGCGAAGGTGCTGATCGAGTTCACGCCGTTCGGCGTCGACAACCTGCTGCCGCTGGACGACCTGCTCGACCTCGTCACACGCATGGTGGTCGTCTTCGGTCTCTCCTTCGAGCTGCCCCTGCTGCTGGTCATGCTCAACTTCAGCGGTGCCATCACCGGCAAGCGCATGCTCGGCTGGTGGCGCGGCATGATCATGGGCATCACCGTGTTCGCGGCCATCGCGACCCCGAGCACCGACCCGCTGACCATGCTGGCGCTGGCCGGACCCATCTGGATCCTGTACTTCGCCGCCGTCGTCGTCTCGCTGCTCAACGACCGCCGCAGGCGCCGCCGCGACGCCATGGGCCCCGCCGACGACGAGGCCTCCGCGCTCGATCTCACCCCCGAGACGATCGGCGAGGTCGAGACCGTCTCCGCCAGCCGCGCACTGCCCGAGCAGGCCGGACCGGACCGGGTCAACGGTTATGACGACGTGACCTGAAGATCGGCAGGCAGCTCGTAGGGTCGGTTCCGTGACCAGCGAGCTCACCCTCTTCGTCAACCCCACCGCGGGTCGCGGCCGGGGCGCCCGTGCGGCGCAGCCGGCCGCTTCCGCTTTGCGGGCGGCAGGATTCACCGTACGCACGGTCCTCGGGGAGAACGCCGAGGACGCCCTCACGCGCGCGCGTGCCGCCGTCGAGGACGGCACCGGCGCACTGATCGCCGTCGGCGGCGACGGCATGGCGAACCTCGCGCTCCAGGCCGTGGCCGGCACCCGCACCCCGCTGGGCCTGGTCGCCGTCGGCACCGGCAACGACTTCGCCCGCGCCCTCGGCCTGCCGGTGCGCGACCCGGCCGCCGCCGGCCGCCTGATCGCCGAGGCGCTCAAGGGCGCCCGGCTGCGCGACATCGACCTCGGACAGGCGGGCGGCCGCTGGTTCGGCACGGTCCTCGCCTCCGGCTTCGACTCCCGCGTCAACGACCGGGGCAACCGCATGCGATGGCCCGCGGGACGCCTCAAGTACGACGTCGCCATGCTCGCCGAACTCGCCGCCTTCCGGCCCTTCCCCTACCGGATCACGCTCGACGACGGCGAGGTGCGCGAGATCGAGGCCACCCTGGTCGCCGTCGGGAACGGCTCCTCGTACGGCGGCGGCATGCGGATCTGCCCCGGCGCCGACCTCACCGACGGGCTCTTCGACATCACGATCGTGGGGGACTGCTCCCGCGCCACCCTGCTCAGGGTGTTCCCGAGCGTCTACCGGGGCCGGCACGTCGACCACCCCAAGGTCACCGTGGTGCGGGCCGCGAAGGTCGAGATCGCCGCCGAGAACATCACCGGGTACGCCGACGGGGAGCCGCTCGGGCCGCTGCCGCTGACCGCACGCTGCGTACCCGGTGCGGTACGGGTCGTAGGGCCGTGAGCTGCGCGGATCCGGGGTTTACCGCACCCGGATCCGGATAATGATCGTCCTGTTGTCAGTGGGGCCCGGTACGCTCGAAAGCACGATGACAGAGGACCTCTCACCGGCCGAGCGGTACGCGGCTGCCCGCAGGCGGGCTGCCGAGCAGGCCACCGCGCTCGCCTCCTTCCGCGAGATGTACGACTTCGGCCTCGACCCCTTCCAGATCGAGGCCTGCCAGGCACTCGAAGCGGGGAAGGGCGTGCTGGTGGCCGCGCCCACCGGCTCCGGCAAGACGATCGTGGGCGAGTTCGCCGTCCACCTCGCCCTCCAGCAGGGCAAGAAGTGCTTCTACACCACGCCCATCAAGGCGCTGTCGAACCAGAAGTACGCCGACCTGTGCCGCCGTTACGGCACCGACAAGGTCGGCCTGCTCACCGGCGACAACAGCGTCAACTCCGAAGCCCCGGTGGTCGTGATGACCACCGAGGTGCTGCGGAACATGCTGTACGCGGGCTCCCAGACCCTGCTCGGGCTCGGCTACGTGGTGATGGACGAGGTGCACTACCTCTCCGACCGGTTCCGCGGCGCCGTATGGGAAGAGGTGATCATCCACCTGCCCGAGTCGGTGACCCTGGTGTCCCTGTCGGCCACCGTGTCCAACGCCGAGGAGTTCGGCGACTGGCTCGACACCGTCCGCGGCGACACCGAGGTGATCGTCTCCGAGCACCGGCCCGTGCCGCTGTTCCAGCACGTGCTCGCCGGGCGCCGGATGTACGACCTGTTCGAGGAGGGCGAAGGCCACAAGAAGGCCGTCAACCCCGACCTCGCACGGCTCGCGCGCATGGAGGCGACCCGCCCCTCGTTCCAGGACCGCAGACGCGGGCGCGCCATGCGCGAGGCCGACCGGGAGCGCGAGCGCCGGCAGCGGTCGCGGGTGTGGACCCCGGGCCGGCCCGAGGTCATCGAACGGCTCGACGCCGAAGGCCTGCTGCCCGCCATCACCTTCATCTTCAGCCGCGCCGCCTGCGAGGCCGCCGTCCAGCAGTGCCTGTACGCGGGGCTCCGGCTCAACGACGAGGAGGCGCGCGAGCGGGTGCGGGCCCTCGTGGAGGAGCGCACCGCCTCCATTCCGACCGAGGACCTCCACGTACTCGGCTACTACGAGTGGCTGGAAGGCCTGGAGCGCGGCATCGCCGCCCACCACGCGGGCATGCTGCCGACCTTCAAGGAGGTCGTCGAGGAGCTGTTCGTCCGCGGGCTGGTCAAGGCCGTCTTCGCGACGGAGACGCTGGCGCTGGGCATCAACATGCCCGCCAGGTCCGTGGTGTTGGAGAAGCTCGTCAAGTGGAACGGCGAGCAGCACGCCGACATCACCCCGGGCGAGTACACGCAGCTGACCGGGCGCGCCGGGCGGCGCGGCATCGACGTCGAGGGCCACGCCGTGGTGCTGTGGCAGCGGGGCATGAGCCCCGAGCACCTCGCCGGGCTGGCCGGCACGCGCACCTATCCGCTGCGCTCCAGCTTCAAGCCGTCGTACAACATGGCGGTCAACCTGGTCGAGCAGTTCGGGCGGCACCGCTCGCGGGAGCTGCTGGAGACGTCGTTCGCGCAGTTCCAGGCCGACAAGTCGGTCGTCGGGATCTCCCGGCAGGTGCAGCGCAACGAAGAGGGCCTGGAGGGCTACAAGGCCTCCATGACCTGCCACCTCGGCGACTTCGACGAGTACGCGCGACTGCGCCGGGAACTGAAGGACCGCGAGACCGAACTGGCCCGGCAGGGCGCCGACCAGCGGCGCGCCGAGGCCGCCGTCGCCCTGGAGAAGCTCAAGCCGGGCGATGTCATCCATGTGCCGACGGGCAAGTACGCGGGGCTGGCCCTGGTACTGGATCCGGGGCTCCCCGCCGGCCGGTCCAACGGCCACCGGGGCTTCGAGCACCACGACGGCCCCCGCCCCTTGGTGCTCACCGCCGAACGGCAGGTCAAGCGGCTCGCCTCGCTGGACTTCCCCGTCCCCGTCGAGCCGTTGGAGCGGATGCGGATCCCCAAGACCTTCAACCCGCGCTCACCGCAGTCCCGTCGGGACCTTGCCAGCGCGCTGCGCACCAAGGCCGGTCACATTCCGCCCGAGCGGGCGCGCAAGAAGCGGTCGCAGGCCGCCGACGACCGGGAGATCGCCCGGCTGCGGACGGCCATTCGGGCGCATCCCTGCCATGGGTGCAACGAGCGTGAGGACCACGCGCGTTGGGCCGAGCGGTACCACCGGCTGCTGCGGGACACCTCGCAGTTGGAGCGGCGGATCGAGGGCCGCACCAACACGATCGCGCGGACCTTCGACCGGATCGTGGCCCTGCTGACCGAGCTGGACTATCTGCGCGGCGACGAGGTCACCGAGCACGGGCGGCGACTCGCCCGGCTCTACGGCGAACTCGACCTGCTGGCCAGCGAGTGCCTGCGCGCCGGGGTCTGGGAGGGGCTCGCCCCTGCCGAACTGGCCGCGTGCGTTTCCGCGTTGGTGTACGAGGCCCGGCTCAGCGACGATGCGATGGCGCCGAAGCTGCCCTCGGGCAAGGCCAAGGCCGCGCTCGGTGAGATGGTGCGGATCTGGGGCCGGCTGGACGCTCTGGAGGAGGACTTCCGGATCAGCCAGACCGAGGGGGTCGGGCAGCGTGAGCCCGATCTCGGGTTCGCCTGGGCCGCGTACATGTGGGCCAGCGGCAAGGGGCTGGACGAGGTGCTGCGGGAGGCGGAGATGCCCGCGGGGGACTTCGTGCGGTGGTGCAAGCAGGTGATCGATGTGCTGGGGCAGATCTCGGCGGCGTCGCCTGTGGAGGGCTCGACGGTGGCGAAGGCTGCGCGTAAGGCGGTTGATCAGTTGCTGCGGGGGGTTGTGGCCTACTCGTCGGTGGGGTGACCCTTCGGGTCGCGGGTGCGGGGTTGTGTGTGGTTGCTCGCGCCCGCGCGGCGGAGCCGCATATCGACACAGCCCCGCGCCCCTGAAGGGGCGCTCTCCTCTCGGGCTCCTTCGGTTCTTCAGGTGGGTTCGGAAGGGTCTGGGGCAGTTTCCTGAGAGGAGCTGACCCGTGCGATTTCGAGTTCTGGGGCCGGTTCGCCTTCAGCCCCGTACGCCTGCCGCGGCCAAGCCGCGGGCCGTTCTTGCCACGTTGCTGGTGCGGGCCGGGTCGGTGGTCTCCCGTGAGGCCCTGATCGACGAGCTGTGGCCCGACGATCCGCCGCGCACCGCCGCCGGCACGCTGCATGTGTACGTCTGCCATGTGCGCAAGGCCCTCGCCGAGGGCGGTGCCGGGCGGCCGCTGGTCAGCAGGGCGCCCGGCTATCAGCTGGACATCGACCCGCACGAGCTGGACCTGCACCGCTTCGAGGAGCTGAGCGAGCGGGGGCGGGCCGAGCTGCGGGGTGAGGACCACGCGGGTGCCTCACGGACGCTGGGGCAGGCCCTCGCGCTGTGGGCCGGGCCGGCCCTGTCGGGCGTGCCGCAGGGCGTGGTGCTGCGCTCCGCTGCCACCCGGCTGGAGGAGCAGCGGCTGAGCGTGCTGGAGTTGCGGATCGCCGCCGATCTCAAGCTCGGGCGGCACCGGGAGGTCACCGGCGAACTGATGGAGCTGGCCGTGGCTCATCCGCTGCGCGAGCGGCTGCACTGCCAGCTCATCGTCGCGCTGCACCGTTCCGGGCGGCCGTCCGACGCCCTGCGCGCCTACCGGACCGTACGGCGTTCCCTGCACGACGAACTCGGCATCAGTCCGAGCCCCGCCCTCACCCGGCTGCACGACCACGTGCTGAGCGCAGCAGGTTCAGCACCAGCCAGCGCCGCAGTGCGCCGGCATGGTCCGGTGAGCCGTGCACATCGTCGAACGTCTTGACGCGGATGTCCGGCAACGCGGCCTGCAGCAGGGCCTGTTCCCGGGGCGGGATGATCTCGTCCCGGGCGCTGGCCACATAGCGCACCGCCGCCCGCACGCCGCCCAGTTGCTCCGCCTCCAGCGGGAACTCCTTCAGCAGGGAGCGCAGTTCGGCCGGATCCGCGGCCCCCGTCAGCCGGCACAGGGTCGTGACGGTGATGCCGGGGACGCGGTCCCACCAGTCGTCGTCGGTGAAGAAGTGCGCGACCGGGGCGCCGACGGTCAGGACCCGGCCGACCCGGCGGTCCTCGACGGCCGTACGCAGGGCCATGTGGCCGCTGAAACTCAGGCACAGCAGGGTGGCGTCGGTGGTGCGGGCCCGGTCGGACAGCTCGTCCAGCAGCCAGGGGAGCAGGCGCCAGGAGTCCGCCGTATAGGGGAGGGTGTTCTCGCCGACGCCGGGCATCTCCGTGACCACCGCCGCGTAGCCCAGGCGGCTCAGCTTCGGCAGCAGCGGAGCCCACTGCTCCTTCACGCTCACGATGCCGCCGGTCATGACCAGCAGGGGCCGCCGGCCGCCGGGGCGCAGGCCCGTCGTCCAGCAGGCCAAGCGGCCTTGAGGGTGGGCGAGTTCGAGTCGTTCGATGCCCCGGCGGCGGGCACGCCGCCAGGTGTCGAAGGCGGTCACGCCCGCGTGCTGGGCGCGGATGCGAGGGTCGTCCCCGGGGTAGGGGAAGCGGGCCAGGGCGTAGCAGCGGCAGGCGTCGAGGAGGCGTCCGCGGGCGGCCAGCGCGTCGGCCTCGGCGGACCAGACGCGGGCCCAGGAGGCCTGGTCGCCGGGGTCGTCGTTGTGGATCCGGGCCAGGATGCGGGCCGCGTGCCGTGCGGTCATGCCCTGGTTGCGGGCGTGCAGCAGGGCGTATTCCTTCAACTCGCTCAGGCGGTCCATGAGTTCGGCTCCTGCTCCGTCGTGGGCCTGGCGGCGTGGAGTCGGCGCGAGTGGGCGCCGGCCTGCCAGTCGGCCTCCAGGGACGCCTTGAGGTCGGCCAGGACGTCGGCGGCCGCCGCGCCGTCCAGGACCCGGTGGTCGAAGGTGAGCCCCAGCCGCATCATCGGGGCGGGCTCGATCCGGCCGCCGTCCCGCACGACCGGGCGCGGTGCCGTGCGGCCGCAGGTCAGCGTCACCGCCGTACCGCCCGTGGAGTGGAAGCCGTCGACCGGGCGGTGGCCGAGGGAGCTGACCGAGACCGTGCCGAGCACGGACGGGCGGCGGCGGGTGTTGCGCAGGGCGGCGGCGAAGGCCATGCGGCCCAGCCAGGCGGGCAGCCTGGCCAGGGTGCGGGCGCCGCGGAACTCTGGGAGCGCGGTCGGGTCCGGCGCCCGACGGTAGTGGTCGACGCGGTCCTGGATGTCGTCGAGCGTCGCCGTCTCCAGGGCGGGGAGCAGGGCGGACAGCACGATGCGGTCGCCGCCGGGAACCCGGGCGTCCAGGGCGAGCTTTCCGGTGACGCCCTCGAAGCGGACCACCCGGCGCCGCAGGCCCGGGGCGAGGATCGCGTTGGCCTCGGGGTGGGCGGCCAGGGCGCGGCCCGCCGCGTGCAGGACGTAGGTGACGGTCGAGTAGTGGCGTTCGGCGGCGTCGCGGTGGGCCTGTACGTGGCTCATGTCGATGTCGGTGTCGAGGTGCACCGGGCGCTGGGAGGCCGCGTACTCCAGGAAGTGGAGGGTGTGGCGGCGGTCGCGGACCGGATGGCTGCTGTGGGTCATGAGGCCGCCACCACGTCGTAGATCTCCTGGAGGCTGCGGGTCTCGAAGAGGCGGGAGACGGGGACGGGACGGCCGGTGGCGCGTTCCAGGAGGACGACCAGTTTGAGCAGGAGCAGGGAGTCCCAGTCGGGGAGTTCGTCGAAGTCCGAGGTGAACTGGTCGTCGGCAAGGGGGAGCTGGAGGTCAGTGCGGATCAGGTGGTGGAAGTCGGCGAGTGGCAGGGTGGAGCGCACGGAGGGCATGAGGCCTCTTTCTGCTTGAGTCAGCGCTTCTCCAGGGCGAACCCGGACTTGATCCACTTGCTCGACTCGACTGCCACGGCCAGCGCCCGCTGTCCGGCGCCCATCTTCGGCAGCAGCTCGTCGAGTTGGAGGAACGGCAGGGCGTTGCCGTTGTTGCCGGTCCGGTCCACGCAGGAGATCTCGTGCGCGGACGGGATGCCGAGCCGTTCGCCGATCACGCGGGTCATCCGGCCGGAGAGCTGCGGCGGGAGCAGGAAGTCCAGCGACTGCGGAGCCCAGCCCAGGTCGTCCAGGAGCTCCCAGAGGATCTCCACGGCCAGCACCGGCACGGACTCCTCGATCGCCTTGTAGTCCTCGGTGAGAGCCTGGCGGTCGCAGTGGCGGTCGGCCAGCCCGAACCAGTCGATGACCTGGCCGGGTTCACGGCCCAGGCCGGTGCACCGGTTGAGGGTGCGCAGCAGCGCCACCGCCTCCCCGTAGGGCTCGGCGGTGAGCACGGCGGCGCCCGCGCCGTCGCCGAACAGCACGCAGTTGACGAGGTCGCTCGGCGCGGCCTCGGACATGTCCCGGTGCAGGTCGAGGTGTTTGGTGCAGACGTCGCCGCCGATGACGAGGCCGGTGCGGTACTGGCCGCTGCCGATGAGGAGCCGGGCGAGGTCGAGTGCCTGGACGGCGCCCGCGCAGCCCGACTGGAGCTGGTGGACGGGGAGTTGGTCGAGGCCGAGGAGGTCGGCGACCTCGGCGGCGGTGGTCGGCATCAGATGGTCCGGGGTGGCGGTGCCCAGCACCAGGAACTCGATGTCGGCGGGTTCGGCGCCGCAGCGGTCCATCGCCTCCCCGGCGGCGCGTGCGCACAGGTCGGCGAGCGAGTGGCGGACCTCGCCGGTGACCAGGTCGCGGGCGAAGTGCCGGGTCCTCGTGCCGATGAACAGCTCGATCCACTCCGCGCTCACGCCGAGGGCGGCGGACAGCGCGGTGTTGTCGACCGGGTCGCCGGGCAGTGCGGTGCCCACGGCGGTCAGATGGGGGACGGGGGTCGTCGTCATGGGGTGTGCTCCTGTACGTACGTGATGAGGTCGCCGACCGTGGACAGGCGCAACAGCAGCTCCTGTACGGGGAGTTCGCCGAGGGTGGGGAGCCGCTCCTCGATCCGGGTCTTGAGTTCGACCACGGCGACCGAGTCGAGGCCGAGGTCCTCGTAGAGGCGGGAGGCGTCGGACAGGTCCTCGCTGCGGTAGCCGCCGACGCCGGCGATGGCGTCGCGTACGGCGGTGGCGGTTGTTGTGGCGGTTGTTGTGGCGGGTTCCTGCCGGGGTTCCGGGGCGGGCTGCTGTCGGGGCGGGGGAGCCGGCCGGCCGGGGCGGGGGAAGCGGTGGTGGGTGGCGAAGGCGTAGGGCGCGAGGCGGGTCAGGACGCGGTCCCGCGGTGGGTGGGCGGCCTCCCAGTTCGGGTCGAGGCCCGCGCGGTGCAGCAGGGCGAGTGCCTCGGCGAGGTCCCGGGCGCCCGCTCGCTCGCCCGGGAGGGGGTGGACCGGTGCGGGGGCGGGCGCCTGCTCGGTCAACTCGGCTGCCAGCGTGGTCAGTACGGGCTTCGGGCCGATCTCCAGGAGGTGGGTGGGGCGCTCGTCCAGGAGCTGGGCGGCCGCGTCCGCGAACAGGACTGGGGCGCTGATGTGTTCCGTCCAGTAGGCGGCGTCCATCGGCTCGTTGTCGAGGAGTTTGCCGCGGAGGGTGGAGTAGAGGGGTACGGCTGGGGCGGCGCCGACGCCGAGTTCCTCCGCGAGCCTTCGGAACGGGTCCAGGACCGGTTCCATGAGGGGGGAGTGGAAGGCGTGCGAGACCTCCAGTCGGCGTACCTGTATGTGCTCGCTTTCGAGGGCCTCGGCTATGCGGTGCAGGGCGGTGAGGTCGCCCGAGAGGACTGTTGAACGGGGGCCGTTGAGTGCGGCGTAGCCGACCCGGGGCTCCGCGTCGACGTGGGAGCGCAGCGGTTCCGCCGGGGCGCGTACGGCGATCATGCCGCCGCCCTCGGGGAGTTGCTGCATGAGCGCTCCGCGGGCCGCGACCAGTTGTGCCGCCGCTTTTAGGGGGAGGGCGCCGGCGAGTACGGCTGCCGCGAACTCGCCCACGCTGTGGCCCAGGAGTGCGTGGGGGTGGACGCCGAGGGCGGTGAGGGTGGCGCCGAGTGCGTAGCCAACGGCGAAGAGGGCGGGTTGGGCGAAGGCGGTGCGGTGGATGGCGGGGTCGGCGCCGAGGAGCAGGGAGCGGATGGAGTCGCCGGTGTGCGGGCGCAGGGCCGCGTCCGCGGTGTCGAGGTGGTGGCGGAAGAGGGGGGACTGTTGGTGGAGGCGGGCGGCCATGCCGGGGTACTGGGCGCCCTGGCCGGTGAACAGCCAGGCGGTGTGCGGGGGTTGCGTGGGGGGTGGGGGGAGGGTGGGGGCCTTGGCTGCGGTGCGCAGGCGGGTGGCCAGGTCGGTGGGGTCGGTGGCGGCGATTGCGTGGCGGTGTGGGTGGCCGTCCTTGACGTGGTGCGAGGTCCAGCAGAGGGGGCCGAGGGGGGAGTGGCGTCGGGCTATTGCCTCGGCCTGGGTGAGGAGGTTGCGGCGTAGGGCGGGCTCGGTGGGGGCGGTGACGGTGAAGATGGCGGCGCCCAGGTCGGTGGGGGGTGGGGGTGCGGTTGGCGGCTTTGGCGGGGTCGCGGTGGGTGCGGTTGACGGTGCGTGTGCGGTGCCGTCCGTCGGGGTTGCCGTGGGGGTGGGTGCGCTCGCCCGCGCTTGCGGGGTGCCGCTGCGCCCACCCGTGCCGCCCCAAGCGGCACGACTGCCCGCAGTTGCGCCTGGTTGAGTGGCGCCGCTGCCCGCAGCTGCGCCTGGTTCAGCGGCACGACTGCCCGCAGTTGGGCGGGCCGGCGCCGACTCCAGTACCGCATGTGCGTTTGTGCCGCCCAGGCCGAAGCTGCTCAGGCCCGCCAGTACCGGGCCCGGGGGCAGGCGCAGGGGGGCCTTCAGCAGCCGTAGGCCTTGGTCCGGCAGGGACAGGGACGGGTTTTCGTGGGTGGCGTAGCGGCTGGTGGGGGCTGTGCGGTGGTGGAGGGCCAGGGCGACCTTGATCAGGCCCGCTATGCCGGCGGCGCCCTCCGTGTGGCCGAGGTTGCCCTTGACCGAGCCGAGGGGCATGGGGTGGGTGCGGCCGGAGTGGAGGGCGCCCAGGGCTCGGGTCTCGATCATGTCGCCGAGTGCCGTGCCGGTGCCGTGGGCCTCCGTGAAGGTGATGTCCGCCGGGTCCACGCCCGCCCTGCGGTAGGCGGTCGCGATCACGGACTCCTGGCTCCAGCGGCTGGGCGCGGTGATGCCGTTGCTGCGGCCGTCCTGGTTGACGGCGGTGCCGCGGAGGACGGCGTAGACCGGCCGGCCGTCGGCGGCGGCGTCCGCGTACCGGCGCAGGACGACCGCGCCGACGCCCTCGCCGCGTCCGATGCCGTCCGCGTCCGCGCTGAACGGTTTGCAGCGGCCGTCGGGTGCGGCCAGGCCCGCTCGGGAGTAGAAGAGGCTCAGGGCGGGGGTCAGGGCCAGGTTCACTCCCGCCGCTATCGCCCAGTCGCATTCGCCGGCGAGGAGCGAGTTCGCCGCCAGGTGCACGGCCACCAGCGACGACGAGCAGGCCGTGTCCACCGCGAGGGACGGGCCCCTGAGGTCGAGGTGGTACGACACGCGGTTGGCGATCATGCAGTAGCCGTTGCCGGAGCCGATCTGGGCGGTGATGCCGGGGAGGTCGGTCAAGGTCAGCTGGGCCCACTCGCTGCCCATCACGCCTACGAAGACTCCGGTCTGCGTTCCGGCGAGGCGGTGCGGGGCGATGCCCGCGTCCTCGATCGCCCGCCAGGCGCAGTGCAGCACGAGCCGCTGCTGCGGGTCCATGGAGCCCGCCTCGCGCGGGGACAGCGCGAAGAACTCGTGGTCGAAGACGTCCGGGTCGGCGAGGAAGCCGCCCTCGGTGGAGTGGTCCGGGTCCGGCCATCGGTCCGGCGGCACCGGGCCGATCCCGTCGCCCGCCCGCATCAGCAACTTCCAGTAGCCGCCCGGCCCTTCGGCGAGCGGGAAGCGGCAGTCGATGCCGGTGACGGCGATGGCGCCCGCCGTCACGGCGTCGCCTCCAGGCGGCCCATGAGGTGCCCGGCCAGGGCCCGCACGGTCGGGTAGTCCCAGGCCGCCGTCGGGTCCACGGGAACCCCGAAGGTGTCCTCGACGTCGCCGCACAGGCTGAGCGCGGCCACCGAGTCCAGGCCGTACTGGGCCAGCGGCACGCCGGGGTCGATCTCGGACGGCGGGGTGCGCAGGTACTCGGCGACGCGGTGGACCAGCCAGTCGGTCAGGGTCCGCTCGGTGTGGGCGCTCGGCGCGGTCATGGGGTGCTCCATCGGTGTCAGCCGTGCAGGGGAAGGTCGTACAGGTCGAAGGTCCGGTTCTCGGTGTGGCGGCGCAGGAGTTCGGCGTGCAGTTCGGCCGTCGTGGCCCGGTCCGGTGGGGGCGGGCGCAGGCCGAGGCGGGTCGCGGTGCGGTGCAGGGCGGCCTCCAGCCAGGCGGGCTCGGCGAGGAAGCCGTCGCAGGCGCTCCGCCGGACGCCGACGGCGGCCGCCGCCCCGAGCAACTGGGCGTACCGGTCGGCGAGTCGGAAGGCCGCGGGACCGGCCAGCGGGGTGCGCTCGGCGGGCGGCAGGGCCGTCGCCGCGCGGCGTACGTCGTCCAGTTCCCGCCTCAACTTCCGTACGAGATCGATGTCGTCGGCGTCGTCCAGTACGGCGGCCAGTGCGTCCCCGTCGGCCGTCAGCGTCAGGCGGTCGTAGGGGATGCCGGGGGTGAGCGGGGTGTCCGGTGTGAAGAGGGCGGTCGGTGCGGGCGGGGCGGGGTCCCTTGCCAGGCGCGGGAGTTGGGGGATCAGAGTGGCGAGGCAGGCCGTCGGGCCGGCGTGGCCGAGGCTGAGGACGGGCAGGTCGCGCAGGTGCTTGCCGAAGACGGCGTGCTCGCCCTCACGGACGTAGAAGCGGGCGCCGAGGATCACCGACAGGTCGTTGGCGGTGCGGCCGAGCAGTTTCGGGACGAGGTACTTGACGGCGGCGCCCGTCACCGCCGCCTGGGACGGCAGCAGGTGTACGGCGCGTGCGGCGGCGAGCGCCAGGCTGTCGCAGAGCAGCAGGTCGGTGAAGGCGTCGGTGAGGACGGTCGCGGCGTGCGGCAGGTCCAGCAGCCGGCGCCGGTACAGGCGTCGGCCGAGCGCGAACCGCAGGACCGTGCGCAGGCAGGTGTCCACGGTGCCGACCGCCATCCCGGGCAGGGCGCTGCGGGTGATCTGGAAGGAGCGCAGGGCCAGTTCGGCGCCCTCTCCCTCGGCGCCGACCAGGGCGCCGGCCGGGATCTCGCAGTCGCGGAAGTCCAGGCCGGTCAGCCGGCAGCCGCGGACGCCGGTGGTGCGGTAGCGGGGCAGGACGGCGGGAGCGCAGTCCTCGGGGCCCGTCAGCAGCACCGAGTGGCTGCGGGCGCCGGGTGCCGGGTCGGTGCGGGCGAAGAGCACCCAGGCCGCGGCCCGGTCGGCGTTGTTGATGACCTGCTTGGTGCCGGTGAGGGCGTAGCCGCCGGGGGTGCGGCGGGCGGTGAACTCGTTGCGCAGGAAGTCGTTGCCGTGGGCCAGTTCGTGGTACGCCACCGACACCTTGCGGTCGTCGAGGAGCAGGCCCGCCAGATGCTTGCGCTGCTCGGGCGTGCCCGCGGTCCACACGTTGACGGCCGCCATGAACGAGGTCACGCCGTAGCCGAGGCCGAGCCCGACATCGTGCCGGAACACCTCCCGGGACACGCGCACCAGTTCGTCCAGGCCGGTCAGCCGTCCGCCCAGCTCCTCCGGCACGAACTCCGCGCCGAACCCGAAACCGTCGAGCAACTCCTCGCCCGCCGCACTGAGTTCACCGCGCTCGTCGGCGGCGAGGAGCGCGGCCCGGCCGACGGGGTTTGCGGGATCGTCCGGATCGCCGAACCGCCGGCGCAGCTCCAGGGCCCGGCTCATGCCGCCTCCCTCGCCAGTTGGAGCCGCAGCAGCGAGAACAGCCGGCCGGCCGACCGTGCCGCGTACGCCTCGTCCAGGAGACGGTCGTAGGCCTCCGGGTCGGCGCCCTGGTGCTCGCCGAGGCGGACCAGGAGGCGGTCGAGTGCCGTGCGCAGCCAGATGCCGTCCCGCCACACGCCCTCGGTGGCGACCAGCCGGTTGTGCAGCCACAGTCCGAGACAGGCGGCGCCCGCCCAGCACAGGCAGAGGCGACGGGCCGTGTCGAAGGCCTCGTACGGGACCCCCGCGACGAGGTCCGTCGGTGCCGCCATCTCCTCGACGACGCGTTCGGTGACCGTCAGGAGGCGACGGGCCGCGGCGAGGGCCGGATCGCCGGTGGCTTCCAGGGCGTCCACCCAGGCGGGAAGCGCGCCGAGGAGCGAACTGCCGTGCCGGGAGACCAGGGACAGCCGTGCCGGGTCGAACTCGGGCAGCGGCACCGACAGATCGCAGGCCGGGGCCGGATCCTGACGGGCGTGACCCCGGTTCCGGACCAGTGAACGGAACTGGTTCACCAGCGAGTTGAGGTTGACCAGCGTGTTGCCGTCGAAGAGGGAGACGATGCGGTGGTCGCGCTCGATCTTCTCGAACATGCCGTAGCGCTGCACACTCGTCAGGAAGGCCCGGGCCCCGAGGAGCGCGGCCAGCTCGCGCAGGAGTTCCTCCGTGCCGGTCGGCACCAGGTACTTGGTCACCGCCGACACCACGCTCAGCTCGCCGGTCGCGGTGTGCACCAGACGGGAGGCCACCAGGGCCACCGCCTCGTGGACGAGGGCGTCGGCCGCCGCCGAGGCGAGTACGTGCCGGGCCTGCGGGAGCGCGGCGAGCGGGCGGCCGTACAGCTTGCGCTCGGCGGCGAAGTCCAGGGCCAGGGCGAGGCCGTGGTCGGCGGCGCCGAGGGACAGCGAGGCGCACATGGTGCGGGTCAGTTGCAGCGCCTTCAGTACGGTCTCGATGCCGCCGCCCTCGCCGCCGACAACGGTGGAGCGGGGCAGGACGGCCCGGTCCAGGGCGATGCCGGAGATGTCGGCGCCGCGGATGCCGTGGGTGGGCACCTTCGGCAGATGGCGGTAACTGCCGGGCGCCAGCTCGCGCTTGTCGGCGAGCAGCACGCTGAAGCCGCGCGGTCCGCCGTCCTCGCCGGTGCGCGCGAGCAGGGTCAGCACACTGCCCCGGGTGGCATTGTTGATCAGCCACTTCTCGCCGCTCACCCGCCAGGCCCCGGTGTCGTCCGGCACCGCCTCCACCTCACCGGCCAGCAGATCGCTGCCGTGCGCACGCTCGGTCAGGCCGAGGGCCACCGGCACCCCGGCCCGGATGTCCGCGCCGAGCCGGGCCGCCTGCTCCTCGCTGCCCGCGATCCACACGCAGACCGCGCCCAGGTAGGTCTTGCCGTGGGCGACGGCCACCGTCAGATCCCTGCGGGCCACCGTGCGCATCAGCTGCAGCGCGTGCTCGTAGTCGCGCAGCCGGCCGCCCGCCGGGGTGGGCACGTAGTAGTCGGGCAACCCCCAGTCGTCCAGGAGACGGCAGATCTCGGACGGGAACTCCTCCCGGGCGTCCAGGCGGGCGCAGGCGGCGTACGAGAAGGGGCCGCGCCGGTCCGCCGGGTCGCCGAGGTACAGCTCCAGTTCCTCGGCGAGGCGGTAGGGCGAGTGCTCGATCGTCATGCGGGGCCCACCCGTTCCAGCGCCCGGTCCGCCGCGTCGCTGACCAGTTCCCGCACCGGCGGCTGGAGCACCTCGTACAGCGGTACCAGCGCGCCGTCGAGGAACAGCCGCCGCATCAGGGCGCGTTGGACCTTGCCGCTGGTGGTGCGACGGACCGTGCCGGGCCGGACCAGCACCACATTGCCCGCCGCCACCTGGAACTGACGCCCTATCAGCAGCTGGGCGGCGGTCGCGACCGCCCGCAGATCGCCGTCCGGTGCCGCGGCGGCCCGTACCTCCTGGACGACCACCAGGTGCTCGCCCGCGTCGCTGTGCACGGCGAACGCGGCACCCGCCCCGGCCGCCAGCGACCGGTCGGCGGACTGTACGCAACGCTCCACGTCGTGCGGATACAGATTGCGCCCGGCGAGGATGATGATCTCCTTCAGCCGGCCGGTGACGAACAGCTCGCCGTCGCCGTCCAGGGCCCCGAGGTCGCCGGTGCGCAGCCAGCCGTCGGGGGTGCGGGAGCGCTCGGTCGCCTCGGCGTTGCGGTAGTAGCCCGGGCTCACGCTCGGGCCGCGCACCCAGATCTCACCGACCGTGCCCGGCGGCCGCTCGGCGCCGGTGGCGGGATCGCAGACGCGGATCTCGCCGTCGCGGACGGTGCCGCTGCCGGCGAGGGTGCGTACGCGGCCGTTCCCCTGCGGCTCCTCCAGTTCGCCGCGCTCCAAGGCAGCGGCGTCCACGGTCCGCACCACCGGCGGGGACTCCGGCCGGGCGCCCGTGACCAGCAGCGTCGTCTCCGCCATGCCGTAGCAGGGGAAGAACGTCTCGGGCCGGAAACCGGCGGGCGCGAAACGCTCGGCGAAGGCGTGCAGCGTGTCCGCGCGGATCGGCTCGGCGCCGTTCGGGGCGACCCGCCAGCCGGACAGGTCCAGGCTCGCCACCTGCTCGTCGGTGATCCGGCGCACGCACAGGTCGAAGGCGAAGTTGGGGCCGCCGCTGCCGCTCAGCCGGTGGTCGTCGATCATCCGCAGCCAGCGGTAGGGCCGCTTGAGGAACGACGTCGGCGACATCAGCACCGCCGTGCCGGCCGCGTACAGCGGCTGGAGGATGTGCCCGATCAGCCCGAGGTCGTGGTAGTGCGGCAGCCAGCCGCCCGCGACCGTGTCCGGGCCGGTGCCGGTCCATGCCTGGATCGCCGCCTCGTTGGCGAGCAGATTGGCGTGCGTGACCATCACGCCCTTGGGGTCGCCGGTCGAGCCCGAGGTGTACTGGAGGAACGCCAGGTCCTCGGGGCGGGCGTTCGGGGCGCGCCAGTCGGCCGGGTCGGCGAAGTCGCCCTCGCCGTCGGTGCCCAGGCACGGCACGTGCGGCATCGCCTCGGACGCCAGCCATGCCTCCAGCGCCTGGGCGAGTTCGGGTGACGTCAGGACGGCCGCCGCCTCCGCGTCGCGCAGGATGCCGGAGACCCGGGCCAGTTGGCGGCCCTGGTCGGTGGGCAGCGGCGCGGGCACGGCGACGGCACCGGCGTAGAGGCAGCCGAGGAACGCCGCGACGAAGCCGGTGCCCGGCGGATACAGCAGCAGTACCTGCCGGTCGGCGGCGCCGCGCGTGCGCAGCCAGACGGCGATCCGGCGGGCGCGGGTGTCGAGCGCGGCGTACGTGACGTGTTCCGCGGAGTCGTCGTGGAGATGGATCAGCGCGTCCTTGGCCGCATGGGCGGCGGTGTTCTCCAGGACCACGGCAGTGAAAGTCACCGGATCGTCCCCCTGAGTGAGATGTGGCGTGGGACTTCGGGCAGTTGACGGAGCGGGTGACGGAAGGTGTCGTCCGCTCCCGGCCGGAAACCGAGCGAGGGGTACAGGTCCCGCACCCGGTGGTTCCTGGCGGTGGGCAGGTACCGGCCGTGCACGGCCGGGGCGCCGGACCTCCGGGCCTCGGCCAGCAGCGCGGCGAACGCGGCCTGCTCGATGCCCCGGCCGAAGACCCGGCAGCTGAGCAGGGCGTTGTCGATGTGCCAGCCGGAGTCCGGCACGCGCCGCACGAACACCGCGCCCACCAGTCCGCTGTCGCCGAACTTGTCCCGTGCCGCGACCGTCAGCACAAGACCGCCCGGCGCCTCGGCGTACGCCTGCACCTGCGGACCCGACATCCGCCGGTTGGTGAGGTTGAACTGGTTGGTGCGCTGCGTCAGTTGGGCCACCCGGGCCACCTCGTGCGGCCGCAGCGCCGCCAGCTCGACGACCACCCCGAGCTGCGCCAGATACTCCTCGTACGACTGCGCGCCCTCCCGCAGCCGCACCCGGTCCGACTCACTGCGGTACCGCTCGGCCCGCCGCAGATCGGCGTCGGTGAGCTCCGGCACGTCGAACCAGCCGTCCGCCAGCAGCCGTTCCCCGTGCAGCGCCGGCTCGTCGTCCAGCGGCACCAGTTCCACGGCGGGCAGGGCGCCCGCGACCTGGCCGCGCTCGAAGGGCGAGTCGTCGGCGAGGACGAAGCTGTCGACGCCCAGGTTCAGCCGTGCCGCGATGGCGCGCAGGCCCGCGTCCTTCGGGCCCCAGCCGGCGTGCACGGCGACGAAGTCCCGCTCCCGCAGCAGCATGTCGGGGTGCTCGCGCAACACTGCCAGCAGCGGCTCCGGGTCGTTCTTGGAGCACACGGCGAGCAGCACCCCCTGTGCGGCAAGCTGCCTGACGACCCGCTGGAACCGCCCGAACGCCTCCCCGCGCAGCGTCTCGGCCGCCGCGATCCCCTCGGGCCCCGCATCGCCCAGCACCCCGTCCCACAGCGTCTGGTCGGCATCGAGGACCAGCACCTTGCGGGTCCGGCCGCTCAGCGCGCGGGCCAGATGGCCGACCTCGCGGGCATAGCGGGCCAGCAGCTCGGGGCCCAGATGCGCCTTGGCGTACGCGGCGAGGCGCGGGTCGTTCACCGGGCCGCCCGCGGACACCAGGGGGCCGAGATCGACCACCTGGACGCGCGGACGGCGCAGACCGAGGCGCAGCACGCCCGCGTTGAACTCGTTCCAGATCGCCCCGAGTTCGGCCCGGGCGCGCAGATCGAGCAGCTGATGGGTGTGGGTGTGCAGCAGCGGGAGGGTGTTGAGCACGAGCATGCCGCTCGCGCGCTCCGCGTACCGGGCGGCGTGGTCGTCGAGGCGGGCCAGCAGGTCCGCCGTCGCGTCGGCGACATCGGCGACCGTCCAGGGCGCGGGCAGCGCGTCGAGGACGGTGGACGCGTCGAGCACGCAGAGGCGGAGAGCGGCCGGGTCCGCCGGGTCCAGGAGTTCGCGTTCCCACGCGCCGAAGTCGCCCATGTCGGCGTGGAGTCCGAGTCCGTGCCGGGCGAACTCGGCGGTGAGGGAGGCGGCCAGGCCGTCGAGGGTGCCGCTGCCGGTGACGGTGACCCGCACCGGATCCGGGACGGGTTCCAGCCGGGCGAGAATCCGTCCGGCCGACTGCAGCGCGCCGAACGGGTCGGGCCCGGCGGCGAGTTCCGCGAGCAGCGCGGGAACCTCGGGGCCGTGCCGGTGCAGGGAGCGCAGACGGTCGAGGGCGTCGTTCGTCATGGCCGGGAGCCTGCGGAGCGCGGCTTAAGTCCGTCTTGTGCAAGGGGGACTTAAGACGGGGCGCCGAGGATCGGGCGGCGCGGCGCACGCAGGTACGCCGGGAACCCGAGGAGTGCCATGACGATGCAGACGTCCGTGTGCGTGGTCGGCGGCGGGCCCGCCGGACTCACCCTGGGAGTGGAACTGGCCCGGCGCAACATACCCGTCGTCGTCCTGGAGGCGAGCGCGCACTTCAACCGCAGCTTCCGCGGCGAGTCCGTCTCCCCGGACTCCGTCTGGCTGCTCGACCGGCTCGGCCTGCTCGACCGCCTCGACGGCTCCTACGTCCAGATGCACCGGATGGAGATCGACGACAGCGGACACACCGTGTTCCGCGCCGAGTTCGCCGACTTCCGCTACCCGCACCCCTTCCCCGTCGAGCTGCCGCAGCCCGCCCTGCTCACGGCACTCGCCGAGACCGGAGCCGGCCACCCCGGCTTCCGCCTCCTCCAGGGCACCACCGCGACCGGCCTGCTCTACGACGCCGAGGGCGCCGTCGCCGGCGTACGGGCCCGCACCCCCGAGGGCGAGACGGAGATCCACGCCCGGCTGACCGTCGCCGCCGACGGGCGGTTCAGCAAGGTGCGCGAAATGGCGGGGCTCGCCTACCGCAAGGTCCCGCTGGAACGCGACGTCATCTGGCTCAAGCTGCCCTTCCCCTACGACGCCTGGGACGACCGTACGTATCGCATCCGCATCCGGGGCGACCAGCACGGGCTGTTCATCCCGACGCGGCCGGACAGTGTCCGCGTCGGCTTCAACATCCCCAAGGGCGGCCTGAGGGAGATGCGGGGGCAGGGGCTGCCGGCGCTGTACGACCGGCTCGACCTGCTGGCGCCCGAGTTGTCGAAGGCCGTGCGGGAGCAGGTGCGCAGCTGGTCGGACACGTCGATGCTGGACATCTTCACGACGGTGGTGCCGCGGTGGTCCCAGCCGGGGCTGACGCTGATCGGCGACGCGGCACATACGCTCACGCCGATACTCGGGCAGGGGGTCAACCACGCGATCATCGACGCCGTGACGCTGGCTCCGCTGCTTGAGGCGGCGTTCGGGAAAGGCGGGACCACGGCGGGGCTGCTTGCGGCGACGGAGGCGTTTCAGCGGGAGCGGGAGTCGTCCGTTGCCCGGTCGCGGGCCCTTCAGCTGCGGCAGGAGCGGTTGTTCACGCTGGGCGGGGTGGTGGGGGCGGCGTGGCGCCGCGGGCTGTATCGGGTGGTGAGCAGTAGCCCTCGGCTTACCCGGAGGGTGCTTGCCGGGGCCTATTTTCAGGTGCAGCGGCCTGGTGACAGGGTGGCGGAGGTACGGGTCGGTGACTGAGCTGCGGGTCGGTGGGGGCTTGTCGCGCCCACATGTCACAGCCCCGTGCACCCCTTGAGGGGCGCTCCATCCGCGCTTCTTGCCAGTGCCCTTGGGCTCGGTCAAGCGCTCGTCGCCGCCTCCTGCGGCAGTGTCGCCATGCTCGGTGTCCTCAGCGGTGCGACGACGCTCAGGCTGCTTCGTATGCGCCGGAAGGCGTGAACCGGCGTACCAGGGAGGCGACTTCGTCCAGCAGCGCGTTCTCGTGCGAGCGCAGGAAGAAGTGGCCGCCGGGTACCGTGCGCAGTTCGCAGCCCCGGCCCGCGAAGCGGCGCCAGGCGAGTACCTCGGGGATCCGGACCAGGGGGTCCTCCTCGCCGGCGAACAGGTGCAGGGGTACCCGTAGCTCCGCCGAGGCCATGGAGGCGGCGTCCGCGCAGATCCGCAGGTCGTCGCGGACCACCGGGAGGAGGGCGCGCAGCCACTGCGGATGGTCGAGCAGCAGCGGGGGGAGTCCACCGAGCCGGGCGAGTGCGGCCGCCAGCTCGGTGTCCGGGGCGTCGGCGGCGGCGATGTGCGGGGCCGGCAGGTGCGGGGCGCGGTGGGCGCCGAGCAGGAGGGCCCGGGGGAGTGTCGCGCCGCGGGCCTGGCGGCGCAGGGTGAGTGCGTAGCCGACGAGGGCGCCCATGCTGTGCCCGTACACCAGGTACGGGCGGTCCAGGAGCGGGCCCAGTTCGGTGTCCAACGCCTCGGTGAGCGGGGCGAGTTCGGTGAACCGTGGTTCGCTCGCCCGGCTCTCCCGGCCGGGCAGCCGTACGGGGAGCACCTCCACCGGGCAGCCCCGGTCCGCGAGGGCGCGCTGCCAGCGTGCGTACACCGAACCCCCGGTGCCGGCGTAGGGGAGGCAGAGCAGGCGGCAGGGGGCGGTCATGCCACCGATCCCGGGGCCAGAGGTGCCGAGTCCAGGGCCGGATCGCCGGTGAGCAACGCCCGGTGCAGCCGCTGGAGTTCGGGGCCGGGCTCAAGGCCCAGGTGCTCCACGCACGCGGCGCGCAGCCGACCGTAGACCTCCAGGGCCTGCCAGGTGCGGCCGCTGCGGTACAGGGCGACCATCAGGTGGCCGTGCAGGCGCTCGTGCAGGGGGAACCGGGCGGTGAGGCCGGTGAGTTCGCCCAGCAGCATGTCGTGCCGGCCGAGCCGCAGATCGGCCGCTATCCGGTCCTCCAGGGCGGTGCGCCGCAGCTCCTCCAGCCGGAGCACCTCGGCCTGAAGGAGGCTGCCGGGTGTGACGTCGGCGAGTGCCGGACCCCGCCACAGCCCCAGCGCCTGCTCCAGCAGGGCCGAGGCCGTGGCGGCGTCACCCCCCTCCAGCACCGACCGTCCCTGCCGGGCCAGCCGTTCGAACCGCACGGAGTCCGGACCGTCCGCCGGTGCGTCCAGGACGTAGCCGTTGTACTGCCGCTTGAGGATCTCCCGGGGGCCGCGTGCCGGAGCGGGGCCGAGCGCGACGGCGATGAGCCCGCGCAGTTGCTTGACGTAGGTGTGCAGTGTCGCCGCGGAGCTGCGTGGTGGACGATCCCCCCACAGTTCGTCCGTCAGGGCCGGAACACTCACCTTCCGGCCGGAGTTGAGCGCCAGCAGCGCGAGGACCTGCCGTGGCTTGGCCGCGCTCGGCACCACTGAGGTCTGCCCCAGCCGTGCCGTGAGCGGGCCGAGTACGGCGATCTCCATCTTGCGTCCCCCCAAGGACTTGAGTGCCGCTTATGTTCCGCTTATGTCCCGCTGCATCGACCCTGCCAGGCCGGGTGGAGCGGAGAGAAGTGTTCCTGACACGACTGCTCCATGAATCCATCACAGTGTGCGGTTGTTCGGAGGCTCACCGCACACGGCCCCGGTGGCGCCTAGCATCCCCAACTGGGGGTGGGCCGATGGCGGTTGCGGCTGACCAGCCGGAGAACGCGCGGGGCACGGCCTCGCGGTTGCTCGTGCTGTCCATGGGCGGCTTCGTGCTCCTCGGGGTCGCGGCCGTGCTGTCCCGGAGCCGGGACGCGGGTGCCGTGTCGGTCGCGCTGCCGGCGCTGTTCGCCGCCTTCGCCCTGCAGGCCGTCTGCTCCGCACCGGCTGCGCGGCGGCTGCGCGATCGGTTCGGCATCCCGGTGCTCGTGCTCCAGGCGGTGCTCGCGGTCCTCCCTGCGGCCGTCTCCGGGCTCACCTGGCCCGGCATGTTCGGCTTCCTCGCCGGGTCCGTGCCGCTCGTGGTCGCGGGCCCCGCCGGGCGCGCGCTGGCCGCCGGGGTCGTCGGCGGGGCCTGCGCGGCCGGGGCCCTGGTGGGCCACGGCTGGCGGGGCTGGCTGCTGGACGGCACCGCGACCGGCGCCGTCGCGCTCGCGGTGTACGGCAGCACCCGGCTCGCCGAACTCGTCGACCGCGTCCACGCCGTACGGGAGCGGCTTGCCTGGAGCGCCGTCGCCCAGGAACGCCGGCGCTTCGCCCGGGACCTGCACGACCTGCTCGGCTACAGCCTGTCGGCCATCGCCCTCAAGACCGATCTGGCCCACCGGCTGGTCCGCGAGGCCCCGGACCGGGCCCTGGCGGAGCTCGACAGCGCCCGGGACGTGGCCCAGCAGGCGCTTGCCGACGTGCGTTCCGTGGCCCGCGGGTTCCGCGACCTGACCTTCGCCGTCGAGGCGGAGTCCGCGCGCTCCCTGCTGGCCGCCGCCGACATCCGGGCCAGTGTCGACCTGCGGTGCGCGGTGCCCGACGCGGTGAGCACGGTACTGGCGACCGTGCTGCGCGAGGGCGTCACCAACGTGATCCGGCACAGCAAGGCCACGCAGTGCCGCATCGAGGTGCGCGATCCCGGCGACGGTTTCATCCGCTTCACCCTGGCCAACGACGGCGTACGCGGCACCGGCGGCCGTCCCGCGCCCTGCCCGGGCCGCCGCGGCCGGGGCGGTCTCGGCAACCTCTCGGAGCGGCTGGCGGCCGTGGGCGGGCGGCTGAGCGTGGGCGTGGACGAGCGGGGCTGGTACCGGGTGGTGGCCGAGGCGCCGTCGGCGCCGGTGCCGGACGGAGAACCCTAGGGCCGGCCTGTCACAGCAGCCAGCCCGCCTCCTCCGCGATCCGCACCGCGTCCAGCCGGTTGCGCGCGCCCAGCTTCGTCACGGCCGACGTCAGGTAGTTGCGCACCGTCCCCACCGACAGATGCAGCCCGTCCGCGATCTCCGTCGCCTCCGCGCCCCGCGCCGCCCGGCGCAGGACCTCGGTCTCCCGGTCGGTGAGCGGGCTGTCCCCGGAGTCCAGTGCGGCCAGGGCGAGTTCGTTGTCGAACACCCGGTGTCCGGCCGCGACTTGGCGTACCGCCTCGGCGAGCCGTCCGGCCGGGGCGTCCTTGGGGACGAACCCGGTGACCTTCTGGGTCAGCGCCCGGCGCAGGGTGCCCGGCCTGCCGAGGCCGGTGATGATCACCGTACGGCACTCCGGCAGCGCCTCCTGGAGGAGGGCCGCGGCGCTGATGCCGTCCAGGCGGGGCAGATGGATGTCGATCACGGCGACGTCGGGCCGGGCCGCGAGGGCGGCGCCGAGGATGGCGTCGCCCGCCTCCACCTCCGCCACGACATCCAGATCGGGTTCCAGGTTGAGCAGCGCCACCAGCGCTCCCCGGACCATGCCCACGTCCTCGGCCAGCAGGATGCGTATCAACGTGCCCCCAGGAATCTGCCCGACGCCAGTAGCACACCTCCGCGAGATCGCGAGTCTATCCATCCCATATGACCGGTTCGAGTCCCCCAAGTGACAGGCGCCGCAAAGCAGCCACACGAGCCGCTAGGTGCCCTCGCCGCGAGGCGAACCGATGAGCGACTCCTCGGTCGCACGCTCCTCGAAGACCTCGGCCGTCACAGGTGTCGCAGTGGCCGGTGTGCACTCCTTCGGGAGCCCGACGCGCGCGTGCAGCCGGCGCAGCGGCCCCGGCGCCCACCAGGTGGCCCGCCCGGCCAGCCGCAGCACCGCGGGCACGAGCAGTCCTCGTACGACCATCGCGTCCATGAGCACGGCGAGCCCCACGCCGAGGCCGAGCATCTTGATGTTGGTCACCCGGGAGGTCCCGATGGCCACCATCACGAACCCGAGGATCACCGCGGCCGCCGTGATCAGTCCGCCGGTGCGCCGGATGCCGAACTCCACGGCGGCGCGATGGTCGCCGGCGCGCTCGTACTCCTCCTGGATCCGGGAGACCAGGAAGACCCCGTAGTCCATGGAGAGCCCGAAGGCCACGCAGAACATCAGCACGGGCAGTGCGGTCTCGATGTCGCCGGTCGGCGTGAAGCCGAGCGGCCCGGACAGGTGGCCCTCCTGGAAGATCCATACGACCGCCCCGAACATGGCGGTCAGGCTGAGCGCGTTGACCACCACCGCGAGCAGCGGCAGCAGCAGGCTGCCGGTCAGCAGGAAGATCAGCAGCAGCGTGGTCACCGCGATGACGCCGAGCGCCCAGGGCAGGCGTTCGGCCGTGCCGTGCTGGGTGTCGGAGAGGATGGCGGCGGCGCCGGTCACCGAGGCCTCGAAGAGGGCGGACCTCTCACCAGGAATTGACCGAATGTCAGTCACCAGTTCGAGTGAAGTTGCGGATGTGGCCTCTCCCGCCGGCAGGACGGTGACGTACCCTGCGCCGTCCTCTGCCTGGGCCCGCTCCGCCGGCGTCGCCGGCCGCACCCGCTCGCCGTCCACGTACAGACCGCCGGGCCCGGCGACCCGTACGACATGCGGCAGCGCCGACACCGTACGGCTGTAGTCCGCGAGCGTCTCCGCCGAGACGCCGTCGCCCTCCGCGAGGACCGCGAGCGTGCTGCCGGGGTTGCCGGGGAACTCGTCGCGGATGTGCTGCTGCACGACGTGCGCGGTCGTCGACGACGGCAGCTGACGGTCGTCGGCCGTCCCGAACTGCACGTCCTTGAACGGCAGTCCGAGCGCGACGAGCAGCGCCGTGACACCGACGGCGAACACCGGCGCCCGGCGCATCACCAGCCGTGCCAGCGCCGCCCAGCCCGCGCCCGGATCCCGCCTGCGGGCCCCGGTCCGCCGCGGCAGCAGCCGCCGTACGTCGAGCGCGTCGACCCGGCGGCCGAGCAGCACCAGCAGTGCGGGCAGGGCGATCAGCGAGGCCGCCGCCGCGATCAGTACCACCGCGATGCCGGCGTACGCGAACGACCGCAGGAAGTACTGCTCGAAGGCGAACATCGACGCCAGCGACACGGCCACGGTCAGCGCCGAGAACAGCACGGTGCGCCCGGCGGTGCGCAGCGAGACGGCCACCGCGGCCCGCGGGACGGCGCCCGCCGCGAGCTCCTCCCGGTAGCGCCGGACGATGAACAGGGCGTAGTCGATGGCGAGTCCGAGCCCGAGCGCCGTGGTCAGGTTCTGGGCGTAGACCGACACCTCGGTGAACTCGGTGAGCACGCGCAGCACGGCGTTGGTGCCGAGGATCGCCAGGATGCCGACCAGCAGCGGCAGCAGCGCGGCGACCGCGCTGCCGAAGACGAGCACCAGCAGCACGAGGGTCACCGGCAGGGCGATCATCTCCGCCCGCACCAGATCCTCCTCGATCACCTCCTGCGAGGCGTGCCGCACGGCCGCGGGACCGCCGACCGACACCTCCACCGGCCCGTGCCGGCCCGCGTACGACGGCTCGATGCGCTCCAGTACGGCGTCCACCGCGTCCTCGTCGCCCGCGATGCGCGCGGTGATCAGCGCCTCGCCCCCGTCCTCGGCCCGCAGCGCCGGCTCCTTGCCGTCCCAGTACGACACCACACCGCCGACCGCCTCCTCGGCGTCCAGCCGAGCGGCCAACTCCCTCGCCTGCACGGCCACTTCGGGACGGTCGACGCCCCCTTCCGCGGCGACCATGAGCAGCAGGTTCGGCTGCGAGGCGGGCCAGCGCTCCTCCAGCACCCGGGTGGCGTACGTCGACTCCGCGCCCGGAATCTGCGAGCCACCGCTGCTCATCCGGTCCGCCGCCCCGCCGCCGAGCAGGGCGGCACCGGCGGTCACCACCAGGACGAGGAGCAGCAGCAACCGGGGCCGGGCCGTCACGGCCCGGCCCCACCACCCCCCACCCCCGTCGTCCGCTCGCGGTGTCGTCGCTTGCGCTGCGGGCCGCTCTGCCATCGCAACCTGCTCCTTCGAGTCGGCTGACGGGGAAGCCGATGGTGACGGGCGGTGCTTAAGCGCCGGTTGCGGTACGGGCCCTACGGGCGCCGCGCCTTGAGGTACGCCCGCCAGCCCCCGTACGCCGAGATGTCCTCCGTGTCCGTCAGTGCGGCGGGCTCGCACAGGAACCCGGGCACGCCGGTGCCGTCCGCCAGCTCGACGCGGCCCAGCGTCATCGGGCGGGGCAGCGCGGCCAGCAGCCGTCCGAGCCCCTCGGCCGGCAGGCGCCACACCTCGGCCTCGATCGCGGAACCGCCCGCACCGACGTGAACCAGGCCCGGCTTCGGCGGCTGTGTGGCCAGGGCGTGCAGCCGGTAGACGGCGGCCGTGGTGGTCGTACGGTCGAAACGGGCGCCCAGGGCCAGGAGTTGGGCATTGAGCGGCTCGCCGGTCAGGTGGGCGCCCACCACGGCCACCTCCACGTCCGGGGCCAGCTCGCGGGCGATCCGGGCCAGCCGTTCGTCGGTGAACGCCGGGCCGATCAGCATCACGCCGAAGGGCAGGCCGTTCACCTCGCCCGCCGGGACGGCGACCGCCGCCAGGTCGAAGAGGTTGGTGGAGTTGGTGAAGCGCCCCAGCCGGGCGTTGGCGCCCAGCGGATCGGCGGCCACCTCGGCGAGGGTGGGGTGGCCGGGGGCCGTGGGCAGCAACAGGGCGTCCGCGTCGGCCAGTTCGGCGAGCGCGCGGGTGCGCAGGCCGGCCAGGCGGTCGGTGTCGGCGAAGAGGCGGTGCGCGGGGAGGTCCCGGGCGCGGGTGATGATGCCGGCGACGGTGGGGTCGAGACCCTCGTCCCCGTCGGCGATCGCCTTGTCGACAAAGCTGCCCACGGCCGTGTAGCGCTCGGCGACGAACGCGCCCTCGTAGAGCATCGCCGCGGCCTCGGTGAACGGCGCAAGATCGAGGGTGCGCAGGTCGGCGCCGGCCGCCGCGAGCCGACGCACGGCAGCCTCGTACGCCTCGGCCCAGCCCTCGTCCAGCTCACCCAGTTGGGCGGGGTCGGGTACGGCGATACGCCAGGGGCCGGGGGCCCGTGCGGGCAGCGGCGGCAGTTCCCGGTCCGGCGGGGACGCCATGACGGACAGCGCCCGCTCGGCCTCTGGGAGCGTCCGCGCGAACACCGTGACGCAGTCGATCGAGGCGCAGGCCGGGACGACTCCGGCCGTCGGGACCAGGCCGCGGGTGGGCTTGAGGCCGACGATGCCGTTGAAGGCGGCCGGCACCCGGCCCGAGCCCGCGGTGTCGGTGCCCAGCGCGAGGTCGGCAAGGCCCAGGGCCACCGCGACGGCCGACCCGGAGCTGGAGCCGCCGCTGACCCTGGCCGGATCGTGCGCGTTGCGTACGGCACCGTAGGGCGAGCGGGTGCCGACCAGGCCGGTCGCGAACTGGTCGAGATTGGTGGTGCCCAGCACGATCGCACCGGCCGCACGCAGCCGCGCCACCACCGGGGCGTCGGCCGCGGGGTCGTAGGCGTAGGACGGGCAGCCCGCGGTGGTGGGCAGCCCGGCGACGTCGATATTGCCCTTGACCGCCAACAGGCGCCCGGCCAGCGGGAGTCGGGCACCCGACGCGACACGCGCGTCGACCGCCGCCGCCTCGGCCTCGACGTCGGCGCGCGGACGCAGACCGATCCAGATCTCGGGCCGATCGACGGCCTCGATCCGCGCGTAGGCGGCACGGACGCGGTGCACAGCGGACATGGTTTGCTCCTCGGGGTGTCTCAGCAGGCGGGGCGAAGTCGGCTGGGGTGGGGGTGGGCAGCGCCCCAAAGGGGCGCGGGGCTGTGTTCATCAGCGGCTCCGCCGCGGGGCGCGACCAGTCACGACGGAGCCGCACCCGACCGACGGCACCCCACGGCCCACCCGGCGGAGCGTCAGCGCGCCGCTGGAGCCAGCACGACCAGCGCCGTGCCCGCCTCCACCTGGTCGCCGGGCCTGGCCAGGATCCGTGCGACCACACCGTCGGCCGGCGCGTGCACCCTGGACTCCATCTTCATCGCCTCCAGGGCGAGCAGCGGCTGCCCCGCCGCCACCTCGTCACCAGGCTCGACGTTCACCTGCCACACGGAGGCCGCGAACTCGGCCTCCACCAGCCGCCCGCCCGGCGGTACGGCCACCTCGGCAGGTGGGGCGGCCGGCGCCGTCGCCGCCTCGGCCCGCGCGAACTCGCCCGCCGCCTCCCACGCGTCCCGCTCCGCCGCGAAGGCGGCCCGCTGCCGGACCCGGAACTCCGCGACGGACTCGGCGTGTTCGGCGAGGAAGGCCTCGTGCTCGGCGAGCGAGAAGGTGCCCTCCTCCACCCGCGGCACGAACCGCCCGGAAATGATGTCCGCCCGCAGCTCGGTGAGTTCGTCCGCGTCCACCGGATACCACCTGATCCGGTCGAAGAAGCGCAGCAGCCAGGGCGACCCCGGCTCGAACGCACCCCGCTGTCGCCAGGGCGACCACACCTGGGTCGTCCGGCCCACGAACTGGTAGCCGCCGGGCCCCTCCATGCCGTAGACGCACAGATACGCGCCGCCGATACCCACCGAGTTCTCCGCCGTCCAGGTGCGGGCCGGGTTGTACTTGGTCGTCACGAGGCGGTGGCGCGGGTCGAGGGGAGTGGCGACCGGAGCGCCCAGGTACACATCGCCCAGGCCGAGCACCAGATACTCCGCGTCGAAGACCGTGCGGTAGACGTCTTCCACCGACCGGAGTCCGTTGACCCGGCGGATGAACTCGATGTTCCACGGGCACCAGGGCGCGTCGTCGCGGACGCCCGCCATGTACCGGGCGATCGCCTCACGGGTGGCGGGGTCGTCCCAGGACAGCGGGAGGTGCACGGTCCGGGACGGGACGACCAGCTCGCCGGTGGGCGGCAGCGAGGCCACCATTTCCCTTACCGCGGCGAGGAGTTCGTGCTGGGGGAGGCGTTGGGGGTCGGCCTGGACCTGGAGCGAGCGGATGCCCGGGGTGAGGTCGGTGACCCCGTCGAGGCAGGCCTCGGCCACCGCTTCCATCAGGGCGTGCACCCGCATCCGCAGCCCGAGATCGAGCTGCATGGGCCCGAACTCCACCAGCAGGTTGTCGTCCCCGCTGCGGCGGAACGTCACATCGCCGTCCCGTGCCAGCACCCCGCCGTCGACGATCACTTCGCGGTCCCGGCCGGTCACGTCCACCGGCACGAACCGCACCGTGTCCCCGGGCCGCAGCTGCCCCAGCTTCCAGCGCTCGGTGCTGAGCACCGTCGCCGGGCACACGAACCCGCCGAGCGAGGGCCCGTCCGGGCCGAGCAGCACCGGCATGTCGCCCGTGTAGTCGACGGCGCCGACGGAGTACGGGGTGTCATGGATGTTGGACGGGTGCAGGCCCGCCTCCCCGCCGTCGGAGCGGGCCCAGCGCGGCTTCGGCCCGACCAGCCGGACGCCGGTGCGCGCCGAGTTGAAGTGCACCTTCCACTCGGCCGCGTAGAACTCGCGGATGTCGTCCTCGGTGAAGAACTCCGGGGCGGCGTGCGGGCCTTCGACGGCACCGATGCGCCAGGCCGAGGTGTGGGACGGGCGGTTTTCGACGGGCGTTCCGTCGACCCGGCCTCCTCCGTGCAGCACGTCGCCCGTCCGCAGTGCCCGTCCTCCGTGCCCGCCGAAGCGGCCCAGCGTGAACGTGCTCGCGCTGCCGAGGAAGGCCGGCACGTCGAGGCCGCCCGCGAACAGGACGTACGTCCGCAGCCCGTGCTCGGAGGGCGCGCCGACCTCCAGCACCGCGCCCGCGGGCACGGTCACGGGCACCCACTGCTCGACCGGAGTGCCGTCGACGGTGACGGGGGCCTCGGCGCCGGTCACACAGACGGTCGTGGCGTGCGTGAACCTCAACGTCGGCCCTTGGAGGGTGCATTCGAGCCCGGGCGCACCCTCCGGGTTGGCGAGCGCCCGGTTGCCGAGCCGGAAGGACCGGTCGTCCATGGGGCCGCTCGGGGGCACGCCGACCTGCCAGTAGCCGGTGCGGCCCGGCCAGTCCTGCACGGTGGTGAGGGTGCCGGCGGCGACGACCTCGATGCGCGGCGTCGGGTCGGCGACGGTCGCGAGGGTCGCTGTCGAGTGGGTGGCCGACCGGACACGGGAGTCGGTCAGCGCCGCCCGCACCAGGCCCAGGTTGGTCTCGATGCCGTCGATGCGGGTGCGCTCCAGCGCCTCGCCGAGCCGCTCCAGCGCATGCGCGCGATCGGGGCCGTAGGCGATGACCTTCGCCAGCATCGGGTCGTACGACGTCGTCACCTCCGTCCCGGTCTCCACCCAGCCGTCCACGCGCACCCCGTGCGGGTACTCGACCCGGGTCAGCAGGCCCGCGCTCGGCCGGTGTCCGCGGCTGGGGTCCTCGGCGTACAGCCGTGCCTCCACGGCGTGGCCGCGCGGTGCGCCCGGCTCGCGCACGACGTCCCGCTCGCCCCGGGCCAGCCGCAGCATCCAGGCGACGAGGTCGACGCCGTAGATCTCCTCGGTGACCGGATGTTCCACCTGGAGCCGGGTGTTGACCTCCAGGAAGCAGGCCTCCTCGCGGGCGGCGTCGTAGACGAACTCGACGGTTCCGGCGGAGCGGTAGCCGACCGAGGCGCACAAGTCGCGGGCGCTGGTGGCAAGTTGCTGCCGTACGCGGTCGGGGAGGTCCGGTGCGGGGGCCTCCTCCAGTACCTTCTGGTTGCGGCGCTGGAGGGAGCAGTCACGGTCGCCGAAGGTGACGACCCGGCCCTCGCCGTCGCCGAAGACCTGCACCTCGACATGGCGGGCGCGCTCGACGAGCCGCTCAAGGAACACCCCGGCCAAGGAGAAGGAGGCGGCGGCCACCCGCTGCACCCGTTCCCAGGCCTCGGTCAGTTCCCCGGCGGACCGGCAGGCCGACATGCCGATGCCGCCGCCACCGCCGGTCGCCTTGAGCATGACCGGGTAGCCGATGGCGTCCGCGGCCTCCAGGGCCTCGGTGAGCGAGGCCAGCAGCCCTGTCCCGGGGGCGAGTTGCACCCCCGCCGCCCGGGCCGCCGCCCGCGCGGTGTGCTTGGCGCCGAACAGCTCCAGCTGCTCGGGCGTGGGACCGACGAACACGATCCCGGCGTCCTCGCACCGCCGTGCGAAGGCCGCGTCCTCGGACAGGAACCCGTAGCCGGGGTGGATCGCCCCCGCGCCGGTGTCCTTGGCCGCCTTCAGCACCAGGTCGGCGTCCAGATACGACTCCTTCGCGGGCGCCGGACCCAGCCGCACCGCCTCGTCGGCGAGCCGGACGTGCGGGGCGGAGCGGTCGGCGTCGGAGTACACGGCGACCGTGCGCAGGCCGAGTTCGCGGGCCGTGCGGATCACGCGGACGGCGATCTCGCCCCGGTTGGCGACGAGCACGGTGTCGAAGCTCATGCGCCCGCCCCGGTGATCGTCATCTGCACGGCCGTCGGCTCGAAGCCGTTGCAAGGGTTGTTGATCTGGGGGCAGTTGGAGACGAGGACGAGGACGTCGCGCTCGGCACGCAGGGCCAGCGAGCGGCCCGGGGCGGAGATGCCGTCGACGATGCCGAGGGTGCCGTCCTTCTCCACCGGCACGTTCATGTACCAGTTGATGTTGGAGACCAGGTCGCGTTTGCCCAGGCCGTACCTGGCGCCCTCGGCGAGGAAGTTGTCCACGCACGCGTGCTGCGACCAGGTGTGGTGGCCGTAGCGCAGGGTGTTGGACTCCTTGGAGCAGGCGCCGCCGACCGTGTCATGGCGGCCGACCTCGTCGGCGACGACGGTCATCAGCGGGGTGTGCTCGTTGGACAGGAGCACGCTGCCCGTGGTGAGGAAGATGCCGCCCTGGGCGTGGATCGTGTCGGGCGCGCTGTAGCGGACCGCCGTGTCGTGGGCGTCGTAGACGAGGAAGTCGACGGCCTGGTTGCCGTGCAGGTCGGTGACGGTGAGCGTCTCGCCCTTGCGGACCACGGACGACCAGGCCGCTCGGGCGGGAACGACGGTCTTCATACGGGCCCCCTCGCGGCGAGGAATTCGGCGGTGTTGAGGAAGGCGCGGCGGCCTTCGGGGGTGGCCTCCCACAGGGGGTCGCCCGGCCGGGTGGCTTCCGCGCGCCAGGCGAGCACCTCCAGCGGGGTGCTGACGTACTCGGGGCGGGGGTCGGACGGGTGGGGCACATTGGCGACGAGGACGGTGACGTCCTGCTCGGCGCGGAGCGTGACGCTGCCGCCGGGGCCGGTCGAGCCGGTGAAGTCGAGGGTGCCGTCGTCGCGGATCTCCACGCCCTGGAAGAAGGAGAGCGAGGGGGGCAGGTCGCGGGGTTCGAGGCCGTTCTTGGCGGCGGCCAGCTTGAAGAGTTCGCGGCCGGCGGGGGAGGGGGAGTGGGGGGTGCCGTCGCCGTAGCGCTCCGTGTTGCGTACGAGGGTGGAGGTGCCGCACAGCGCGTCGTGGCGGCCGGAGGTGTCGGCGACGACGGAGGCGAGGACGCGGCCCTGGTCGGACAGGAGGAGGACGCCCTCGCCGAGGTAGGCGTTCCACTGGACCTTCACTGTGTCGGCGACGTTCAGCCGCTCCCAGGGGCGGCCGTCCGCGTGGAGGAGGAGGTGCGCGCAGGCGTCGCCGTGGAGGTCGGTCAGGCGCAGCTCCGTGCCTCGGGCCAGGACGCGGTGCGTGTAGTTGCCGCCCGCAACGGTCTCGGCCCACACCAGGTGGCCCGCCTCGCAGGGCGGGGCCGGCCAGGCGGCGGCCGGTACGACGGGCATGGCGTCGGCCCGTGCGCCCTCCTGTGCGCGCGCATGGGCACGGGCTCCGTATGTGGTGGCTGTCGCCATCGCGGGACCTCCGGGTGGGGGTGATCGCTATTTCTGTCGCCCGACAGAAATTAGGCGGGGGGTGGGTCGGGGGGATTGCCCGGGCATTGCCCGGCGGTTACCGACGCCTCACGCCGGCGGCTGCCTGCGCGCGCCCCCGCCCGCGGCTGCCTGCGCGTACCCCCACCCGCCCGCAGGCTCGTACGGCGTCCCCGGCGGGGCCGTGTGCGAGGATCGGCGGTATGGGAACCACAGGTGGGCGGCGTGTCGGCAGGCCCCGTGCCGCGCAGCGGCCGGACACCGGCCTGGAGCCCCGCGCCGAACTCCTGGCCGCCGCCGCCGAGTTGTTCACCACCCGCGGCTACGCGGCCACCACCACCCGGGCCGTGGCCGAGCGGGCCGGCATGCGGCAGGCGTCCATGTACCACTACGTCTCCGGCAAGGAGGAGCTGCTCGCCGAGCTGCTGGAGTCCACCGTCACGCCCTCGCTGGCGTACGCCCGCGAGCTCCTCGCCGATGACACGGCGTCGGCCGAGAGGCGGCTGTGGGAGCTGTGCCGGGCGGACGTGGAGCTGCTCTGCGGTGGGGAGCACAACCTCGGCGTGCTCTATCTGCTGCCCGAGGTGCGCGCCGAGGGGTTCGCCGGGTTCCATGCCGTGCGGGCCGAACTCAAGGACGCCTACCGGCAGTTGATCGCCGCGACCGCGGCGGGCGGGGCGCTGGCCAAGAGTGAGCTCGATCTGCGGACGGATCTGGTCTTCGGGCTGATCGAGGGCGTCATCCTGGTCCGCCGTTCCGATCCCGAGCGGCCCGTCGCGGTGTTCGCCGAGGCCACGGCCGACGCGGCGCTGCGCATCGCCGGGGCCTGAGCCGGCGTAGCGGAAGCGGCCGTTCACTCGTCACGGTGAGTGGGTTTCGTGCGTCTGTGCGCCGTGACGCACCGTGTGCGAATGAGGCCTCAGCGTGCAAATGGAGCAGAGCGTACTCCTGTCGCGAGGGCCATTTCAGGTGCTTGCTGAATATGACACGGCGTTGATCCGCTGGGACTAAGCTCGCCCGCAGCGCACCGAGTTGAGGCGTATTCGTGCGCTTGTTCCCAGAACTCCCTTAGATCCAGAACGTTCCATGACGTACCCCCCTGCAAGCTCCCCCGACTCCCAGCCGATTCGTTTCAGAGGGCCCACATGGTGAGTGTTCAACCCCCTCCCGCCTCTCAGCCCCGACGCCGCGAACTCCCTTATGCACGCGTGCTGTTGCTGCCCGCCATAGTGATGGCCGCGGCGACCGGAGCCGCCGTCGCCGTCGTCACGGCGCCGGCCCGGGCGGCCGTCGGCTGGTGCGGCGCCGTTGCCACGCTGCTGGTGATCGCGACGGCAGCCGAAGCCGTACGCCGTGGCCGCGCCCTGCGTGACGCCCGCGAGGAACACGCCCGTCACGCCGCGTATCTGGAGCGGCGCATCGCCGTCCACGAGCAGGAGCTGCAGCGGCTGGCCAAGGAGATCGTGCCGATCGCGATCGACTACATGCGGCGCGGGAATTCCCCCAGAGAGGTGATTCACCACATCGGTGACATCGACCCCTCCTACCGTGACCTGCCCAAGGCGCATCTCACGGTCATCCGGACGGTGCTCGACATCATCGACCACGAGGAAGCCCTGCGGGACTCCGCCCAGCGCTCCTTCGTCAACGTCGCCCGCCGGGTGCAGGCGATCGTCCACCAGCAGAACAACGAACTGCGGGAGATGGAGGAGGACCACGGCCGCAACCCCGAGGTCTTCGACGACCTCCTGCGCATCGACCACGGCACCGCGCTGATCGGCCGCCTCGCCGACTCCATCTCCGTCCTCGGCGGCGGCCGCCCCGGCCGTCAGTGGCCCGAGCCCGTGGCCCTGTACAGCGTGCTGCGCGGCGCGATGTCCCGGATCCTTGAGTACCGGCGCATCTCGCTCGACAACATCTGCAAGGTCAACATCCGCGGCATCTCCGTCGAGCCGGTCATCCACGCGGCGGCCGAACTCCTCGACAACGCCACCCGCTACTCCCCGCCTCAGGCCAAGGTGCACGTCACCGCCACCGAGGTGCAGACCGGCGTCGCCATCGAGATCGAGGACGCCGGCGTCAGCCTCAGCGAGGAGGCCCGCGCCCGGGTCGAGAACATGCTGGAGCAGGCCAAGGCCGGCGTCGACCTCCAGGAGCTCGGCGTCTCCCCGCGCCTCGGCCTGGCCGTCGTGGGCCGCCTGTGCACGGCCTTCAACATGCAGGTCTCGCTGCGCAGTTCGGCATACGGCGGCGTCCGCGCCGTCCTGATCGTGCCGCGCGAGATGATCACCACCGAACCGGGCGTCGGTCTGGCCCACGGCATCGGCGCCGCCGCCGAGCCCAAGGTGGACCTCGGCGCGCTCGAAGGCCCCAAGCGCAAGCCCAAGACCCGCCGCCCCACCAGCCCGCGCATCCCCGCCTCCGTCTCCATGGAGGACGACGTCCCCGTGGTCACCGAGTGGACCGCCAACGGGCTGCCCCAGCGCCGCAGTCGGGTCAAGACCCCGCTCAGCGAGCGGCTCGCCGAACAGGCCGCCATCGAGCGCGCCGACCGGGAGGCCATCGCCCGCGGGGAGAAGCCGGTGTGGGGCGACCCCGACGCCGTGCCCGAGCCGAAGAAGGACGAGGACGACACCCCGCCCGGGCTCTGGGTGGAGGCCTTCTGGGAGGGCCTCAAGCGCGACCCCGACCCCAACGCATTCACCCAGCCGACCACCGACCCGGCCCACGCCCCGGCCGAAGACGAGGGGGACCTCAAGTGATCCAGCAGCGAGCCAACTTCGACTGGATGCTCAGGGATCTCGCCGACGGCGTACCCGGCATCGAGATGATCGTGGTGCTCTCCGCCGACGGCCTGCGCATCGCCCGCCACGGCGGCGACCCCGACGCCGCCGACCGGGTCGCCGCGGCCTGCGCGGGCCTGCAGAGCCTGGCGAGCGCCGTCGCCCACGAAATCCCGGACAGCGACGGGAAGATGAAGCTGGTCATCATCGAGATCAACCGCGGCTACTTCTATCTGATGGCCGCGGGCCCCAATGCCTATCTCGCGGTGCTCTCCGACACGTTCGCCGAGCCCGGCCTGATGAGCAACCGCATGCGCGACCTGGTGGACCGGATCGGACCCCACCTCACCAGTCCGCCCCGGCGCAACGGGCAGGCCGTATGACTCCTCCGCAACGCCAGAGGCGCTATCCCAAGCCACCCCCGGCCCCGAAGCCCCCCCAGGAGGGACAGGGAAAGAACCCCGAGCGGCTGTTCGTGGTCGGCGGAGCCGACGGACAGGTGCGCGCGGACCTCGACCTGGTCACCTTAATCGTGGCGGGCGCCGACTCACCGCCCTCCGCCACGCCCGAGCAGGCGGCGCTGCTCCGGCTCTGCACGGCCCCGCTGTCGGTGGCCGAGCTGTCCGCCTACCTCAACCTCCCGTTCAGCGTGGTGACCGTTGTGCTCACCGAGATGCTGGCGGCCGAACTGGTGACGGCGCGCAAGCCGATCGTCCGGCAGTCGATCGCCGACCGTTCCCTCCTCGAAGCGGTGATGCATGGACTTCAAAAGCTCTGACACCATCCCGGGACCACGGACCGAGGACCAACTGCCCCACACGGCGCAGGCCGCGGTGAAGATCGTGATCGTCGGCGGTTTCGGTGTCGGCAAGACCACCATGGTCGGCTCGGTCAGCGAGATCAGACCGCTGACCACCGAGGAGACCATGACGCAGGCCGGCGTCGGCGTCGACGACAACTACGGCTCCGACACCAAGACGGCCACCACCGTCGCCATGGACTTCGGCCGCATCAGCATCACCGAGAAGCTGGTCCTCTACCTCTTCGGCACCCCCGGCCAGGAACGCTTCTGGTTCCTGTGGAACGGCCTGTTCGAGGGCGCGCTCGGCGCCGTCGTGCTCATCGACACCCGACGGCTGGAGGTCAGCTTCGACGTCATAGGGCGCCTGGAGGAACGCGGCGTGCCGTTCGTGGTCGCCGTCAACTCCTTCCCGGACGCGCCCCGTTACCCCGTCGACGAGCTGCGGCAGGCGCTCGACCTGCCGCCGGAGATCCCCATCGTGGACTGCGACGCCCGCCGCCGCGCCTCCAGCCGGGACACCCTCATGACCCTGATGCGCTTCCTGCACTCGCTCGCCATGACGGGCGCCCTCACCTGACCGAGTATCCGACCCGAACTCCAAAGACACCGGATCCACTTCGGAGCGACCACGTGACGCCTGAAACCCACCCCTCGACCGGCACGGACGACCCGCGGCTCGATCCGCCGCCCGGCTGCCCCGCCCACGGCCTCGGGCCCGGCGGCCTGCGCCGGCTCTACGGTCCCGAGGCGGAGGACCTGAGCGACCTGTACGAGCAACTGCGCGACGAGCACGGCCCGGTGGCGCCGGTCCTGCTCCACGACGACGTGCCGATGTGGGTGGTCCTCGGCCACACCGAGAACCTGCACATGCTCCGCACGCCCTCGCAGTTCTGCCGGGACAGCCGCATCTGGAACCCGCTGCTGGAGGGCATGGTCAAACCCGACCACCCGCTGATGCCGCACATCGCGTGGGAACCCATCTGCTCCTACGCCGAGGGCGACGAGCACCTGCGGCTGCGCGGCGCGGTCACCGGCGCCATGTCGACCATCGACCACCGCAACATCCGGCGGCACATCAACCGCTACACCCAGCGCCTGGTCAACCAGTTCTGCGAACAGGGCGAGGCCGACCTGGTCAGCCAGTTCGCCGAGCATCTGCCGATGGCCGTGATGTGCGAGATCCTCGGCATGCCCGAGGAGTACAACGACCGCATCGTGCAGGCCACCCGGGACATGCTGCACGGCACCGAGACGGCCATCGCCAGCCACGCCTACGTGATGAGCGCCCTGCAACGGCTCACCGAGCGCCGCCGGTCGGAGCCCTCCGACGACTTCACCAGCCAGCTCATGGCCCACCCGGCCCGGCTCACCGACGACGAGATCACCAAGCACCTGTGGGTCGTCCTGATGGCGGCCTACGAGGCCACCGCCAACCTCATCGCCAACGTCCTGCGCATGGTCCTCACCGAACCGGGCTTCCGCGCCCAGCTCAAGGGCGGCCAGATGACCGTGCCGGAGGCGGTCGAGCAGTCCCTGTGGAACGAGCCGCCGTTCAGCACGGTCTTCGCCTACTACGCCAAGCAGGACACGGAGTTGGGCGGCCAGCGCATCCGCAAGGGCGACGGACTGCTGTTCGGGATCGCGCCGGGCAATGTCGACCCGCGGGTACGGCCGGACCTGTCCGCCAACATGCAGGGCAACCGCTCCCATCTCGCCTTCGGCGGCGGCCCGCACGAATGCCCCGGCCAGGACATCGCCCGTGGCATCGCCGACACCGGGGTCGACGCCCTGCTGATGCGGCTGCCGGACGTCCAACTCGACTGCGACGAGGAAGAGTTGGCCTGGCGGCAGTCGATCGCCTCACGGCACCTGGTGGAACTGCCGGTCCGGTTCGCGCCCAAGCCCCAGCAGGACGTACTGGCCAAGCCGAGCCACGCCCCTGTCCCGCCGCAGCGCCCCGCCTGGCGCGTCAGTAGCCTGCCGCCGGAGCCGGTACAGCCCCAGAGCGTGCCCCAACCCCAGCCGGTCGCTGCCCCGGTGCCCGCACCGCAGCCCGAACCGGCCCCCCGCCTCGGCGCCTGGCGTCGCTTCGTGCGCTGGTGGCGCGGCTACTGACGGTCGCCGCTACGGACGGCCGGCCCAGGTGTCGTACGACGCCCAGGCCCCGAGCACCCGCCCGCTGCGGAACCGGTGCTCCGCCCCCGTGACCGGATCGGTGAACTCCAGCGCCCGCGCCAGCAGTTGCAGCGGCCGCCGGAAGTCACCGGCCGGCACGGGGTCGGCCACCACCGGATAGAGCGGATCGCCGAGGATCGGCACGCCGAGCGCGTTCATATGGACCCGCAGCTGATGCGTCTGCCCCGTGGCGGGCAGCAGCCGGTACCGCCCGAGCCCGTCACCGCGGTGCTCGACGAGCTCCACCCGGCTGACCGCGTTCGGCTCGCCCGCCACCTCACGGGCGGCCAGTTCGCCGCGCTCCTTCACGATCCGGCTGCGCACGGTCCGCGGCAACGCCAGCGCGGCGTCGTACGGCGCGACCGCCTCGTACTCCTTGTGCACCCGCTTGTCGCGGAACAGCGTCTGGTAGGCGCCCCGCTCCTCGGGCCGCACCGTGAACAGCACAAGACCTGCGGTGAGCCGGTCCAGCCGGTGGGCGGCGCCGAGCGCCGGCAGGTCGAGCTCACGGCGCAGCCGGGCCAGCGCGGTCTCGGTGACATGGCTGCCGCGCGGGATGGTGGCCAGGAAGTGCGGCTTGTCGACGACGACGATGTGCGCGTCCCGGTGCACGACCTCCAGCGGGAACGGCACCGGCACCTCGGCCGGCAGCTCCCGGTGGAACCACACGAACATGCCCGGCACATACGCCGCGTCGGCGGCCACCGCCCGCCCGTCCGCCCCGACGAACAGCCCCGCTGCGAACATCTCGTCGACAACACCGTCGCCCGCCGAGAGCCGCTCCACCAGATGCTCGCGCACCGTGGCCCACGGCCCCTCGAACGGCAGCCGGACCCGCACCGCGTCGACCCCCTGCCGCTGGGGCAGGGGAGCGGGCGGTGGCGGGTTCCTGCGTCTCATCACGATCAAGGGTACGGCCGCGCCGGACGGTCACCGGCCCCGTCGCACCGCCGCTCGGTCAGACGGTCGCCGGCTCTGCCTCCGCCGCCTCCCCGACGGCGGCCGGGACCGTCGTGCGCCGGCGATACGCCCGGAAGGCCAGCCCGATCGCGAGCGTGACGGCCAGGAACAGCACCGTGAACCACTGGAAGTACCAGTGCCCGCCCGCCGGGTCGTACACCGCCGCCCGCGGCCAGGCCAGGTTGACGGTCATGACCAGGCCGTACAGCAGGGCCAGCGCGTTGACGGGGACGCCCCAGCGGCCGAGGGAGAACAGCGGGGCGCCTGTCTCGTCGGTGCCCTCGGTGGTGAAGCGGCCGCGCAGTCGGGTCACCAGCAGGGGGCCGGTGACCATCGCGTAGGCGAGGTACAGCATCACGATGCAGGTGGTGCCGATGGCCAGGAACGCCTCGGGGGAGGCGAAGTTGAGCAGCAGCAGGGCCGCCGCGAGGGCGCCGACCACCACGGCGGGGGTGCTCGGCATGCCGGTGCGCGGGTTGACCCGGGCGAGGCTCTTGGCGAACGGCAGCTGTCCGTCGCGGGCCATGGAGAACAGCATCCGGCAGGCCGCCGTCTGGATGGCGAGGGTGGCCACTGCGATCGCCACCACCACGTCGGCGAGCAGCAGCCGGCCCACGCCGTCGCCGAGGCTGCTGGTCAGGACGTAGCTCAGGCCGTCGACGGCGAGCCGGCCGTCGGTGAGGCTGGGCGCGGCGAGCAGTCCGCCGAGGACGATCAGGCCGCCCAGCAGACCGGCCGCGGCGAGTGCGGTGAGGATCGTGCGCGGCGCGGTGCGCCGCGGATGGTGCGTCTCCTCGCTCATCTCGCCCGCGCTGTCGAAGCCGATCATCACGTACGCCGCCGTGAACGAGCCCACCAGCAGCGCGCCCAGCAGCCCGGACTGTGCGGCGCCGTCGGTGTGGAAGGTGATGCCGGGGGAGCGCTCGGAGTGGGTGAGCAGCAGGACGACGATGAGGACCGCGCCGATGATCTCGGCGGTGACGCCGACCCGGTTGACCACGGACATCACCCGGTTGTCCAGGAGGTTCACCAGCGTGGTCAGCACCAGCAGGAACACGCCGAGGAGGGCCGCGTTGGCGGCGCCGTCGGCCGAGGTCGGCGCCGGGTCGGTGCCGATCAGCTGGAAGCCCGACCAGATCGCCGGGAGCACCATCTGCAGGGCCAGTGCCGCCGCCGCGACGACCACGATCTGCCCGATCACCATGATCCATCCGGCGAACCAGCCGAAGGCCGGGGTCGAAAGGCGCGAGGACCACTGGTAGATGGCGCCGGAGATCGGGTAGCGGGCGGCCAGTTCGGCGAAGCAGGCGGCCACCAGGAGCTGGCCGGCCAGCACCGCCGGCCAGGCCCAGAAGAAGACGGGGCCGCCGAAGAAGTAGCCGATGGCGAAGAACTGGAAGACGGTCGTCAGGACGGAGATGAACGAGAAACCGGCGGCGAACGAGGCGTACCGGCCCAGGCTGCGGTGCAGTTCCTGGCGGTAGCCGAACTGGGCGAGGGAGCGGTCGTCGGGATCCGGTGAGCGGTCGGCGGAGGGGGCGTTCGGGGTCACTGCGGCACCTGCCTTCGGCGCAGAATTCCTGTCGGGCGACAGAAATTAGGGACGGCCGGTTTCAGCGGCGTCACGGCGGAGTGTCCGAGGTGGTCCCAAGCCCTCACGCCCATCCGGCCGGTCGTCGATCGCGATACATCGTGTCCATTGACGTGCCCGCACTCTCGCGATATGTTCGGCTACGGATATTCGGAAGCGAGGTGGTCGTGATGGCGGCAAGGAAGCGCCGCAAGCTCAGCAATCCGCTGGCGCTCGCCGTGATGACGACGCTCCTGCAGAAGCCGATGCATCCGTACGAGATCGCCCAGACCCTGCGCAGCCAGGGCAAGGACGCCAGCACGAAGACCAACTACGGCTCGCTCTACACGGTCGTGCAGAACCTGGAGAAGCACGGCTTCGTCGAGGTGACCGGAGTGGAGCGCCAGGGCAACCGCCCCGAGCGCACGGTCTACGGGCTCACCGACGCCGGGCGCGAGGAGATGGCCGAGTGGCTGTCCGACCTGATCGCCATCCCGGCGAAGGAGTACCCGATCTTCGAGACGGCGCTCTCGCTGATGGCGGCGCTGCCCCCCGAGGAGGTGGCCCGCCTGCTGGAGACACGGCTGAGCACCCTGGAGATCCAGGTCGCCAGCGGCCGGGGGGCGCTGCAGAAGCTGTACGAGACGCTGCCGAGGCTCTTCCTCGTCGAGGTCGAGTACCAGCTGCACATGGTCGAGGCGCAGGCGCAGTGGGTCCGGGGTTTCCTCGCGGAGATCAGGGAGGGCTCGCTGCCCGGTGTCGACACCTGGCGGCACTTCCATGAAACGGGGGAGCTGCCGGCCGAGTTCACCGAATGAGAGAGACCCCGGCAGGGCTGTTGGAGCAGCTCCGCCGGGGTCTCGAACCCCGAACCGAATCCGCCGTGAGGCAGACCGGGCGATCGAGGTGCGGCACACCCAGGATAGCCCGGCGCTCCTCACGCGGATCTTTCGTCATCCGCTCACCGAGGAGAGCAGTCGTGATGCACACCCGTGCGCCCGCAGTGCAGGCGCTCCAGCTGACCAAGACCTATCCCGGTGAAGTCACCGCCCTGCGCGGCATGGACCTCACCGTCGAACCCGGCACCGTCTTCGGCCTGCTCGGCCCGAACGGCGCCGGCAAGTCCACCACCGTCAAGATCCTCACCACGCTGGCCCGCCCGGACTCCGGCACGGCCACCGTCGCCGGCCACGACGTCCTGCGCCACCCCGACCGGGTCCGCCGCGCCATCGGTGTGGTCGCCCAGAACTCCGGCGCCGACCCCGTCGCCACCGGCCGCGACAACCTCCGGCTCCAGGGCAGGCTCTACGGCATGAAGGGCGCCGCCCTCGACCGGCGCGTGGACGAGCTGCTGGAGCGCTTCACGCTCGCCGACGCCGCCCGTCGTCCCGTCAAGAACTACTCCGGAGGCATGCGGCGCCGCCTCGACGTGGCCCTCGGTCTGGTGCACCGCCCCGAGGTGCTCTTCCTCGACGAGCCCACCACCGGCCTCGACCCGGAGGCCCGCACGGCGATGTGGGACGAGATCGCGCGGCTCGCCGGCGAGGAGGGCCTGACCATCCTGCTCACCACGCACTATCTGGAGGAGGCCGACCGGCTGGCCGAGCGCATCGCGATCGTGGACCGCGGCCGGGTCGTCGTGGCGGGCAGCCCGGACGCCCTCAAGGGCGAACTCCGCGGTGACGCCGTCCACGTGGAGCTGCGCGAACCGGTCGGCGAGAGTGGCCGTACGCTCCTTCAGAGCTCCCTGGGCGCACTGTCCGGGCTGCACGAGGTGCTGGTCGACGGGCGCCGGATCAGCGTCCGCGTCGACGACGGGTCCGCCGCGGTCCCGGCCCTGCTGGCCGCGCTCGACCGCGCCGGCGTCGGCGTCGCCAGCACGACCGTCGCCCGCCCGTCCCTCGACGACGTCTATCTGCGCCACGCGGGCCGCCGTTACACGGACGCCGACACCGCCGCCGCGACGCTGGTCTCCGCCGGAGGTGCGCGATGAGCACGGCCGTCACCCAGACCTGGTACATGACGCAGCGTCAACTCATGGTGTTCGTACGGCAGCCCGCGTACGCGATCATCACCCTGATCCAGCCGGTGATCTGGCTGTTCCTGTTCGGCAGTCTCTTCCGGGAGGTCGTCGAGCTCGGCGGCTTCGGCACGACGTCCTACCTCGACTACCTCGTCCCGGGCGTGGTGGTGATGAGCGCGCTGGGCGCCAGCATGTGGGCCGGGATGGGCACCCTCGACGAGATCCAGCGCGGCACCCTGGACCGCTTTCTGACCACCCCGGTCAGCCGGGCCGCGCTGATGAACGGCAACGTCGTCCACAACGGCCTGGTCACCGCCGCCCAGTCGGTGATCATCGTGCTGCTCGGTCTGCTGGGCGGCGCCGACTACCCGGGCGGCATCGCCGGCGTCACCGTCCTCGTCGTCGCCTCGGTCCTGCTCGGCACGGTCTTCGGGGCGCTGTCCAACGCGCTCGGCATGCTAGTGCGGGAGCGGGAGTCGATCATCGGCATCAACACCTTCCTGCTGCTGCCGCTGACGTTCCTGTCCAGCGCGTTCATGGCGCCCGCGCAGATGCCCGGCTGGATGCGGCACGTCGCCGACGTCAACCCGCTCGACTGGGCGATGGTCGCGGGCCGTTCGGCGCTCTCCGACGACCCGGACTGGGGAGGAGTGCTGCTGCGCGGCGGCGGGCTGCTGGCGCTGGCAGTGGCGGCGGTGTGGCTGTCGATCCGGACGTTCCGCTCGTACCAGAGGTCGGTGTAGGGGGCGGAGGGCACGCCCGCCGCGTGGACGGCGGACAGGCCCGCGCCGAGCAGCGCGGGCCCCTCGGCGTCCGTACGCCTCACGCGGCGGGCGTGCCCTCCTGCTCCGCCTCGATGCGCGCGTTCCACTCCCGCTTCGACGCCTGCCAGCCGTCCTCGTTGTGGCCCAGGCGCCAGTAGCCGGAGATCGACAGGTCCTCGCGCGGAATCTGGCGCTCGACCCGCAGCATCCGGCGCAGCTCCTTCACGAAGGCCGCCTCGCCGTGCACGAACGCGTGCAGCCGGCCCTCGGGGAAGTCCAGCGCCCGGACTGCGGCGGTCAGGGCCTCGCCGACGGGGCGGTCGCCGCGGTGCAGCCAGACCACGTCCACATCGGAGTCGATCTTCTGCTCCTCCTCCGGCCCCGCCACCTCCACAAAGGCGTGAACGGTGGCCCCGGCGGGCAGCGCCTCCAGGGAGCGGGCGATCGCGGGCAGGGCGCTCTCGTCGCCGACGAGGAGGTGCCAGTCGGCGGCCTGGTCGGGGGCGTAGGCGCCGCCGGGGCCCATGAACCGCACGGTCTCGCCCGGTTTGGCGCGCAGCGCCCAGGGGCCGGCCAGGCCCTCGTCGCCGTGGATCACGAAGTCCACGGTCAGCTCGCGGTGTTCGGGGTCCCAGGCGCGCACCGTGTAGGTCCGGGTCACCGGCCACTGCTCGCGCGGGAACTCCTCGCGGATGCGCTCCATGTCGAAGGGCTCGGGATAGGTCGCACCCTCGGCCGGAAAGAGGATCTTCACATAGTGATCGGTGCAGGTGTCCGCCGTGAATTCGGCGAGCCCGTCACCGCCGAGCACCACGCGCTGCATATGCGGGGTCAGCCGTTCGGTACGGACGACCTGCGCGGAATGCGGCTTCCGCGGCTTGCGGGCAGGGCGTTCTGCCATGACGGCCTCCCTCTCTCCAAGCTTAGGCTTACCTAAGTTAGCACCTCCCCCTGCCAATTGCCTCCCCCGGCAAAGTGCGTGAAGGAGAATTTAAGGGACGAATTCCCTGCCCACCGAACCTCATTCACTCGATGGGGAACACCATTCCCACCGGGAATCGTATTTCACACGGTCAACGTCGTGAGCAGGCGCTGAAGCGAACCGCCCAGACCCCAGCGCTCCGCCAGCTCCCGCACCGCCGCCGGATCGCGCGGGGCGCGCGGCAGGGCGGTGTCCACCTCCGGGACCGGGACGTCCGCGGCCACCCGCACGACCGTCGGCGCGACGGCGACATAGGGCCGCGACTCGTCCAGGCGCTTGCGCTGCGAGGGGGTGAGCTTCGACTTGGGATCGTCCACCGCGGCCATGATCCCCGCCAGGTCGCCGAACTCGGCCAGCAGCTTCGCGGCCGTCTTCTCGCCGATGCCCGGCACGCCCGGCAGGCCGTCGCTGGGGTCGCCGCGCAGCAGCGCCAGATCCGCGTACCCGCGGCCGTCCACGCCGTACTTCTCGCGCAGCCACGCCTCGTCGGTGAGCTGGAGCGTGCCCACGCCCTTGAGCGGGTACAGCACCCGGATCCCGCGCGCGTCGTCCACCAGCTGGTACAGGTCGCGGTCCCCGGTGACGATGTCCACGGGGCCCTTGGCCCGCGCGGTGTACGTGCCGATCACGTCGTCCGCCTCGTACCCCTCGACCCCCACCCGTGCGATGCCGAGCGCGTCGAGGACGGCCTCGATGACGGGCACCTGCGGGGAGAGCGTGTCCGGCACCTCCTCCTCGTCCGGCCCGGCCTCGTGCTCCTCGGCGACCCGGTGCGCCTTGTAGGAGGGGATGAGGTCCACCCGCCACTGCGGGCGCCAGTCGGCGTCCATGCAGGCCACCAGCGCGTCCGGGCGGTGGTCCTTCACCAGGCGGTCGATGAATTCCAGCAGCCCGCGCACGGCGTTCACCGGTGTGCCGTCGGGGGCCTTCACGGACTCCGGCACGCCGAAATAGGCGCGGAAATAGAGCGAGGCGGTGTCGAGGAGCATCAGTCGTCCGGTCACGCCATGCATCATGCCGTACACCACTGACAAGGGCGTATCACCGCAACAGGTTGCGTCATGCGCACTTGCTGTGAGCTGGACCACTTGTCCGTTTGTGCCCGGGGAACAAGGGCAGGCGCGCCTCGGAGCGATGTCGCTTGCGCATTCAACTGTTGCGCGGCTCGCTCCGTTTTCCTTGTCCCCGAAACAAGAGGTACGTGTGTCAGCGAGACTAGAGGCCGAACATCTCTACAAGGTGTTCGGCAGACGAGAAGACGAGGCAGTGGAGCGGCTCCGGGGCGGAGCCGACCGGGAGGAGCTGCGCGCCGACGGCACCACTGCCGCCGTGATCGACGCCTCCTTCACCGTGGAACCGGGCCAGATCTTCGTCGTCATGGGCCTGTCCGGCTCCGGCAAGTCCACGCTGCTGCGCATGCTCAACGGGCTCCTGGAGCCCACCGCCGGACAGGTCCGCTTCGACGGCCAGGACCTGACCGCGCTCAGCGACCGGGGCCTGCGCGAGGTCCGCGCCAGGAAGATCAGCATGGTCTTCCAGCACTTCGCGCTCTTCCCGCACCGCAGCGTCGTCGAGAACGCGGCGTACGGCCTGGAGGTGCAGGGCGTGGCCAAGGCCGAGCGCATCGAGCGGGCCACCACGGCCCTGGAGCTGTGCGGCCTCAAGGGCTGGGAGAAGTCCTGGCCGGACGAGCTGTCCGGCGGTATGCAGCAGCGCGTCGGCCTCGCCCGCGCGCTCGCCACCGACGCCGACCTGCTGCTGATGGACGAGTCCTTCAGCGCGCTGGACCCGCTGATCCGCCGCGACATGCAGGACCAGCTCCTCGAACTCCAGACCAAGCTGAAGAAGACGATCGTCTTCATCACCCACGACCTCAACGAGGCCATGCGCCTGGGCGACCGCATCGCCGTCATGCGCGACGGCCGCATCGTCCAGATCGGCACCGCGGAGGACATCCTCGTCCGCCCCGCCGACGACTACGTCGCCTCCTTCACCCAGGACGTCGACCGCTCCCGGGTGCTGACCGCGGCCTCCGTCATGGACCGGGACGTGCGCGGGGACGAGGCCGACTGCGGATGCGAGAGCGGCTGCGAGACCGCGACCCCCGACACGACGTTCGCCGAACTCTGCGCGATCAGCGCCCGGTTGACGCACCCCGTGGCGGTGCTCGACGCCCAGCGCAAACTCGTCGGAGTCGTCCCCGACAGGCGCCTGATCGGCTTCCTCGGTGACGGGGAGGTGGCGGCCAATGCCTAGGATCGAGTTCGGCTCCTGGGTCAACGACGCGGTCGAATGGCTCACCACCCACATGGGCTGGCTGTTCGACTTCTTCGAGCAGGTCTTCCGCGGCGCCTACGACGGTGTCGACGCCGTCCTCCAGGCCCCCGAGCCCCTCCTCCTCACCGGCATCTTCGCCGTGATCGCCTGCTGGCTGCGCGGCACGCTCGCCGGAGCCCTCACCTTCGTGGGCTTCGCCTTCGTGATCTCCCTCGACCTGTGGGAGGACGCGATGGTGACCCTGTCGCTGGTCCTCGTCGCCACGGTCATCGCGCTGGTGATCTCGGTGCCGGTCGGCATCTGGGCGGCGCGCTCCAGCCGGGTCAGCGCGATCGTGCGGCCCGGCCTGGACCTCATGCAGACGCTGCCGGCGATGGTCTACCTCATCCCGGCCATCCTCTTCTTCGGCAGCGGCGCCGCCGCGGGCATCGTCGCCACCCTGGTCTTCGCGCTCGCCCCGGGCGTCCGCATGACCGAGCTGGGCATCCGCCAGGTCGACGAGGAACTGGTCGAGGCCGCCGAGGCCTTCGGCACCACCCCGCGCGACACCCTGCTGCGCGTCCAGCTCCCGCTGGCCCTGCCCACCGTCATGGCGGGCGTCAACCAGGTCATCATGCTGGGCCTGTCCATGGCGGCCATCGCCGGCATGGTCGGCACCGGCGGCCTGGGCGGCGACGTCAACGAGGCCATCGGCCAGCTCAACATCGGCCTCGGCGCCGAGGCCGGCATCGCCATCGTGATCCTCGCGATCTACCTGGACCGTATGACCAGCGCGCTGGGCACCCAGGTCTCGCCGCTCGGCCGCCGCGCCGCCGCCCGGCTGCGCGCCGCCCGGGGCCTGAACATCTGGTCGTACCGCCCCAAGGCCTCCGTCGCCGTGGTCGGCGTCGTCGTCCTCGCGCTCGTCGCGGGCGGCATGGGCATCTTCGGCGGCGGCGACAAGGCCGAGCCGGTGGCCGACGGCACGAACGTCGGCCAGGGCAAGAAGATCAGCATCGGCTACATCCCCTGGGACGAGGGCGTCGCCTCCACCTACCTCTGGAAGGAGATCCTGGAGCAGCGCGGCTACGAGGTCGAGGCCAAGCAGTTCGACGCGGGCCCCCTCTACACCTCCCTCGCGCAGGGCGACGTCGACTTCCAGACGGACGCCTGGCTGCCCACGACCCACGAGCAGTACTGGAAGCAGTACGGGGACCGCCTCGACGACCTGGGCTCCTGGTACGGCCCGACCTCCCTTGAGCTGAGCGTGCCCGCCTACATGAAGGACGTCGACTCCCTCGACGACCTCAAGGGCAAGGCCGCGCAGTTCGACGGGAAGATCACCGGCATCGAGTCCAGCGCCGGCATGATGAGCCTGCTCAAGAGCAAGGTCCTCGGCGAGTACGGCCTGGACAAGGAGTACAAGGTCGTCGACAGCTCGACCCCGGCCATGCTCGCCGAGCTCAAGCGCGCCTACGACCGGCAGGAGCCGATCGTCGTCACGCTCTGGTCGCCGCACTGGGCGTACAGCGACTACAAGCTGAAGAAGCTCAAGGACCCCAAGGGCGCCTGGGGCGCGGGCGACGAGGTGCACACCGTCTCCCGCAAGGGCTTCGCCGAGGAGAACCCGGTCGTCGGCCAGTGGCTGAAGGACTTCACCATGACCGAGGAGCAGCTCACCGGCCTGGAGTCGGAGATCAACAAGGCCGGCAAGGGCAAGCAGCAGGACGCCGTGCGCGCCTGGCTGAAGGACAACCCCGGTGTCGTCGACGAGCTGGCCCCGGTGCAGAACACCGGGACCCCGGCCGAGGCCGAGCGGCCGCTGGACGTGGCCTGGTTCCCCTGGGACGAGGACATCGCCGTCACCTACCTGTGGAAGAACGTCCTGGAGCGGCGCGGCTACCGGCTGAACCTCAAGCAGATGGACGTCGGCCCGGTCTACACCGGCCTCGCCTCCGGCGACCTGGACCTCAACTTCGACGCCTGGCTGCCGTACGCCCAGCAGAACTACTGGGACAAGAGCAAGGACAAGCTCCACGATCTGGGTACTTGGTACGAGCCGACGTCACTGGAGGTCGCCGTGCCCTCCTACGTGAAGGGAATCGACTCGCTGGAGGACCTCAAGGGCAAGGCCGACACCTTCGACGGGAAGATCGTCGGTATCGAGCCCGGCACCGGCGAGATGAACCTGCTCAAGACCAAGGTGCTGCCCGGGTACGGACTCGACGACGAGTACGAGGTCGTCGACGGCTCCACCCCGGCCATGCTCGCCGAGCTCAAGCGGGCCTACGCCAAGAAGGAGCCCATCGCCGTCGTGCTGTGGTCGCCGCACTGGGCGTACAGCGAGTACGAGCTGACCAAGCTGAAGGACCCGCAGAAGTTCTTCGGCGAGGGCAATACCATCCGCACGATCTCCAACCAGGAGTTCCCCGAGCAGTACCCGCAGCTCACGAAGTGGATCAAGAACTTCAGAATGAGCGAGGACGAGCTCGGCACCCTTGAGCAGGAGATCAAGGACCGTGGCCAGGGGCACGAGGAGGAGGCCGTCGCCGCCTGGCTGGAGGAGCACCCGGACATGGTGAACCGGATGACCCCCGCCGCGTAGCACCCCCGTTCCGGCGGGCGTCCGGCGCACCTGACGGTGCCGGACGCCCGCCTTCTGCGTATCCGAACAAAACAGGCCAACTGGGTGGCCGGCCGCCCATCACCGCCCCGACCAGGGCTTCCGGCACCCGGGGAACACCGGGAACCGGCTGCGCATTGAACCCGGGGACGGCAGACTCGGGCTGATCCGGGGTCAGCGGTGGCGTGAACTGTGAGGTCCTGCCCGCCGCCGTGTGTCGTCGATGTGACGGGCGCATGAAACGGTTTGCCGAACATGCGTAGGGTGCAGAGAACTCATCAGGAGATGTGTCACCGGGCGACGAGCGAAGGAGGGAGCCGGAGCGATGGGCGACCACAAAGAACAGCCACTTCGAGTGGGCGCGGCCGTGCGGCGGCGACGCCGCGCACTGGAGCTCACCCTCGCCGTCGTGGCCGAGCGCAGCGGCCTGTCGGTGCCCTTCCTCAGCCAGGTGGAGAACGACAGGGCCCGGCCCAGCAGAAGCTCCCTTGAGAAGCTCGCCGACGCCCTGCGCACCACCGCCGTCGAACTGCTCGCCGCCGCCGACCCGGCGTGCAGCGTCGATGTCGTACGCGCCGAGTGCATCGAGCCGACCCCCGAACCGCGGGCGCGTTCCCTGGTGCGCGGTCACCATCAGATGCACGCCTCGGAGTTCACCGGAGGCCATGAGGCCGGCCGTGAATTCCAGTACCGCAACGACCAGTTGATGTACGTCGCCGACGGCGCCGTGGAGATCGAGGCGGAGGGCCGCGCCTACCGGCTCGGCCGCGGCGACACGCTGTACCTCACCGGCGGGGTGCGCCACCGCTGGCGGGCCACGGTGCCCGACACCCGGGTGGTCGTCGTCGCCGTTGCGGAGCACATCGAGGCGGTCCAGGACCGGCCGCGCTGATGCGCGTCGTCTCCCTGGTGCCGTCCCTGACGGAGGCCGTCGCGGTCTCCGCCCCCGGCGTCCTGGCCGGCGCCACGGACTGGTGCACGCATCCGGCGGACCTCGACGTGCCCCGGGTGGGCGGCACCAAGAACCCCAAGGTCGAGCGGATCGTGGAACTCGCCCCCGACCTGGTGATCGCCAACGAGGAGGAGAACCGCGCGCCCGACCTCGCGGCGCTGCGGGCGGCCGGCGTCGAGGTGCTGGTGACGGAGATCCGCGAGGTGCCGCAGGCCTTCGGTGAGCTGGCGCGGGTGCTGGCCGCGTGCGGGGTCCGGGTACGGCCGCGCTGGCTGGACGAGGCGGAGGAGACCTGGTCCTCACTGGCGCCGCCGGAACGCCGTACGACGGCCGTCGTCCCGATCTGGCGCCGCCCCTGGATGGTGCTGGGCCGCGACACCTTCGCCGGTGACGTGCTGGCCCGCCTGGGCGTGGACCACGTCCACGCCGCGCACCCGGACCGCTATCCGCGCATCCCTCTGGAGGATCTGCGGGCAGCCGCCCCGGACGTCGTCGTCCTCCCGGACGAGCCCTACCGCTTCACGCCCGACGACGGCCCCGAGGCCTTCCCCGGCCTGCCCTGCGCACTGGTCAGCGGACGGCACCTGACCTGGTACGGGCCGTCACTGGCCGAGGCACCACGGGTGCTGGGCGCGGCCCTGCGAGCAGCTCACCGCTGAGCACGCCGCGGGCGGTGTGCACGGCGGCGGTGACCCAGGCGGCGACGAGCACGCCGTACAGGGCGATCGCGAGGCCGTCGTAGACGGCGAGGCCGGTGTGGCGGGCCAGCTGCCCGGCGCCGGTGACACAGGTGCCGACCGGGAAGGTGAACGCCCACCACGTCATCGCGAACCCCATGCCCTGCCGCCGGGCGCGCACGACATGGGCGGTGGCCAGCCCGAACCACAGCAGCGCGAACCCCATGACCGGCACGCCGTACAGCACGGCCAGCACGTCGAACCCCTGGCTGTACGGGGCCGGTACGACACCCGGGGCCACCTCGGCGAACGCGCCGACGGCGGTGGTGGACTGGCCGAGCGGCCCCAGCACCAGGAACAGGGTCGGGGTGAGCGCGAGCGGAAGCGGTCCGGCGGTGATCAGGCGGGCGAAGACCAGCGGCAGCATCAGCAGGGTCGCCAGCAGACTCAGCCCGAACATCGCGAAGCAGGCGAGCAGCAGCGTCTCCTGGGCCTGCCCGGCCGGCAGATGCGGCACGAGCAGCGGCCCGAGGGCGGCGGACACCATGGGCGCGACGAGCGGCAGCAGCCACACGGGCGTCGCCTGCGCGGGATCCACCCGGTGGCGTACGGCCATCAGATACGGGACGGCGACGGCGGCGGCGAGTCCCACGGCCGTACCGGCGGTGAACAGCACGACGTCCAGCGCCACGGCGGCCTCGGTGCCGATCCAGTCCCGTCCGACGGTGACGGCACCGCCGCCGACGGCGAGCAGGGCCATGGACAGACAGCCGTAGAACGGAGCCATCGCGGGGTCGAGCAGATGGGCGCGGGCCTGGTCGCGATGGTGGGCCCAGTGCAGGGCGCGGGCGCAGAGGAGCACGACGAGCAGCGTCAGGGACAGAGCCCAGACGGCGGCGAGGGGAGCCCGAGGGAGGTTGCCGGGAAGTGCCGCGCCCGCGGTGGCGACGACGGCGGTTCCCATGACGGAGGCGTACCAGTTCGGTCCGAGGTGACGGACGGCGGTGGCACGGGGGAGGGGCTGGGCGGCGGTGACCATGCGACCACGGTCGCGCGGGGGCGGGGCCGTCACCAGGGAGCATGTCTCTATGAGGACATAAGCTGGGTTTATGAGCAGTATGGAGGATCACGCGGGGCCGACCGGTTCGCTCGCGCACCGGGTGCCGGACCTGGGCGCGCTGGAGCTGCTGCTGGCGGTGGCGCGGCTGGGCAGTCTCGGCGGGGCGGCGCGTGAGCTGGGCATCACGCAGCCCGCGGCCAGCAGCCGGATCCGGTCGATGGAACGGCAGTTGGGCGTGGCGCTCGTGGACCGTTCGCCGCGGGGCTCGCGGCTGACGGACGCCGGGGCGCTGGTGACGGACTGGGCGCGGCGGGTCGTGGAGGCGGCGGAGGCGTTCGACGTGGGCGCGCAGGCGTTGCGGGACCGGCGGGACTCGCGGCTGCGGGTGGCGGCGAGCATGACGATCGCGGAGTACCTGCTGCCCGGGTGGCTGCTGGCGCTGCGCGCCGGGCGGCCGGACACGGCGGTGTCGCTGCTCGCGGGGAACTCGGCCGCGGTGGCGGAGCGGCTGCTGGCGGACGAGGCGGACCTGGGGTTCGTGGAGGGGCTGACCGTGCCGACCGGGCTGGACTCGGTCGTCGTCGCCCACGACCGGCTGATCGTGGTGACGGCACCCGCCCATCCCTGGGCCCGCCGTCGTCGCCCGCTGGCGGCACGGGAGCTGGCGGAGACGCCGCTGATCCTCCGGGAGGAGGGCTCGGGCACCCGCCAGGTCCTGGACACGGCCCTGGGCGGACTGGCCCGCCCCCTGATCGAGCTCTCCTCCACTACGGCGGTGAAGGCGGCGGCGGTGAGCGGCGCGGGCCCGGCGGTCCTCAGCGAACTGGCCGTCCGCGAGGAGCTCTCCATGCGCCGCCTGGTGAGCATCCCGGTGGAAGACATCTCCCTGGCCCGAGCCCTGAAAGCAGTCTGGCCAACGGGCCATCGCCCGGTGGGCCCGGCGAGAGACCTGCTGTCGCTGACGCGGGCGAAGTAGCGGGTGGGTGCGGGGGGTTGTTTTCGCCCCCGCCGCCCCTACCCATTCCCGTCCCCTGGGGGCTGCCGCCCCCAGACCCCCGCTTCGGCCTGAACGGCCTCGTCCTCAAACGCCGGACGGGCTAAATCCAGCCCCTCCGGCGTTTGAGGAGCGGGGGTCCAGGGGGCAGCGCCCCCTGGAGGACGGGACGGGTAGGGGCGGCGGGGGCGAAAACCCTT